>JBBQRN010000003.1:0-166292 GCA_038214705.1 Gaiellales bacterium | reverse complement strand
AACATGACCGAGATCAGCCTGATCGACGTCCACTACGGCGAGATCATGTTCAGCACCTCGCTCGACGTCAGCACGTCGGACGGCGCCACCTCCTGACAGACAACTCCGGCAGACGTAGGAGGCAAGTGGTCTCACGCCTGCAGCGGATCGCCTGCTCCGCAGGTCTCGGATCTACGCACGGCACAGGCGGACCCGGAGCTGCCTCGAGCTCCCAGCCGAACACACCACTCCAGAAGGCTTGGGCAGTTGCCGCGAGCGACCGCGTCGTGCTCGCGACGGGAGCGTGGGCGCGCGAGCTGCTGACGCCGATCGGTGTTGACGTGCCGATCGCGCTCAAGCGCATCCAGGTCGCCGTCCTGCGTCAGCCAGCAGGCGCTCCGCGGCCGAGCGTGGTCTGTTCCGATGCGGTCGGCAACGTCGTCGTGCGTCCCGACCGCGGGGCAGAGTTCTGCGCGGTGGCCTACTTCGGCGACGAGCCGCTCGTCGCCGCCGACGAGTGCGACTACGATGTCTCACCGGGGTACGAGGACGCGATCCGGCGCGGGCTCCACGAGAGGTATCCGGCGCTCGCCGGCGCAATGTGGAGGCGCGGATGGGCCGGGCCGTACGACTATTCGCCCGATTGGAATCCGATCATCGGCGAGGCACCTGGCGTACACGGCCTGCACCTGGCGCTGGCCTGGAGTGGCCACGGCTTCAAGCTCTCGCCCGCCGTCGGTGAGGTCGTCGCTGCAGAGGTGCTGGGCGCCGAGTCGCCGATCGACGTAACGCCCTTGCGCCCCGAGCGCTTCGCCGAGGGGCGCCCGCTCCGTCTCGCCTACGGGCCTGGCGCGCGCGCTTAGATGGGTCGCTGCGAGGGGCGCGAGCCGACCACCACGCGGCCGCGGCTTCGGGCGGCCGCCGGGGCATCTTCGGAGCATCGAACGCGGTGCAACACCATCTAACTGGTAGGCCTCAAGACGCATGGCTACGCACATCGGCCCCTCCGTGAACCCCCAGGAGGAATCTGTGAACTGGAAGGTCGGCGTGATCTAGGAAAATCGCCTCTTCGGCAAGGTGTTCGGGCAAAAGTTGGGCAAAAGTTTGCTGCCGGAGGTGATCTAGGCAAAGAAAAAGCCCTGATTACCAGGGCTTTTAAGTAGCGGGGGCAGGATATGAACGAAATACCCCGACCTGCGAAAGCGCCATTTGCAGGGCTTCATCTGCACCTTTTCCCGAGCCTGGGCCCGTCTACCGTGCGGGGCCAGCTGCACAGCGGATACGACTGCGCGTCCTGTGCGATCCAGCGGCAACTCGCAATCATCGGCATGAGCCAGCTCTCGTGTCCGATCGGCTACCCGGTAAATGCCTCGAGCCCGATTGCTACTTCGCGCTCGCGGCTTCCTCGCTGAGAAACGTCAGAACCGCCTCCTTGGGCATGGCCCCGTGGCCGGCGTTCGGAACCACGCACAGCTGCGCCCTGGGGATCGCCCTGAACATCTCGACTGCGTGTTCCGGCGTCACGATGTCGGCGTCGCCGATGACGAGCAGGGTGGGCGCCGGGATGTTCCGGAGCTCCTCGTCAGTGAAGTCGGGCTCAGCGGACCACATCGGCTGCAGACGGCCGAGAAAGCGGGGCCAGCGGTCTGCCCCGTCAGGAGACAGGCGGGCGTACGCGTCGGAGACGGGCTCTGCGTCAGGATCGAGATTTCGAACGAGCTCCTGGTTTTCGGCGGTGTAGCCGTCGAAGCGCGCGTTCGCCCCGGAAACTACAAGCCTCGTCACTCGCTCGGGATGATGAACGGCGATGTCGAGAGCAATGATGCCTCCGTCGCTATAGCCGACAACGCTCGCGCTCTCGATCTTCAGGCTGCGCATTAGTTCGACCGTGTCCTCCGCCATTCCGTGGTAGTGAAATGACCGCTCTACGAGATCAGCCGTGCGTCCGTGCCCCATCTGCTCAGGCGCAACGACCCGGAAATCGGACGAGAAGAACGGAATCCACTTCTCGCGGATCGAACCTCCGCCGCCGTGGAGCAACAGGAGGGGAGGGCCGTCCCCGTGAACCTCGTAATACATCGTCAGACCGTCAATGGCCGCATATGGCATTCGCCGCCGAGTATGTCAGCACGGGCACGACGACATCCAAGCGCCTCCCGGCTCCGGCCCTCTCGCGTGCGCCGGCGTTCCCGGTGACGCCTGACGCGAGCACGTCGGGAACCGGAGACGGGTTGCGCCACTGGTGCTAGTTGATGAGCGCGACCACACGCGCGGGCGCGGCGCTGGCGCCGACCAGGCGCAGGGGGAAGCACGCGACGGTGAAGCCCGTCGCCGGAAGCTGGGAGAGGTTCGCGACGCGCTCGATCTGGCAGTAGGCAAGGTCCGTCTGATGGGCCGCCCAGAACACACCAGGCTTTCGGCTCGCCAGTGCGTCTCTCGCCTGCATCCAGAGCGGCCTGTCCCAGCCCCACGCGTCGATCCCCATGACGCGAACGCCGTGCTCGTAGAGCCACCGCGTCGCCTCGGGAGTGACTCCCGGTCCACGTGCCATGTAGTCGGGCTCGTCGATGAAGGCGTCACGTCCGGTGCGGATCAGGACGATGTCCAGCTCACGCAGTAAATGCCCTGTCGTTTCGAGGGCTGCCTCGATGTCGACGACGTCGATCGCATCGCCGTCGCCACGGTCATGAAAGTCGAGCACGACTCCGGGAGCGAAGAACCACGAGAGCGGAAGTTGGTCGATCGTCTGCGCGGGCTCGCCGCGAATCGTCGAGTTGTAGTGGTACGGGGCGTCGACGTGGGTGGAGTTGTGCGTGCCGAAGCGAGTGAACGTCTCAACCGCCCACCCTTCGCCGTCACGAAGCAGCTCATGACCGACTCCGAAGAGATCCCCAATCGCATCCGCACCCGCGGCATGGTCGGCGAACTCGATCTCGGTGCGCAACAGATCCGGCGTCCCGGCCGGACTAGCGACGATCGGTACTGAAAGATCGATGATCTCCATGCTCGGCCGATCTTCTCAGGTCCGGGACGAGCCAGAACTCGCATGCGCCAGCATTACGGAATGTGACCCGACTGCGGGTATGTGAGATGGTTCACCTAGTGAGCCGTCGTCCGACAGCCCTGGTCACCGGTGCAGGGCGTGGAATCGGAGCCGAGATCGCGCGGAAGCTCGTATCCGACGGCTGGAGTGTGGCGATCGTCGCGCGGACTCAGGAGGCGCTTGCGGAGGTAGCGGCAGAGACGGGCGCGCTGCCGTTCGTTCTCGACGTGACGGACGCCGCCGCCGTCGAACGGGTTGCGGCGGAGGTCGGTCGTATCGATCTTCTCGTCAACAACGCCGGCACTGGCGGTGTGGGCGGTGCGACGTGGACGAAGGACGCAGCCGCCTGGTGGCGCGTCGTGGAAGTGAATCTACTCGGCCCGTTCCTGTGCTCGCGAGCGTTCCTTCCCGGCATGTGCGAGCGCGGCGACGGGCGCATCGTAAATGTCTCGTCGAACGCGGCGTTCTTTCGTCTGGAAATGGACTGGGACGCAAGCATCGACTCCGCGTACCAGGCGTCCAAGGCAGCGCTCGTCCGACTGACCGAGGCACTTGCGGCCGAGGCGCGCGCCTTCGGCGTCTCCGCCTTCGCGATCTCACCAGGCATGGTGAAGACCGAGATGACAGAGCCGCTGTTCGCCGACATCTGGGATGACGCGTCCGTCTGGTCGCCGCCCGAGCTGACGGCAGAGCTCGTGGCCTTTCTCGCGTCGGGCGCGCTCGACGCGCTCAGCGGCCGCTACATCCACGCGGCGGCCGACGACTGGAAGTCGATGCCCGGGAACGCGGAAGCGATCCTGGCCGAAGATCTGCACGCGCTTCGGCTGCGGCGCCGCGACTGAAGCACGAGCCAGCCAACGCAGGTCGCCGTCGGAGTCGCTTTAGCCCGTCTGGCGACGGTCGCGGTCAGAAGTGGTCGAGGGTCGGGAAGGTCGCGGTGGCGGTGAGGCAGCCGTGGAGGAAGAGTGCTGTGCCTGGGTCGCCTGTCCATAGTGAGTAGCGGCCCCGCCCGTAGGTGGCAGTTGCCTGCTCGACCTGTTCGATTGCATGCATCGCGAACGCCTGGCCGCGCTCGAGCCAGAGCGCGTTGCCGGTTCGCTCGAACAGCTTCAGAAAGGCATATCCGTTGCCGGCGGTGCCGTGGCAGAGACCCGCCCCCTTCGCCAGCGGCCCGGCCTGCCAGGTCAACTCTCCACCGGCTTCCAGGAGGTCTGTGAACTGCTCGTCTCGCGGTGCAATCGTCGCGAGCGAGGTGACGATGCCGGGTGCGCCATGGCACCACTGGGTACGAACCTCCTGCGACTTCCCCTCGCGTGGTTCGAGCGACATCGGCCACTGGGCCAGCCCATCAGACCGAGTCGCGTACCTGGCTGCCGCCGCTACGGCACGCCGCTCCAGCTCCGTCCGGCGGGTCGGCTCGAGGAGATCTCCGCCGGCCAGCGCCCAGACGTTGCCGGCAAACCCATGCGCGGGCCCGAGAATGTGCACACGGCTTCCGTAAAGATCCTGCAGCCAAAGGTCGTCACGCCACTCAGCCCAGAGCAGGTCGGCAGACTCGTGCCACGCCTCACGCCAAACGTCTGCGCCCGTTCGCCGGGCCATAAATTGCGCTGCGAGCATCGTTCCCGGCGAACCCCACATCAGCTCCCACGAGGGATTCGCGGCATTGGCCCGAACAGCCTCGAGCAGCCGCTCCTCCTGCCAGGCGGCCGGCGCGAGCGTGTGCGCGACAAGAAGTATCCCGGCCTCGCCCATCCACAACGACGGGACCGGGCCCTCGACAAGCCCCTCGAAATCAGGGCGAGACAGATAGTCCTTCGCCAGACTCTCCGCCACGGGAGCCCAGTCGCGGCGAAGCTCAGCTGCACCGACACGTTCGAGCTCGTGAAGCGCCCAGATCACGCCCGAAGCACCAAGATAGAGAGACGCCAGCCGCGGAAGCGGCCCGACCTCCTCGTCGTGTGGGTGCGCCGGCCACAACGAGAGCTCGTCGAACGCCGCCTCGGCATCAGCGGCAATCGCCGCGATCGCCTCACGCACACGTGGCTCGTCCCACGGACGCTCGGTCAACCGCTCATGACTGGGAGGATCGAAGAGCATCGGTATGAGGGACGGGAAACCGTCTCCGGAGCTGACAACCTACCTACGGAAATCAGTGGACTGGGCCACTGTTACGGAACCGACTGGCATTCGTAGCTCAAGGGTTAGCGCTTGGGTCCGGGCAGGACGTGCGACAGCCATTGCAGCGCAACCTGGTAGCGCTCGTTTGCCCGGCCGCCGTGGTTTCCCGGGTTCTCTCTGTGTTCGTGTGCGATGCCGGCCTGATCGAGGTAGTGGCCGAGGAGCCGGTGGCCCCAGTGCAGGTTGTAGTCGTCGTTCGAGCCCGCGTCGAGCAGGATGCCAGACAGCTTTCGGAGGTTGTCGAGGCGGTCGTGGACGTTGACGACCGGGTCGAAACTAAGCCAGCGATCCCAGACGTCCTGGATCAGCTCGCCACTGGGCCAGGCAACCGGGAGATCGACGTAGAAGGGCGGGTTGTCCGGGTTGGGCGAGTAGGTGGCGGAGTAGTCGTAAACGAGTTCCGACCAGATGTTCCCCTCGACAGGGCCGTCGGGCGCCTCGGGCCAGATGCTGTCGTAGTACTTGTAGGGCATGAACTTGTGGGTCATGTCCAGGAACGAGTCGCCCGACAACATGGCCAGCGCAGCGAAGACATCGGGGTTGCGCGAGGCAACATTCCAGGCGCCGAACCCTCCCGACGAAAACCCAAACACTCCTCGACCGTGCGCGGCCGGGATCGTGCGATAGTTCGCGTCGACGGTCGGAACGACATCGTGGATGAGGTACTGCTCGAAGTTCCCGGTCACGGGCGAGTCGACCCACTGACCGCAGCCCCAACGCGACCAGCCGTCCGGGATCGCGACGATCATCGGCGGCACTCCCATCCGCCTGAAGACGGGCTCGAGGACGTCCTCGATCGGCGGCCGCCAGCGCTCCCCGTCCGTTGGCGGGTCAACCATCTCCGCGACAGTCGTACCGTAGGCCTGCAACAAATATGCCGTCGGGTACCGCTGGTCCGACTCCTCATAGCCGGGCGGCAGATATACGAACAGATCCCGCTCGCTCGGATCTCCCAACAAGTTGCCGGCAAGATGCGAGCTCTCGACCCGCGAATGAACCATCATCGTCCGGCTCCCCTTGTTCGAGTGGTGATGACCCTACCCCGCAGGCCCGCCCCCTGCCTCGACCAAGAGGGCGTGCGCGAATCGCCGTGACGAACGAACAAGTCGCCGCGCAGGGACAAGAATCGCCGGCGCCAGCGATGCTGGAATGATGCATGAGGACGGGCGAGGCGCGTGCTCCTGTATGAAGGGACCATGAACGTCAAGCGGATCTGCTTCCTCGGCACTCGAACCGGGAACTTCGACGCCACGGTGTCGTTGTTTCGAGACGTCCTCGGGCTCGACGGCGTCCACTCTGAGGCTGGCTGGTCGATCTTCCAGCTCCCGTCAGGCCGTCGTGACTTCATCGAGGTCTTCGGCGCCGATCATGCGAACACGAAAGTCTTCCCGTCCGAGGTGAGCGAAGGGACGGTGGTCGCCTTCGCCGTTGACGACATAGTCGGCGCACGCCAAGAACTCGCAGCTGCGGAGGTCGAGTTGATCGGCGAACTCGTCTGGGCCGACGAACTGTTCGACAACCCAAGCATGGAAGGGTTCGGCTGGTTCTTCTTCCGCGGACCCGATGGGAACGTCTACGTCGTGCAACAGGACGGCCGTCCCGACTCAACCTGAAGCCCCGCGCGAACGGCGTCTGGCGTCCCGCCGATGTTCGTGCAGCCGAAGGCCGGGCACGCGCGGGCGTCGACCACGGAGCGTTACATCCATGCGAGCAAGACGAGCTACCCGAACACGGCCGAAGTGGCAGAGGCCGGCATGTTCGAGCCTGAGCACGGCCTGTTCCGCCCAGAGGCGGTCGACGAGGCGGCGGGTACAAACTCGGGTACAAACTGAGTGACCCGACCGTCCCATGGAACGTAAAAGACCCTCATTTGCAGGCCTTTCCATCATAGCGGGGGCAGGATTTGAACGGAATACCCCGACCTACGTAAAGCGTCAATAGCAGGGCTTTCCTAGCTTGCAGCCTTGCAGAACTGCGCGTCAGACCAGAAGACGCTCGTACAGGCGCGTGTTTGACGTGCATCCGCGCGCTCGGGCAGGGGTACCTATCGGTACAGGGCGTCTACAGTCGACGGTCTCGGATTCCTCAAGGGAGGCTCAGCCGAGATTCTCGATGATGCGGGCGAGTTCGTCGGGTCGATAGCCCTGGCGGCGTGCGTATTCGACCAGTTCCCGAGCCTGTGTGAGGAGGGCGCCGCGTTCTGGTGTGCCGACGACGGTTATCCCGCGACCGCGGCGAAACTCGAGGAGGCCCTCGTCGCGCAGTTCGCGTAGAGCGCGCAGCACGGTGTTTGTGTTTACACCGAGCTCTGCGGCGAGGTCCTTGGCAGGAGGAAGGCGCTCACCCGGTTTGGCTTCACCGTCGGCGATCGCCCGGCGGATCTGGCCGGCGACTTGCTCGTGGAGCTCGTGTGGCTCTTCGCGATCGATCTTGACAGTTCTTATAATGCTAATCATAGTAGCTTAATCATGATCGTGGTGTCGAGATGAGTGTGTCAGCTCCACCCGAGGTGCGCGACGAACGTGTGGCTATCACTGAGTACAGCTCAGTTCCGGTGACCGATACGCCCGTTGCCAACCCAGAGGCGCTGATCGAGGAGGCGCGAGAACGGCATAGGGCCAGACTTCGTCGCCGGGCATGGGCCCTCGCGCTCGTCAGCGCGATTGTCGCCGTTGCCGTCTTTGGCGTCATGGGTTGGGGAGGCGGAGGGTCAGGCGCGGACTTGGGGGAGGAGCCCGGTATCGCCGCCGCTATCGCAGACTCCCCGGTCGCAGGGTTGATCACGATCGCTCGGCTTCCCGAGGTTCGACCGGGGTACGGGCCAGAAGGTTGGTACACCGTCGCAGCGGTCGGGCGCAAGGGTCATCTACACCCGATCGCCCGCTGCCCCGACGCCGCCCCCTGGTGCGGCGAAACCATCAGCGCAGTGTGGTCACCCGTTGGGCGCCAACTTGCGATCTCGACGACCTCGTTCGGGTTGCCGTATGCCCAGCTCGGCGTTCACGTGATCAACGTTGCCACCGGCGAGGACCGTCTCATCCTCCGCCACGAAGGCGTGAACCTTCAGAAGGCACCCGCCTGCGGAACGCATGGTGCGGCAGGGACGCCCGGTTACTTGACGTTCGAAGGCCTAGCCTGGGCACCCGACGGATCTCAAATCGCGTACGCCTGCGGCGGTTCCATCGGAATCGTCAACGCCGACGGAACCATGCCCCACCTCCTCGCGACCGGCTCCGCCTCACCCGCACACTCCCCCGCGTGGTCACCCGATGGCCGACAGTTGGCCTTCGTTACCGGCGCCGAAAGCCCCGGCTTCGAGCCATGGATGGACCGCAGGCGCCCCACCGCCCGCTCAATCTGGACTGTCAACCGCGACAGCTCGAACCTCACGCTGCTGACCAACTCCGCAATCGGCTCACCGGCCTGGGCACCAAACGGCAAGACCATCGCCTACCAATCCCGCTGCGCGACCGTCCAAATGATCCAACCCAACGGCCGAAACGTGACACCCAACGCCACCATCTTCAGCTGCGGCCGCGGACGCGGCGGAAAGCCCATCTGGTCACCCAACGGCCGCCAACTCGCGATCGCCGGCGAACACGGCCTCGTCGTGGTCAACCCCGACGGCTCCAACGCTGCCCACCTCACCGACCTCCAAATCTACGGAACCATCGGACCATGGAGCGCAACCCCCTCCTGGCGCACCCCCACCCACGCCACCTGAGAGACCGGAACCTGTCCGCCACGAAGTACCGCCTCCAACAAACCCCGGGGCGGATCACGCCCAGGAGGGACACACGATGAGATCGCACAGGAGCATCGGCTGGTTGCTCGTCGTCGCCGCGGCAGCCGCAGCCTCGCTCGGAGGACTGAGTACAGCGAGAGGCGCCGACACCAACCGCACAACGGCCTCGGGGCTGCCCGCCCCCTGGCTCGCGTATCAGGGTGATGGGCGCGTCCGTATCGCCCGTGTCGACGGCAGCCGCGCCCACGCCGTCACATTGATCCCCGCCGGCGGGCAGGAACATCCGGACTGGTCGCCGAACGGCCGGCAAATCGCGATGGACGTGGATTTCCAGGGAATCTGGACCGTCAACGTGGACGGGACCAACCTCACCCGTCTCACGACCTGCAATGCACCGTGCGTCGACCATCAAGACCCTGCGTGGTCTCCAGACGGGAAGTCGATCGCGTTCATGCAGGCGGTCGTGAACCCAAAAACAAACACGAACGCGGGCGCAAGTCTCCGCGTGATCGACGTCGAGACGAAGAATGTCCGCTCGGTGACCACGATCACCGGGAACGAGTACATCTTCGCGCCGCGGTGGTCTCCTGATGGTGAGCGACTCGTCTTCGAGATCGCCCGTTTCGACTCGGACAACTGGGACTCGACGGTCATCACCGGCGGCGCAATCGCCACGGTTCGAGCCGATGGTCAGGGTGGCGTACGCCGCCTCACTCCCTCAAAGTGGATCGCGAGCGTGCCCGACTGGCACCCGTCGAGGAACGAGATCGTCTTCCAGCGAGACGACAATCTTTGGCGGATGCGCGCCGACGGCTCGAACGTTCGTCCGATCACGAAGTTCAAAGCTCCAACCCGCGCGATCCAGGGAACGTGGACACCGGACGGCAAGCGGATTATCTTCACCTACGTGGGCAAGGGAAAGCCAGCGGCTGCGTTCGTCGCCGCGAACGGGAAGAACCTCGTACTTCCGAGGGCAAACGCGCCCGTCCAGACCCACCCGCGACTGCAACCGATCGCCGGGTAGCCAAAGCACCGAGTTCGAGCTGCCTTCGTAGCCCTCCAGAGTCCGAACCCGAGCAGCGCGCCGATTGGTCTGGGCGCTCTGCTCGGCCATCGTTTTGGTCGCCGGGCATAGCAAGAGGGGGTCGACCCAACGCAGGATCATCGCTGCATCGCAGACGGCAAGCTGGCCTCTTCGGCAACGTTGGGGCAAAAGTTGGGCAAAAGTTTGCCTGCGGAGGTGATCTACGCAAAGAAAAAGCCCTGATTACCAGGGCTTTTGAGTAGCGGGGGCAGGATTTGAACCTGCGACCTCCGGGTTATGAGCCCGGCGAGCTACCTGACTGCTCCACCCCGCGACGCAGCATCCATCGTAGCACCGTCCGTTTCGGTCGACCGGACTGTTAGCGTTCGGGCATGGTCCTCTGGCTCTCCGTCGCGATCCTGCTCATCGCCACCCTAGCCGGACTCGCTTTCGCTGTCGTCCGCGGCCTCCAGTTCTGGCGGGACTTCAAGCGCAGCTCGAAGACAGTCGGTGCCGAGCTCGACCGGATCAACGCCGTCTCGGCCAGCATCGAGCGGCACTCGGCCGCAGCAGCGACGGCCGCCGGGCGGCTGCAGTCCGCAGCGGAGCGGCTCGCCGTCTCTCGGGCGCAGCTCAACACCCAACTCGCGGCCGTCAGGCACGCGCGCGCCCAGGTTCGCCGGGTCTTCTGGTTCGTGCCGGGAATCTGACGGCCCTCAGGCCGGCGCTGCGACAGGCAGGCCCGGGGCTTCCGCGGGACTGGCCATTCGCGCGTCGTAGGTGATCGACGTCCCGAGCTGATCTCCGAGCTCAATCGCCGCTGCGACATGGATCGCGTCGAGCGCGCGCAAAGGGGCGTCAAGGTCGCCGGCGAGGTCGAGCAGCCCGTCATCCAACTCGATCAGCTCGATGCCTTCGAGCACGCGCCGGGCGTCGGCAACGACGCGCAGGCCCTTGCGTCTCACAGCACGAACAACCTCAACGCGGGCGAGGGTGCACGACACCCGCGCGAAAACGGACGCGAGGGCGGCGCGCAGCGCCGCAGTCTCTTCCTCTACGACGACGAGCTCGACGATTGCCTGGGAGGCGAGGTACAGGGTGCGCTCACCGCTCGTCGGCACGGAGCTCCTCGAGGATCTTGCTCCGAGGCTTCTCGCAGCAGCGACGTGGTCATCTGGACCATGCCGGAAGGCTTGCCGGAGCGTGGACGATGCACCAGCGGTATCGTCGCCCCGTGGCGCCGCTCACGATCGTCGAGATCGGCCACCCCGCGCTGCGGACGCGAGCGCGCGAGGTGCCTGAGGCCGAGCTCGGGTCACCGGGGCTCGCGCAGCTCTGCAACGACCTCGTCGACACGATGCGCGCCGCGAACGGCGCGGGCCTCGCGGCCCAGCAGGTGGATGTTCCGCTGCGGATCTTCGCCGTCGAGGTGGGCGACAATCCACGCTACCCCTATAAGCCGCGGCTTGGCCTGCGCGTCCTCGTCAACCCGGTCGTCCGCCCCGTCGGCGGCGAGACGCACCCGAGCTACGAGGGCTGCCTCTCGATCCCGAACCTGCGTGGCCTCCTGCCTCGTTTCACCGAGGTCGAGGTGACGTACCTCGACCCCGAAGGCGCCGAGCACGTCGAGCGCTTCGGTGGCCTCAGCGCCGGCACGATGCAGCACGAGCTCGACCACCTCGACGGTGTCCTCTTCCCCGACCGGGTCGAGGATCCGGCGACGCTCTGCACCTGGGAGATGTTTCGGGCCTATCGCGAGCGGGGCTGGCTCGAGAGCATTCAACCGCTGCTCGAGCGCTATCCCGACGAGCCGATCGACTGAGCAGCGCCGGTGCCCTTGCTCGATGGAGTTGCTGGAGAGCGACCGTGTCCACGACACGCAGGCCTCCCCACGCCGCGGACGCGTCAATGCAAGACCTGACACCGCATCCCGTCGGTCAGGTCTGGCAGGCGGCGAGCAGGCCCTGCACGTAGCCGATGGCGTGCAGGCGACCCAGGGTCGGATAGCCCGCGACCGGGGCGACATCGCCGGCAAGGGTCGGCGAGTGGTCGGTACGCAGCGGGGCGTCGACACCCGCGTCGAGATAGGCGCGAATGCACTCCGCCATATCGGTGGGGCCCTCGTCGACGAAGGTCTCGACGAACCGATCGGGCGTGCCGCGGACGTCCCTGAAATGCACGAAATGAATCCGCCCCGCGGCGCCGAATTGCCGGATTGCCGCCGGGAGGTCGTCGGTCATCAGCGCGACGTTGCCCTGGCACATCGTCATCCCGTTCGTGGGACTCGGCTGCAGCTCGAAGACGCGGTCGTAGGCGTCGAGCGAGCGGATGATCCGCCCGACCCCACGAACCGGTGAGAGCGGCGGGTCGTCGGGATGGAGCGCCAGGCGCACACCAGCCTCCTCGGCGACCGGCACCGCGCGCTCCAGGAACCAGGCGAGTGTCTCCCACAGCAGCTCCTCGGCGACCGGAGCACCCGGGGCCAGCGGCCCGCCTTCCCACACCCGCGCGTCGAACCCGCTCACCTCCGCGCCGCCACGACCGGGTAGCGCGACCGACGTGCGCGACCAGGAGACGATCGGCATCCAGTTGTAACAGAGCACCTCGATCTCGAGTTTCCCCATCATCCGGAGCAATTCGAGCACCGCCTCGAGCTCCTCCTCGCGGCCCGGAAGGCCGAGGCGGAGCCGATCCATGGGGGGGTTGTCCTCGATCACGGTGAGGCGGAAGCCTGCATCCTCGACGAGCTGCCGGTAGAGGGCGAGGGGGCCGTACTCCCAGGGTTGCTCAGGGGCATGCGCGCGCCAGTCGATCGCGCCGCGAGGGAGCACTCCCACGGCTTCGTCGATCCCGAGCTGGCGCAGCTGCGCCCACGCGTCGGTGGGCCGCGGCTCGAGCAGGATCTCGGCGAGGCGAAGCATGGCGCGACCGTACCACTGCGGGTGAGGCTTCTGTCGTACCCGCAGTTCCGCGCTCAGTCGTCCGCCGCGGTCTCCGGCTCTTCGTCCTCGGCCAGGCGCCGTTGGAGGACGCTGCGCGAGAGCACCCCGACGAGCCGGCCATGCTCCACCACCGGCACGCGCTCGGCGTCGTGCTCCTCGAGGAAGTGGAACGCCTCGTCGAGGGGCGTGTCGGCGTCGATCGTGTAGTAGGGCTGCTCGGCGAGTAGCTCGATCGCTGTCGTCGCCGGATCGAGGCCGGCCGCGACGACCTTGGCGACGAGCGTCTTGCGCGTCAGCACGCCCGTCAGTCCGCCGTCGGGATCGACGACATAGACAGCGCGCACCTCAGGTGGGGTCAACACCTGTCCCGCCTCCTGCGCGGACGCCGTACCGGGCAACGACCGCGGCTCGGTGATCATCGCGTCGCGGACGAGCTGGGTCGTCACGGGTATAGACCTCTGGCCTCGAGCGCCGCACCGACGTCGCGGATCCCGGCGACGAGCGCCGAGGTGCGCAGCGTCAGGTCCTTCTCGGTCGAGACGTCCCAGACGCGGTCGAAGGCGTCGTTGAGCTTCTCGGCCAGCTTCGAGCGGATCTCGTCACGGCCCCAGAAGAGGCGGCCGAGATCCTGCACCCACTCGAAATACGACACGGTGACGCCACCCGCGTTGGTGAGAATGTCCGGCAGGATCGGGATCGCGCGCTCGCTCAGGATCGAGTCCGCCGTGAGCGAAATCGGCCCGTTGGCACCCTCGGCGATCAGGCGGCACTGCAGCCGAGGCGCATTCTCGAACGTCACCTGGTTCTCGCGTGCGGCAAGGACGAGGATGTCACAGGGCAGCTCGAGCAGCTCCTCATTCGTGATCCGCGCGCCGATCGCCCAACCTTCGAGCGAGCCGTGCTCCTTTGCATAGGCGCTCATCGTCGGGATATCGAGCCCGGCCGGGTCGTACACGCCGCCGGACACGTCGGAGACGGCCATCACCGTGGCGCCACGGTCGACGAGTTCCTGCGCCGCGATCCCGCCGACGTTGCCGAAGCCCTGCACGACGCAGCGCTGATCGGCGAGCTTCCAGCCGAGCCGCTCGCAGGCGCGCGCGATCGTCATCACGACGCCTGCTCCCGTCGCCTCGTGGCGGAACACCGAACCGCCGATCGAGATCGGCTTTCCCGTCACGATCTCGGGTACGGCGTGACCCTTCTGGGCCGAATACGTGTCCATCATCCAGGCCATCGTCTGCTCGTTCGTCGCCATGTCCGGCGCCGGAATGTCCTCCTTCGGGCCGATGATCGGTAGGAGCTCCGAGGTGAAGCGGCGCGTGAGGCGCTCCAGCTCTCCCAGGGACATCTCGCGCGGACTGCAGCGGACGCCACCCTTGGCGCCACCGTAGGGCAGGCGCAACAGCGCGCACTTCCACGTCATCCACACCGCGAGCGCCGCACACTCGCCGAGGGTGACCTCGCTGTCGTAGCGGATCCCACCCTTGGTCGGGCCGAGGACGCTCGAGTGCTGCACGCGGTAGCCGGCGAAGACGGTTCGCCGGCCCGAGTCGAGGCGCACCGGGCAGCTGACGATGAACGCCCGCTCCGGGTAGCGAAGCCGCTCCGCGACATCCGGATCGATGTTCGCATGTGGCACGGCCTGGTCGTACTGGGCAATCGCGGTGCGATAGAGAGGGGAATCCCACTCGAGCGGCCCGTGCACGTCGGCTTCGTGGATGCTCGCCATGGCGCGCGCAGTCTACAGAGCGACCCGGGCAAGCCTCTACACTCCGATCCCCGGCCGGGGTGGCGAAACTGGTCATACGCGCCCGACTTAAAATCGGGTGGCCTTCGGGCCGTCTGGGTTCGAGTCCCAGCCCCGGCACTTGTGAAAGTCGCGATGGGGAAAGGCTATCGCGACTTTCACAAGTGCACATCTCTTGCACGCTTCGCGTGATCCTGAAGCCGGGAACCCACGGTTCCCTGTGAGCCCTCCCTGCCCAGAAAGGTGGGTGGCCGAGGGCGAGACGGGTCTCGCCCCCCCAAACAACAACCCGGAACGGTGCACATCGACCGCCCTGTAGGGCGACGCCTGTGTCGCCCTGCGTTTGCCGCGCGAAACCGGCTAGCTGCCGGGAGTGAGCGACGAGGCCGGGAAACGCTCGGGACCCTGGAACTGGTTGGCAGTGAAGAACGTGGCAAAGGCCTGCTCGTCGAAGGTCGTGCACTTTGCGAGGTACGCCTTGCCGACGTCGCCCGCGGTGGCGCTCTTCGTGACCCACGCACCGAGGGCGATCTTCGAACCGAGGCTCGGCAGCGGGGCGAGCAGCGTCCCGTTGACGTGGGCGTCGTAGAAGCCCTTCAATTCCGCGACGGTCGCCTTCGGCACAGCCGGCCCGTACTGGATGAAGATGCCGCCATGCTCGAGGTTGTGAACGACCTGCGCCTGGTTCAGCGCCTCGGTGTAAGCACCCCAGATCGCCGCAGACTGATAGTGCGGGCCGCTCGTCGGCGGCGAGGTGTTCCACTTCGTCGACGTTCCGTTCGGCGTCAGGACCGAGTGATCGCCCGCCTTGAGCGACTTCACGACCTGGACCGTGCAGCCGGCGGCCTCGAGTTGCTTGACGGGGTCGGACGACGAGTTGCCGCCACCGCCGCCGAAGAGAACGTACCCGAGCGCAACCGCGACGATGACGATGCCGACGGCGCCGAGAATCGCGAGCAGGCGGCGGTTCGAGCCGTCCCCGCCGACCGACGGCACCTTGACGTTGGTCTTCTTCGGGCCCTGAGGACGTGGGGTCGGCGGCATCTGCGAGATCGTAGCGAGCGGGGCGGCGGTCGGGCACCGTCCGGTAGGAGGACTACCGTTCGTCGCCCTCATGGCCATCGTTGCACTCCTGATCGGGCTCGTGGCAGGCGCCGCCGGCGTCTACCTGATTGCGGTCCGGCGGGCCCTACACGAACGCGATTTCGCGACCCGCGAGGCGCGCGAAGCCCGGCAGGAGCTGGCCGAGACGCAGGGGGCGCTGACTGCCGAAAGAGGTGCCTTCGACACGCGTGTGGAGGCCGCTATCAAGGCGATCTCGACCGAGGCTCTACGCGACAACGCAAACACCTTCACCGAACAGGCGTTGGGCCGCCTCGGCGTGTTCGTCGAGCCGCTGAAGAAGTCGCTTGAGAAAGTGGAGACGAACGTCAACCTGATGGAGCAGCAACGGCAGCGCGCCTACGGTGAGATCCACAAGGAGCTCGAGATCGTCCGATCGGCCCACGAAGGGCTCCGCCTGCAGACCGGAAACCTCGTCAGCGCCTTGCGCGGCGATTCACAGGTGCGCGGGCAATGGGGCGAGATCCAGCTCAAGCGTGTGATCGAGATGGCCGGCATGCTCTCGTACTGCGACTTCGACGAGCAGCAGACGGTTGCCGGCGAAGACGGCCGCCTGCTTCGGCCCGACGTGATCGTGAAGCTGCCGGGCGGCAAGTCGATCGTGATCGACTCAAAGGTGTCGCTCGCCGGCTATCTCTCCGCGCACCAGGAGGGGGCCGACGAAGAGGCACGGCGGGCCGGGCTCGCCGACCACGCACGTCAGGTACGGACGCATATCCAGTCGCTCGGACAGAAGGCGTACTGGCGGCAGCTGCCGGCGACGCCCGAGTTCGTGGTCATGTTCCTGCACGACGAGTCGTCCTGGCTCGCGGCGCTCGACGTCGATCCGTCCCTGCACGAGCTGGCCCTGTCGAACAACGTCATTCCTGCAACGCCGACGAACCTGATCGGGCTCCTGCGCGCAGTTCACTACGGCTGGCAGCAGGAGACGATCGCCGAAGGGGCGAGGCAGATCAGCGATCTCGGCCGTGAGCTCTACAAGCGGCTCTCGACGATGGGTGCGCACATGTCGAAGCTCGGCCGCACGCTCGACGGCGCGGTCAAGTCATACAACGAGACGGTCGGGTCGCTCGAGCGGCAGGTGCTGCCGCAAGCCCGGCGCTTCGAGCAGCTCGGGATCACCGGCGTCGAGCCTCCCGAGCTCGTGCCGATCGAGCGCCAGACACGGACGCTGAGCGCGCAGGAGCTCGTGGCAGACACGGCGCCGGTACCGCTCGAGGTGCTGGCCGGCGACGCCAGCGCTGCCTAGGTGTTTGCTGCCGCCCCGGCGGATTCTGCAAATGAGTGCCGTTCGAGAAGGGTAGAGACAGGTCTCTCCCTCTACATCTCTATCTCGTGACGAGCGAAGGAACACCGTGAACGGCCTCGACGTTGACTACGGTAGGAACGAGATCTCGAACGAGCAGTAACGAATCGCTGAAAACGGGGACTGAGGAGCTGAGGGGACCTTGAGCGACGTACGCAACGTGATCATCATCGGAGGCGGCCCCGCCGGATACACGGCGGCGCTCTACTCGGCTCGCGCCAACCTGCACCCGCTCGTGATCGAGGGGTTCAACTGGGGCGGCCAGCTGATGATCACCTCCGACGTCGAGAACTACCCCGGCTACGCCGACGGCGTGATGGGGCCCGCGATGATGCAGGACTTCCGTCGCCAGGCCGAGCGCTTCGGTGCCGAGTTCCTGACCGACGACGTCACGCGTGTCGACTTGTCGGAGCGGCCGTTCCGCGTCTACGTCGGCAAGGACGAGTACGTGGCCGACAGCGTCATCGTCGCCACCGGCGCAAGCGCCCGCCAGCTCGGGCTCGAGTCCGAGCTGCGCCTCCAGGGCCGTGGCGTCTCGTACTGCGCCACCTGCGATGCATCGTTCTTCCGCGAGAAGGTCGTGGCGGTCGTCGGGGGCGGCGACTCGGCTCTGGAGGAGGCAACGTTCATCAGTCGCTTCGCGAGCAAGGTCTACCTCGTCCACCGGCGTGAGAAATTTCGCGCCTCCCAGATCATGGTCGACCGGGCAATCGCCGACGAGAAGATCGAGCTCGTGCTCAACAAGGTTCCCGAGGAGGTACTCGGCGACGTGAAGGTGACCGGCATGAGGCTTCGCGACACCGTCACGGGCGAGCTCAGCGAGATCGAGACCGACGGCTTCTTCGTCGCGATCGGCCACGATCCCAACACGGCGCTCTTCCTCGAGCAGCTCGACCACGAGGAGGACACGGGGTACCTCGTCACGCGGGGCAAGTCCACCGAGACGAACATTCCGGGCGTGTTCGCCGCCGGCGACGTCCAGGATCACACCTACCGGCAAGCGGTCACCGCGGCCGGGTCCGGGTGCGCCGCAGCGCTCGACGCCGAGCGCTATCTGAGCGCGCAACGGCACGAAGCGCTCAGCGCCGCCGGCGGCTGACCCGCGCGTCGGCCCTGATTTGCCTGCCACCCGGCGGGTGACTGCTGCCCGGAGCCGCGTGTAGCCTCGCAGCGTGACCGAGGGCATCGCCACCCCTTCCGTCCCGGCCGACCCGAATCGCACGATCACAACGCTCGCCTGGGCCTTTGCGCCCGTGGGCGTGGCGCTCCTCTCGGCCTGTCTCGGCGCCGTCGCGGTCGGCCATCGCTCACTCACAGCCGCCGAGGCAACGTCGCTGAGCAAGACAGACGGGCCGCTACGGGCGTTCCTCTCGTCACTCGTCCGCCACGACCCGAGCCAGGCGGGCCAGTTGCTCGTGCTCCGGCTGGCCCGACGGATCGGCACGGACGAGTGGTCGCTTCGGGCCCCGTCCGTCGTTGCCGTCGCGCTCGCCGCCGGACTGATCGTGATCGTCGGGACGCTTCTGCTCGGGCGACTGCCCGGGCTCGTGGCCGGGATTGCTCTGGCTGGCAACGCCGGTGTCGTCGAGGCCAGCCGCGAGGCGCGACCCTATGCCTTCGGCCTACTCGGGATAGTCCTCGCAAGCCTCCTGCTCGTGTCCGCGCTCGAGCGCGGCGGTGGCTGGCGCTGGCTCCCCTACGCCCTCGTGGCCGCGCTCCTGCCCCTCACGCACCCGCTGGCGGCATCCGTGCTCGCAGCCCACGGCGCCGGGTTGATCGCCCGGCGGGATCGCGCAGCGCTCCGTCGCGCCGGCGTCGCCCTGCTCTCAGCGACCGTCGCGGCGGGGCTCCTCCTCACCTGGATGGCCGCCGACCGGTTCGACGCTCCCGCGGCTGCCGGTCCGCTCGACCTCGAGAGGCTCGCCCGTGGGCTCGCCGCGGCCGTGGGCTGGAATCCCGTCCTCGTGATCGGGGCTATCGCCGGGGTTGTTGCGCTTTTTCTCGCTCGCTCGGAGCAAGGCCCCTGGCAGGCGGTTCTCGTCTGTGGCCTGTTGCTGGCGCCGGTCGCCACGACGATCCTGGCCGCCCTGGCGGTCGAGGTCTTCCCCGGCGCGCTCGTCCTCTGCGCCCCGGGAGTCGCCCTGGCGACCGGCGCAACGGTGCTTCTGCTCTCCCGTGATCGCGTTCTGGTCGGCGCGGGACTCGCGGCTCTGGCGGTTGCGGGCCTCGTCACAGTCATTGTGCAGCTTCTGGCGCCGGCGAACGAGGATTGGCGCGCGCTCGCGACCGCGGTGGCGCGGGTCAAGGGGCCTACGGAGACGGTCGTGGTCGTCCCCGAGCGCGGCCGGTCGGCATTCCGCTACTACGCCCCGTCCGTGCCTGTGCTCCGCTTTGCCCGCGGTGGCGGCGCCTGGGTCGTGGTGGTTGCGGCCGATCCGACAGCCGCCGTCGACCTGGCGCGACCCTCGGTTCCGACCCCGCGCTATGCACTGCTACGCCAGTTCCGCTACGGCAACGGCCTCCGGCTCCAGCACTGGGTCAGGCCGTAGCAGGAAGGCGGCTCGCCGGGCACAGATCTGCCAGCACGCACTCCACGCACCGCGGCTTTCGCGCGTCGCACACCCGGCGTCCGTGCCAGATCACGAGGTGCGGAAATCGGTGCCAGTCGGCCCGAGGCACGAGCTTGACGAGATCGCGCTCAATCTTGACCGGATCCTCCGCTCGCGTCAGTCCGAGCCTCTGTGAGATGCGGCGCACGTGGGTATCCACGACGACTCCCTGCACCTCCCCCAGCTCGGCAGCGACGACGTTCGCGGTCTTGCGCGCGACGCCGGGCAGCCGCAGCAGCTCCGGGATCGTGCGCGGCACGACCCCATCGAATTCCTCCAGCAGAACGCGCATCGCTCCGCGGATCGACTTCGTCTTCTGGCGGTAGAAGCCCGTCTGGAACACGTCCTGCTCGAGCTCCTCCTGCGGCACCGCCAGGTAGTCCTCGGGGCGTCGGTACTTGACGAAGAGCCTTTCGGTGACGCGGTTCACGTTCACGTCGGTCGTCTGGGCGGAGAGCATCACTGAGATCAGGAGCTCGACATCGCTCCCGAAGTGCAGCGCGATCTCGGCGTCGCCGTGCTCCTGGACGAGCCGCTCGACGATCGGGCCGATCCGCTCCCGCCTCGTGCCGAGGCCGCGCCGCCGCG
Organism: Gaiellales bacterium; assembly: GCA_038214705.1. Lineage (GTDB taxonomy): Bacteria > Actinomycetota > Thermoleophilia > Gaiellales > Gaiellaceae > Gaiella. The sequence goes on along the minus strand of JBBQRN010000003.1, from coordinate 146,006 downwards.
CCTCCGAGACGAAGCTCCGCGCCGCCATCAGGACTCCACGGCCGCGAACTCGGGCTCGGAGTCGTGCGGGCCGCCGCCGAGCCGGGGCCCGGCACAGACGACGTCGAGAGCAGGGCAGCCGGAACAGGCGAACGCGCTCGGCGTCGGCCGGAACTCCGCGCTGCGGATGCGAGCGATCGACGCTGAGACCGCAGCCTCCAGGCTCTCAGCGTCGGCGACCGTGAACATCGTCGAGACGACGGCGTCCGGAGTCTCGAGGAAGTGGTAGACGACCTCCACCTCGCGGGCCCCAGCGCGAAGGCAGGCGATCGCGTACACCGTCTGCTGCGTCGCGTACTCGGCGGCGACGATCTCGGCCGGATCGCGGCCGGCGAGGGCATTGGTCTTGTAGTCGAGCACGAGTGCCCGCCCGCCGTCGTGCCAGAGGACGTCGAGCCGCCCGTTGACGAGCACGCCGTCGAGCTCGAACGCGAACGGACGCTCGGGGCGGGCTCCAGCGAGGTCGGCGATCCGCGCGGCCAGGGAGGAGCCCGTGTACGAGCACACGAACGCCGCGATCCGCTCGATCTCCTCGTCGGTCACGTTCGGGTACCAGGCCCGTACCCTCGCCGCGAGCTCGGCCTCGACGGGGGCCAAGGGCGCTGCGAGGTCGACGAGCTCGAGCAGGCGGTGCACGGCGTCGCCGACCTCGGTCGGGTGGAGGCTGGGCCCGGCGACCGACTGAAGTCGGTCGCCGGGCTCTCCGACCTGCTCGGCGTCTTCCCACGGCGCGGGACGCATGCCGACAATGCGCTCGGCGTAGTAGCGGTAACCGCAACGATCGTAGAGAGCGATCGCGCTATATGAAAGACGGGCCAGACGGGCGACGGGCGGCACCGGGATCGTGGCGAGCTCTCGCAGGCGCGGCGCGGCACCGGGAATCTCCTCCCCCGCTCCCTCGAACAGCATGAGCTGGCCCTCCTCGTCGGTACCGGCCTCCGGCTCGGCTCCAGGCACCTCGAGCGCAGCCTGCGCAGGAGCGAGACGGTCGATCCGCAACACCACACCCGCCTTGCCGCGCTCGACCTCGACAGGCCCGGTGACGTCGGTCCGGTCGAGCTCCTCTCCGAGCCGAAGGCGGTCGAGCACCCAGCCGATCGGCGTCCGCTCGCCGCGGCTGCTCGACCGGTCGACCGACCCCGAAACGATCAGCCGCTCCATCGCCCTCGTCATCGCGACGTAATAGAGCCGCAGGCGCTCGGCCTCCTCTTCCCGCTCGCGCGTCTCCTTGACGCCCTGATACGAGGTCGTGCCGACGCGCGTGCCGGTGCTCGGATGGGCGACCTTGAACCCGAATCGGCCGTCCGAAAGAGCAAGGATCTCGTCGGGCCGGTTGCGCTCGCGGCCGGCATCGGCAACGACGACGACTTTGAACTCGAGCCCTTTGGCGGTGTGGATCGTGAGCAACCGCACCGCATCGGCGCCCTCCTCCTCCGAGACGGCATCGAGCTCGCGTGCGCCGGACGCCTCCTGCTCGGCGACGAAGCGGATGAAGCCTTCGATGTCCGGCCCGCGGATCTCCTCGAAGGAGCGAGCCAGTCGCGCGAGCTTCCGCAGGTTCGCGTAGCGGCGGCGGCCGTCTCGGCGCGCGAGCACGGCCAGGTCGTAGTCGTGCTCGACGAGGATCCGTTCGCACAGCAGCTCGAGCGACAGTCGAGTCGAGCTCTCGACAAGCCGCTCGTAGCGCTGCAGAAACGCCAGCACGAGCCTGCGGTCATCCTCGAGGAGATCGCCCGGGAGCGAGCGCTCGATTCCCTTGAAGATCGGCCGCCGCTCGGCCGTCGAGCGAATCAGGACGAGAGCGTCGTTCGAGACGCCGACAAACGGCGAGGCGAGCACGGTGAGCAGCGCCTCGTCGTCGTAGCGATTCTGGAGCAGCCTCAGGTACGAGAGCAGGTCGACGACTTGCTGTTGGCCGAAGTACCGGCGACCTGTCATCCGGATCGTCGGCAGGTCGAGCAGCCGGAGCTCCTCCTCGAACCATTCCGCGTCCGTACCGGCCGCGAAGAGCAGCACGATCTCGCCCGGCGTCGCCACCCCCAGATCGACGAGCTCGCGCACCCTGCGCGCGACGTGCCGTGCCTCCGCGCGACGCCAGTTGACGCCGGTTCCGGCATAGCTCGCCTTGTCGGTGACGAGCAGCTCGAAGGGCGTTCCGAAGACGGGGTCTCCGTAGCCTGCGGCGGGCACGAGTGGCTGGAAGCTGCCACCGAACTCCTCGGCGAAGAGCTCGTTGACGGCGGCCAGCACCTCGGGCCGAGAGCGGTAGTTGAGGTTCAGCGGCAAGACCCGCGGAGCCGCGTCACGGCGGTCGCGGAAGACCGCGACGTCGGCGTGGCGGAAGCCGTAGATCGACTGGAACTCGTCGCCGACGAAGAACAGCTCCTTCGCCCCACCCTCGCAGAGCAGATCGATCAGATCGGTCTGGAGCCGGTTCGTGTCCTGGAACTCGTCCACCATGATCGAGCGGAAGCGCAGCTGCTCGCGCTCGCGGATCTCGTTGTCGTCTCGCAGAAGGTCGCGGGCCCGGAGCTGCAGATCCTCGAAGTCGAGCGCCGACTCACGATCCTTCGTGGACGCGTATGAGGCCGCGTAACCGGTGAGGAGCTCCTGCAGCAGCTCCCGATCACGCGCGGCCAACTCCTCCAGGGCGAGCGCCTTGACGGCCTTGCGGGTCTCGGTGAAGGCCGCCGCCCGTGCTCCGCGCGCGAGTGGGGACTCGATTTCGAGCAGGCGCTCCGGCAGGCGCGTCGTCTCGAGCAGGTCGAGCACCTCGCGAGCGGCCACACACTGAAGGTCGGTCGCGGCCGGGTCGGAAGCCAGGGAAGTCGCCTCCGCGAGCAGCTCGTCGATTCCGTCTTCGAGGCTGGCGCGCGCACCAGGCTCGAGGACGAGCTCCCGTCCCGCAGAGCGGAGCGTGTCGTAGACGCTCACGAGCATGGCGCGAAGTCCGCTCGCCTTGTAGGTCGCGAGCAGCTGCCAGCGGTCGGGCTCGTCTGCGGCGCAGAACTGCTCGAGGGCAACGTTGAACGCCTCTCCCTGGAGCACCCTCGCCTGCGCCTCGTCGAGAACCCTGAAGCGTGGGTCGACCCCGGCCGCAAGTGGATACGCCGTCAGTAGGCGGCGGCAGAAGCCGTGGATCGTGGAGATCCAGGCGCCGTCGAGGTCTCGCGCCAGGTCGGGGCGCTCGAGCTCGACGAGGCGCGCCCGGATCCGGGCGCGCAGCTCACCGGCGGCGCGATCGGTGTAGGTGATCACGAGCAACGAGTCGACGTCGAGGCCGTCGGTGACGACCGCGCGGGCGAAGCGCTCGACGAGGACGGTCGTCTTGCCGGTGCCGGCGCCGGCGGAGACGAACGTCGACCCGCGGGACTCGATCGCGGCGAGCTGCTGGGGGTTGGGTGCGTTGCTCATCGGGTCGCCGACCCCGGTGACGAGCTGAAGCCGTGCGGTCGCCGCGCCGACGCGACCGACTTCAGTCGGTCGTCCGGGTGACGGAAGCCGGGTGCCTGACCGAAGTCAGTGGCCACGCGGCCCCCCACTCGCTGACGGCGCCTCACGCCCGCTCCTTCCGGCACATGCGCCAGAGGTCGCACCAGCCGGGGCACTCTCCGCCGCGCGGGTCGTGCAGGACATCTCCGAGCCGAATCCGCTCCGCCAGGGTCACCGCCGCATCGCGGGCGTACTCGATCTCCCCTTCGAACTCGGTGCCTTCCAGATAGTCGGTCGAATTGAAGCCCGGCACCTGATCGTCGCCGGCCCGCAGCAGACCGCGGGCCCTCCGGCCTCCTCCGAGCGGCATGTAGACGCCGCCCATCGGCTCGAGCCCGAGCTGGTCGCGGAGGATGAGCAGGTAGAGCGGGATCTGCAGGCGTACCTCGTCGTGGATCTGCGTGGCCGAAGGCGCGGCGCCCGACTTGTAGTCGACCACGATGCCGCGAGCGCTGAGCGGATCGGCGTCAACCCGGTCGATCTTGCCGCTGACGGCCACTCCCGGCGCCAGCTCGTAACCCTTGAACGAGACCTCGAGCTGCCGGGGCACGAAGGTCGAGCTCGCCTCGGCTTCGGCGCGCACGAGCTGCTCGAGATCGCGCCGGAGGCCCTGGCCGAGCTCACGCCGCTGGAGGTCGTTGACGTCGATCCGCAGCCCCGAGTCGAGCGCGCCGTCAACGCAGCGGTGCATCAGCTCCACGGCGGTCTCGACGTTCCTCGCCTCTACCCTCTCGGCGCCGGGGATCGCGGACGGCAACTGGCTGTAGAAGCGTTGCAACGCCACGTGGGCGATCGACCCGCGCATGCGGGCATCGATCGCCTGATCGATCTCGCCGGGACGGAGGTAGCGCTCGATGAACCAGGCGGACGAGCAGCCGGCCATTCGCTCGAGGTCGGTCACCCTGAAGGTCTCGCGGCTGCCGAGCAGGGCGATCGCGCGCGGATGTCGAAGCATGGTCGGTCGCGAGAACGCCCGCCGGGCGCGTCCGAGCTTGCGCTGCCAGCCGTTCGCGAACGCGAGCGCCTCTGCCTCTCCCGGCTCGTCCGCAGCGAGGCGCGCGAGGGCCCGCAGGCGCTCCCGCTCGGTCGGGGCCGACTCGATCGGCCAGGTGAGCCTCGCGAGTGGCCTACGGATCGTGTGGCGACGCACGCGTTCCTCATCGAAGAGGGCGCGCACCGCCTCCCAGAACGGGCTCGCCTCGCGTGGCGAGCCGTCGTCGGTTGCCGCCTCCCGAACGAGCGTGAGCAGCTTGCGGGGCCGCGTGCACGCGGTGTAGAAGAGGTAGCGGTCGCGGCTGGCCGCGTCGGGTCGCTGCAGGCGCGCGCCACGGGCGGTGTCGAGCTCGCGGCGCGTGTCCTCGTCGAAGAACGGTGACGGCGCGGCGCGGCGCGGAAGCGAGCCCTGCTCGAGGCCGATCAGGAAGACGACGTCGAAGCTCCGCGTGCGGGCGCGGGCGAGGTCGAGCACCGCCACGCGACCGGGTTCTCCGGCCGCGTCCCCCCGCACCGTAGCCCGGTCGAGTGCAGCGAGAATGTCGTCCGCGACGATCGCGTGACCCGTCGACCGAAGCCGCCCCAGCTCCCCCAGGATGCCTCCCGCAGCGTCTGCGGCACGCAGATCGCGCTTGGCGCGATTGGTCGAGGGCGGCGACCCGAGGCCGTAGGCGTTTCGCAGCATCACGGTGACGACCTGCTTCACCGCCTCGACGGGGTCGGCGGCGGCGATCAGATCGTCGAGCAGCGGCAGGGGGCGTCCGTTGCGAAGCCTGGTCGTCTCCTCCAGGGTCCGCTCGCCGCGCAGCACTGCCCTGCCGCGGAGCCGCCCTTCGAGGAAGTCCACGTCCGCTCGCGCGAGCCCCGAGTAAGGCGTGCGGAGGAACGAGTAGAGCTCGCGCCGCGTCCCGTCATGCCAGACGAAGCGGAGCAGCGAGAGGAGCGCCTGACCGAAGGCCGTAGCCCCGAGGCGCGGCCGCAGCTCGATCGCCACCGGCACCCCGAGCGACCCGAACGCCGTCTCGATCGGTGCCCGCAGCCGTTCGAGCGAGGGGCAGACGACGGCGATCTGCTCTGGCTCGACGCCGCCGCGGACGAGGTCGAGGACGGTTTCGGCAACGAGCTCGAGCGTCGCCCGCCGTCCGGCCCCCTCGAGGAAGCGGATCGAGCCGTCGATCTCGCGCGAAGCGGCGCCGTCTTCGAACAGGTGACGCTCGACGTGAGCGAGCCCGGGAGGCAGATACGTCTCGGCGGCGGGCGGAAGCTCGACAATCGACCCTCCGGCAAGCGCCCCCAGATCGGTGACGGTGCGCGAGAGCGAGGCAAAGACGGCACGCGCCGGCTCGTAGGGCAGCGAGACGTGCACCTCTCCCCTGGCGGCGAGCGCCTCGATCAGGCGCCATTCGGCCCCGGTCAGATCCTCGAACCCGTAGGCGAGCACCGGCGCGCCGTTCCAGGCGTCGAGCTCGGACGTCAGCCGCTCGACCGCCTGCCGCCGCACCATGCCGCGGTCGCGGACTCCGAGCCGCGACAGCTCGCTGCGATATGCGGCGGCGAGGCCGGCGAGATCGGGCCCCAGGTCGCCCGGGTCGAGAAGACTGGCCTCGATCTCGGTGAGGGTGGCACCAAGCGCATCCGTGAACCCGGTAAACCGGGACGACGGACCGAGCGCTTCGGGATCGCTCTCGCGGACGAGGCGTCTCACCACGATGCTTCGCTCGGCGTCTCCGAGCGTCCTCGGCCCGGGCCCGCTGCCGGCGAGGTGCTCGAAGAGCGTGTCGAAGGTGCCAACCGTCCCGGCGAGCAGCGCCCCACGGCGTGCCGCGAGCTCGCGCTCCACCCGGTCGACGTCGACCCGATTCGGGACGATCAGCCAGGGATCGCGGTCGATCGCCTCGACGAAGCGATCGAGCAGGAGCGCGACCTTGCCGGCATGCGCCGGCCCGACGACAAGCGAGAGACCCATCGATCCATCGTAGTCAGGGGCTTTGCCAGAGCTCTCTTACGCGGCCTCGCGAAGCCGCAAAGTGCGGGGAGCGCGGCTCAGGCGGCAGACTTCGGCTTGCGCCCGCGCCGCGCGACCGCGTTGCCGGGCATCGTGCCGGCGCAGCCGTCGCACAGATCGGCAGCCTTCGCTCCGCGCCGCGCGTCGGTGAACGTGATCCGCATCGTTGCGCCGCGACCATCCTCTACCTCGACGCCACAGTTGTCGCAAACCAGAACGGTCTTACGTGCCATGATTTCTCTCCTCGGTTGGATAGCCGCACCGAATTGGGCGGCGGATTGTCCGGCACCGAAATGTATCGCCAATTCGCATGCCTCTCGACGACTACGCGTCGCCGAGGATGCTGCGAGCGATCACGAGCCTCTGGATCTCGCTCGTCCCCTCGTAGATCTCGGTGACCTTGGCGTCGCGGTAGTAGCGCTCGAGCGGAAACTCCTTCGTGTAGCCGTAGCCACCGAGGATCTGGATTGCCTCGCCGGTCTGTCGCCGCGCAAGCTCCGACGCGTAGAGCTTCGCCTTCGCGCCCGCCTCGCCGACCGGCCGTCCCTGATCCTTCAGCCATGCCGCGCGAAGCATCAGAAGCCTCGCCGCGTCGATCTCCATCGACATGTTCGCGAGCTTGTGCTGGATTGCCTGGAATGTCCCGATCGGCTGCCCGAACGCGGTGCGCTCCTTCGCGTAGGCGAGAGCCACGTCGTAGGCGGCCTGGGCGATTCCGATCGCCTGCGCCGCGATCCCGATTCGGCCGCCGTCGAGCGTGGCCATCGCGATACCGAAGCCCCGGTCGAGCTCTCCGAGGAGGCGGTCCTGACCGATCGTGGCATCGATCGCGAGATCCGCGGTCGACGACGAGTTGAGCCCGAGCTTCTCTTCCTCTCGCGTGACGTGCACGTGGTCGCGGTCGAGGATGAACGCAGAGATGCCACCGGCCCGGGCCTCTGGTAATCCGGTGCGGGCGAACACGAGGTAGGTGCCCGCGTAGCCGCCGTTTGTGACCCACTGCTTTGCCCCACTGACGTGCCAGCGGCCGTCGGATGCCCGGTCGGCTCGGGAGACGATCGCGCCTGCATCGGAGCCCGCGCCCGGCTCGGTCAGGGCGAACGACCCGATCAGCTCGCCTTGCGCAAGAGCCGGGACGAATTGCTCCCGCTGCGCGTCCGTCCCGAACTCGAGGAGCGGCAGGATCACCGCCGACGTATGGACGGCGATCGTCACGGCAACACCGGCGTCGGCCCGGGCGAGCTCCTCGAGCACGAGCATGTAGGAGACGAAGTCCCCGCCCGCGCCGCCGAACTCCTCGGGAACGCAGACGGCCAGCATCCCGAGCTCGGCAAGCTTCCCGACGACCTCCAGGGGAAACCGCTTCTCCCGATCCCACGATGCCGCGTGGGGCGCGATCTCGATCCGGGCGAACTCACGCGCCAGCGCCTGGATCTCCCGCTGCGTGTCGGTGAGCTCGAAGTCCATCGGGCCCGATCATCGCAGACGATCGGGGAGGGCCTGTGCGGAGACTGCTCAGACAGCGATCGAGAGCGGCTCGCCGGCGGCGATCTCGCCGGCCGCGTAGGAGTCGACGAACGCCGCCGCAACCTCGGGATCGAACTGGCTCGTCGAGCAACGGGCCACCTCGCTCACTGCCCAGTCGACGTCCTGGGCACCGCAGTACGGACGCGGCGAGGTCATCGCGTCGAACGCGTCCACCACGGCCAGCAGCCGACCCTCGGCCGGAATCTCGAGCCCCGCCCTGCGGGTCGGGTAGCCACTGCCGTCCCAGCGCTCGTGGTGGAAGAGGACATAGGGCAACGCGGCCGCAAGCGATGGAACGCCGGCGATCAGCCACGCGCCTTCGACCGGGTGCGCTCGCATCTCCGCCAGCTCGGCCTCGTCGAGGGGGCCGGGCTTGGAGAGCACCTCCGGGCGCACGTTGATCTTGCCGACATCGTGGAGCGCGGCGCCGACACGAAGGGTGGCGATCCGCTCCGCCGGCCAGTCGAGCCTGCGGGCCACGGCCTCCGCGTTGAGCCCGACTCTGAGGGCATGGCCCTCGAGCGAAGCGTCGCTGGCACGCATGGCAGTGGCGAGGTGATCGAGCCGCGTCACGGGATCCTTGGTTCCCGGCGCACGGCGAAATCCCTTCCTCTAGATTCGGGGTATGCGTGTTTTCGTGCCCCGTGAGGCCGCCCAGGGCGAGAGCCGGGTGGCGCTCGTCCCCGAAACGGTCGCCAAGCTCTCGGGCGGTGGCTTCGAAATCGTGGTCGAGCGCGGCGCCGGTGGCGCCGCCGGGTTCGCGGACGACGACTATGCAGCCGCGGGGGCGACGCTGGCCGCGAGCGCCACGCCGCCGGAGGGCGTCGGGGCGATCGTGCGGCTCGGCAGGCCGACACCCGACGAGGTAGCGGGGGTCGCTGCGGGCACCGTGTTGATCGGGTTCCTGGCGCCGCTCACCGATCCCGAAGGAATCGCGCACCTGGAGCGACTGGGCGTCGTCGCATTCGCAATGGAGTCGGTGCCACGGATCAGCCGAGCCCAGTCGATGGACGCGCTGTCGTCGCAGGCGACCGTGGCGGGCTACAAGGCCGTCCTGATCGCCGCCGATCGCGTGCCCAGGCTCTTCCCGATGCTGATGACCGCCGCGGGCACCATCGCGCCGGCCCGAGGGCTCGTGATGGGCGCGGGCGTCGCGGGCCTGCAGGCGATCGCGACCGCGCGCCGGCTCGGGGCTGTGGTCTCCGCCTTCGACGTACGACCCGCCGTGAAGGAGCAGGTCGAATCGCTCGGCGCCCGATTCCTCGAGCTCGGGGTCAGCGGCGAGGAGGCCGAGGGAGGGTATGCGAAGGAATTGACGCCCGAGCAGCAGGCGGCACAGCTGGCCGCCCTCGAGGAGCGGATCCCTGATTTCGACGTGATCGTCACCACGGCCCTGATCCCGGGCCGGCCCGCGCCGAAGCTGATCCCCGCCTCCGCGGTCGCGCACATGCGCCCCGGCAGCTGCATCGTCGATCTCGCCGCCGAAGCCGGCGGCAACTGCGAGCTGACCCAACCGGGGAACGAGGTCGTCCGCGAGGGCGTCACGATCGTCGGCTTCACGAACCTCCCGTCGCAGATGGCGTTCCACGCGAGCCAGCTCTACTCGCGCAACGTCAGCGCTCTGCTCCTGCACCTGGCGCCGGGGGGCGAACTCGCCCTCGACTTCGATGACGAGATCACCGGTGGCGCCTGCGTGGCCGGCAAACCCGAGGAGGCATCGGCATGAACCTGACGCTCGTGATCGAGTTGACCATCCTGGCGCTTGCGATCTTCCTCGGCTTCGAGGTGGTCTCGAAGGTGCCGGCAATGCTCCACACGCCGCTGATGTCGGGCACGAACTTCATCCACGGCATCGTCATCGTCGGCGCGATCATCGTGCTCGGCGAGGCCGACGACACCTTTCTCAAGGTGATCGGCTTCGTCGCGATGATGCTCGCCACCGCGAACGTCGTCGGCGGCTGGTTCGTCACGGACCGGATGCTCGAGATGTTCAAGAAGCGCCCGGAAACCCCGAAGGAGAGCCCGAAGCCGTGATCTCCCCGGGCTCCAACCTGATCGGCCTGCTCTACCTGGCGACGATCATCTGCTTCATCCTGGCGCTGCGGTTCCTCTCGTCGCCCAGGCACGCACGTCGTGGAAACTGGATCGGTGGCGTTGGGATGATCCTCGCAATCGCGAGTACGCTGATGCTCGACGGGATCGGCAACTGGGCCTGGATCGTTGTCGCGGCCGCGATCGGTGCGGCCGTCGGCCTCGTCGGAGCGCGCAAGGTGAAGATGACCCAGATGCCGCAGATGGTGGCGCTGTTCAACGGCGTCGGCGGCGGCGCCGCGGCGCTCGTAGCGCTCGCGGAGTTCCACATCGCCACCGCCGGTCTGCCCACGACCGCCTCGGTCTCGACCGTGCTCTCGGCGTTGATCGGCTCGATCTCCTTCGCCGGTTCCCTCGTCGCGTACGGGAAGCTGCAGGAGCTGATCAGCGGCCGGCCGATCACGTTCCCCGGTCAGAACGTCTTCAACGTCGGCGTCCTGCTCGCCACGGTCAGCCTCGGCGTGGCGCTCGTCGCAGGCGTGCACGACGAGTGGGTGCTCTGGTTGCTCGTCGGGCTGGCGCTCCTCTTCGGAGTACTGTTCGTACTGCCGATCGGCGGCGCCGACATGCCCGTCGTGATCTCGCTGCTGAACGCCTTCACCGGGCTCGCGGCCTCGGCGACGGGCTTCGTCCTCTCGAACACCGTCCTGATCGTGGCCGGAATGCTCGTCGGCGCGTCGGGCACGATGCTCACCCTGCTGATGGCGAAGGCGATGAATCGGTCGGTTACGAACGTGCTGTTCGGCGCCTTCGGGCAAGTGCAGGCCGGCGTCGGGACGGGAATGCGCACCGACGACGGGCGCACGGTGCGCGCGACCACACCTGAGGACGTTGCAGTGCAGCTCTCGTTCGCGCGCAAGGTCGTGGTCGTCCCCGGCTACGGGATGGCCGTCGCCCAGGCGCAGCACGACGTCCGGCAGCTCGCCGAGCTGCTCGAGGAGAAGGGCGTCGAGGTGCTCTACGCTATCCACCCCGTCGCCGGCCGTATGCCCGGCCACATGAACGTCCTCCTCGCCGAGGCGAACGTCCCCTACGACGTTCTCAAGGAGATGGACGAGGTCAACCCCGAGTTCCCGCAGACCGATGTGGCGCTCGTGATCGGCGCGAACGACGTCACGAACCCGGCCGCCAGGCACGACACTTCGAGCCCGATCTACGGGATGCCGATCCTCGACGTCGACAAGGCCGCGAGCGTGATCGTGATGAAGCGGTCGATGGCCCCGGGCTTCGCGGGGATCGACAACGAGCTCTACCTCGAGCCGCAGACGACGATGCTGTTTGGCGACGCCAAGGACTCCGTCGTCAAGCTGATCGCGGCCGTCAAAGCGACGTAGTGGCCTCCACGATCGACGACGAGGCCGGCCTCCGGGAGCTCCTCGGCGAACCGGGCGAGCTGGTCGCCGCGAAGGTGACCGACCGGGTCAACGACCTGACGCGCCGCTTCATCGACCTCTCCCCCTTCGTCCTGCTCGCCACCTCGGCGCTCGACGGCAGCTGCGACGTGAGCCCGCGCGGCGACCCGGCGGGATTCGTCCACGTGCTCGACGACCAGACGCTGCTCCTGCCGGAGCGCCCGGGCAACCGGCTGGCTGACTCGCTGCGGAACATTCTCGAGAACCCCCAGGTCGGTCTGCTCTTCCTCGTGCCCGGGGTCGGCGAGACGCTCCGCGTAAACGGGCGAGCGCGCGTCGTCGACGATGTGGAGCTCCTGGCGCCGCTGGCGGTCGAGGGCAAGGCGCCGGTGCTGGGACTGCTGGTCGAGATCGATGAGGTGTTCACGCACTGCCCGAAGGCGTTCATCCGCTCGTCGCTCTGGGATCCGTCGACGTTCGTCGCGAAGGACGACCTGCCGACTCCCGGCGAGATCCATCGCAGCCTCAACCCCGCATTCAACGCGGAGAAGTACGACACCGAGCGAGCCGAGCGGTATGCGCGGCGGGAGGGGTTGTACTAGGGCGTGCGGCGGCGCAACGTCGCGGCACCGAGCACGAGGGCGAGGAGCATGGCGCCGAGCACCACGGCAACGTCGGCGTAGAACCGAGGCCCGAGGCTCGGCTCGTGGGCCGCTCGGTCAAGGGCGTCGAACGCGTAGGTGAGCGGCAGCGCGGCCGAGATCCATTGCAGCCACGTCGCCATCTGATCCCGGTCGACGATGAGCCCGCAGAGCAGGATCTGCGGCAGCACGAAGGCGGGCATGAACTGCACAGCCTGGAACTCAGTCTGGGCGAACGCACTCACGAAGAGACCGAACGACATCCCGAGGATCGCGTTCGCGACAGCGAGACCGACGATCAGGAGCTGCGAGTGCACGCTCTCGAGCCCGAGCAGGCCGAAGCCGACAAGCGAGACGACGATCGCCTGCACGACGGCGACGAGGGCGAATGCGATGCCGTAGCCGGCCAGGAGCTCGAGCTTCGTGAGCGGCGTCGTCAGGAGCCTCTCGAGCGTCCCCGTCGTTCGCTCTCGCAGCATCGTGATCGAGGTGACGAGGAACATGCTCGTGAGGGGGAAGATCCCGAGCATCGGCACCCCAACGCTCTGGAACACCTGCTCACGGCCGGCGAAGAGCTGGTCGACGAGGATCATCAGCCCGCACGGGACAGCGAGCAGGAGCACGAGCGTGCGCGGATCGCGCCGCAGTTGCGAGAGCACGCGCGAGGCGGTCGCGGCCGTGCGGCCCGGGCTCACCGTGTTGCACAACCCTCGACGAGCTTCAGAAACGCGGCGTCGAGATCCGGAGCGCCGGTGCGTTCGAGCAGCGCAGCGGGCGTGAGATCGGCGAGGATCCCTCCTTCGCGCAGAAGCAGCAGCCGCTCGCAACGCGCCGCCTCGTCCATCACGTGGCTCGAGACGAGCAACGTCGTGCCACCGGCTGCGAGCTCGTGGAAGAAGTCCCAGAGGTCACGCCGCAGCACCGGGTCGAGGCCGACGGTGGGCTCATCGAGGATGAGCACCTCGGGCTCGCCGAGCAACGCCGCAGCGAGCGAGACCCGCGCCTTCTGCCCGCCCGATAGCCTTCCGACGAGCCTTCCCGCGGAGTCGGAGAGCCCGACGCGCTCGATCACCTGGTCCGACCGCGTGCGCGCGACACCGAGCACGCGCGTGAAGTAGGCGAGGTTCTCGCGCACGGAAAGGTCCGCATAGACGGACGGCGCCTGGGTGACGTAGCCGACGCGCCGCCGCAGGTCGGGATCGCCGGCCGGGAGCCCGAGCACGCGAACCTCGCCCGCCGCAACGATCTGGACGCCGACGATCGCGCGCATCAGGGTTGACTTGCCGCTCCCGCTCGGCCCGAGGAGGCCCGTGACGACGCCCCCCTCGACAGCGAGCGACAGCTCGTCGATCACCGTCACCCCGCCGCGGACTACATGGAGGCCGCCGATCTCGATCGTGGGTGCCACCATCGGATCCTCGCACGCCCAACTAGGCTTCGCGTCGTGACAGTGCCCTTCTTCGCCGGCGCCGACGTCGAGCGCGCCGTCTCGCCGCACGACGCCTACGACGCCGTCAAGGCGGCCTTCATCGCCCACGCGAGGGGCGACTGGACGATGCATCCAAAGGTCTATGTGACGAGCTACCCCGCCGGGGACTTCCGCGCCATGCCTGCGCTCGGCGGTGGCCACGCGCTGCTGAAGTGGGTGACCTCGTTCCCCGGCAACCCGGCGAAGGGCCTTCCTACTGTGACGGGGCTCGTGCTGCTCTCAGACTCGCGGACCGGGGCGCTCGTAGCGGTGCTCGACGCCGCGGCTGTCACGGCGCTGCGCACCGCAGCGGCCGCGGTAATCGCTGCCGAGACGCTGTGCCGAGCAGGTGCCGAGACGACGGCCGTGATCGGCTGCGGCGTCAACGGCGCCGAGACGGTGCGGATGTTCCGGGCGCTCGGCAGCGACGTGCTCGTCTGGGACATCGACCCGGCACGGTCGTCCTTCGTCGCCGAGCGGCTGGGCGCCCGCGTCGCCGCCTCGCGCGAGGAGGCACTCGCGAGCGACATCGTCGTCACCGTCACGCCCGGGAACGATGTCCTCTATCCGGAGGGCTCGCTCCGCGCCGGTCAGCACGTCTCGATGATGGGCGCCGACGGTCCCGGCAAGGCCGAGGTCGCCGTGGCCGAACTCGCGCGGGCCGACCTCTTCTGCGACGACTGGGACCAGGCGAGTCACGGCGGCGAGCTGGCCGCGGGGGTCGGCGCTGGGGTCGTAACGCGCGACCGCGTGACCGACATCGGCCGGGTGCTGGTGGGAGAGGCCGAAGGTCGCCGCAGCGCCGAGGACATCACACTCTTCGACTCGACCGGGCTCGCGATCCAGGATCTCGCGATCGCGAAGGCGGCGGCCGCGAAGGCAGACGGGATGGACCTACAGCGGCTCTCGCTCTGAGGGCCTACGCCCCGAGCGAAGGGACGCCCAGCAGGACGGCCGCACGCGTGACCTTGCCGGTTGGGTGCATGATCCAGACGAACGCACATCTCGTCTTCCGGTCGCTGGACCTGCAGCGAAAGTGGTGGCAGAGCGGCTGGCCCGGCTAGCTCGGGTTCCTTCGCTGATGCAGCGGACCGCTACGTCCATGCTGCGCGGCCTCGCCGCACGCGGATCGGGGATCACACTGATGACCCACGCCGCGCGCCCACCTACATTGGAGAAGTCAGGAAAGGAGGGGCTCCCATCGCAACCGCCTCGACCACACCGGCTTCGCGCCCGGCCTCTGTGGCCCAGCGGAACGCCGCGAAGGGCACGTCGCCGAGCCGCCGCGAACTGTTCACGCTGGCTGCCGTCCTCGCAGCTACCGTCCTCACCGGTGCGGCCGCGATCGCCGGCCTCACCCGCACCGCTGCGCCCCTCCAGCCGGTACCGCCGACGGTGAGCCAGATCATCGGCCCTGCCGCGAAGGCTCCTCCGCGCGTCGAGCCGGGAGACTGATGCGTGCCGTCTGGGCATCCGTGCTCTCGGTCTGGGCCCTGTTCGCCGTCGTGGCGTTCCTCGCCTGGACGCGCCAGCAGCCCGTCCCCGCCGGCTCGTCCCAGTCCATTCCCGGCGCCGTGATCGTCAAGGGCACGAATGGTACAAGCCGCATCGTCGTCGTCTCCGGCGCCTCGACGACGGCTCCACATGCGACGACGCGCACCTCGCCGGTCCCTGCTGGATGATCGGCGTGCTCGCAGCAGGGATGCCTGTAGCCTGGTTGATCGCGCGCGCGGCAGGCCTCGTCGCGTTCGCCCTGCTCACCGTGTCGGTGACGCTCGGCCTCCTGATGAGCACGAAGATCCTCGAGCCGAAGCGCCAGAAGGCCCTGATCGGCTGGCATCAGACGCTCACCTGGACTGGCCTTTCGATGTTGATCCTGCACGGGGGCGCGATCCTGCTCGACCCGGTAATGCAGTTCGGCGTCACGGCGATCGTGATCCCCGGCGTGGCGCCCTGGCGGCCGCTCACCGTCGCAGCCGGAGTGGTGGCGGGCTACCTGATGCTGATGCTCGCCGTCTCGTTCCATCTGCGCCGCCGGATCGGTTCCCGCCGCTGGCGGGTGCTCCACTACGCGTCCTTCGCCGCATTCTTTCTCGCCCTCGGTCATGCCCTACACGCCGGCACCGACCTCACGGCCACAACGGGACTGATCTTCGCCGCGGTCGCGCTCGCGCCGGTGCTCTGGCTCACCGTCGCACGTATTCTGATGCCGCACCCCACGCGTCCGGCAACGCCACGCAGGGTGGCCCGGAGAGCCTCGAGCACCGAGGAGGCGCCGACCACCTCCGAGACGGCGGTTCCCGCGTGACTGTGGGATCGTTGGAGCGAGAGTCGTTCCACGCCATGGGCACCGAATGTGCGGTCGCGGTCACCGGCGCACGGTCGGGCACGGGACGGAGCGCCCGGGCGCTCGCAGCAGGCCACCGCGAGATCGAGAGCTGCGAGAGCGCGCTGTCGCGCTTCCGGCCGAACAGCGATCTGTCCCGCCTCAACAGGGGTGCGGGGCACTGGATCACCGTCGACCGGCGGCTGATCGGAGCGCTGCGCGTGGCGCTCCGGCTCCGTGAGGAGACGGGCGGGCTGTTCGACCCGACGATCCTGCCGGCGCTCGCTGCCGCAGGATACGACCGCTCGTTCGAGCAGCTCGAAGAACGCGCCGCGGCCGGAGCGAGCAGCTGGCGTCCAGGCGCCGCGATCGAGATCGACCCCGCGTCGTCCAAGGCACGCATCGACGCCGGCGCGGCCGTCGACCTCGGCGGTCTCGGCAAGGGCTTCGCGGCGGCACGGGCCCTGTGGGCGATGCGCGACGCATGGCTCGAGCTGCCGGGAGGCCTCGTCGATCTCGGCGGCGACATCGCGGTCTGGGGCGCGACGCCCGACGGCGGCCCTTGGCGCATCTCGATTGCCGATCCCCGGCGACCCGGGGTGGTCGTCGCGACCCTCGCGATCGGCGAAGGAGCGGTTGCAACATCCGGCCGCGACCAGCGACGCTTCGGCCCACAGCGTGCTCTCCACCATCTCATCGACCCGGCCACCGGCGCCCCTGCCGAGGACGGGCCTGTCGCCGTCACGGTGGTGGGGCCCTACGCAGAAGACGTCGAAGCGTTCGCCACGGCGCTCGCGATCACGCCCCCCCGCCAGGCGGCGGAACTGCTGCACGACCGACCGGACATGTCTGCGATCCTGGTCCCCGCCGTGGGCGACACGGTCGTCCTCGGGGCTCTGCCCCTTCTCTCGACTACCCAGCTGATGGAGGTATCCGCATGAAACCGAACCTGTTCGTAGCGGCCGTGCTCGTCGCCGTCACGGCGGTACTCGGTGCCGGCTGCCTCGGAGGCGGCTCGGGTGCAACGAAGGGAGCCGGCACCGAGTCAGCGCCCGACTTCGTCCGCCGGGTCACGACCGAGTTCTCACGGGGTCAGTCCGGCCGGCTCTGGGACGAGCTGATCCCCGCCGATCAACGCGTCGTGACGCGCGCGCTCTTCGTCGAGTGCCAGGCGAACGAGGGCTGGAACCTCAAGGGCATCAAGGTGCTCGAGACCTACGACGACCCCGTTCACGTCGGGGCGAAGGCCCTCACTTCGAAGGCGGTAAGCGTCCGGGTGACCTCCGACGACGGCATCACGACGGCAACGATGCACGCCGTGTCGGTCAACGGGAAGTGGCGCTGGGTCTTGCAGCAGTCGGATCGCACGGCGTACGCGACCGGCAAGTGCCCTCGCACCGGCTAGGGCCGGCAGCGGTCCCGCGGCAAACCGGCGCCCGCGCTCCTGCGTAGTGGAGGTATGAACGTTTCCTCCAACCGGAAGGACATCCCGATGATTCGCACGTTCGGAATCGGAGCAACGATCCTCGCCGCAGCGATGCTCACCGTCTCGAGCGCCGCCGCGGCCGCACCGAAGCTTGTCGGCACGGTGGGGCCCGGCTTCACGATCAAGCTGACGCAGGGCGGCAAGAAGGTGACGAAGCTGAAGGCCGGCTCCTACACGTTCGTGATCAACGACAAGTCACCGATGCACAGCTACGGACTCGACGGCCCCAACGGCTTCGCGAAGGACTTCACGAGCGTCTCCTTCACCGGCACGAAGACGTTCTCGGTGAAGCTCAAGAAGGGCAAGTACAAGTTCTACTGCCAGCCGCACGAGAGCTCGATGTTCGGCAACTTCACCGTCAACTGACCGCTGCGCTGCGGTGGGGGCGCCACCCGCCCCCACCGCCCGACCTCCCGATTGAGCCGACCGGGGGAACCGGTGCCAAGCTTCAGGGGCTCAACGGAATCACAATCCCAGCCGCTCGCTCCGCTGAAGAGGTCTCGACGATCGCGTTGTGACACGCCTTTGCAGGCGGGCGCAGATCGTCCATACTGACCCGGTTCGAGTACCTCCAGCCCGACCGACCCGAAGGAGGCAGAGATGCCGGAATACGTTCGCATGGCCACGTTCGAGATGGACGACACTGCGCTCGAGGCGCTGGTGAAGCAGATCAACGAGACCGACGGCCAGCCGGAGGGCATGAACGCGAGCCGCCTCATCGTCCTCACTGACCGCTCGACCGGGAAGGTCATGGTCGGCACCCGCTTCCCCTCCGAGGAGGACATGCGAGCCGGCTCCGCGATCCTCGACGGGATGAGCCCTCCGGACGAGGGAAACGGGCGGCGGACGTCTGTGGAGGTGTTCGAGGTCGCCTGCGAGATGGTGGCGTAGGGACGACAACGGCTGCGCGGCGGGCGCCGTGCGATCTCGAAACGACGGATCTCCGCGACGCCCGCCGCGATGGCGGCCGACCGCGCCGTCAGGCGTCGGGATTCAGCAGCCGCGCCGGGTCGAGCACGTCGAGGAACGGCGCGTCCTCGCCGAGGACGCTCTGGGCGACGAGCTCGCCGCAGGCGAACCCGAGCACGTTGCCGTGACCCGAGTAGCCGCCGGCGACCCAGACGTCGTCGAGCTCCGGCACCCGGCCGACGACGGGAAGAAAGTCCATCACCATCCCGAAGATGCCGGGCCACGCGTAGTCCACCCGCAGCTCCCGTCCCACCAGCTCGTTGACGAACGACTGCAAGGCTTGCTGCACCGGCTGCGTCAGCTGCTCGTCGGCCGTGAACTCCGAGTCGAGAGAAACGTCGCGGAAACCGCCGGCAACGATCCTCCCGTCCTCGGCCTGATGCCAGTAGTCGAAGCCGTGGCGGCCGTAGTGCGGTACCTCGTAGAGCCGCTCGGGAACCGGCTCGGTGGCGATCACCTGCCCGCGCGTCGGGATGATCAACCCCTCGATCGGGCCGAGCAGGCCGCTCGGGTAGCCGTCGGTGCAGACGACGACGGTAGCGCCGGCGAGGTCGCCGAGCGAGATGACACGCTGCTGCTCACGGATCTCGACGCCCACGGCGGCCGCGTACCCGGCAAGCCGCCTCACCCAGCGGGCCGGCTGGAGCACGCCGTCGGGGACGTGGCGCAGCGCGGCCGTAAAGCGGCCGGCTGGCGCGAGCTCGGAGCCCTCCAGCCAGTCGGCGGCGAAGCCGGCCGCGACGAGGGCGTCGTACTCCGTGCGCAGCTCGTCGCGCTCCTCGTCGTCGACCGAGATCCGCAGGGAGCCCACCTGACGGAAGGCATCGCCCGCGAGTTCCTCCATCGTGCGCAACGCCCGCTCGGTCCAGGCCATCAGCTCCCGGGCCGTCTCCTCGCCGACCGACTCCGCGGTGACATCGAAGGCAGCCGGCATGCCGCGCAGTGCGAAGCCGCCGTTGCGGCCGCTCGCACCTTCGGCCACGTTGCGTCCGTCGTAGAGGCGCACGCGCTTGCCGGCCTGGGCAAGACGCAGCGCCGCCGCGCAGCCGGTCACGCCGGCGCCGATCACGACGACGTCGGGATCGGGAACCGAGGCGTGCGGGCGTGCCGGGATAGGATCGTCGAGCCAGTACGAGGTCACGCGGGGATCCTACGCGGGCTATGTCACGAAGAATCCGACGACCGGCTGAAGTCGGTCGCCTCTACCACTAGGATCACGGCGAGGCTCCGCCTCCCCCGATGACGTCGATCGCCCACCACGAGCACGAGATCCCCCGCGAGACCCTCGCTGCGGCCGGCGTCGCTGCCGCCCTGGCGGCGGCACTCGCCTGGTACGGGCCACCGGGCAGCGACTTCGCGGCCCACCTCTACCAGAGCGCCCTGTTCGAGAATCACGGGTTCGGGATCTGGAACAACTTCTGGTACGCGGGGCGCTACAGCTTCGTCACCTACAGCCTCCTCTACTACCCGCTCGCCGCGCTCGTCGGGATCAAGCTGCTCGCCGTCATCAGTATCGCCACGGCCGCGCTCGCCTTCGGGGTGGTGGCGTCGCGCGAGTGGGGAGCGACGTCCCGGTGGGCGACCCGCTCCTTCGCCGTCGTCTGGGCCGGTGTGATGCTCTCAGGCGCATTCCCCTTCGCGCTCGGGATGGCGCTCGCCTTGCTCGCGCTGTGGGCGCTCCAGACCGGACGGCTCGGACGATTCGCCGTGCTCACTGCGCTCGTTCTCGCCGCGAGCCCGGTCGCGTTTGTACTCCTGGCGATCGTCCTCGCCGGCGTCGGCCTCTCGCGCGCGCCGCGCGGTGCGGACCTCGTTCTGCCGCTCGCCACACTCGGCACAGCGACCGTGGTCGAGCTCGTCCTGCTGCGCCTCTTTCCGGGCGGTGGCCGGTTCCCGTTCTCGTTGCCGGAGTTTGCAGCCGCGTGCGTGTTCTGCGGGCTCGGGATCGTCCTCACCTGGCGAGTTGCCGCGGCCGGAGTTCTCCGCTGGATGTACGTCGTCTACCTCGTCGCGTGCATCGCGGCGTACCTCGTCCCGTCGGGCCTCGGCGAGAACATCGCCCGTCTCCGCTACGCGGCGATCCCGATCGCGATCCTGACGCTCTCCCTGCGCCGCTGGCGGCCGCTGCCGCTCGCGATCTTTGCGCTCGCGCTCGCGGTCTCCTGGAACCTGACCCCACTTGCAGCGAGCTATGTGAAGGGCAATGCCGACCAGGCGGCCTCGGCCGCCTACTGGGCGCCGACGGTCCAGTTCCTGCGCGGCCACCTCACGCCCTCCTACCGCGTCGAGGCGGTGGACACGACCGGCCACTGGCCGGCGGCGTACCTCCCGGCGGCAGGGATCCCGATCGCGCGCGGCTGGTTCCGCCAGGACGACTTCCCGCGCAATCAGGTCCTCTACGCAAAGCTCGACCGGAGCAACTACGTCGCCTGGCTCCGCTCGCTCGGCGTCAAATACGTCGTCCTCCCCGACGCGCCGCTCGACTACAGCGCCCGCGACGAGGGCGCCCTGATCACGGCCGGTCGCTCGGGCTTGACGGTGGCATTCCGCTCGGCTCATACGACCGTCTACGCCGTGCCCTCGCCGAAAGGCATCGTGACCGGCCCGGGTACGCCCCGCGTGCTCGCCCTCGGCCAGAGTGGGGTCACGCTCGACCTCGACCGGCCGGGTACTTACCGAATCGCGATCAATTGGTCTCCGTACTGGCGCACGCCTTCAGGCTGCCTCTCGAAGGCGCAAGACGGCACCGTGCGCCTGACGACGGCCCGGGCCGGAGTGATGACCCTGGGGCTGTACGTCAACGCTGAGGGTGCGCTGGCTGCTCTGTCAGGCGGCTCGGCGCGACGCTGCGCGAGCTGACTCGCGTCTCGTCCCAGGCAGTCAGCGCTAGGCAGCCAAGGGCGCCATAGCCGAGCACGTCGACCGGCGTGTCGTTGACGACGAACGAGACCCCGACGCCGACGAGCATTGCCACGATCACCGGGCTGCGTCGTCCCCGTACCCCAAGCCAGGCCAGACCGCCGAGCGAGAGGAGGCAGAGGAACGCCGTGTGCACGGCCGAGGTGCCGCCGGCCAAGGAGATCCGGATCCGCCGGCCGAGGTCATCGAACAGGGTGCCCGGGCCACCACCCACTGCACTCGTTACGTGGCTCGATCCTCCGAGGAGGGCATCGAGGCCGACGACGAGCAGCGCCAGGGCAACGATGCCCAACACGCCGGCGACCACCTTGGCCGGTGTCAACCTGATTCGGGCAACCCCCGCGAGCAGAACGGCGAACGCCGCGGCTACGACGATGACCCCGCCTCCGTCCGCCCCAGCCCGGCTCCAGCCGACCGCGACGAGGAGAAGAAACCCGATCGCCGCTGCACCTGCTACCCCCACCGACGCCGCGGCGGCGAGTGACGGGGCCAACAGGAGCGTCTCGACCTGGTTCGTGACGCCGAAGAACCTGCCGCCTCCGTCGGGGTGTGGCCCGATCGCAGCCAGCGCATTGACCTCGGGCCGGAGGGTGAGAACGACGAGGAACGTCGCCAGCAAGCCCACAACGGCCGGCCCGAGCAGCTGACGGCGGAGCGCGAGAAGCACCGAGCCAACTCCGGTCGCCAGGCCGAGCACGACGACGACGGAGGACGGGTCGTCGATTCCCACGGCGCGAAGCATGAGCGCCGTGGCGAGCGCCACGGGTGCAACGAGCACGGCTGCCCGACCCGCGAGGGCGAAGCGGCCGAGGATGCCGGCGGACGCGAAGGCCACGAGCCAGCCCACGAGCACGAGCGTCACCCCCGTGCGTGCGTCGTGGGCCTGGGCGAGACGAGCGTCGAGACGCATCAGCGTGGCGACTGCGTCCGCGTCGGACCTGGCCCGTATCCTGGGTGTCTTACCCAAGCGGATCGCAACAGCGGTTGGTGCGATATCGGCCAGCGAGACGAGGCCGTCGATCCGCGTCGACCCCGATGTGAGGAGGCCGTGGTAGCCGGGTCCGACGATCGCGACGGGGTAGCGCACGACGTTGTGGTGGGAACCGGGCGGCGGCAGCGCCACGTACACCGTCGTTACGGCAGGTACGTCGGCGAGCTCCAGCATCGGCTCGCCGTCGAGGCCGACGAGCGACGAGACGACTCGCCCGCGCACGAGCGATGCCAGCGCTCGCTCCCGCGACACCGTCGACCCCGCCCCGGGGACGAGGAGGCCAACGGCGCCACGACCCACATATGCCGCCGGATCGAATCGCGGCACGACGATGACGGCGACGGAGCGGTCGGCGGCGGTCGCGGCCGGAGCCGCGACGACCACAGCTGCGGCAACGGTTGCGAGCACCGCGACGAAGATCGCCCGCCGCCCGCCCGGAATCCGGTCGAGGAGCACGCGCGGATCGTACTGGCGACGCTCATACGGCCGACAGCCGTCTCACCGGGTGATCGTAGCCCGATAGACGCCGTCGTCCTCGGTGACGCTCCCTGCAAGCTCGAGCTCGATCAGCGCGGCGGCGATGTCGCCCGGGGCCGTTCCGATCATGCGCGCCAGGTCGTCGATGCTCGCGGACCCGCCGGCGAGCCTGCCGAGCACGACTCCCGCGAGCCCACCCGGCACAGGGGGAGGCACGCGTTGAACTTCGATCCCGTACGCCTCGAGCACGTCGGCCGCCGCCGTCACGGGTGTCGCTCCGAGCCGCAGCAGCGCGTTCGAGCCGGCCGAGACGGCCGATGTGATCTCGCCCGGCACGGTCATCACCTCCCGTCCGTCCTCGAGCGCGAAATCGGCCGTGATCAGCGCACCCGACCGCTCGCGCGCCTCGACAACCACAGTGGCGTGGCAGAGGCCGGCGATGATTCTGTTTCGAGCCGGAAACCGCCACGGAGCCGGCTCAACTCCGGCCTCGTACTCGGAGACGATCAGGCCCTTCGCTGTGATCCGGCTCGCGAGCTCACGGTGGGCGGCGGGGTAGTCGCGGTCGATCCCACACCCGAGCACCGCAACCGTCAGACCGTCGGCATCGAGCGCCCCCCTGTGGGCCTCCGCGTCGATCCCCCGTGCCAGCCCGCTCACCACGACGAGACCGGCCGCAGCCAGCTCGCGTCCAAGGGAGCGGGCGACGGAGCGCCCGTAGGACGAGCAGGCCCGCGCGCCGACGACCGCTACTGCCGGCCGAGCGAGCAGCTCGGTTTCGGCAGCCCCTCGGAGCCAGATTACGGCGGGCGGATCGGGGATCACCGAGAGCAGAGGCGGATACCCGGCCGCGCGACGATGGAGGCGCCTGACGCTCATGCCGACGGAACCCCCACCGGAGAGCGGTAGGAGAGGGCCTCGGCGAGGTGCTCGGGCATGACCGCATCAGCGTCGGCCAGGGCTGCGATCGTGCGTGAGACCCTCGCCACCCTGGCCCGGCCGCGCCCCGAGAGCGGCACGCGGTCAACCGCCCGGTCGAGCAGCGCCGAGGCAGCCTCGGTGCGCCGCAGCACATCACCGTCACACAGCCGCTGCCGCGCCGCGACGACGCGCGCCCTCACGGTCGCAGAAGCCTCGCCGGGCGGCGCTGCAAGCTCGGCCGCCCGCGGCCTCGGCATCGCCACCACCAGGTCGAAGCGATCGAGCAGCGCTCGCGACACCTTCTCGCGATAGGCGGAGATACGCTGCGGGCTACACCCGCAATCGGCAGCAGGGTCACCGCGGCCACCGCACGGACAGAGGTTCATCGTCGCGACGAGCCGGAAGCGAGCGGGGAAGAGCGCATGACCGCCGACCCGGGCGACCGAGACGACCCCGTCCTCGAGCGGCTGGCGCAGCGACTCGAGCACCGGCCGCGGGAACTCCGGCAGCTCATCGAGGAGCAGCACGCCCCGATGCGCGA
This sequence comes from Gaiellales bacterium, assembly GCA_038214705.1. Classification (GTDB taxonomy): domain Bacteria; phylum Actinomycetota; class Thermoleophilia; order Gaiellales; family Gaiellaceae; genus Gaiella. Next base: position 121,768 of record JBBQRN010000003.1, on the reverse strand, counting down.
GACTCGCCTCGCCGGGCCTAGGCGTTGCGCCGCCGCCGACGATCGCTGCCGCCGAGGCGCCGTGATGAGGAGCGCGGAACGGTGGCGCGAGCAGAATCGGGCGCCCGGCCGGGAGCGTGCCCGCGACCGAGTGGATCCGGGTCACCTCGAGCGCCTCGTCGCGGGTGAGCGGCGGCAGGATCCCCGGGAGGCGCCGTCCGAGCATCGTCTTGCCGGTTCCCGGTGGGCCGGCGAGGAGGACGTTGTGCTCACCAGCCGCCGCGATCTCGAGGGCGCGTCTCCCCCGCTCCTGCCCTCGCACCTCCGCCAGGTCGGGCAGGAAGGGCTCCTCGAGCTCGTCAATGCCCGGCGGAGCGGCGAAGGCGATCTCCTCCTCACCCCGCAGGTACGCGACCGCCTCGGCGAGATGTCGGACCGGGATCACGTCGATGCCCGCGAGAGCCGCCTCGGATGCGGAGTCGGCCGAGCAGAGGAGGCGAGTCAGGCCTGTCCGGCGAGCGCCCTCTGCGACCGCGATCGTGCCCGCGACCGGGCGAATCCGGCCGTCGAGCGAGAGCTCGCCGACACATGCATGCTCGAGCAGCCGGCCGGGAGGAAGCTGATTCGACCCGGCGAGAAGCGCGAGCGCGATCGGAAGATCGAACCCCGACCCCTCCTTGCGCAACGCCGCCGGGGCGAGATTCACCGTGATCCGGTGCCGGGCCGGCCACGGCAGCATCGAGTTGACGATGCCACTGTGCACCCGATGCTTGGCCTCCTGGCAGGCCCGGTCTGCGAGACCGACGATCGAGAAGGCCGGAAGATCGGCCGTAGCCAGATGGGCCTCGACCTCGACACGCCTGGGCTCGAGCCCGATGACTGCCGAGGTGATCGCGCGCGCCAGCATCCCTCCGACGGTACGGGCTCACCCGCAACGTGTCTGCGCCGTTACTGAAACGAAAGAGCGCCGGATTTTCCCGCCCGGGACGGGCCTTCGAGGAGCTGCCCGGTTCGCCGGTCAGACTTTGTCGTTCGGAGCCACTTGTGATGCTCGTCGCACCGGTGGGTGGATCGCGGCGGGGTCAGCGCGCGACGGCGACGAGGATCGACTCGTAGTACTCGCCGGAGCGCCGGCCGGTGCGGCGGTTCACGTGCCGCTCGTGGCGATCGACGAGGCGCAGTCCGGCCCGGTCGAGGATCGCGGGGTAGAGGTCGCGTCGGTCGTTGACGACGATGCACATCCGCCCGCCGAGCACGAGCGACCGGCGTGCGTTCTCGAGCACCGCCGAGACACCGGCGACGTAGTCCTCGATCGCGGCACGACTCGTCCCCTTCGCGGGGCGGCCGAGCTCGAGGTCACGGCGCTCGTCCACCCCCAACAGCTCATACGCGTAGCGGTGCTGCTCGTGGTAGTCGATCAGGCCCGGGTAGGGCGGCGAGGTGACAACGCCCTCGAACGGGCCGCCGAGGTCGATCGTCCGGGCGTCTCCGTGAAGCACGGCGGCAACGCGGCCGCCGGCCCGCGCAGCCCCGAAGGTCTCGATCCGGTCGAGCGTGTCGAGCGTGTAGCGCAGGAGAAACCGGCGCGCCACCTCGACCGGTTTGCACTCGCGCCGGTGCTTGAAGCACCAGTACGGCTCGAGCTGCGGCTGCCGCGGGAAGTCGAGGTCGAAGTGGGCAGTCCGCCGGGCCGACCGCGCCGACCGCGCGAGCACGACCCGCAGCACGTCGGCCGAGCCGACCTGCTCGATCAGTGAGCGGAAGTGCAGCAGCTCCTCGGCGGCGACTGGGGCATACCAGGCCCGGACGTAGGCGGACGCCTCACGTGGATAGCGGCCGCGCGGCTCGAACGCCTCCGCCTGCGCGTGCGCCCAGAGAAGATCCTCGCGAAGGGCGTCGAGGTTGTAGGGCCGCGTCTTGACCCGCGCGAGCAGCGCGTTGAACCCCGCGATGTCCACGCCCGTCGCGTCGTAGCCGGACTCGAGCGCCTGCACGAGGGTAGTGCCGGACCCGGCGAACGGGTCGAGCACCCGGCCGGCCGGCGGGACGTGACGGTCGAGCAGCGTCTCCACGAGCTGGGGAATGAACTTGCCGAGATAGGGATGGAGGCGGTGGACGTGCTTCGTCCGCTCGCGCTCCGGCAGCGATGCTTCCGACCAGGACAGCTCGAGGTCGTGCGCCCCGTAGAGGGCTTCCTGGGTTGCCGCCATGGGAGCGTTGTTCGACACTCCCATGGCCGGTCCTACACAGGGCTACCAGACGTTGCCGGAGCGACGATCCCTCTCTCGCAGCCGCGCGACCCGCTGTGGGATCGGCGGATGGGTGGAGAAGAGCGAGGCCATCCCCACACCGGCGAGCGGGTTCGCGATGTAGAGGGATGCAGTCGCGGGGCTGACGGCCATCGGCACCGCCTCTACGCCGCGCTCGAGCGACTCGAGCGCGTACGCGAGCGGGCGTCCTTCGCCAAGCAGCTCGGCCGCCGTCGCATCGGCCAGGTATTCGCGCTGGCGGGAGACGGCGAGCTGAAGAATCATCGCCGCGATCGGGGCGATCAGGATCGCGGCAAGGGTGCCAACGAAGCCGAGGGGGCTCTCCTCCTCGTCCCCGCCGAAGAGCCAGCTGAACTGAAGGAAGTGCGCGACTGCCGTGATCGCAGCACCGATCATCGCGGCGACGGTGGTAACGAGCACATCGCGGTTCTTGATATGAGCGAGCTCGTGAGCAAGCACGCCGCGAACCTGCTCGCGCGGGAGGCTGCGGACGAGCCCCTCGGTGACCGCCACCGCCGACTTCTTCGGGCTCCGCCCAGTGGCGAAGGCGTTCGGCTGCTCCGACCCGATCAGGTAGAGGCGCGGCACCGGCAGGCCGGCTCGCTGGGCGAGATCCTCCACGTCCGCGTACACCGTAGGAGCCTCGGAGCGCTCGAGCGGCTTCGCACGGCTGACCCGAAGCGTGATGCGATCGGAAAACCAGTACATCGCGAAGTTGAACGTGAGCGCGAGGAGGAGGAACAGGATCAACCCGCTCGTACCTCCCACGAAGGCGCCGAGCGAGACGAAGAGCACGCTCAACCCGGCGATCAGCATCCAGGTGCGAAGACGCGTTGTCATGTGCGAGATTCCTTTCCGGCTGACGATCGAGCTGTCAGCCGGAGGTTTCTCCCGCCCGGGTCGCGCTGGCGACTGGGTAGGCCGACGATCCCGGGCAGCGCATCCGGCGCTGCCGTTCTGACGAGATCGCCCGTTGGGGGATAGTGCCCCCCGGCTAGAAATTACGATAGCACTACAGAAGAAACCTTCTGTTATTCCCGGGTTAAGCACCGTCAAGGGTCGCGGCGCGGCGCTCCAGGCGCCGACCTTCGACGGCGACCACCTCGAAGCCGATCCGGATGCCAGGACGCTGCGGATTCCGCGAGAGCCAGACGCGCGCTGCAGTTCGAACGCGGCGCTGCTTCTCGTGGTTCACCGCACCGAGGGCTCCGCCGAAACCGGCGCCCCGGCGCTCCTTGACCTCGACAAACGTGAGCTCACACCCACGCCGCACGATCAGGTCGAGCTCGTTACGGCCGGCAACGACGTTCGTGCCGAGAATCCGGTAGCCGCGCAACCGGTAGTGCCAGAGGGCACGGCGCTCGCCGCGGTTCACGCCGCTGCAGGCTCCGGCTCACTCGCGTAGCACTTGGCCGCATACGAGAGCCGGTGCTGGTCGCACGGCCCGTGCTCGCGCACGGCGGCGGAGTGGACGGGCGTGATGTAGCCGACATGACGGGAGAACCCGTAGGCGGGATAGAGCGCGGCGAGCCGGCGCATGATCCGGTCGCGCGTCACCTTCGCGACGATCGACGCAGCCGCGATCGCAGCGCTCTTCGTGTCGCCGTCGACGACGGCGCGATGCTCGGGCGCGAGCGGGCCGAGCCGGAAGCCGTCGACGAGGCATGCCTCGGCACGCGGCGCGAGATCGTCGAGGACCGACCGCAGACCCCAGAGATTGGAGCGGTGAAGGCCGTTGCGATCGACGTCACAGGCCGGGATCACCCGCACCGAGACCTGGGCGGCGGCGACGAGCACCGCCAGCAGGAGCTCGTCGCGAACGGCCGGACCGACCTGCTTCGAGTCGTTCAGCAGCGCCAGCGAGCGGACGCGCCGGCCCTGCAGCGAGGCGTAGTCGAAGAGAACGCCCGCGACGACGAGCGGCCCCGCGAGCGAGCCGCGCCCCGCTTCGTCGGCGCCCGCAACGAAACGCACGCCGAGCCGCCGGTCGTACCGCAGGAGCTTCTGGCCCGTCTGTGCGCCCATCCGTCGAGGATATCGCGCAACCCGGAACGCCCCGGTGACGACTTCGTGCCGATTCTGCGACGGTACGGGTCGGCGTGGCCGAAGCGGCAGTGCCGCTACGACTGGCGAAGCTCGCGGATGCGCGCCTTCTTGCCGACGCGGCCGCGGATGTAATAGAGCTTCGCGCGGTTGACGTCGCCGATCATGGCGACCTCGAGCTTCTCGATCTTCGGCGAGTGAAGCGGGAACGTGCGCTCGACGCCGACGCCGAAGGACTGCTTGCGCACGGTGAACGTCTCGCGAGCGCCGGATCCCTGGCGCTTGATCACGACGCCCTCGAACACCTGGACGCGCTGGCGGGCGCCCTCGATCACCTTGAAGTGGACACGCACGGTGTCGCCGGCCTTGAAGACCGGGACCTCGCGCAACTGCGCCCGCTCGATGCTCTGGATGATCGTGCTCATGAGAAAGGATCGGTCACCGGGTGACCGGCGACGGAGTGTAGCGAAACACGCCGCAAGCGTGTTTTTCGCCGTAGGGGCCGAGGCGGATGCCTCGCCCGCCGGCACGCCATCAATGCAGCGAAATGCGGTTGGGCGGCCAGTAGGTGGCGAAGACCTTGCCGATCAGGTTCGCGCGTGGCACGGTGCCCCACATGCGCGAGTCGCACGATTGGGCCCGGTTGTCGCCCATCATGAAGTAGTTGCCGGCCTTCACCCTGTACGGCCCGAAGCCCTGCGACGTCGCGCGGCGCTGTTTCGTGATGTAGGGCTCCTTCAGCATCCTGCCGTTGATGAAGACGAACCCCTCGCCCTTCGAGACGCGAACCTCGACCTTCTCGCCCGGGAGGCCAATCAGTCGCTTCACGAACGTCCCGCCTGCGCCGCACTTGATCAGGGCCGAGGGTGGCGTCTTGAAGACGATGATCTCGCCCCTCCTCGGGTCGCGGAGGTGGTAGATGAACCGGTTCGCCAGCACCCGGTCCGAGATCCGGGCCTCACAGCCGGGCTGGCCGGCGGCGCAGTGCAGCGTCGGCTCCATCGAGGACGACGGGATCCGGTAGGGGTTGACGACATAGGCCTTGACGACCAGCACGATCGCAACGGCGCCGACGATCGTGACGATCCAGTCGATCGCGACCCGCAAGGGGTCGGGAAGCCCCCGGGTCAGCCGGTCGACGGGGTTGCGTGAGTGCCTGCGCCTCGGCTTCGGCTCCGGCTCGGCGAGGGGCCCCGCATCGGCGGGCGACGCAGGCGGAAACGACGCCGAGGGCTGGTAGGGCCAGCCGCCGTCGAAAGGCTCGCTCTCCGGCGGCAGGGGCGGCAACCCAGGGACCTCGCGCTGGACGTCCTCGGGCCGGTCTTCGACGTCGCTCACACCACGCTCCGCTGACGGCTCTGCTCGTCGCGCCACGCGTCGATCACGGCGTGGTTTCCGGAGAGGAGCACCTCCGGGACATCCCAGCCCCGGAACTCCGCCGGCCGCGTGTAGTGCGGGTACTCGAGGCCGCCGTCGAGGGCGGCGCTGAAGCTCTCGTTCTCGCCGGAGCCTTCGGCCAGGGCGCCGGGAAGGCGGCGTGCGATCGCGTCGAGCAGAACCATCGCCGGCAGCTCCCCCCCGGACAGGACGTAGGGCCCGATCGAGACCGCGTCCGTGCAGAGATGGTCGACGATGCGGGCGTCGAAGCCCTCGAAGCGGGACGAGAGGATCGCGAGATGCGGCTCGGCTGACAGCTCCTCGACGAGACCCTGGTCGAGCTGGCGTCCCTGCGGCGTCAGCGCGATCACGCGACCCGGCCGTCCGTCCGGGTAGGCCGCGTCGAGCGCCGCGGCGACGACGTCGACGCGCAGGACCATCCCGGCGCCGCCGCCGTATGGCGAGTCGTCGACCTGCCCCGCCCGCAGCGGCGTGGTATCGCGATAGTTGAACAGGAGAAGCTCGAGCTCGGTGCCGAGCACCGTCGCAAGCGGCTTCTGCTCGGTCAGCCAGCCGAAGGCGTGAGGGACCTGGGTAAAGACGTCGAGACGCACCGAGGCAGGGTATAGGTCAGTCGATGAAGCCCGGGTTGAGAACGACGACACCGGCTTCGAGATCGATCGACCTGACAGCGTCCTCGATCATCGGCACGAGCGCGCCGTTTTCCAGCTCCAGGTTGTCGTTCGCGGGCGCCGAGAGCACGTCGCGCACACGCCCGAGCTCACGTCCTCCGACCTCCGCGACGCGCAGGCCGACGAGCTGGAAGGTGTAGTACTCGCCCTCGGGCAGGGACGGCAGCTCCGACCGCAGGACGGTGAGCGTCGCGCCCCGCTCGATCTGCCGGTCGAGGCGGATCGCGCGCCTGCCGCGCCCGACCTGCCGCGAGAGCGTCACCGCGGCGGGGACACCGTCGACGTGGAGAATCGCGCCAACCGAGAACCTGCCCAAATCCTCGCTCCCCTGCTCGACGACGAAGGCGCCGTCGAGGCCGTGCGGGCGGCCGACCCGGCCGACCGTCACGAACGCGTCGTCCACGATCAGTCGGCGATCTCCAGCACGACACGCCGGTCGTCGCGCGCGCCGCTGGCACGCACGAGCGTGCGGAGGGCGCGGGCGATCCTGCCCTGTCGGCCGATCACCTTGCCGACATCGTCCGGGGCGACGTGCAGGCGCAGCACGGTCGCGTCGTCCCGCTCGACCGTCTCGACGCTGACGGCGTCGGGCTCGTCGACCAGGTGCCGTGCGATCCAGGCGAGAAGCTCTGCCACCGTTGCCTAGGCGCTGATGCCGGCAGCCTTGATCAGCTTCGCGACAGGGTCGCTCGGCTGGGCGCCCTTCGCGAGCCAATCCTTGACCTTGGTCTCGTCGAGCTCGATCGTGGACGGGTCGGTCTGAGGGTTGTAGCGCCCCACGATCTCGATGAAGCGACCGTCCCGCGGCGAGCGCGAGTCGGCCACGACGACGCGATAGATCGGGTTCTTCTTGGAACCGATCCGCGTCAATCTCATGCGAACAGCCATTCTTCTCCTTTGGATGTCAGGTCTTGCATTCCGACACGTTCGATGGGCTCCAGGCGTTGCATCGCGACATCTCGTGTCGGAATGCAAGACCTGACACCGGGATTGTGCCGATCATCGGCGCGGCTTGCCGCCGGTCAGCTCGGGAGGCAAGGTCGGCATCTTCCCCTTGCCGAACTGCTTCATCATCTTTTGCATCTGCTTTCGGGCCGCGAGGAGCTTGTTCACCTCGTCGATCGAGGTACCGCTGCCCACCGCAATGCGGCGCCGGCGCGGACCGTTGATCAGGTGCGGTACGCGGCGCTCGTGCGGGGTCATCGAGAGCACGATCGCCTCGACCCGCGCCATCTGCTTCTCGTCGATGTCGAGCCCGTCTAGCTGCTGGCCCATCCCCGGCAGCAGCTTGAGGACGCCCTTGACGGGCCCCATCCGGCGCAGCATGCGGTAGCTCTGGAGGAAGTCGTCGAAGGTGAACTCCCCGGCGCGCATCCGCCGCTCCATGTCGGCCTGATCGTCCTCGGCAACTGCGGCCTCGGCCTTCTCGATCAGCGTCAGCACGTCGCCCATGCCGAGGATTCGCGACGCCATCCGGTCGGGGTGGAAGACCTCGAGCTGGTCGAGTTTCTCGCCGATCGACGCGAACTTGATCGGCTTGCCGGTGATCGCGCGCACGGAGAGCGCCGCGCCGCCGCGCGCGTCGCCGTCGAGCTTCGTCAGCACCACACCGTCGAACGCGATCCGCTCCTGGAAGGCCTGGGCGACGTTCACCGCCTCCTGGCCGGTCATCGAGTCCAGCACGAGGAGGACATTGAGCGGCTTGACGGCGTCGCGCACCCGCGCCAGTTCGTCCATCAGCGCCTCGTCGACGTTGAGACGGCCGGCCGTGTCGACGATCACGACGTCGAGGCCGTCGGCCTTCGCCCGCTCGAGGCCGGCGACGGCGGCCTGCACGGGATCCTGCGTGTCGGTGCGGTAGACCGGAATCGAGATCTGCTTGCCGAGTTGCTCCAGCTGGTCGATCGCCGCCGGTCGCTGCAGGTCGGCCGCGACGAGCCCCGGCTGCTTGCCCTGCCGGCGCAGGTGGAGAGCCAGCTTGGCGGAGGTCGTGGTCTTGCCGGAGCCCTGGAGGCCCGTCATCAGGATCACGGTGGGTGGGCGGCCGAACGCGAGGTGCGAGTCGGCAGACCCCATCAGCTCGGTGAGGCGGTCGTGGACGAGCTTCACGACCTGCTGCCCGGCGTCGAGCCCCTTGAGGATGTCCTCGCCGAGCGCCTCGGCCTTCACGCCGGCGACAAAGTCCTTGACGACCTGGAAGTTGACATCGGCCTCGAGCAGCGCCAGGCGGATCTCGCGCATCGCCTTGTTGACAGCGTCCTCGTCGAGCCGGCGGGCGCGGCCGAGGTCGCCGAGCGTCGCCTGGAGGCGGTCTGAGAGGGCGTCGAACACGGCCGTGAAGTGTACGGACGGGTCTGCGGGGCGCGGAGCGTCTAGCGCTCCGCCGTCAGCTCGGGAACGCGCATGGACAGGACTACAGCCATCACGTGCCTCCGTTCGATCACTCCTCACTCCAGGGTAGCCCCCGAGGCGGACAGCACAACGGTCGGAAGGAGCGGAAACGCTCAGTCGGCGACGAGGGCGCGGGCGAACTCGCGTGGGTCGAACGGCCGCAGGTCGTCGAGTCCCTCCCCCACGCCGACGAGCTTGACCGGCAGCCCGAGCTCGTAGGCGATCGCAACCGCGACGCCGCCCCGGGCCGAGCCGTCGAGCTTGGTCAGCGCGACACCCGTCACGCCGGCCGCCTCGCCGAAGAGCCGGGCCTGCTGGAGCCCGTTCTGCCCCGTGGTCGCGTCGACCACGAGCAGCGTCTCGTGCGGGGCGCCGTCAATACGCCCCTCGATCACGCGCCGGATCTTGGCGAGCTCCTCCATCAGGTTCGACTGCGTGTGGAGGCGCCCTGCGGTGTCGACGATGATGACGTCCCGACCGCGTGCCCTCCCCGCCTCGACAGCGTCATAGGCGACCGCGGCCGGGTCGCCACCGGCGGGCGCGCCCACGAAGTCGGCTCCGGCGCGCTCCGCCCAGATCTCGAGCTGCTCCTCGGCCGCCGCCCGGAATGTGTCGCCCGCGCCGACGAGAACGCTGCGGCCGTGCTCCCGCAGCTTCTGCGCGAGCTTGCCCACGGTCGTCGTCTTGCCGGTGCCGTTGACGCCGACGACGAGGATCACGGTCGGCTTCGCCCGCAGGTCGATCGTGGTGACAGCGCCGAAGAGCTCCTCGATCTCCTCCGCAAGCGCCTCACCCAGATCCGCGATCTCGCCGCGCGTCTCGATCCGGCGCACGATCTCCGCCGTGGCGCGCACGCCCACGTCGCCGTGGATCAGCGCCTCCTCCAGGCGCTCCAACGCCTCCTCGTCGGACGCGTCGAACGCCCCCGCGGCGATTTCGGCGCTCAGCGCCCGGCGACTCTTGGCGAGCGAGTCTTTGAGACGGCCGAAGAAGCCCGTCCGCTCGGGCTCGTCGGCCGCGGTCGGCTCGTCGCCGAACAGCTCTGACCAGGTCCTCGACACGGGCGGAACGCTACCGGCGGTGCGGCGTCAGGCGGAGGCGACTGCGTGGTCGTGCTCGCGCTGGGGCAGGCGTCGCGAGACGACCTGAGAGATCCCGTCGCCGCCCATCGTGACTCCGTAGAGGATGTCGGCCGCCTCCATCGTGCGCTTCTGGTGCGTGATCACGATGAACTGGGCGCGATCGGAGTACCGCCGCAGCAGCTCGACGAAGCGCGAGACGTTTGCGTCGTCGAGCGCAGCCTCGACCTCGTCGAGAAGGTAGAACGGGCATGGCTTGGCGAGGAAGAGAGCAAAGAGGAACGAGATCGCACCGAGCGCCTTCTCGCCGCCCGAGAGCAACGTCAACCGCGTGATCTTCTTGCCCGCCGGCCGTAGCTCGACCTCGACGCCGGGCTCGAGGTCGATGCCGCCCGACGCCTCGTCGTCCGGCTCGACGAGTCGCAGGCGCCCCTCGCCGCCGGGGAATAGCGTGGCCGACACCTCCTCGAAGTTGCGCGCCACCGCCTCGAACGTGTCGTTGAACCTCCGCTGCACCGTCTCGGCGAGCTCGTCGCGGAGCTTTGCGATCTCCGCCAGTGACTGCTCGAGATCGATCCGTTGGGCCGAGAGCTCCTCGAGCCGCTCCTTCTCGGCCTCGTACTCCTCCTTGGCGAGCGGGTTGACCCTGCCGAGCGCCTCCCGGCGGCTGTCGAGCCGCTCCATGCGGTTCGCCAGCTCGAAGCGATCCTCGCCCTCGGCCGGCTCGTCGGCACCGGCGTCGTCGAGACGACGCTGGGCCTCCTCGGCCTCGGCCTCCAGGCGCGCGAGCTCGACCTGCACCTGGGTGGCGCGCTCGGTCGCCTCCTCGGAGCCCTGACGCAACTCGACCTCGAGCGCCCCGAGCCGCCGTAGTTCCTCGCCGAGCCGCGTAGAGCGCTCGGCGCCCGCGTCAACGCGGGCGCGCACCGGCACCTCCAGCCTCGTGGCAACCGCGCCTGCCCGTTCGAGGCCCGCGCCGAGCTCGAGGACGGCCTCGCAGAGGCGCGAGAGCATGTCGGGGTCGAGCGCCGACCGTCGCGGCGCCCGCTCGAGCAGGGCGGCGTCGGCCTCACGTGCGACATCGGCCGCCGTGCGTGCAGCCGCTGCAGCGACATCGGCAGCCGCGAGGAGCGAGGCTGCCTCGGCAAGCAGGTCGTCCCGCCCAGCGCTCTCCTCCGGGGGCGTGTCGTCGACGGTGCCGCCGAGTCGCGCGACAACGACCTCGGCCGACTGGGCCCGCGCGACCGCCTGCGCGGCCTCACGCGCGACCTCGGACTCGAGCAACGAGAGGCGCCGCAGCTCGGCTCCGAGCTCGCCTGCCTGCTCGGCTCCGAGCGAGAGGCGGGCAGCGAGCGGCTCCTCGAGGTGGGTCGCGACGGCACCTGCCCGCTCGAGAGCGCACTCCAGCGCCGCGGCAAGCTCGACGAGCGGCGCCAGCCGAGCCGGGTCGACCGAGCGATCTCGGAGATGGGCGACCACGGCGAAGGCCTCCTCGGCTGCAGCCGCAGCCGCGGCCGACTCCGTGGCGGCATGCGCGGCTGTGGAGGCATGGCCGTCGAGCTCGTCGGCCTCATCGCGCAGGGCACGGCGCCGCGCGTCCATCTCGAGCAAGACCGCCTCGGCCGTGTCGCCCGAGAGCCAGAGCTCTCCCCGCTCGGCGTCGTAGCCGTGGCCTTCCAGGGTGATCGCGATACCGTGGCTCATGTCGAGCAGCGCCCCCGGCTCGACGAGCCAGAAGCCGTCGAGCAGGCGACGCGCGTGCGGGTCGCCAGCGACGAGATCGGCGAGTGGGCGGACGCCTCCGACGGGCGGGGTCGTGGACGGCGCCGGCTCGCGGTCGACGACGACGGTGAGGCTTCCGAGGCCGTCCCGGCGGGCTTGCTCGAGCAGCTCCAGCCCACGCCGCGCATCCTTCGCCAGTACGGCCGAGGCACGCCAGGCGAGTGCGGCGGTGACGGCCTTCTCGGCACCGGGCTCGACCTCGAGCGCCGACAACGCGAGCGTCTCCCCCGCGGCAGCGAGGGCGCTGGCGGCCGGGGGAATGCCGTCGCGGTCGGCGATCGCCTGTTCGAGCGCCTGCAGCCGCTCCCGGGCCGACCGCGCCCGCTCGGTCACGTCGTCTCGCTCCGTTGCCGCGGCACGGGCCGCCGCGGCAGCCTCGTTTGCGCGGGTCTCGAGCTCGGCCGGCGTCGGGCCACCTCGCCGTGCGATCGCTCGCGCCTCGTCGAGCTCGCGGGCGAGGGTCTCGCGCAGCTGTGCTGCGGACTCGTGCCGCAGGCCGAGGCGCTCGCGTACGGAGCCGAGCGCGACGACGCGCCGGTTGGCGCCGTCCTGTCCGCCGGTGGCGGCGGCGAGCGCCGTCTCGACGGAGCCGCGCTCGGAACGCAGGCCCGCGAGGCGCGTCTCGGCCTCGCCGGAGATCCGGCGCTCGAACGAGGCGACCCGCGCGTGTGCGAGGCGAGCGCGCTCGGCGGCCTGGCCGTGGGTCTCCGCCGCATCCCGCGCGGCAGTCGCGGCAGCCTGCGCAGCCCCCTCGAGGCGGCGGACGGTCTCGTCGGTACGGTCGGCGGCGGCGCGCTCGGCGTCGGCGAGGTCGCTCCGCAGCCGTGCCTCCAGCTCGGCGGCGGCGTCGCGTCGCAGCAGGAGGCGCTCGGCTGCTCCCTGGAGGCGGTAGAGGGCTGCGAGGGCGGCCTCGCGGCCACCGGCGGCATCGGAGAGCTCGTCTTCGGCCCGCTGACGCTCGGCGAGCAGGGCGGTGAGCTTCTCCTGGGCGCTACGGCGGGCGATCGCGACGGCATCGCGGCGCGACTCGGCAGCGGCGCGCCGCTCGGCGACGGCGGAGAGGTCGAGCTGGGCGATCCGGGCACGCAGTGCGGCGATCTCGACGGCGAGCTTCTCGGCGCGCTCGGCGGCGGTTGCCTGCAGCGCGAGGGGGCGCAAGCGCTTCTTGACCTCCTCCTCGACGTCACGGGCTCGCTCGACCTGGGTCGCGACCCTGGCGAGCTTGAGCTCGGCCCGGTGCTTGCGGCGCTTGAACTTGCCGAGCCCGGCTGCCTCCTCGACGAGATGGCGGCGATCCTCAGGCCTGGAGGCGAGCACGGCGTCGACCTTGCCCTGCGACACGATCGAGTGCATCGAGCCGCCGAGGCCGACGTCGGCGAGCAACTCGACGAGGTCGGTACGGCGGACTGCCGCCTTATTGACGAGGTACTGCCCCTCACCGCCGCGCACGAGACGTCGCGTGATCGCGATCTCGCTGAAGTCGACCTCGTCCCCGAAGCCTCCGTCAGCGTTGTCGAAGATCAGCTCGACCTCGCAGTGGTCAGCGGCGGGGCGGGTCGAGGAGCCGCCGAAGAGGACGTCGTCGGGCTTCTCGGCCCGCAGCTCCGAGGGTGTCAGCGAGCCTGCGGCCCAGACGATCGCGTCGGCGACATTCGACTTGCCGGAGCCGTTCGGGCCCACGACGACGGCGACCCCCGGCTCGAGCTTCAGCTCGATGGGGTCAACGAAAGACTTGAAGCCGCGGATCTTGATCGACTGGAGGTGCACGTCGAGACAACGCTAACGACAACCGCGGACGGCCCCCCGGGCTTGACCCCGGCTGGATCGCGGCGACGCCCCGCGCGGCGGCGACGACCCGATTCTTGTCGAGCCGCTTGGCGGCGTAGCGCCTGATCCGCCTCGCGAGCAAGCTCCTCACGGCCGCCGCGCCCCTGCCCCTGGGGTCGTCGTCCCCCCAAAAGGGGGAAGCTGGAAACGCCGTAACCAAACCCGTGCGCGTACAGTCACGACATGATCTCTTCCCCCTGGCTGCTCCTGCTCGTCGGCGCGATTGGCGCGAGCGTGATGATGATCGGCGTCTGGGTCGTGGCGCTGCGGATCCACAACGCGAGCTACGTCGACGTCGCCTGGGCGCTCGGGATCGCCGGCACCGCCGTCGCCTACGCGCTGCTTGCGGACGGATCGACGCTCCATCGTGTCGTCGTCGCCGGTCTCGGGACGATCTGGGGCGTGCGCCTGGGCACCTATCTGCTCGCACGGCTCGCGGGCAAGGAGGAGGACGGGCGCTACCAGGAGCTGCGGCGCCGCTGGGCCCCCCACGCGAACCGCGCCTTCTTCGTCTTCTACCAGGCACAGGCTGGATTCGTGCTCGTCTTCTCGATCCCGTTCGCGTTCGTTGCCGCCGACCAGGGTGAGATGACCTGGCTCGCCTGGATCGGCGTCGCACTCGCCCTCGTCTCGATCGCGGGCGAGGTGACGGCCGACACCCAGCTCGCCGTCTGGAAGGGCAACCCGGCGAACAAGGGCAAGACGGCGAGGAACGGCCTCTGGGGCTGGTCGCGGCATCCGAACTACTTCTTCGAGTGGCTGCACTGGGTGGCATGGGCCGTGATCGCGTTCTCTTCGCCGTACGGCTGGGTCGCGATCTTCGTACCGATCTTCCTGTTCACGTTGCTCTTCAAGCTGACCGGTATCCCGGAGACCGAGGCACAGTCGTTGCGCAGCCGCGGCGACGACTACCGCCGCTACCAGGAGGAGGTGTCGGTCTTTGTGCCGCTGCCGCCGAAGCGGAAGCGCGCTGCCGGATGATCGCCGATCGCGTCGTCGCCAGGGGCGTCCTCCCCGATCCGCTCCTGCGCGCGGCGATCGCGCAGAGCTGCCGGATGAGGCTGCACCGCGAGCGCCGCCGCGGGCTCGACGCGCTCGAGGACACGGTGGCGGCGCTTCGGGAAGGCCCGATCGCGATCGAGACCGGCGCTGCCAACGAGCAGCACTACGAGCTGCCGCAGCAGTTCTTCGGACTCGCGCTCGGGCCCCGGCGCAAGTACTCCGGCTGCTTCTGGCCCGCGGGCGTCGAGACGCTCGCCGACGCAGAGGAGACGATGCTTGCCCTCACCTGCGCTCGCGCCGGGATCGAGGACGGGATGGATGTGCTCGACCTCGGCTGCGGCTGGGGGTCGCTCTCCGGCTGGATCGCGGAGCAATACCCTTCGTGCCGCGTCCTGGCGCTCTCGAACTCGGCGCCCCAGAAGGCGTACATCGACTCGCTCGGGCACGGCAACGTCGAGGTCATCACGGCGGACATCAACGCCTTCACGACGGAACGCCGCTTCGATCGGGTCGTTTCGGTGGAGATGTTCGAGCACATGCGCAACTGGCGAGCGCTTCTCGCAAAGGTGCGCGGGATGCTCGGCGACGACGGCAGGCTGTTCGTGCACGTCTTCTCGCACCTTCGCTACCCGTACGCGTTCGACCGCTCCTGGATGGGACGCCGGTTCTTCACGGGCGGGATCATGCCCTCCGACGACCTCCTGCTCCGCTTCGCCGATGACCTCGTCGTGCGCGAGCACTGGCGGGTCGGCGGCGGCCACTACGCCCGCACAGCCGAGGCCTGGCTCGAGAATCTCGACGCGCGCAAGGCCGAAGCGCTCCCGATCCTCGGCTCGGAGGCGGCCCTGCACGAGTGGCGTACCTTCTTCCTCGCGTGCGCCGAGCTGTTCGGCTACCGCGGCGGCACGGAGTGGCTCGTCAGTCACTACCTGCTGGAGCCGAGGAACCCGGCGACGCGCGAAGTGCGGCGCGACTGAAGCCAGTCGCCGCGCTACGCCGCCGGTGGAAGCCCGCCGCTGACGATGCCCATCGACTCGAGCGCCTGGCGGGCGGCCTCCTGCTCGGCGGCCTTCTTGGTCGGCGCCTTCCCGAGCCCGACCTGCTCACCCGCGATCAGCGCCACGCAGACGAACCGGCGATCGTGCGGGGGGCCCTCGACCTCGACGACCTCGTAGCGCACCTGGTTGCCGGAACGGGCGAGCGCCTCCTGGAGCTCCGTCTTGTTGTCGACGTAGCCGGTGCGCGCGAACTCGATGCGATCGTCGAACGCCTCCACGACAGCCTGCTCGGCGATCTCGAAGCCGTGCTCGAGATAGACGGCTGCGATCGCGGCTTCGAGCAGGGCCGCAAGGACGTTGCGGCTCGTGGAGATCCGGCCGAGCTCGGCGTCCGGCACGGTCTGGGCCTGCTCGAGCAGGAAGCGGGCGAGATCGAGCTCCTTCGCGACACCGGCACAGCTCGCTCGCGAGACGACATGAGCCCTGATCTTGGCCAGCCGCCCCTCGGAGGCTTCCGGGAAGCGGTCGTAGAGGGCGCGGGCAATCGCGAGCTCGAGCACCGAGTCGCCGAGGAACTCGAGCCGCTCGTACGACGACGCCCTGTCGGGCGCCCACGACGTGTGCGTGAAGACGTGATCACGCCGCTCGGGAGGAAGGGCGTCGATCAGGCGCGCAAGCTCGCGCCCCTCCCCCGAGCCGGCGGTGCTACTGGTGCGAGACGACGTAGTCGACAGCCTGGCCGACGGTCGTGATCTTCTGCGCATCCTCGTCGGAGATCTTGATCCCGAACTGGTCCTCGAGCTCCATGATCAGCTCGACGAGGTCGAGCGAGTCGGCGTCGAGGTCCTCCTGGAACGAGTTCTCCTCCGCCAGCTCGCTCTCATCGACCCCGAGCTGCTCGCTCAGGACGCCTTTGACGCGCTCGGCTACTTCTTCACGGGACAATGCCACTTGTCTTCAACCTCTCGTTGTTCCGGACGGGTTCATGGAGCGCGAGGACTCTACCACGTGGTTCGGAAGTGCCTCGCCCAACCGGCCGACGATGTCGTGGTCGCTCCCCGGGCGGCAAGGCGGACGGCGTTCGCGATCGCGATGCAGGAGTTCGAGCGGTAGGCGATCACGACGAGGCCGTTGAGGCCGAGCAGGTAGGCGCCACCGGTCGTTTCCAGATCGAGCCACTCGCGAAGCCGCCTCGCGGCATGCGTTCACGGCAACCCGCACCCGCATGTGCTCGCCTACGGAGCCGGCGTGCCGAGCGGCTGGATGTCCCGGCCCCGGTACGTCTTGCATGTCGGGCACGCGTGGTGCGCGCGCGTCGGCGAGCCGCAGTTCGGGCAGACGTTGACGCTCGGTACGGCGATGCCGTGCTGAGCGCGACGCTTGTCGCGGCGGGCCTTCGAGGTCTTTCGCTTGGGGACAGCCATGGGCGGCCGCGGAGTGTAGCGGAAGCCGCCGAAGGCGGCTTCCGTAGTAGGGGCGAGACCTATCTCGCGCGCAAGCCGCCGCCTGAGACCGCTTCCGCAGTAGGGGCGAGATGAACGCCTCGCCCGCAAGCCGCCGCAGCCGTCAGATCGCGAGCAGGTCGCCGAGCGCCCGCGGCCTGATGTCGAGGCCCCGCAGCTCCTCGAGCGGCATCCACACCGGCTCGTGGGTCCCGCCGCGCTCGCGCTCCCGGTCGGTCAGGCTCGCGTGGTCGGGCCAGCTGCCGGTACCGAAGCTGCCTCCGACGATCCACGCGTCGTAGTAGAGAAAGATCGTGCCACCGAACGACTCCTCGTGCACGAGCGGGCCGAGCTCGACCTCGACCCCGAGCTCCTCGACGGCCTCGCGGCGGGCAGCCTCCTCGGGTGTCTCGCCGTCCTCGACTCCTCCGCCGGGGAAGAGGTAGTACGTGTGACCCTCGCGAACTCGCCGAATCAGGGCAACGTTCCCGTGCTCGACGAGCACGATCCGGGCACGTGGTGCGAGCTTCGTCATTCCTCGCGCAACGCCTCGAGCGCGGCCCAGCGCGGGTCCGCCACCGCCTCCTCGTGCCCGTGCGGCTGGTCGTTCAGGTCCTTCCCGCATACAGGACAGAGCCCCGCGCAGTTGCGACGACAGAGGATCTGGTCGGGCATGGCGGTCGCGATCGCATCGTGGGCCCACTGGGAGAGCTGTAGCGCGCCGTCGACCACGTACTCGGAGCGAAGCTCGTCCGGGGCGTCGTCGGCCGCAGCGTGATACTCACGGCCGTCCACGACGATATCGGCGACGGCGTGCCGCAGGCAGCGCATGCAGGGCCCGTGGAGCCGCGTCCTGAAGGCGAGCCGGAACACGTCGCCGCTCGTGGCGCGCTGCGCCTCGAACGCCGCCTCGACGGCGGCCGGCACGGGCAGGTAGCGCTCGCCGCCGAGGTCGAACGGCTGCAACTCGACCGTGAGCGCCTCACGGTGCTCGTCCCCCGAGCGGAGCTTGAGGCGACGAAGGGGATAGCTCGTCATCGTTCCAGCGTAGCCATCGGCCGCCGGCCGGAGTGCTCACGACCAATGCGGTAGCTCGAAACGTCGGGTCAGTTTGGCCCCGGAAGGGTGGTGGTCGTGCTCACTCCCGGGCGAGGCATGCGCCTCGCCCCACCTAGACGTACGAGTCGTCGTCTGCCTGCCCGGAGCCGACCGGGTCGATCGGGCCGATCCCGGACATCACCGACTCCTGAGAGCGTTCGTGCAGGCGATCCCGGCCACGGCGCACCGCAACGAGGAACTTGTCGAGGTTGACCTCCAGGGTCGAGAGGATCCCGTCGGCCCAGTCCTCCATCTCGAGGCGCGTCTCGCGCGCCTGCCGGCGAGCGTCGTCGACGATGTCCTGCGCCTGGCGCTCGGCGATCTTGACGATCTCGGTCTGCGAGGCCTCGCGCACTGCCTGCTCGCGCGCCTCACCGATCAGCCGGTCACACTCGCGTTTCGCCTCGGCGAGCATCTCCTGCCGCTCCTTGACGATCCAGCGGGCCTGCTTGATCTCCTCGGGAATCGTGGCGCGCATCTGATCGAGGATGTCGTAGATCTCCTCGCGGTCGATCCGCACCTGGTCGGTGAGCGGCACCGCCTTCGCGTTGTGCACCAGATCGTCCAGCTTGTCGATGAGTACGAGAACGTCCATAGGGGGATCTTACTCCTGAAGTCGCGGCGGGGCTATTCCTGGGGACTGAGCGGGGCGCCGGGTCTACCGTTCGGGAACAGCTCCCGGAACCGGCGCGCCACGGCTTCGGGCACGAGTTCGTCAACCTTTCCGCCGAATGAGGCGATCTCCTTCACGCCGCTCGACGAGATGAAACTGTACTGCGGGCTCGACATCACGTACATCGTCTCGATCTCGGGAGCGAGCAGGTGGTTGAGCCGGTTCATCTGGAACTCCCACTCGAAGTCGGCGATCACGCGGAGGCCCTTGACCATCGTCTTGGCGTCGTGCTTTCGCGCGAAATCGACAACGAGCTCGTGGAAGACATCGACCGTCACGTTCGACAGATCTGCGAGCGCCCCCTCGAGGAAAGCGACCCGCTCCTCGACGGTGAACAGCGTCTGCTTGTGATGGGGGTCGCGAACGACGCCGACGATCACCCGGTCGAACGTCGCTGCCGTCCGCCCGATCACGTCGAGATGGCCGAGCGTGACCGGGTCGTACGAGCCTGGGCAGATCGCTGTGATCATCGGGTGAACAGACTAATGCGTGCGGAGCCGTAACGGCGGCCCGTGACGAGGGAGAGCGGCAGCTCGGGCTCGACGCGCGCGGAGGTCTCGACGACGATCAGGCCGTCAGGAGCCAGCACGTCCGGCAATGCGCCCGCGAGGCGCTCCTGCAGATCGGGCCAGGCGCCGTAGGGAGGGTCGACGAGGATCAGGTCATAGGCACGCTGCGCACCTCGCTCCTCGCGCAACGCCTGGAAGACGTCCTTGCAGGCAACGAGGGCGCCGGTCAGCCGCAGCTTCTCGAGGTTCGCGTGGATCACGGCACAGGCCGCGCGGTCGGACTCGACGAAGACGCACCGGCGGGCTCCGCGCGACAGCGCCTCGAGCCCCATCGCGCCGGAGCCCGCGAAGAGGTCGAGCACGGCGGTGTCGTCGACCGGGCCGATCAGGTTGTAGGCGGCTTCACGCACCCTGTCGCCCGTCGGGCGGGTCGCGTCCCCTTTCGGGGCCGCGATTCGCGCGCCGCGCTTTTCGCCGGCGACGATTCTCACGACTCTCCGAGGTGGTCGGCATCGAGAAGTGCCGCGACCTGGCCCTCGAGGAGACCCTCCTCCGGGAGTGCGAGCGCCGCCGCGCGGGCCCGCTCGAGCAGCCGTGTGTCCTGGCGCAGCCTCGTGAAATGGAGGTCGGAGAGTCCCGACTGCCTGGCTCCGAGCAGCTGCCCCGACCCCCGGATCTCGAGATCACGCTCGGCGAGCTCGAACCCGTCGGTCGTCTGCACCATCGCCTCGAGGCGGTCGTGGGCGACGTCGGTCAGCTCTTCCTTCGGCCCTGACACGAGGAGGCAGTACGACTGCTCCGCCCCACGGCCGACCCGGCCCCGCAGCTGATGCAGCTGGGCGAGGCCGAAGCGGTCTGCCTCCTGCACGATCATGATCGTGGCGTTCGGCACGTCCACCCCGACCTCGATGACGGTCGTCGCGACGAGCACGTCGAGCTCCCCCGCCTTGAAGGCCGACACGAGCGAGCGCCGCTCCGCCGGCTTCAGCCGACCGTGGAGGCAGCCGACGCGGAAGTCCTTCAGCTCGGCGCGACGGAGCCGTGCGGCCTCATCCTCGGCGGCGCGCGCCACCGTCGTCTCGGAGGCTTCGATCAACGGGCAGACGACGTAGGCCTGGCGGCCGTCGCTCAAGTGGCGGCGTAGCCGCTCGTACGCCTCCGAGCTGCGATCGTCGGTCACCCACGCCGTCACGATCGGCTTGCGGTCGGCAGGCGGAGACGAGATCTCCGAGACCGAGAGATCGCCGTACACCGTCAGCGCCAGGGTGCGCGGGATCGGAGTTGCTGTCAGATGGAGGACATGAGGACTTTGCCCCTCGACGAGCGCGGACCGCTGCTCGACGCCGAAGCGGTGCTGCTCGTCGACGACTGCGACCGCGAGGTCGAGAAAGCCGACCTCTTTCTGGATCAGCGCGTGTGTGCCGATAGCGATCTGTACGTCGCCGGATGCGATCAGCTGCCGGACGTTCGCGTGCTCCTTGGCCGTGAGTGCGCTCGTGAGCAACGCAACGCGCACGCCGAGCTCCGTGCAGATGCCCTCGATCGTGAGGAAGTGCTGCTCGGCAAGGACCTCGGTGGGCGCCATCAGGGCTCCCTGCCGGCCCGCCTCGACGGCGCGTAGCAGGGTCGCGAGAGCGACGACCGTCTTCCCGGAGCCGACGTCGCCCTGGAGCAGGCGCTGCATCGGCGTCGTCTTCGCAAGATCGGCGTCGATCTCCACGATCGCCTGATCCTGGGCTGCGGTGAGCGTGAACGGAAGCACGTCGCGATAGCGGTCCCGCAGCTCACCGGCCGGTGGCAGCGCCTCGGCGACGAGCTTCTCCCGCTCGGCGGCACGCCGGGCGAGCGCGAGCTGGAGCACGAGCAACTCGTCGTACGCGAGCCGGCGGCGGCCCGTCTCCGCCTCGTCGGGCGTCCGCGGCCGGTGCATCGCGACGAGCGCGTCGGCGCGGAGCGGCAGCCTCTCGGCGGTCGCGAGGGTAGCCGGGAGCGGATCGCCCCCGGCGGAGGCGTACTCGAGCGCAGCACCGACGAGAGCCCGCAACTGCTTCTGCGCGAGGGCCTCGCTCGCCGGGTAGACGGGAGCGAAGTCGGCGGTCTCCGTCGTCTCGCCGAGGTCGTACGAGCCAACCTGGAAGCCGTAGCGGCTCGGCTTTCCGCGCAGGCGCACCCGCGTCCCCGGCGTCAGCTGCGCCTCGAGCCACGGCTGATTGAACCAGTTGGCCTTGATCTCGCCCGTGCCGTCGGCGATCCGGGCAGTGAGAATGCGGAGCCGACCGCGTCCTCGACGCGACGACGTCGCCAGCACGACGCCCTCGATCACGGCCTCGTCCTCGCCGAAGAGCTCCCCGATCTTCCGTTCGTCGGCCGGCCGCTCGTAGCGCCGGGGCCGGTGGGAGAGCAGGTCGCCGACGGTGTGCAGGCCGAGTTTCGCCAGCCGTCCGCGCACTGCGGCGCCGACCTTCGGGAGCGCCTCGACCCCTGCCTCGAGCACCTCGGGCCGGGGTGCGCTGCGCGGCCGCGGCCAGTGGACGGGTGTGTCCACACCTGCAAAGCCGACGGGAAGCAGGATCTGGGTGGTCAGGGGAGGCACCTCGGACCGAGTATAGGACCGGGACCGGCGCGGGTCCAGCCCCAGCCGTCAGCCGCCCGGCAGGCCGACCACCACCTCGAGGCCGCCACCTGGTGCGTCACGGAGCTCGACCGTCCCCCCGTCGACCTCGACGAGCCGCCGCGTAATCGCGAGCCCGAGCCCCGTGCCACCCGCACCCGAGCCGGCTCTCCAGAAGCGATCGAAGGCGCGCGCCTTCTGCTCGGCGGTCATCCCGGGGCCGTGATCGATCACGCGAATCTCGCTCCGGCTGCCAACGCGCTCGACGCCGATCACGATCTCCGGGCTACCGGGCGCGTGGCGGAGAGCGTTGACGACAAGGTTGTCGACGACCTGTCCCACCCGGTCGCTACCGGCCCGCGCCGCCACGGGACCGACTGCGTCGAGCCGCAGTTCGACGGGATTCGCCGCAGGCTGCAGCGCATCGACGCGGGCCCGCACGATCGCGGCGAGGTCGATCGACCCGGCCGTGGTTGCGATCGCGTCGGCCCTCGCGAGCGAGAGGAGCGCATCGACGAGCGCGGAGAGGCGCTCTACTTCGGCCGCGGCGGCCGCGAGGCTCGATCGGCCGCCGTCGCCGATGTGCCGCTCGAGGTTCTCGAGCCGCAACCGCAACGCTGTGAGCGGCGTCCGCAGCTCGTGCGAGGCGTCGGCGACGAATTCCTTCTGCGCCACGACGAGCGCATCGACCCGCGCCACCATGTCGTTGAACTCGAGCGCGAGCTTCCGGAGCTCGGGCGGGGCGTCGGGCACCGGTGCTCTGGCGCTGAGGTCGCCCGCTCCTGCTTCTGCCGCTGCCCGCTCGAGCCCTTCGAGCGGGCTGCTGATCCAGCGGGCAAAGCGCAGCCCGATCAACGCTGCGGCCGCCAGGACGACGGCGGCGATACCGGCCAGAACCAGCCAGTAGTTGCGGATGCGACGATCGAGCTCCGAGGTCGGATACGTGATCCGCACAGCACCGTGGACGGTGCCGCCCGACGCGATCGGCACCGCCACATAGAGAAGGTCGTAGCCGAGCGTGCTCGAGTGGCGGGTTCCGGTCGCGACGTCGCCGCGCAGTGCGGCCTGGATCTCGGGTCGCGTCGAGAAGTCCCTTCGTCCCGGATCGGGCGGCGCCGTGTCGACCAGCGCGATTCCCTTGCGGTTCGTGATCACGACCCGCGCCCCGGTGTCGGCGGCGTAGCGGGCCGTCACCGCCTTGATCGCCGGCAGATTCGCCGTCTCGGTGTCGCCCTCGATTGTGCTCTCGGCGAGGGAGGCAATAGCCACCGCGTCCCGCTCGACCTTGGCGGTCAGCCGCGCCTGCTCGTTGCGTGAGTTGATGATCCCGAGCGGCACCTCGAGCATCGCCAGAACGACGACGGCCAGAGACAGATAGCTGATCAGCAGGCGACGCGTCATGCCCGCAGGCGCAGCCCGATACCCCGCACGGTCTCGATCAACGTGGGGTCGCCGAGCTTCTTGCGCAGGGTGGCGACATGGACGTCGACCGTCTTCGAAGAGCCGTACCACGTCGTGTCCCACACCTCGCGCAGGATCCGCTGCCGGTCGATCACGACGCCGGGCTCCGAGGCGAGCAGCGCCAGCAGGTCGAACTCCTTCAGCGTGAGCCGGAGCTCGCGGCCGTCGAGCGTCGCCCTCCGAGCCGGCACGTCGACCTTGAGCGCGCCCGCGACGAGCGTCTCGCGCGCTCCTGGGCGCCCCGGGGAGCGCCGGGCGACGGCACGAATCCGGGCCACCAGCTCGCGGAGCCCGAAGGGCTTCACGACGTAGTCGTCGGCGCCGAGCTCGAGGCCGACGACCCGATCGATCTCCTCCCCCTTCGCCGTGACCATGATGATCGGCACCTCCGAGCGGGAGCGGAGCTCGCGGCAGACCGCGAAGCCGTCCATGTCGGGGAGCCGGACGTCGAGCAGGACGAGGTCGGCGGGAGGAGCGTCCAGCGCATCCTGGCCGGTGGCGACGCGGGTCACGTCGAACCCCTCGGCGCGGAGGCCCTCGACGAGCGGCTCCGCGATCGAGTCTTCGTCCTCGACGACGAGCAGGTGCATGCACTGATCGTAGGGGGCGCAACGCGGGTTCGTTGCGTTTCCGGCGAACTCCTTGCGAAGTCCTTGCCTGCGGCTGGTCCCGGCGTTGCCGGGGCGGGCCTATCTTCGGAGGGCATCGTCAATCGGAGGTCACACCATGAACCGCACTCGAGCTCTCATCGTCTCCCTCGCCGTCGGCCTCGCCGCCGTCGCCGGGGTCTTCGCGCTGGCGAACACGGTCTCCCTCGGCAGCCAGGCTCACACCTCGGCAGCGAAGAAGATCACGCAACGCACGGCGCAGCTCAATCGCTACGAGGCAACGCTGCGGAGGGCGCTCGCCCAGAAGCCGCCGCCCCTGCCGGCCGTGCCGAGCACCACGAGCGTCTCCTCGACGCTCCAGAGCGCCGTCGGCGCCCCCGCACCGAGCGTCGCACCCGTACGGGTGATCTACAACCGCCCGCCGCCGATCGTCGTCGTCAAGCACCGCGCCGGCGGCGAGCACGAGATCGAGGGACGTGGGGCAGATGACTGATACGAGCCATCGCCTCTACGCAGTCGTGATCGCGGTCGTCATCTTCCTGGTCAGCTGGGCCGCGATCGCAGCGCAGCCGTGGGCGAGCGCCAAGACCGACCCCGCGCAGACCGCCCTCGCCCAGCGCGAGCAGCGGCTGCGAGCCGACGCGAAGCTCGTGCAGCGTGTCGTCGACCGGCGGCTGGCCGCCTACCACCTCGCACTGCGCGCCCGTCAGGCCCAGATCGCCTCGGTGAAGGCCCAGGCTGCTGCCGCGCAGTCCCGTGCGGCTCAGATCTCCGCATCGGCCGCTGCGGTCTCGTCCTCGCAGTCCAGCCCCAGCGTCCGCGTCGTCAACCTGCCGCCGCTGACGATCACCCGGACCTCGTGATGTTGAAGCGGACGTTCACCGCGATGGGAACCGAGGTCGAGCTGCTGCTCGACGCCGGGCCCGGCGCGCGGCCCGAGCAAGCCTTGGACCGGGCCGAGGCCGAGTTCGAGCGGCTGGAGCAGGTGCTGTCCCGGTTTCGTGACGACTCGGAGCTCTCGGCGCTCAACCGTGAGGGCCGACTCGAGACCGCGAGCCCCGACCTCGTCCGCGTCGTCGAGCTGGCGCTCGCGGGCCGGGAGTCGACCGGCGGGCGCTTCGACCCGACCGTCCACGACGCCGTCGTCGCCGCAGGCTACGACCGTAGCTTCGAGCAGCTAGGGCCCGAGGGCGAAAGCGGCGCGGCCGCCGGAGCTTGTGTTGATTCGACACAAACCGCTTGCGGCGGTGGGTTCCGGATCGACGGCTCCGCAATCGAGCTCGAGGCCGGCACTCACCTCGACCTGGGAGGCATCGGCAAGGGGTACGCCGTCGATCGTGTCGCCGACCTGCTCTCCCAGTACGGGCCGTGTCTCGTCAACGCCGGAGGAGATCTGGCCGTTCGCGGCGGCTCCTGGCCGGTCGGAGTCACCGACGAGCTCACACTCGAGCTAACGCGTGGAGGCATGGCGACATCCGGTCGCGACCGGCGTCGCTGGCGGCGGGACGGCGAGGAGCGGCACCATCTGATCGATCCGGCGACAGGCCGGCCCGCGGCCGGTGCGCCGCTGCGGGTTACCGTGGTGGCCGAGTCCGCGGCGGCGGCCGAGGTGGCGGCGAAGGCGGCCTTCCTGGGTGCCGACGTCGCCCTCCCCCACGTCTTCGTCACCGCGGACGGCGAGACGATCCTGGCTGGAGGCCTGGCATGAGGCACGATCCGACCTTCTGGCTCCTCGCCCGCGCGAGCGGGATCACGGCCTACCTGATGCTGACGTTCTCGGTGCTCGCCGGACTGCTCGTCAAGTCACGCCCGTTCAAGACGCTGAAGCCGGCGGCGGTGACCGACCTGCACCGGATCCTGGCGATGCTCGGGCTCGGCGCCCTTGCCGGGCACGCCGCTGCGCTCGTCCTCGACACGACCGTCAAGGTGAGCATCCCCGGGCTCTTCATCCCCGGCCTCATCTCGTACCGGCCGGTGTTCACGTCGTTCGGGATCCTCACCGCGGAGCTGATGATCCTCGTGTACGCCTCGTTCTCGCAGCGCAAGCGGATCGGGCCGAAGAACTGGCGGCGCCTCCACTGGGCGACATACGCGATCTTCGGCGCCGCGACGGTGCACGGCATCGCGGCCGGCACCGACACGACACGGCCGTGGGCGTTCGTGATGTACACCCTCGCCGTCGGCTCGGTCGCAGGCTTGACGACATGGCGGTTCCTCGTGCCGCCTGTGCCCGTGCGTCCCCGTCGCAGGCTTGTCCCCGCGAGAGACACGATTCAACGCAGACAAGGAGAGCAGCCAGCATGACCACCTACTCGATCGAGATCGACCAGTCGCTCTGCAGCGGATTCGGCAGCTGCATCAGCGGCGCCCCGGGCGTCTTCGCGCTGAACGCGTCCGGTGTGGCGACCTTGCTCGTCACCGAGACCGACGACGAGGCCGTCCTCAACGCGGCGGACTCCTGCCCGATGGGCGCCATTGCCGTCTTCGAGCTCGTAACGGACGAGCAGTCGGCATGAACGGCATCGTGATCGTCGGCGCCGGCTTGGCCGGCTCTCGCTGTGCCGAGGCGCTGCGTGCCGGTGGCTGCGAGCTTCCGGTCACGGTGGTCGGCGCCGAGGGTGTCGCGCCCTACGAACGGCCCGCGTTGAGCAAGGAGTTCCTCGCCGGGACGCGCAACGGGGCTGATCTGCTCCTTCGCCCGCCCGACTGGTGGACCGAGCGAGAGATCAACCTCGTCCTCGGGGAGGCCGTCGACCGCATCGATCTCCGCCGCCGTCTCGTTCTCGTGCAGGGGCGCACCTTGCCGTGGGCGCACCTCGTCCTCGCGACCGGAGCCCGAGCACGTCGCCTGCCGGGCGTCGACTTTCCCAACGTCCACCGACTCCGGACGATGGCCGACGCTGTCGCCCTGCAGCCCTCGCTCCAGCCCGGATCGAGGCTTGTCGTGATCGGAGCCGGCTTTGTCGGAGCCGAGGTCGCCTCGACGGCTGCGGGGCTCGGCGCCCGAGTGACGATCATCGAGGCCGAGACCGCGCCGCTCGCTCGCGTGGCCGGCGGCGAGATCGGCCATCTGCTCGCCGGCCGCTGGCGCGCGGAAGGTGTCGTGCTGCACCTGGCAGCCCAGATCGAACGGGTCAGCCCGGGCGCGGTCGAACTCGCCGACGGCACCTCCATCGACTACGACGCACTCCTCGTGGCGATCGGGGCCGAGCCGTCCTCGGAGCTGCTGCCCGGCAACGGCGCCATCCCGACCGACGCCTGCGGACGCACGATGCACGACGGCGTGTACGCCTGCGGCGACGTGGCGGCCTTCGAGGGACGCCGGGTCGAGCACTGGACGAGCGCCTCCGGCCAGGCAGCCGCCGTCGCGTCGACGATCCTCGGAGCCCCCGCCCCCTATCGCGCGATGCCGTACTTCTGGTCCGACCAGTTCGGCCTCAGGCTGCAGATGGTCGGGACGACCACAGGCTGGGCCGCCGTCGAACTCGAAGGCGGGAGCGACTCGTTCCGCGCACGCTACGTCGACGAGGACGGAAAGCCGCTTGCCGTCCTGCTCGGCAACCGGCCGGCCGACGTCGCGGCGGCACGACGCGAGCTTGCGAGCGCCGCGTAACCTGTGCGCATGCGCGCCTGGTACCGGTTCCTCCTCGGAGCCCTTCTTCTCGGAGCCGTTGCTGCCGCCGGGATCGCGCTCAACTTCACCCTCCTACGCCTGACGCAGGACTCTCACGACCCGGTCGGCAAGCTCAGTCCGCGGGCGGTGTTCACCGGCCGCCAGGGCACGGAGAGCACATCCGTCGAGACGACGACCACCGGTATTCCCCACAAGCCGGGAAGAGGCACAGGCAGCGATCACGACTCCGACGATTAGCCTCTAGCCGTCCTGGAACCAGAAAAAGCCGACTGCTCCGGGACCCGCATGCGTGCCGACGACCGCACCGAGGTTCTCGACGAGCTCGATCTCCGCTTGCGGTCGCGCCTTGCCGACGAGGGCAGTGAGGACGTCGATCCACTCCGGCGCATCGGCGTGCGCGATCGCGATCCGCAGGCCTGGGAGATCCTCCGTCGCCGCAGTGAAGACGCGGGCGAACTCGGCCAGGGCCTTCTGGCGGCCGCGCACCTTTCCGATCGGGTGAATCACCCCGTCGTCGACCGAGAGGATCGGCTTGACGTTGAGGAGCATTCCTGCCAGGGCCTGCGCACGGCCGATGCGGCCACCCTTCTGCAGGTACTCCAGCGTGCCGACCGTGAAGACGACGCCGTTCTCGCGCTTGAACCGCTCGATCAACTCCTCGATCTCCGCGTCCGTCGTCCCCCGGGCAAGCCGCCGTTGCATCGCGAGCGCGAGCATGCCGACGGCGAGCGAGGCCGTCTCGGCGTCGATCACGCGAATCCGGTCAGGGCCGTCCTCGGTCGCTGCGGTCGTCGCTGACTGAAAGGTCCCCGAGAGCTTCGCCGAGAGCGTAAGCACGTAGACCCGCTCGTACGGGGCGAGTTGCCCGTACGCGTCGAGGAAGTCCTGCGGCGTCGGCTGGGAGGTCGTCGGCAGGGTCGGCGACTCCCGCAAGCGGAGGTAGAAGTCGTGCGAGCCGATGTCGACGTGGTCACGGAAGCTCTCGGATCCGAAGTTCACGTAGAGCGGGACGACGCGCATGTTCGGGAAGCGGCTCCCGGCCTCCGGGAAGTCGGCGGTCGAGTCGAGCACGATGGCGGTGTTCTGCTGCGTCAGGTTCATGTGGTGCTCTCCCGTGAGGTCGGAGCGGCGTGGATGGCGCGGACGAGGTCGTCGGTCGGGGCTCCCTTCTCGATCAGCGCGACGGCGCCGGCTGCGAGGACGGCATTCCTATCCTCGTCGGTCGCCTCGGCGGTGAGGCAGATGACTGCTGCGCTCGGGGCCGCCACGAGAACAGCCGCGGTTGCCCGCGCACCGTCGAGGCCCGGAAGGCGAAAGTCCATCAGGACGACATCGGGGGCGAGGCTCGCCGCCGCGGCGGACGCGTCGCTGCCGTCGGAGACCGCGCCGACGACCTCGAGGCCGTCGCGGCCGTGGAGGAGGAGCTGCAGGGTCTCGCGGTAGACGTCATTGTCCTCGACTAGGAGCACGCGCACGGGCATCACTCCGCCGAGAGGAGCAATGGATAGTGAGGCTGTCCGCCCGCGTGGACTTCGACCTCGACGTTGGGGTGGCGCTCGGCGAGGCCGTCGACGAGTACGGAGAGAGCCGGCTCGTCCGCCCCCGTGAGGAGCGTCAGGATCTCCCGGCCGTCGGCGAGCAACTGCTCGACAACGGCCTCCGCCACAGCATCGAAACTCTCCCCGCTCGCGATCGCGGCGCCGTCGACGAGCCCGAGCCACGCTCCCTTGCGCACCTCGATACCGTCGAGCGTGACATCGCGCGAGGCGGTCGTGATCTCACCGGTTGCGACCCCCTGCTGCGCACCCCGCATCGCTTCCTCGTTCGCCTCCGCGGAGCGCTCGGGATCGTAGGCAATCATCGCCGCAAGCCCTGCCTGCACCGACCGTGTCGGCACGACCCGCATCGGCTTGTTGGTTAGGCCGATCGCCTGCTCGGCGCCGAGAATCACGTTGGAGTTGTTCGGGAGCACGATCACCTCGGTTGCCGGGGTCGCATCAACGGCCGCGACGATCTCCTCGGTGGACGGGTTCATCGTCTGCCCACCTTCGATCACGCGCGTTGCCCGGAGGTTCATGAAGAGCCGCCGATTCCCGTCCCCGGGGGCCACGACGACGACACCGGTCTCGAGGGTCGGCAGATCGTCGAGCGCGCCCTCGCTCAGGCGTTGCTCGCGCTCACGGGTCTGGCGATGCATGTCGGCGATCTCGACGCCGTCAATCGTGCCGTTCCTCGTTGCGAGCGTCAGCGCGGCCCCCGGGTCGTCCGTGTGAACGTGCACCTTGAGTGCAGAGCTGTCGCCGACGACAAGGAGCGAGTCGCCGAGGAGCTCGAGCTCCAGTTCGAGGGCGTCCGCATCGAGGCCGGCACCCTGGACCACGAAGACCGTGCAATACCGGTACTTCGAGAGTTCGAGGTGGATCGCGTCCACCGACGTCGTGGCGGCGACCGGCGGCGCCTCGGCGACAGCCTCGCCGGCTGCCGCCGCGCGAACGCCCTTGATTATCTCGAGCAGCCCGGCTCCGCCGGCGTCGACGACGCCCGCCTCCTTGAGGACGGCGAGAAGCTCAGGGGTGCCGGCGAGTGACTCCTCGCCGTGCGCGACGATGTAGGCGAGCAGGTCGGGTCGATCGAGATCCCGGGCCTCGGGCGACTCGGCCGCCTCCGCCATCTCGCGGATGACGGTGAGCATGGTCCCCTCGACGGGCCGCCGGACCGCCCGGTACGCGGCGTCACTCGCCGAGCGAAAGGCCCGCGCGACCATCGCCTCGTCGATCGGGTCGCGCTCGCCGAGAACGTCGGCGAAGCCACGCACGATCTGGCTGAAGATCACGCCCGAATTTCCCCTGGCGCCCATCAGCGCGGCGCGCGACAGCTCGCGGGCGACGGCCTCGTGCCCCGTGGCGGTCGACTTCTCCAGCGCCTCGACGATAGCCCGGACGGTGAGCGTGAGATTGGTACCCGTATCGCCGTCGGGAACGGGGTAGACGTTGAGATCGTCGATCCGCTGCTGGTTCGCCTCCAGGTTCCGCAGAGCGGCCCTGGCGATCTCACGGGCGCGGTCGAGGTTCACGAGGACCGCCTGACGTCCTCGATGCGCACCTCGACAGCCGTCACGGAGAGACCCGTCTGGCGCTCCACCTCGTAGGCGACCCTCGTGCGAACCGTCGCCGCGACCTCGGCGAGGTTGAGGCCGTACTCGACCACGACATGCAGGTCGATCTCGATCCCGCCGTTGTGGGCCCTCACGTCGATCCCGTCCGTGAGCCTGTCACGGCCGGGCCGGCGGGGAAAGCGCCGGCCCGCCATGCCGACGATCCCGTAGCTCTCGGCAGCGACGTGGCCGACGACCTGCGCAACCGCTTCGGTCGAGATCGAGACCCGGCCGAGCTCGGTCGAACGGACGAGATGGATGCCCTTTTCCACGCCGCGAAGTTAGACGGCGCGGGGGTGCTCTGGGTTACGTGTGCGTCGAACCCGGGCGACCGGCTGAAGCCGGTCGCCGCCTCAGATGGCTTTGGTGACCTTGCCGGCCTTGAGGCAGCGGGTGCAGACGTAGGCCCGAGTGGCCTTGCCGTCCAGCATCATGCGGACGCGCTGCAGGTTGGGGTTGAAGCGCCGCTTCGTGGCAACCATCGAGTGGCTGCGGTTGTTCCCGAAGCCGGGCTTCTTCCCACAGATGGAGCAGATCTTCGACACGCGGCTGCCGAGTGTACCGGAAGCTATCTGGCGGCTGCCGCTCTGAGGTTCCCGAACAGGTCGGCCATCTCGAGGCCCGTGCGGACGGCCTCGGCACCCTTGTCGACCCTGCTGTCGGCCTGATCTGCGCGGTCGAGCGTGAGCAATCCGAACGCGACCGGCACGCCGGTCTCGATCGCCGCCAGCTGGATTCCGGACGCGGCCTCGGCGCAGACGTAGTCGAAGTGAGGCGTGTCGCCGCGGATCACGC
Source organism: Gaiellales bacterium (assembly GCA_038214705.1). Taxonomy (GTDB): domain Bacteria; phylum Actinomycetota; class Thermoleophilia; order Gaiellales; family Gaiellaceae; genus Gaiella. Next base: position 90,343 of record JBBQRN010000003.1, on the reverse strand, counting down.
AGCCGAGCGCGACAACGCACGCGAAGCGGCGGGTCTTCGCGAGGGCCATCGCGGCGAGCGGGAGCTCGAAGGCGCCCGGCACCGGCATCACGGTGACCGCGTCGGCCGAGACGCCGCGGGCGTCGAGCTCGGCGAGGGCCGATTCGAGCAGCCGCGTGGTGACATCGCCGTTGAACCGCGCCACGACGATGCCGACGGCCCGACGTTCGCCGACCGGCTCACCCTCGAGCACGGAGTAGCCGGGCGGCACCGTGAGCTCGCCGGGGGCGTGCTCGACCGTTGCAGAGACGTGGTCGGAGAGCGGCGCTGTGGCGGGCTCGGTGAGCTCCTGCTCGTCGGACGATTCCTCGTCCTCGACCTCGACCTCGACCGCTTCGTCTGCGGTGGCTCCGGCCTGGGCGGGCCAGCCGTCGAGCACGTTCTCGCTCGACGCCTCGAGGTCGGCGTCCTCGGGCTCGTCGGCCGCAGCGCCGTCGTTCTCCGCGAGCTCCTTGGGCTCGTTGTCCCAGGAGGGTGTTTCGAAGCGCTCGCTCATCGTTCCAGCCTTTCGCTCACGGGGAGCTCTCGGGATCGAACCGCCAGTTCGTGTGCTGCTCGGGTTGGCCGATCAGGTGGCCCAGCTTGTCGCGCTTGGAGTCGAGGTAGCGCTGGTTCTCCTCGTTGGGCTCGATCTCGATCGGCTCCTGCGAGACGACGGACAACCCGAAACCCGAGATGCCGCTGATCTTCTTCGGGTTGTTGGTGAGCACGCGGATCGTCGTCAGCCCGAGGTCGGCGAGGATCTGGGAGCCGATGCCGTACTCGCGCGCGTCAGCCGCGAAGCCGAGCTTGAGGTTGGCCTCGACCGTGTCGAGCCCCGCCTCCTGCAGCTCGTAGGCGCGCAGCTTGTTGACGAGGCCGATCCCGCGGCCCTCCTGAGAGAGGTAGAGAAGGACGCCCACGCCCTCGTGCTCGATCCGGCGCAGAGCCCGCTCGAGCTGAGCACCGCAATCGCAGCGGTGGGAGTGGAAGACGTCACCCGTGAGGCATTCGGAATGGACGCGGACGAGCACGCTCTCGGCTCCGTCGACGTCCCCCTTGACGAGCGCGACGTGGTGTTTCCCGGTCAGCGTCTCCTCGTAGGCGATCGCCTGGAAGTCGCCGTATTCGGTTGGCAGGCGCACCGAGGCAGCCCGCTGAACGAGCCGCTCGGTCTGACGCCGGTACTCGATCAGGTCGGCGACCGTCACCATCTTCAGGCCGTGGCGCTCGCAGTAGCCGATCAGGTCCGGAACCCGGGCCATCGAGCCGTCGTCGTTCATGATCTCGCAGACGACGCCTGCCGAGGCGAGACCGGCGAGACGGGCGAGATCGACGGCAGCCTCGGTCTGGCCCGATCGCTGCAGCACGCCGCCGGAGCGGGCCCGCAGAGGGAAGACGTGCCCGGGCTGGACGAGGTCGCGCGCGGTCGAGGTGGGGTCGATCGCGACCTGGATCGTGTGAGCCCGGTCATGAGCAGAGATACCCGTGGAGACACCCTCGCGTGCCTCGACCGAGACCGTGAACGCGGTGCCGAAGGGCGTCTCGTTCTGGTCCGTCATCTGCCGCAAGCCGAGCTCCTCGCACCGGTCGGGCGTGAGGCAGAGGCAGATCAGGCCGCGGCCGTGGGTGGCCATGAAGTTGACCGCCTCGGGGGTGACGAACTGGGCCGCGATCGTGAGGTCACCTTCGTTTTCACGATCCTCGTCGTCCACGACGACCACGAACCGTCCACAACGGATCTCCTCGATCGCCTCCTCGACGGAAGCGAAGACGGAACTGGGCGCCTCGGTGCTCACGAGAGCATCGTACCCCCGAGCCGTGCCCCTGCTTACGTTTCCTCGCGGCGCACGCCGAGGAGACGCTCGACGTACTTCGCGAGCACGTCCACCTCGAGATTGAGCTCCTGCCCGGGGATGAGCTGCGCCAGCGTCGTCTCGGCGATCGTGTGCGGAATCAGCGCCAGGCCGAGCGCATCGGAATGCAGCTCCGCGATCGTGAGCGAGACCCCTTCGACCGTGATCGATCCCTTTTCGACGCAGTAACGGAGCGTTGCGTCGGGGGCTTCGACGAATACCCGGAGGTCGTCACCCTCCGCCTCGATCGACTGAACCCGGCCGATCCCGTCTACATGGCCCTGAACGACATGGCCGCCCATCGGGTCGCCGGCGCGTAGGGCCGGTTCGAGATTGACCTGGGCACCGACCACGAGTCTACCCAGCGTCGTGCGGGAGAGCGTCTCGGGACCGGCGTGGAAGGCCAGGGCGGTGCCGTCGATGCTCTCCGCCGTGAGGCAGACGCCGTTGACGGCGACCGAGCCCCCGACATCGATCCCGGGCGCCGTCCGCGGTGCAGCCACGGTCAGCCGGACGCCCTCGTCCCCGCCGCTGACTGCGACGATCTCCCCCACCTCGCGGATGATGCCGGTGAACACGACGGAAAGGCTACTGGTAAGACCCTACGGCTCACGGAGGTACGCCTCGATCAGGAGATCCTCGCCGACCGGGCTGCTGGACAGGTGAAGCACTGGTCGCGAGGAGGCCAGATCGCCGAGCAGGCGCGGACCCGAGCCGGAGAGCGTCGGTGCGACGAAGAAGAGCACCCGGTCGATCAGGTCCGCCTCGAGAAACGCCGTCGCGAGGGTCGGGCCACCTTCGAGCAGGAGCGACTGGACTCCCTCGGCCGCGAGGGCTCGAAGCTCGGTGCCGAGATCGCCCGTGCGGAGCTCGAGCTCCGACCCCTCCGGCAGGGGCCCCCGACCGAAGACGAGCCTCCGTGGCTGACGCGCAGCGCCGACGTTGCGAGCGTCGAGCCGCGGCGCATCGGCCCGGACGGTGCCCATGCCGACAACGACGGCGTCGGACGCAGCGCGAAGCTCGTGCACGAGCTTGCGCGACGCCTCGCCCGTGACCCAGCGGGCCCCCGGAACGGTGACGCGGCCGTCGAGCGTGGCGGCCGTCTTGTAGGTGACGAAGGGGCGGCCGAGCACCTTCCACGTCCGCCAGGCGGCGAGTTGCCGCCGCGCCTCGAGGCGGTCGTCGAGCTCAACCTCGACTCCGTGCCCTCGCAAGGCAGCCACGCCGCCGGCGGCCTCGGGATTCGGATCAAGGCTGGCAGCGACGACCCGGCCGACGCCCGCTGCGACGATCGCGTCGACGCAGGGCGGCGTCTTGCCGTGATGGGCACATGGCTCCAGCGTCACGTAGAGCGTTGCGCCGACCGCGCGTGGGCCAGCGGCGTCGAGCGCCACGATCTCGCCGTGACGGCCGCCGTAGGGCTCGGTCACGCCCTCGCCGACGACCGTCCCGTCGGCGACCACGACGGCGCCGACCGTGGGATTGGGATAGGCAACACCCGCCGCCGCGCCGGCGAGCTCGAGCGCTCGATCGAGGCTCACGCGGCTGCTTCGGCCAGGCGCCGGTACGCCGCGGCCGGATCGGGAGCACCGAACACGGCGCTGCCCGCGACGAGCAGCGTCGCCCCCGCCTCGCGGACTCGTCGAGCGTTGTCCTCCCCCACGCCGCCGTCGACCTGAATGGGAACGTCCACCAGAGTCGCAAGCTCGGCGATCCGGCCGACTGCCTCCGGGAGGAACGGCTGGCCCGAGTAGCCGGGCTCGATGCTCATGCAGAGGACTATGTCGGCAGCCGCCTCGGCAGCGAATGTCGCCGCCTGCGACGGTGAAGTACGCGGATTGAACGCGACGCCGACCGCGAGCCCGAGCGCGCGGGCTGCGTCACCGACCCCGCCCGGGTCGTCCGTCGCCTCGACATGGAAGGTGACCGAATCGGCCCCCGACGCGGCGAACTCCGGCAGGTGATGGGCGGGGTCGCTCACCATCAGGTGGCAGTCGATCACGCCGCCCGCAGCATGGATCGTGGGTGCAACCCCACGCAGCACGATCGGGCCGATCGTCACCGGCGGAATGAAGTGGCCATCGCCGACGTCGAAGTGGAAGATCCGGCAACCCGCGTCGAGCTGGATCTGGATCTCCTCGCCGAGGCGCGTGAAGTCAGCCGCGTAGAGCGACGGCTCGATCTCGCTGCGACCCCGGATCCAGGACGCCCATCCCATGCTCCGATCCTAGACGGGCGACGCGAGTGTCGCCCCTACGGGGTCGTTGCCGTAGGGGCGAGACCTGTCTCGCCCTCGCCCCCGGTCACCGAACGCGGAGCCGCGCGATGAAGAAGCCGCTCGTCCCGTGGACGTGCGGCAGAGTCTGCAGGAACTCGGGTCGGGCCCGATGCCGAAACTGCGGCCAGGCCGCTGCAAGCGACGGGTCCGGCTCGAGCCCCGAGGCGTCGACGACCGCCTCCGCCTCGTCGCGGTTGACCGTGCAGACCGAGTACGTGACCACTCCACCCGAGCGCACCCGCACGGCGGCCGCTTCGAGCAGCTCGAGCTGGAGTTCCGGCAGGGGCTGGGAGCGCCAGCGCAGGTCGGGCCGGGCGGCGAGCACGCCGAGCCCGGAGCAGGGTGCATCGACCAGCGCGCGATCGAAGTCGGTCAGCTCGGCCGGCAGATCGCGGCCGTCGGCGCAGACGACCCGAACATTCGTCGCTCCCAGCCGGGTCACGTTCACCTCGAGCTCGCGGGCCCGCCCGGGGTTGGCCTCGACCGCGACCACGTCGCCGGCAAGCATCGTGGCCTTGCCGCCGGGCGCAGCGCAGAGATCGAGCACCCGCTCCCCCGCCTGCGAGCCGACCGAGAGCCCCGCGAGCTGCGAGCCGACGCTCTGCGGCCACACCCGCCCCTCGTCGAACATGCGGTCGTCCATGTGCTCGACGTGCCACGCGCCGGGGACGTGCTCGTCCGGCCAACCCTCGATCTCTCCACGTACGAGGCGCACGACCGCAGCGGGCGCCTCGTTCTGGGCGCGCATCAGCGCCAGCGCGCCGTCGGCGCCGAGATCGCGCCACCATGTCTCCGCCACCCAGTCCGGATAGGAGTGGCGGAGGGCTGCCTCGGCCCAGGTCGCCTCGGGCAGCGCGTCGACATTGGCTCTCCCCTCGTCGGCGAGGCGCCGCAGCACCGCATTGGTGAACGAGACCGCTCGCTCCAAACCGGCGCGGCGCACGAGCTCGACCGACTCGTTCACCGCTGCGTAGCGCGGCACCCCGTCGAGATAGACGAGCTGGTAGGCGCCGAGTCGCAGCGCCGCACGGACGGCGGCGTCGAGCCGCCGCACCGGCCGACGCCCGACCGTTTCGATCACGTGGTCGAGGGTACGAGCGCGCTGCACGGATCCGTACGCGAGGTGGCGGGCAAGTGCGCTATCCCGCTCGTCGAGGCCGGCGGCGGCTGTTCGCAGGGCGCGGTCGGCGTAGGCCTCCTCCTCGAAAACGCGTCTGATCACCTCGAAGGCCGCGGCCCTTGCGGGCGAGATCGTCGCCGCCATCAGCGAAGACCTCGCAGCCAGGCGGCCGCGTCCATCCGCTTGCCACCGCCCGGCTGCACCTCGAGCGGCTCGAACGTGCCGTCTCCCCCGACCCTGGCCCGCCAGACTGTGACAGGGCGTCCGTGGAGCTCCGCGCGGGCACCGATGTGGGGCGAGAGCGCCCGCACGCGCCGCACGAGATCCTCCGCGGGGAGGGCGAGATCGAGTATGCGATCTGCGGCCTCGATCTTGTCGGCGTACGTGACCCCTGCCTTCGCCTGCGGCACGAAGGGAGGCTCCGGGTCGGAGAGAACCTGGTCGAGAAGCCGCGCCGTCACCTCGGCGGCGCGGGCGAAGACTGCGCCCGCGTCGTCCTCGGGGCCGATCGGGAACCGCTCCTGCGCCGCGATGCCGCCCGCGTCGAGCGCCTCCACCGTCTCGTGAATCGTCACCCCCGTTTCCGTGTCACCCGCCAGGATCGCGCGCTCGACCGGAGCGGCGCCACGCCAGCGGGGCAGGAGCGAGGGATGGACGTTGAGCCATGCGCCCTCGTCGAGCAGGTCAGTCGGAATCAGAAGCCCGTAGGCGCAGACGACGGCGACCTCGGAGCCGAGATCGAGCCCCCGCCCGGGCCGCTCGGGCTGCAGCACGAGGATGCCGAGCCTCTCTGCCACGACCTTCGCGGGCGGCGGAGCGAGCCGACGCCCGCGGCCCTGCGGCGCGTCCGGCCGGGTCAGGAGCGCCGAGATCTCATGTCGGCAGGCAAGCCGTTCCAGCACGTCCGCGCCGAACGGCGCCGTCGCGACGACGGCGATCCGGGCCATGGCCGGACCTACCTCGACAGAACGAGCCGCGGACGTAGCTGTGACATCGCCTCGCGCCGCGACTCGGGATCGGTGCGATCGATGATCAGCTTGCCGTCGAGGTGGTCGATCTCGTGCTGGACGATGCGGGCGGACAGCCCGTCGAGCTCGAGCCGAAGCGGCGACCCCGAGCCGTCGCAGGCATCCAGCGTCACCTCCAGCGAGCGCTCGACGGGCATCCGCACCGGCCCGAGGGAGAGGCAGCCCTCGTCGAGGACCTCCGTCTCGTTGCTCATCGACGTGAGAACAGGGTTGACGACGACGCGGTCGGTGCCGTCATCGTTGAAGACGAACAGTCGGCGCACGACGCCGACCTGGGTGGCCGCGAGTCCGGCGCCGTCGGCGGCGTGCATGAGCTCGGCCATGCGATCCGAGAGCCGGGCAAGCTCGTCGTCGAACTCGGCGACCTCGTTCGCGCGCATCCGGAGGACCGGGTCGCCGTATTGTCGCACCTGGGCCAGCGCAACCTGCGTCCGGGCGCGCTGCTCGGCATCCTGCTCGTGATCGTCGTGATCGTCGTGATCGTCGTGATCGTCGTGATCGTCGTGATCGTCGTGATCGCTCATGGCCGCGAGTCTAGCCAGCCTCCTACACTGACTGCGGATCGACATCGACGACCGCGGTCAGTCCGCGACGCCGCAGGGCCGGACTGGCGGCCGCGAGCAGGGTCGCCGCCCGTCGTGCCAGGGCCCTGGGCTCCTGTGTCTTCGCGACGAGCTGGGCCCGATGGCGACCGCGCAGGCGAAGCAGTGGGGCCGGGCCGAGAACCGTGCCCTCGACACCTTCGAGCCCCGCGCGGATCTCGCGCAGGATCTGCGCAACGTCTGCGGCGTCGGGGCCCGAGGCAACGATCGAGACGAGGTGGCTGACCGGAGGGTAGCCGAGCGCCGTGCGCCGCTGCAGCTCCTCGGCGAGGAACCCCTCGACGTCGTGGCGCTGTGCGAACTGGAAGGGCATCGCATCCGGTTGGAACGTCTGCACGAGCACGAGGCCGGGTGCCTCGCGGCCGCTGCGACCCGCGAGCTGGGTAACGAGCTGAAATGTCCGCTCCTCGGCGCGGAAGTCCGGGAGCCCGAGACCGGTGTCGGCGTCGACGACGGCGGCGAGATCGACGCCCGGGAAGTGGTGGCCCTTGGCGACCATCTGGGTGCCTATCAGGACGACCCTGTCCGCTGCCAGAAAGCGCTCGATCGTCTCGCGCATCGCGCCCGGGCGCGCCGTCGAGTCGGCGTCGAGCCGGAGGCGCTCCAGCTCGGGAACGCTTCGCTCCAGCTCCTTCTCGAGGCGTTGGGTACCGGCGCCAATGTGCGCGAGCTCGACCGAGCCACAGGCAGGGCAGGACTCCGGGATGGGCTCGCGATGGCCGCAGTGGTGGCAGTGGAGGCCACCGTCGCGGTGCAGCGTGAGCGCCACGTCGCAGTTTTCGCAGCGACGGGTGATCCCGCAGGCACGGCAATGAAGCGCAGGCGTGACACCACGGCGGTTGAGGAGCAGGATCGCCTTGCCACCCTTCTCCGCAACCCGGCCGAGCTCGGTGAGCAGCGGAGCCGAGAGCGGATAGCCGCTCTCGCGGCGCAGGTCGACGATCCGGACGCGCGGCATCGGCGCACCGATGCGTGCCGAGAGGACGACGCGCTCGAGCGTCGCCCAACTCTCGGGGCGCGGGGTGGCGCTCCCATACACCGCAACGGCTCCCTCGAGGGAGGCCCGCTTGGCGGCGACGCTGCGCGCGTCGTAGCGCGGATCGGACTCCTGCTTGAAGGACGAGTCGTGCTCCTCGTCCACGATCACGAGCCCGACGTCGCGCATCGGTGCGAAGATCGCCGACCGGGCGCCGACGACGACCCGGGCCTCACCGCCGGCGATCCGGTCTCGCTCGTCGCGGCGCTCCGCCTGCCCGAGCGCCGAATGAAGAATCGCGACTGTGTCGCCGAACCGTTCGCGGAAGCGGCCGACCGTCTGGGGTGTGAGAGAGATCTCGGGGACGAGAACGATCGTGCCGAGACCCCGTTCGAGAGCGGCCCCGCACGCCTGGAGGTACACCTCGGTCTTGCCGCTGCCGGTCGGGCCGACGAGCAGGAGATGGGCCGGCTCGCGCGCATCGAGCCCGGCGACGACTCGTTCGATCGCAGTCTGCTGCTCCGTCGTCAGCTGCGCGGGGGCCGGCTCGCCGGGGAGTGACTCGCGCTCGCCGGGCGAGGGCCGCTCGCCGCGAGGCTGGCGGCGGAGGGGAGCAACGAGCTCGAGCGCCCGCGCCGGCGTGCTGCCGTAGTAATCGGCGATCCAGAGCGCCAGGTCGACGAGCGCGGGCGGGATCGCGTCGAGCACCTTGCCCGTGCGAGAGAGCCTGATCCCCGGAGGCGGCTCGACGTCGACCTCGACGACGACGCCGCGGATCGTGCTGGAGCCGAGGCGCACCTGCACGATCGCGCCCTTGCCGACGTCCTCCGGCACCTCGTAGGTGAAGGGCCGGGCAACGGCACGCGACGAGACAAGGGGATAGACGGATGCCGGCGGCACCCGGTCGAGGCTACCGAGGGCTCAGGCTGCGGGCAGCGACGGCCGCGACTTCGGCCGGAAATAGACGAACAGCGTCGGCAGCGCGAAGAGGAGGAAGGTTCCCCAGAGGACGATCTCGTTCCCGGGCAGCACGCCTGCCTCCGCGAACTCCGCGATCGCCCGCGCGAGCAGCCAGCCGGCGAAGACGAGGAGCAGTGCGCTCGTGAGGGTGAAGAAGCGCCGCAGGTTGAGCCGCGAAGAGCCCTTGTAGAACGCGAAGCCGAGCACGAGCGCCACCCCGAGGCCGATCAGGCCGCCGATCGTGGACACGAGCGGGTTCGTGCCGGACGCCGAGCTGAACAAGAAGAGCGCCGTCTCGACGCCCTCGCGCAGCACTGCAACGAAGGCGACGGCCGCGAGCGTGAAGAACGAACCGTCGCCGAGGGCGCCGTCGACCCGTCCCTCGAGGTCGGTGCGCAGGGTTCGCGCCTGCCGCCGCATCCAGAAGATCATCCAGGTGAGAAGCACCGCGGCGAGCAGCATCGCCGAGCCCTCCCAGAGGTACTCGGCCGTCCCGTGCAGCTCTGCGCCCACCGCAAAGAGCCCGACGCCGACCGCGATGCTGATCGCGACTGCGGCTGCAACACCGACCCAGACCGCCACGAACCCGTCACGACGCCCGGTGCGGTTGAGGAACGCGAGGACGATGCCCACGATGAGTGACGCCTCGAACCCCTCTCGCAACACGACCAGCCCTGCGCCCACAACGATCCTCTTCTCTCGGTGTAAGGTCGACCTTACAGAAACCTCCCGGACTATAGTGAAACTTTGCAACGGCCGTCAACCGAGAGGCGCAGCGTGGCACACGGACAGGGACATTCGGTCGACGAATACCTCGAGACGATCTACTTCCTGGCCTTCCCGATCGGCGAGTACCGGCCGGCCACCGCGTCGAACGCGATCGCGTCCCGCGTAGCGGAGATGCTCGGTGTCTCGCGCGCCTCGGCCGGCGAAATGCTCAAGCGGCTCGAGGCCGAAGGGCTCGTCGAACGCGGTGAGCAGAAGGAGGCGATCCTGACGCCGACCGGCATCGAGCGCGCCGAGCGCGTCGTGCGCAAGCACCGGTTGATCGAGCGATTCCTGACGGATTTCATGGGCTACACGGCCGCCGAGTCCCACGTTCACGCAGATGTGCTCGGCGACACGTTCTCGGACGACATGGTCGAGCGGATCAACGAGCGCCTCGGGTTCCCCGACCGTTGTCCGCACGGCTGGCCGATCGCAACGGACTTCGAGCAGGCCGAGAACGCGGAGCTCGTCTCGCTGGCCGAACTGCCCTTCGGTGGCAGCGCCGAGATCGTCCGACTCGCGGAGCACGACGGCGACCTGCTGGTGTGGTTCTACGACCACGGGTTCGCACCCGGTGCGTCGGTGCTCAGGCGTTCCCCGGCGGGGGCCGGCCCTCTCACGGTGGATGTCGACGATCGTGAGCAGACGATCGCAGAGAAGGCCGCGCAGGGCCTGTACGTGCGTCCCGCTGCGGCGTAGGCGCGAGCGTCGCCCCTACGCGATCTTCCGTCCGGCTGTGGTCGAATCGGCCGCGAATGCGTCAATCTCGCCGCTCGGGACGGCGCGGCTGAAGAGGAAGCCCTGGCCGAAGCGGCACCCGCACTCGATCAGGAAGCGGCGTTACTCCTCGGTCTCGATCCCCTCGGCGATCGGCTCTAGCCCGAGCCTCTCGGCGAGCTCCACCACCGACCGGACGATCGCGGCAGAGTGCTCGTCGCCCGGCAAGGCCGAGACGAACGAGCGGTCGATCTTGAGCATGCTGACCCACGATTGGTTGAGGCGGCCGAGCGACGAGTACCCGGTGCCGAAGTCGTCGATCGCAAGCTGGAGGCCGCACTTGCGCATCTCGGCCAGGGTCGGCTCGATCGGCTGCCGGGAGTCGGGCGAGAGCGCCGACTCCGTCACCTCGACGACGAGACGGTCGAGCCCGATGCTGGCGTCGCGGGCCGTGGTCAGCAGATGATTCATTCCGGTCGGCTGACAGTAGGAAGGCGGCACGTTGATCGAGACGTAGAGGTCGAGCCCGCGGTCCCGCCAGGCTGAGGCCTGGCGGCATGCCTCCTCGATCACCCAGTCCGTGATCGGGCCGATCAAGCCGACCCGCTCCGCGAGCGGTATGAACTCGTCCGGTGGTATCAGTCCGCGTTCACCGTCCTGCCAGCGAATCAGCGCCTCGCAGCCGACGAGCTCGCCGGTCTCGATGTTGACGAGGGGTTGATAGTGGAGGACGAGCCCGAAGCCACCGTCGACGGTCTTGCGCAGCCGGCTCGCCGTCGAGATCTGCTTCAACGCCGTGTCGGTACCGAGCTCGTAGAGGCTGTGGCCGTCACGACCGGTCTGCTTGACGGCGTACATTGCCACGTCGGCATGCTTGAGCAGCGTCTCGGCGTCGCCTGCGTCTCGCGGATAGAGGCTGATGCCGACGCTCGCCGTGATGTAGACCTCGATCCCCTCGATCGAGAACGCGTCCTGCATCATGCTCCCGAGCTTGCGACCGACCTTCTCGGCGGCGAGCAGAATGGCCGAGTCGGCATCGGCTCCCTCCCCGACCTCGAGGTCGGGGAGAAGAATCAGGAACTCGTCACCGCCCTGCCGGCAGACGACGTCCGTCTGCCGGATCGTCCGCCGCAGCCGCCTGGCGACGGCCTTGAGGAGCTCGTCGCCGGACGCGTGGCCAAAACTGTCGTTGATCAACTTGAAGTTGTCGAGATCGATGAAGAGCACTGCGACCCCTGTGCCCATGCGTTCCGAACGGGCGAGAGCCTCCTCGAGGTAGCGCTGGAACGCGATCCGGTTCGGCAACCCGGTCATCGGGTCGTGGAGCCCGGCGTGCTCGAGCCGCTGGGCCTCCTGTGCCTGCACTTCCGCGAGATCCGCTTCGGCGAGCTTTCGTGCGGTGATGTCGGCGACGACTCCGCTGACCAGGGAGCGGCCTTCAGCGGTCGGCTCGGGCCGCATCCGATCGAGGACCCAGCGCGTCGTGCCGTCCCTCGCCACAAGCCGGTACTCGACCTCGGCCGGCTCGCCGCCGGCAACCTTGACGGTGGCGAGCTCGTACGCCTCGCGATCGTCCGGATGCACAGCTGCGTCGTAGGCGTCCTCGGCCGAGATCCCGTCCGGCACCTTCCCGATCAGCGACTCGAGACCGATGAACTCCAGGCACTCGAAGCTGCCGTCGGCGTGGCACACCATCTCGTACAGCATGATCGATACCGTCCCGGCGATGCGCCGCAGCAGGTCGGAATCGTGGCTCGCTTGAGGGCCGTCGAGCAACATCTACCGGACATCGGCACCAAGCGACGCCAGCTTGATCAGGCGAGTCCCCCGGCGACGCGTCCGCGTCGCCCCTACACTGCGGCGCCCTACACCACGGCGGGTGCTACCAGGCCGGCCGCGGCGCGGAGAGTGTCCGCCTTGTCCGTAACCTCCCACGTGAAGCCCGCATCCTCGCGGCCGAAATGGCCGTACGACGCGGTCCTGCGATAGATCGGTCGCCGCAGGTCGAGATCGCGGACGATCGCACCGGGCCGTAGGTCGAAGTGCTCGTGGATCAGGGCCTCGATTGCCTCCTGCGAGATCACGTTTGTCCCGAAGCAGTCGACGAGCACGCTCAGCGGATGCGCAACGCCGATTGCGTAGGCGACCTGGAGCTGGCAGCGATCTGCGAGCCCGGCGGCGACGACGTTCTTCGCGACGTACCGTGCTGCGTACGCGGCCGAGCGGTCGACCTTGGTGGGATCCTTGCCCGAGAAGGCACCGCCGCCGTGCGGCGCTGCGCCACCGTAGGTATCGACGATGATCTTGCGCCCCGTCAAGCCGGTGTCGCCCCTCGGCCCGCCGATCACGAACTTGCCCGTCGGGTTGACGTAGACGAAATCACGATCGTCGAGCCGCTTCTCGTCATAGAGGTCGTGCGGGAGGATCGGTCGCAGGACGTGGTCGATCAAATCCGGCTTGATCAACGTCTCGGCGTCGAGCCCGTCGCGATGCTGCGTCGAAATCAGCACCCGCTCGATCTCGACGGGACGTTGGTGCCCGCGGTCGTCGACCTCGTAGCGAACCGTTACCTGCGCCTTCCCGTCGGGGCGGAGGTACGGCAGAACGTCGGCCTTGCGAACCTCGGAGAGGCGGTGGGTGAGGCGATGGGCGAGCTGGATCGGCAGCGGCATCAGCTCGGGCGTCTCGTTCGATGCGTAGCCGAACATCATCCCCTGGTCGCCGGCTCCGATCCTGTCGATCGGGTCAGCGCCGCCGTGTAGCACCTCGAACGCCTCGTCGACGCCCTGCGCGATGTCGGGGGACTGCTCGTCGAGCGCAACGATGACACCGCATGTATCCGCGTCGAATCCGTACTTGGCGCGCGTGTAGCCGATGTCGGCGACCGTCCTGCGCACGAGCCGGGGGATGTCGACGTACGTCGTCGTCGTGATCTCACCTGCAACGACGACGAGCCCGGTCGTGATCAGCGTCTCGCATGCGACCCGCCCGTCGGGGTCATCGGTGAGAACCGCATCGAGAACGGCATCCGAGACCTGGTCGGCGATCTTGTCTGGGTGCCCCTCGGTGACCGATTCGGAGCTGAAGCTGAACGAGCGGGAGCTCACGGGAGAAAGCCTAGCCGACTCACTCGGACGTGGGGTCGCGTCCCATCAGCGTGCCGGCGAGGGCGGCGAGCGGGATGCCGTCCAGCACCGAGCAGACTCCTTCCGTGATCGGCATCTCGACGTCGAGCCGTCGTGCGAGGTCACGGAGAGCCGGCGCGGTCGCGAGCCCCTCGACGACCATCCCGATCTCGGCTGCCGCGGCAGCGGGTGTCGCCCCCTGCGCGACGAGCTCGCCACAGCGCCGGTTGCGACCGGACTTCGACCAGCAGGTCACGATCAGGTCGCCGAGGCCGGCGAGGCCCGCGAAGGTCTCGGGTCGCGCGCCCGCGGCCTCCGCGAGCCGCCCCATCTCGGCGAGCCCCCGCGAGACGAGGGCGGCTTTCGCGTTGTCACCGAGCGCAAGGCCGTCGGCACCGCCCGCGGCGAGGGCGATCACGTTCTTGGCAGCGGCACAGAGCTCGACGCCGACGAGGTCGTCGTTCACGTAGAGACGAAACGTGCGCGAGGTGATCGCGAGCTGGAGCTGGACCGCCAAGGCGCGATCCTCGCAGGCGATCACCGCCGCGGCAGGTAGGCCGCGCACGATCTCCTCGGCGATGTTCGGACCTGACAGCACCGCGATCGGACGGCCGCTGACGAGGGTCGAAAGCCTGCTGCCGGTCGCCGGGTTGAGCCCCTTCGTGAGGCTGAGCATCGGGCACGTCCCCGGCAGGGCGGCGACCGTCTCGGCAAACGCGGCGCTCGGCACCGCTACGACCACGAGGTTCGCCTCTGCCAACGGAGCCTCGGCGATCGTGGCGGCGGCTACCCCGTGCAGGGCGATGTCGGGAAAGTGGCGCGGATTGCGGCCGGTCGCAGTGATCGCCGCGGCCTGCCCCGCGTCGCGGCATGCGAGCGTCACCTCGTGCCCGTGGTCGCGCAGGATCGTCGAGAACGCCGTCCCCCAAGAGCCACCACCGACGACGACGATTCTCAAAGGCCATCCCCTCCCATCCAGCGCGAATAGGCATGACCGAAGGTCATGCCTATTCGCTTTTGACGAAATCGATCGAGACGGGCACGCCCTCGAGGTCGAAGCGCTTGCGCAGCTCGTTCTCGACCCAGTAGCCGTAGTCGCGCGTGACGAGGCTCGGCGCGTTAACGAAGATGCGGAAGCGTGGCGGTCGCGTGCTGACCTGGGTGCCATACATCAGCTTCAGGCGTCTCCCGCGAGCGCCCTGCGGGCCGGGCCGCGCCTCCTTCAGCTCGTCGAGCGCGCGGTTCAGCTCGCCCGTCGTGATCCGCCCGTTGTGCTTCGCGAAGAGCTCCTCGACCTTGTCGAGCAGCCGGTTGACCCCGCGGCCCGTCTTGGCAGAGACGGCGATCACCGGAGGACGCTGCCGCAGCCGGCGCGCGAGATGACCCTGCGCCTCGACGATCTCGAGCTCGGTCACATCCCATTTCGAGAGCACCGCGAGCGTCGAGCAGCCGGCCTTGCGGGCGATGTCTGCAACGGCGAGGTCCTGCTCGACGATCCCCTCGGAAGCGTCGAAGAGGACGAGCGCGACGTCGGCCCGCTCGGCGGCCTGGAGGGCTCGGAGCTCGGAGTAGTACTCGATTCCCTGGCGCTGCTTGCGCCGGCGCCGCAGGCCCGCCGTGTCGACGAGCACGAAGGTGGTGTCGCCGCGCTTCAGCACCGTGTCGATCGCGTCCCGCGTCGTGCCCGGCACCTCGGAGACGATCACGCGTTCCTTGCCCACGAACCGGTTCAACAGCGACGACTTGCCGACGTTCGGTCGCCCCAGGATCGCAACGCGGATCGCCTCCGTGCCGATCGCGACCTCGCCCGTGCCAGGTAGGCGCGAGACGATCTCGTCCAGCAGGTCCCCGGTGCCGTGGCCGTGGAGACCGGACAGCGGCCACGGATCGCCGAGGCCGAGCTTGTGGAAGACGGCCGAATCGGGGTCGCGGCGGGGGTCGTCGATCTTGTTCGCGAGCACGATCACGGGGCGCTTCGCCTTGCGCAGGATCACCGCGAGCTCCTCGTCCCCCGGCGTGATACCGGCCCTTGCGTCGACGACGAACAACACGAGATCGGCCTCGTCGATCGCAGCGAGCGCCTGCGCAGCGATCTTGTTGCCGAACGGCCCACCGTCCGCCTCGTCCACCCCACCGGTGTCCATCAGCCGGAACCAGGTACCGGTCCACTCGCAGAGCAGCTCCTTGCGATCACGCGTGACACCGGGGGTCTCGTGCACGACGGCTGCTCTCGTCTGCGTGAGCCGGTTGATCAGGGTGGACTTGCCGACGTTCGGGAAGCCGACGATCGCAACCGTTCCCGCGAGCGCCGTCGGCGCAACGACCTCTCGCTCCTCGTCTGTGGGAGTTGCGCCGCTCATCGCGGGGGCACGGCGTCCGGCCGGCCGAGCTCGTGCATCTCGACGAGAAAGTCGAACAGCGCCCGGATCTTGCCCTGCAGCACCGCCGACGCCTCCTTGTAGCCCCTGCCACCCTTCGCCAGCCCCGCGAAGCGGATCGGCTCGCCCCAGGCGAGCGAGACCGGATGGAAGTTGCCCGGCTTCCAGCTCTGCGAGCCGTGGATCGCGACCGGAATCACCGGGACGTCCTCCTGTAGCGCAACCATTGCGGCACCCGGCTGCAGCTCCCCGGGAAGACCGTTCTTCTGCCGCGTCCCTTCGGCGAAGAGCCCGAGCGCGAGGCCGTCGCGGACGATCGAGCGCATCGTGCGCACCGCATCCCGGTCGGACTCGCCGCGCCGCACCGGGAAGGTTCCGAAGGCGCGGATGAAGGCACCGAGGCCCGGAACACGGTGGGCCTCGACTTTGGCCATGAAATAAATCGTGCGAGGACAGGAGGCGCCGAGCGCGGGCGGATCGACCCAGCTGAAGTGGTTGCAGGCGATCACGAGGCCGCCCGTCATCGGGACGCGCTCCTTCCCGTACACCTTGATCCGGGCCGCGAGGTTGACGGCCGTGCCGACCGTCGGCCGGCCGACGGCCCAAACCTTGTCGGCCGTCGAGCTCATGCAGCCCGCTCCGGCAACAACTTTTCGATCCGGTCGATGACCTCGGCGAGACTCAGCATCGTCGTGTCGACCTCGATTGCGTCCTCGGCGCGGTGGGTGTTGTCGGCGTCCCGCTCGTCGCGCCGCCGCATCTCGTCGGCGAGGAGATCTGCTGAGATCCCGTCGCGCTCAGCATGCCGTCGCTCGGCCCGCACCCGCGGGTCGGCGACAAGCCAGATCTTGAGCTCGGCATCGGGAACCACGATCACTCCGATATCGCGTCCCTCGATCACAGAGTCACCTCGCGCGCCGAGGGCGCGTTGCCGCTCGCGCATCACCTCGCGCACCGCAACGTGCCGGGCGACAACAGGCACGGACGAGTCGATGGCGGGCTCGCGGATCTCCTCGGTCACATCGTGGCCGGCGATGACGACACCATCGGGGGCCATGAACTCGACCGGATGCTCGCGCGCGAGCTCGACGAGTGCAGGCACGTCGTCGAGCGCAATTCCACGCCGCTGGGCGAGCCAGGTGAGCGCCCGATACATCGCCCCCGTGTCGAGGTAGCGGAACCCGAGTCGAACCGCCAGCGCTCGGGCGACCGAGCTCTTGCCTGCGCCGGCAGGCCCGTCGATCGCGATGATCATTCAGCAGCCTCCCTGCGGAGCGACTCGAGGAGCTCGAAGAAGCCCGGGAAGCTTACTCCCACACACTCCGCATCCTCTATCTCGACGCCGTTCTGTGACGCGAGAGCCGCGATCGCGCCGAGCATCGCGATCCGGTGGTCGCCGCGGCTCTCGATCCGGCCACCCCGCGGGCGCGTCGGCACGCCCTTGATCCGGAAGCCGTCCTCGGTCGCGAGCACGTGCTGGCCGAGAGCGCGCAGAGCGTCGACTGTCGACTCCACCCGGTCCGACTCCTTCGCCCGCAGCTCCTCGGCCCCGCGCAGCCGGCTGTTCCCATGCGCCATCGAGGCGGCGAGCGCGAACAGCGGCAGCTCGTCGATCGCGAGCGGCACGTCCGCGCCGAGCACGGTCGTCGCGACGAGGTCGGCCGAGCGCACCTCGAGATCGCCGACGCGCTCGCCGCCGACCTTGCGCCGGTTGTAGGCGGTGACCTTCCCACCCATCCGCTCGAGGATCGTGAGCAGCCCCGTACGCCGCGGGTTCAGGTTGACGCCGTGGATGTGCAGCTCCGACCCCGGAACGAGCGTCGCAGCGATGATGAACGGCGCGGCGGAGGAGAAGTCGCCCGGCACCTCGATCTCACCCAGCTCGAGCCGCTGGGCCGGCTGCACGGTGACGCTCTTCTCGCGACGCGTGATCGAGACGCCCGCCGCCTCGAGCATCAGCTCGGTGTGATCGCGGGTCGGCTCGGGCTCGACGACCGTCGTCTCGCCCTTTGCGTAGAGGCCGGCAAGCAGGATAGCCGACTTGACCTGGGCGCTCGCGATCGGCAGCTCATAGGTAATCGCGTGCAGCGGGCGCGCCTCGATGCCGAGCGGCAGGTGCCCGTCCTCGGTCTCGACCCCGGCTCCCATGCGCGAGAGTGGTTCCGTGATGCGCTTCATGGGGCGAGCACTGAGCGACGCATCTCCCGTCAGCTCGAACTGTTGCCCGCTCTGGCCCGCCAGGATCCCCGAGAGGAGCCGCACCAGCGTGCCGGCGTTGGCGCAGTCGATCGGGCGGCCGGGCGAGACGAGGCCGCGCAGGCCGTTGCCGACGACGTGGAGCGTGTCCTCACCGTGCTCGTAGACGGTGACGCCGAGCGCCCGTACCGCCTCGACGGTCGCCTCGGTGTCGGCCGAGCGCCCGAAGCCGGTGATCCGCGTCTCTCCCTCGCCGATCGCGCCGAGCAGGACGGCCCGATGCGAGATCGACTTGTCGCCGGGCACCGCAATGTGCCCGACGAGCCGCGTGAGGGGCTCGATTTTCATGCCTCGTCGTCGAGCACGGGAGCGAGGACGACCCCGTAGCCTTGTGCCTCGAGCAGTGCCGCGGCGCGCTCCGCCTCGCCCTCGCCGGCGACGAGGACCGTGAGGGTGCCGCCGCGTTCGGTCGAGAGGTGCTCCAGCTCGAAGTCCTCGACGTTGATCCGCTCGGCGCCGAGCGCCTGGAAGATGCCTGCCAGGACGCCCGGACGGTCGGGCAGGTGGACACGCAGGCGTTGGAGGGCGCCGGGATCGTCGTAGGCGGTGGCGAGCATTCGCCGCCTGTTTCCCGCCGCCTCGGCGATCCAGCGCGCGAGCTGGCCACCGTCCTCCGCAGCGAGCGCGGCCTCGAGCTGCTCGACGCGGCTGCGGTGCTCACCGAGCGCGGCGATCACGGCCTCCCGGTTCTCGAGAAAGATGTCGACCCAGATGCGCGGGTTCGCCCCGGCGATGCGGGTCATGTCGCGCAGCGACCCGCCTGCGGCCTGGAGCGGGTCGTGCCCGTCGACGCGGGCAGCGCCGGCCTGGTTGAGGAGCACGTTCGCGAGGGCATGCGGAAGGTGGCTCGTCACGGCAACCAGGCGGTCGTGCGCACCAGCGTCGATCGCGACGGGCCGCGCCCCGAGCGACGTCACGAAGCCGTGCACGGTACGGAGTAGCTCCGAGCCGGTGGCCGCCGTCGGTGTGAGGAACCAGGTCGCACCCTCGAACAGCTCGGCGTTGGCCCGCTCGGGGCCCCGCGTCTCCGCCCCGCAGATCGGGTGGCCGCCGACGAAGCGGCCGTCCCCTCCCGCCGCCGCGCAGACGGAGCCCTTGGTCGAGCCGACGTCGGTGACGACGCACTCGGGGGGAGCAAGCGCGAGCACGGCGGAAACGACGTGCGGCAGCTCCGCAACCGGAGCCGCGATCAGCACAAGGTCAGCGCCGGCGACCGCCTCCTCGAGCGAGCCCGCGGGGTCCACCGCCTCGCGCTCGGCCGCGACACGGAGTACCTCGTGGTCGGGATCCCACCCGCGCACGCTGGCTCCGGCCCGGCGGGCCGCGAGCGCTGCGGACGCGCCGATCAGGCCCGTCCCGACAACGGTGATGGAACGGAGCACGGGTTCCGCTAGCCCCGCATCAGCTCGGCGACCCGGAACGCGAGGTCGAGCGACTGGCGGGCGTTCAGTCGGGGATCGCAGAGCGTCTCGTAGCGCGTGTCGAGCTGACCCTCGAGCACCTCCTCGGAGCCGCCGAGGCATTCGGTCACGTCCTCACCGGTGATCTCGAGATGGACTCCACCCGGCCAGGTGCCGACCTGCCGGTGCGCGGCGAAGAAGCCCTCGATCTCGCGCAGCACATCGTCGAGGCGCCTCGTCTTGTGGCCGGAGCCCGTGACGAAGCCGTTGGCGTGCATCGGGTCGCAGACCCAGACGACCGGGATCTCTGCCTCACGGACGGCGCGCAGAAGCGGCGGCAGCAGCTCCTCGACGTGGCTCGCACCGAGGCGGGTGATCAGGCTCAGTCGCCCGGGGATCCGCTCGGGGTTGAGCCGCTCGGCGAGCGCGACGAGCTCGTCCGGGGTCATCGAGGGGCCGACCTTCGCCCCGACCGGGTTGTGGATCCCCGAGAGGAACTCCACGTGCGCCCCGTCGAGCTGGCGGGTTCGCTCACCCACCCAGAGGAAATGACCCGAGCAGGCGTACCAGTCGCCGGTCGTCGAGTCGATGCGCACGAGCGGCTCCTCGTAGTCGAGCAGCAGCGCCTCATGGCTCGTCCAGACGTCCACTTCATGGATCGAGCGCTCGTCGCCGAGGTCGATCCCGATCGCCTGCATGAAGCGCAACGCGCGCCCGATCTCGTTGGCGATCGTCTCGTACCGCCGCCCCTCGAGCGAGCTGGCGACAAACTCCTGGTTCCAGGTGTGCACCTGCGTCAGGTCGGCGAACCCGCCCTTGGTGAAGGCGCGAAGCAGATTGAGCGACGAGACGGCCTGGTAGTACGCCTGGACGAGCCGTTCGGGATCGGGCGTGCGCGCCTCGACTGTCAGCTCGTCGGAGTGGACAGCGTGGCCGCGAAACGACGGCAGCTCAACGCCGTTGACGGTCTCGGTCGGCGACGAGCGCGGCTTGGCGTACTGGCCGGCCATCCGTCCCACCTTGATCACGGGCAGCGTCGCGCCGTAGGTCATCACGGCCGACATCTGGAGCAGCAGCTTGAGCCGCTCCCGCACGGCGATCACCGAAAGCTCGTGGAACGACTCGGCGCAGTCGCCGGCCTGGAGCAGGAAGGCCCGGCCCTCGGCCGCCTCTCCGAGCGCGTGGCTGAGGGCGCGCGCCTCGCCCGCGAAGATCAGGGAAGGCAATCGGTGCAGTCGCTCGCGCACCGCCTCGAGCGCGGCCGCGTCGGGCCACTCCGGTTGCTGGAGCGCGGAGCGCTCCCGCCAGGAAGCGGGTGTCCAGGTCGAGTCGGTCGCAGCCATGCGTCCAGTGTAGTCGTGAGCCGTTTTGACGCTGCCGCCTGAAAACGGCTAGATAGTGGGATGCGCATCTTCTCCGGGATCCAGCCGACGGGCGAAAAACACCTTGGCAACCTGATCGGCGGCTTCCGCCAGTACGCGGCCACGCAGGAGCAGGGCGAGGGATTCTTCTGCATCGTCGACCTGCACTCGATCACGACCGACTACGACCCGGCCGATCTCCACGGACGCACGCTCGACCTCTACGCGCTGCTCGTCGCGAACGGCCTCGACCCGTCTCGGTCGACGGTGTTCGCGCAGAGCCATGTGACGGCCCATGCCGAGGCGGCGTGGCTGCTCTCGGCCGTTGCGAGCTACGGGCAGCTCGGCCGGATGACGCAGTTCAAGGACAAGTCCGACCGCCGCGACTTCGTCTCGACAGGCCTCTTCACCTATCCGGTGCTGATGGCCGGCGACATCCTGCTCTACCAGACGGACATCGTCCCGATCGGCGACGATCAGCGGCAACACCTGGAGCTCGCGCGCGACATCGCAGAGCGCTTCAACGCGCGCTTCGGCCTGACGTTCACGGTGCCCGACGGCGTCTACCCGACGGTCGGGGCGCGGATCATGGATCTCCAGGAGCCGACCCGCAAGATGTCCACGACCGGCGGCACCCCGCA
The DNA here is from genome assembly GCA_038214705.1 of Gaiellales bacterium. Classification (GTDB taxonomy): domain Bacteria; phylum Actinomycetota; class Thermoleophilia; order Gaiellales; family Gaiellaceae; genus Gaiella. Next base: position 68,859 of record JBBQRN010000003.1, on the reverse strand, counting down.
GGGGACGGTCGGGATGCTCGAACCGCCGGATGTGGTTCGCAAGAAGTTCCGCTCGGCCGTGACCGACTCGGGCCGCGAGGTGAGGAGGGCAGACGACAAGCCGGGCGTCTCGAATCTGATCGACATCCTCTCGGTCGCCTCCGGCAGCTCGCCCGAGGAGATCGAGGCCCACTACGGCGACAGCGGCTACGGCCAGTTCAAGCAGGATGTCGGCGAGGCCGTCGTCGAGCTGCTCGCGCCGATGCAGGAGCGCTACGCCGAGCTGCGCTCCGACGAGGGCGAGCTACTGCGGCTGCTCCGTCTCGGCGCCGACAAGGCGCGGGAGGCGTCGGCGCCCACGCTCGAGGCGATGGTGCGCAACATGGGATTCGTCCAGCTGTGAGGCGCAGCTATCTGATCATGGCGGCCGTCGCCGTCGTGATCGTGGCTGCCGGGGTGCTCCACTACAGCCACGCCTCGGCGGTCGCCGTGTTCGTCGTCTCCGGTATCGCCCTCGGCGGTGTCGCGTGGGCGATCGGGATCGCGACGGAGTCCGTCGGCGCCCGCTTCGGGCCGGCCGTGACGGGCGTGCTCCAGTCGACGCTCGGCAACCTGCCGGAGCTCTTCATCGTGCTCTTCTCGCTCAGCGCCGGCGAGATCGTGGTGGCGCAGTTCTCGATCCTCGGGTCGCTGTTCGCGAATGCGCTACTGGTGCTCGGCCTTGCAATCGTCGCCGGCTCCGGGCCCCGCGGCGGGATGATGAAGTTCGCCAAGCGCCTTCCGAACGACACCGCGACGCTGCTCCTCCTCTCGATCTTCGTGATCGCCCTGCTCGGCCTCTCCGACCAGGTGGGCGACCGGGCGAGCCAGCACCAGGTGGCGATCTCGGCGATCGGCGCGGTCTGCCTGCTCGTCGTCTATTCCGCCTGGCTGTTCGGCTACCTGCGCGCCGACATCAAGAGCGAGCGGGCGCTCGAGGAGCCGACCCACGACGTGCTCCCGTTCTCGTTCGCGATCGGCCTGCTCGCGGTCGCGGGAGTCGCCGCGGCGCTCGTCTCGGAGTGGTTCGTCAATGCGATCGATCCGGCCGTGCAGGCGCTCGGGATCTCGAAGGCGTTCACGGGCCTCGTGATCGTGGCGATCGCCGGCAACGCGGTCGAGAACGTGGTCGCGGTGCAGCTGGCGCGCAAGGGCAACTCCGATCTCGCGATCTCCGTCGTGAAGAACTCGGTCGCCCAGATCGCCTGCTTTCTCTTCCCCGCGCTCGTTTTGATCTCGCTGCTCTTCGCGCAGCATCTGACGTTCGTCGTCAACCCGGTCTTCGCGGGCGCGCTCACGCTGACCGCGATCGCGGTCTGGCAGATCACGGGCGACGGCGAGGCGGTGCTGTTCGAGGGCCTGGCGCTGATCGCGCTCTACGTCGTGCTCGCGACACTCGTCTGGTACGAGTGAATAGCGCCCCAGGCGCGATGCACGTTCCGTAGGGGCGAGACCTGTCTCGCCCTCGCACCGCCTCCCCGCCCGTCAGGCCTCGCCGAGAAGCGAGATCGCGACCGCTTCCAGCAGGTCGAGGGCATCCCGCAGGCCGTCCTCCATGCCCGAGTTGATATGCAGGTCCCGGCCTTCCTGGTTCGGGTGCGTCACGAGGATCGTCATGGTCGTCCGCCCGTCTGACTCGGTGAGCTCGAGCACGTTGAGCGCCGCCTTCTCCTCCGCGTCGGGGATGCCCTCGTAGACCTCCGTCGAGACGATCCGCTCGTCCTCCACGATCTCGCGGTACGTGCCGTGAAATGCGACCTCGAGGCCGCTATCCGTCACGATCACGTAGCGCCACCTACCGCCGACCCGGAGGTCGATCTCGCAGACGGTGGCCTCGCCTCTCCCGGCGGTCCACCACTGCCTGACGAGCTCGGGCGTCGTGAACGCCTTGAACACGAGGTGCTTCGGCGCGTCGAACTCCCGCGTGATCAGGATCTGCTCGTCGCTCGGGAGCGTCACCAGGGTTGTCGCACTGCTGGTCACGGCTGTTCTCCTTCCTGGTCGTGTTGGAGCTCTTCCAGAACGTCATCGAGGCGGTCGAATCGCTCGGCCCAGGAACGCTCGTAGGCACTCACCCAGTCATGGATCGGCTTGAGTGCATCGCCGTTCAGCCTGTACACGCGCTGCCGGCCTTCCTCCCGTACGGCGACAACGCCCACCTCGCGCAGCACCCTCAGGTGCTTCGAGACCTGCGGTTGCGCGATTCCCAGCAAATCGACGAGGTCGTTGACGGGGCGCTCCCCGCGGGCGAGGACGTCGAGAATCTGCCGCCGCCGCGGCTCGGCAACCGCGGTGAACGCATCGGCGGTCGTCGCTGTGCGAGCCATTGTCCTCATTATATTCTCATGTTGGTATATGTCAACGTGAGGGCGACTCCGGTGTTGCCCTACAGCCTCACCAGACGCCGTAGGCCCTCCACCTCGTCGCGCGTCAGCACCCGCGACTCCCCCACCGCGATCCCCTTCGCATCCAACCCCGCATACGCCGTCCGCCGCAAGCGCACCACCGGATGGCCGACCGCCTCGCACATCCGCCGCACCTGCCGATTGCGACCCTCGTGCAACACCAGTTCCACGCGCGCTCGGCCCAGCTGCCGCGCCCGCGCCGGCGCGGTGATACCGTCCTCGAGCTCGACGCCGGCACCGAGCAGCGCCACCTCGGCCGGCAGCAGGTCGCCCTCGACATCGGCGACGTAGGTCTTCTCGACGCCGTAGCGCGGATGGGCGAGCCGGTGCGCGAGGTCGCCGTCGTTCGTCAGGAGCAGGACTCCGCTCGTGTCGATGTCGAGCCGGCCGACCGGCACGACCCGTGCCTGATGCCCGACGAGGTCGACGACGGTCGGCCGCCCCTCCGGGTCGCTCGCCGTCGTGACGACGCCGAGCGGCTTGTGCAGAAGCACGTGCGCGAGCTCTTGCTTACCGACCTGCTCGCCGTCCACCTCGACCACGTCGCGCGAGGCGACGAACGTGTTGAGCTCGCCGGGGCGCCCGTTGACGCTCACCCGCCCCGCCTTGATCAGCTCGTCGGCAGCGCGACGCGACGCGACACCGGCTCGCGCGAGATAGCGATTGAGGCGCATGAGGGCCATTGTCGTCTAGGCTCCCGCGCGGTGCGCGACTACAGCGACTGGACAAGCAGGCTCGCCGACCTGATCGTCGGCCTCGGGGCGAACGTGCAGCCGGGCCAGCTGGTCAGCGTCGGCAGCTACATCGGCAAGGAGGAGCTGACTCGCGAGATCGCCCGGGCCGCGTACGAACGGGGTGCGAACTACGTCGACGTTTTCTACTGGGATCACTGGGTCAAGCGCCGACGCCTGATCCACGCCGACCCGGCCACGCTCGACTACATCCCACCGTGGATGCTCGACCGTATGGATCACCTCGCCGCCGAGCACGGCGCGCGGATCTCCCTCAGCGGCCCGCAGTCCCAGCACGCCTTCGACGGCGTTCCGGCGGAGCGCAACGGCGCCGACGTCCTCCCCTACATGCCCAACACCGGTCGCATCATCAACGGCCGGACGACAAACTGGTGCGTCGCTCCGGCACCGACGGCCGACTGGGCCTCCGCCGTCTATCCCGACGCCGAGCCAGACGAGGCGTACGACCTCCTCTGGAGCGCGATCGCGCACATCTGCCGGCTCGACGCGGACGACCCGGCCGCCGCCTGGCGCGAGCGCCTACGCGCCGTCAAGGGCTCGGCGGACGCGCTGACCGCGCGGCACTTCGACGCGATCAGGCTGCATGGCCCCGGCACCGACCTCACGGTCGGCCTGCTGCCGTCGTCGCGCTGGCTCGCAGGTCCAGCGACGACTGTGGACGGCGTCGAGTACTACCCGAACATCCCGAGCGAGGAGACGTTCACGACGCCAGACCCGCTGAGCGTCGACGGGCACGTGACGGCAACGCTGCCACTGGAGCTCTACGGCTCGCGTATCAGCGGTCTGCGGGTGCGGTTCGAGGGTGGACGCGCCGTCCAGATCGACGCCGACGAGGGCGTCGAGACGCTGCGTGGCGCCTGCGCCAAGGACGACGGTGCCCCCTTCCTCGGCGAGCTCGCGCTCGTCGACGGCGGCGGCCGGATCGGCCCGCTCGGGACGGTCTTCTACGACACGCTGCTCGACGAGAACGCCGCCAGCCACATCGCGCTCGGCTCCGCCTACGCGATCGGCGTCGACGACGAGGCCGACAAGGCGCGGATCAACCAGAGCAAGATCCACGTCGACTTCATAATCGGCAGACCCGAGCTGGCGGTCGACGGAATCACCGTAGCGGGCGAGCACGTGCCGGTGCTACGGGACGGCACCTGGCAGGTGTGACGCGACGGCACACCCGGGCGAAACGGTGAGGAGGTGTCTCACAGAAGAGAAGGGGGGACACCCCCTCGCTGACCTAGGACGCGCGGGCTTCGGCGACCTGGAGGAGCCTGTCGCGGATCGCGGCCTGGTCCTCGCCGATGTCGTCCAGGCGCGGGAGCGCTGCGAGCGACTCGAGCCCAAAGACCCGCTCGAACAGCGAGGTGACGCGATAGCGCACCGCGCCGCCGGGGCCGCTCTCGCGCCCCGCCTCGGAGATGAGGCCGCGCTCGACGAGCGAGGCGACGGCCGAGTCGGCGGCGACGCCGCGGATGCGCGCGATTTCGGGTCGTGAGACCGGGCCGAGATAGGCGACGATCGCCACCGTCTCGAGCGCGGCCTGCGAGAGCCCCCGCTCGACCGGCCGCTCGAACAGGCGAGCGCACGCCTCTGCCGCCTCTCGGGCGGCGCCGAAGGCGTAACCGCCGGCGACCTTCTGAAGCACGATCCCGCTGCGCCCCTCGCGGTAGCGCTCGCCGAGCAGGCCGAGGGCTATCTCGATGCGCTCGGCGTCGTCGGCGGTCGCCTCGACGAGCTCCTCGAGCGTCAACGGCTGAGAGGCTACGACGAGCAGGGCCTCGATGGTGCGGGCGAGCTCGTCAACCGGGTTCGAGGAGATCAGGCGGAGCGGGCGGTCCACTGCAGCATCCTTCCGTCGTCGGAATAGGTGATCGTGTCGTCGGCACGGGAAATCCTGATCGGCGCGAACGCCGCAGCCTGGGAGATCGCGATCTCCCCCTCCTTGCGCAGCTCGAGCAGCGCCAGGAACGCCACGGCCTGCTCGACACGCGAGAGCCCCTGCACCTCGGCGTCGAAGTCGAAGCGGCGGCGGCGCAGCAGGAGCGCGCGAAAGCGCTCGACGAACTGGCCCACGGGCGGGAAGCGCAGCGCCATGTGAGAGAGGGATACGTGCGGCGGCTCCACGGCGAGCGCCTGCAGCGCCTCGACGAGCCGCAGCGGCGACTGCTGCGCGAGCCGGCGCTCCGGCTCGGGCGCGAGCGGTGCGGGGCCGATCCGGAAGAAGCGGCCCTTCTCCTCCTCCAGCCGCTCGCGCAGCCAGACGGCCGCGTGCTTCATGCGCCGGTACTCGGCGAGGCGCCGCGCCAGCTCCTCGGCCGCCTCCTCGGGCTCGAGCTCCGAGAGCTCGGCCTCCTCGTCGGGGAAGAGGTGACGCGCTTTCAGCTCCAGCAGTGCCGCGATCAGGACAAGGAATTCGCCGCAAGCGTCGAGATCGAGCTCGTCGCGCTCCGCCAGCCGCTCCACGAACGCGACGACGATCCCGGCCATGTCGATCTCCGACGGCTGGATCGCGTCCTTGAGCAGGAGCGTGAGCAGGAGGTCGAACGGGCCCTCGAAGGCATCGAGGTCCAGCTCGAGGTCGCGGACGGCGCTGGCCACGGTCGGACCCTAGCCCCCGGGCCGGACGCGACTCGAGCCCGGCACCGTCATCTTGGGGCCCTTTCGCACGGGCTTCTCCGGCGGCTTGCCGCGACGCTGCGAGACGATGAACCAGACGACGCCGGCGATGCAGACGAGCGCCGAAACCCATGTGTTGACCCGCAGCCCGAGGATGTGGTTCGAGGCGTCAACGCGAATCAGCTCGATCCAGAACCGCCCCAAGGAGTAGAGCGCGATATAGAGCGCGAAGAGGCCGGGCGGCCGCGGATGGAAGCGGCGCTCGATCACGAAGACGAGCAGGGCCGCTGCGAGCAGGTTCCAGAGCAGCTCGTACAGGAAGGCCGGGTGGAAGGTCGTGCCGGCAGGCCAGAAGTTGCTCCCGAAGTGGGCAGGGTCGATCTCGAGCCCCCAGGGCAGCTTGGTCGGCTTGCCGTACAGCTCCTGGTTCCACCAGTTGCCGATCCTCCCGATCGCCTGGGCGACGAGTAGACCGGGCGCGAGGCAGTCGGCGAGGAGCGGCACGTCGGCCCCCGCTCGCTTCGCAATGATGGCGCCGACGATCACGCCCGCCGCGATCCCGCCCCAGACCCCGAGCCCACCCTTCCAGATCGCGAACGGCCCCCACCAGTGGCCCGGCACCTCGTTCCAGCTCGTCGCCAGGTGGTAGAGGCGCGCGCCCACGATGCCGGCACCGACGCCCCAGACGGCGCAGCGGAAGATCAGGTCCCAGTCGCCGCCGCGGTTGACGAACCGCGTGCCGGTGATCCAGATGCAGACACCGATCGCCGCTAGCAGCGTCAGCCCGTACATGTGGATCGTGAGCGGCCCCAGGTGTACCGCTCCGCTGCTCGGGGACGGGATCGAGAGAAGAAGGCTCATCCGCCCTCATTCTCCGCGTCGGGCAGGACGCCTTCGTGCCGGCACGCATGACGCCCGGCGGCCGGCCGGGCGTCGGGTGGTGCTGGAGGAGCCGCTATAGAAGGATCTGGAGGGCCAGGTCGACCGGGCAGCCGCTCTCGACCAGGCGCATCGCACGGTGGAGGTCGATCTCGTGCGAAGCTGCGAGCACGACAGCCGATTCCATGTCGTATCCGGCCCTCAGGAGCGATTGGACACGCCACCGCTCGACTAGCTCGATCTCGACGTCGGGTCGTTCCTGAAGTTCTGCCGCAGACATAATCGCCTCTCTCACGTTTCGGGTTGCCTGTTATTCGGTCGGGACCCCCGATTGGATCTCCTCTTTTTACGGGATCCGGGTCAGGGAATTGACACGGTCAGGTGAGGCTTTCGTAAAGGTGCGGCGGCTCCCTGCAAGCGATCTCAGTGCTCGAGCCACCCGAGCAGCTGCCAGAAAGGGTCTTGTGCGGGGGGAATGTGCGGCGGGTGGCGCCTGCTGGAGCGAAGCTGGGCCCAGGTCACGTACGAGCGCAGCCGCTTCCCCAGGCGGCGGCGCGTCGCGTCCGTGGGTGCCACGAGCGCATGCGTGAGGGCGAATCGCCACGCCGCGGCCTCGCTCTCGAGCCGCCGGCCACTGCGGCCGGCCCCGACAAGATGACCGATCTCGTGCAGCGCCACGAAGTAACTAACCTGACCGTGAATTGGCGGCACGCGAATCTCGAGCCGCCGCTCGCTCGTGCCGTCACGGTGGCGGACGCGGATCACGACGGCGCGTCCCCGGCCGTCCGCGCGCCGGATCCCGTGCGCGGCACAGAGGTCATCGACGTGCCGATCGAGGGTCTGGGGCCTCACTGGGTGAGCGTATTGCTCGCGTTGGAGGTCACGTGTCTCGTAGGATCGGCCGATGAAGCTGCGTCGCGACGCCAAGAGGGAGCTGCTCCACGGGGTGCCGCTGTTCTCCCGCTGCTCGAAGAAGGAGCTGGGCCTGATCGCGACCCTCGCGGACGAGCTGCATCAGCCGGCCGGCACGACGCTGACCGCGGAGGGGACGCGGGGACGCGAGTTCTTCGTCCTCGTCGACGGAGACGTCGAGGTGGTGCGGGCCGGCAAGCGGCTTCGCACCCTGGCCGGGGGGGCGTTCTTCGGCGAGATCGCGCTGATCACCGACACGCCGCGCACCGCGACCGTCGTGGCGACGAGCCCCGTACGGCTCCTCGTGATCACCGGCCATTCGTTCCGGCGACTCGTCAACGACACGCCGTCGATCCGGGCGAAGGTGCTCGCCGCCCTGGCCGAGCGGGTGCCGGCGGTGGGCTCCGCGTGACGACGAACTTCGAGCGCGCATTTGGCGCAAAGCCAGACGTCTATGCCGCCTGGGGAGCGCTGAACGGGGCGATCAAGGCCGGCATGGACTTCCGCCGCTACGAGCTGGCAACGTTCGCCGCCGCGCAGCGGCTCCGCTCGAGCTACTGCTCCCTCGCCCATGGGCTCGTGATCCAGGAGAAACTCGGCCTGCCGCTCGTCGCGTTGGCGCGCGACCGCGCGAACGCGGGTCTCGACGAGATCGACCTGGCCGCGATGGAGCTGGCCGAGAAGGTCGTCGACGACGCGGGCTCGATCACCGACGCCGATCGGCAGCGGCTTCGCGAGCTCGGCCTCTCGGAAGCGGAGATCATGGATGTGATCCTCGCCGCCGCGGCACGCTGTTTCTTCACCAAGACACTCGACGCGCTCGGCGTCCGGCCCGATGCGAGCTACGCCGAGCTGGAGCCCGACCTGCTGGAGGCACTCGTCGTCGGCCGGCCGATCGCGGAGCCCTGACGGACGCCGTAACCATCAGACTCGATTCACCATCGAACGGAGGAGCGAACGTGACCGACCTGGGAAACAGATTCTGGCTGAAGCTCATCGGGCTGATCATCGGCTTTGGGATCGCGACGATGATCGGCTTCCTGATCGTCAACCGGCTCGCCTACCGGTTCGGGATGATCGGCGCGCTCGTGATCATCTTCGGGATCCTGATCCTGATCTCGTGGCGGCACGACAAGAAGGCGGCGCGAGAGTTCGAGGAAGACTGAGCCGCCTAAACAGGTCGTCGGCGGCTCGACGTGCGCGAGCCCGTCGCCAGGAGGTCATCAGGCTCCGCCTCGCCCTACGGGAGGGCCGGCGAACCCTGCATGCAGTTGTAGACGTTGCCGTCGGGGCCTCTGAAGTTGAACCAGCCGTACTCGGTGATCTCCTCTGATCCGGGATAGTCCCGCAGCCACTTGATCGACCCCAAGATCTCGACCCCGGCGGCCTCCAACTCCGCGTGGGCCCCCACCACATCATCGACGAGAAAGCCGGGAACCGGGCCGGTGGTCAGCCCCGCGCCGTCGGGCTCGTCGAGAGCGAACACCTCGACGAAGTCGTGCTCGCCTCCGGGAAGCCGGAAGATCGAGAGGCCCGGCTCCTCCTGAACCAGCGTCAGACCGAGAACCCTGGCGAAGAAGTCCGCCGTCGCGCGGTAGTTCTCCGTTCTCGTTCCGAGCCACGACAGCCGCCGAACAAGCACAACCCACCTCCCACGCTCTCCGTGCCGGGCGACCCGCCCGAGTGCGGAGGAACGATGCCACAGGAGAGACGCGCAGGGATGGGGTCACGTCTTGCGATCACGCATTGGTGATGCTGCAATACAAGACCTGACCCCAATGCGCGGGGGCCTCACTTGGGGAGGTACCGCCCGATTCGTGGAGGCCGAACGCGCGGTGGGTTTCCCGCCACGGGCTAGCGTTCCGTCGAGACGAACTCGATTCTGGTGGAGCCGACGAGTCCGGGGCTCGCAATGTCGTATGTACAGGACGTCTGCCCGTGAGCGCCCGTGGGCGCCGGGATCGATCCTGTCCACACGGTTCCGGACACCAGTGCAATCCGGCGTTGCGACACCCCATCTCGTGCGATTTCGACGGGTGTTCCCTGTTTGCCGAGCAGCGTAAGCTCGAGTTGGCCGGGGCCGCATGCGAAGACCGTTACTCGGACGGGTTGGACGATGTCGCCGTTCGGCTTCAAGCCGGTCGTCCACGTGGAGAGTGCGGGGGCGCCGGACAGCTTCCACAATCGAAGGCCGGGCTGGTCGGTGCCCTGGGCGTTCTCGGCGATCGGTGCGCCCGCAAACGTGAATGCTGTGGAGGCAACGATATTTCGCGCGGGTAGCGGCTGGAGGCGCCCGTCGAGGAGCGTGCCGTCCGGCCTGGGGCGGACGACGGTAGTCGGGAGCGGGCCGAGCGGTGCTCCAGGGAGGGTGGCGATCGAGGTGACTCTGAGGTTCCAGAAGGCGATCTTCGAGACCGCATTCCAGTCGGCTGCGCCGTCATAGAAGTATGTGACAGACCCGGTTGTGGCGCCGTCTATCCACGCTTGGGAGGTAGCGCCGAAGAATGCCTCGCGGTCGGCGCGGGTTCGAGCGCGTATCTCCTGGGTGGCGAGGACAGACGAGGCGGCCAGGCCCGCTGCGACCAGGATCGGGAGGACGACCCCGACTCGCCGAGGCAACAGAACGGTGAGCACGATCATGAAGGCTGCAGCGGTGACCCAGGCGGTCTCGAGGGTGTCCGACGATCTCCACTCGAGAAAGCGCGCGAGGGGAATCGTCATGAAAGCGTCGGGCGCCGCAGCCGCTGTCACGAGCGTCCGTACCGGAAGCAGGACTGCCGGCACCGCAACCAGCCCCGCGATGATCGACGTCGCAGGCTGGGGCCGTGGCAACCCTCGCGAGAGCCAGACGGCAAAGCAGACAAACAACGGCGGCGCCACGGCGATCAGGTCGCGCTCGGCGAGCTGATGCACATAGCGGGACGCAAACGCCCCCACCTCCACCGTCATCCAGAAGCAGGTCGACACCGTAACGGCGACGAGCACCTGCACCTTCGAGTCGCGCTCCCGGCCCCGCGCCGCTTCAAACGCGAGGACAAGTGCTGCGACGAAAGGGGCGCCGATCACCAGCAAGAAGACGTCGCCGGCGTGCCGGAACACCCACCGTGCCGCCTCGACCGGGTCGTACCCGGAGCTGACCGTCACGCCGTAGATCCCGAGAGCCGAGGCGAGCGACCCCGTTGCCGCGAGGTGGGCTCCGAACCAGGCAATAGCGAGCAGTCCGAGGGACACAAGCAGCGGGGCGAAGCGCCGCACGAGGTTTCGGTCGCGGGCGAACCAGGATGCACAACCGATCGACGTCAGCAGGATCGGGCCGAGGACGACTGCCTGAGTCCGGATCGAGCACGCCAGCAGCACAGCGGCCCCGAGAACGAACTGACGCCGCCAGGTCGGCCGCTCTAGTGCCCGCGCGAGCAGCCACAACGCAAGCGTTGCGACCGGCAGGAACGCGGCCTCCGTCATGATCAGGCCGCTGTAGGCGAACGCCGGCAGCAGTGCAGTCAGCAGCGAGGCACAGAGCGCCCACGCGCTGCCAGCGACGGGTCGCACCCATGCGTACACGACGGCAACAGTCGATGAGACGAGCAGTACCTGGACCGTCTGCAGAACCGTGATCCCAACCGACGTCCCGAACAACGCGGGCGGCAGGCCCGCGAGCACCGGGAAGAGGCCGTAGCCGGCGGCGTGATGGCCGAGCAACGTGAACCGGCCCGTCGCCCAGAACGCGCGTCCCACCATCCCGTAGACCATCTCATCCGGTGCGATCCAGGGGGCGTCGAAGGAACGCACGGTCGCGAAGCGCACAAGAGCCGAGCCGAGCACCAGCAGCCCCAACGCGTACGCGGCAAAGTGTTGCTTACGAAGAATCGACACGTTCGAGCCCCAGTATCGCGGCCAATGGCGTCCTCGGACGATACTGCTGTGATCCGATGGAACGGAGCTCGACGACACGCCAAACGGACAGTCGCCTGGCATTGGCATCGGCGTCCGCCCGCTGATCCTGTGGTGAGTCGGGGGTTGGCCCCGAGGCTCGTCGCGTCCGAGCGGCTTGTGCTCGGATGTGATGGGTGAGCCCCACCCCGAGGTCAAGGGGTGGGCGCCGCCGTCCTGTGGTGCGCCTTCGCCGGTCGGCTGCTGCGCTTCGGACGGGCGCGTAGAGCCCGGGTTCTTCTCTCGTATAGGCAACGGTATTCGTCGCCTGGTGTGCCGCCGCCGGCGTCCTGGCGCGAAGGACGCGCGGCGGCAACAACGCGACCGACGCCTCGCCTAGGAGCGTTAGGATTTCGCCTCGAGGATTGGCTCGCTGGGCCTGACGGCGAGAGCGCTTCACACTCCGAGCGCAGCCCCTGAGCGAGGCACTCGAAGACTCACAGTTCGGAGACCTCACATGGGCTGTACCGCCCGATTCTGCTGCGGTGCTCGCGCCTTGGCAGTCAGGTGGCTTCCGCTGTCGCAAACGGTGGTGGGCCGAGCATCTCGATGCCGTGCTTGCTATTCGATGCCTCGATCTTGGCGTAGTTCGGCGGGGGTGCGGTGTCGAAGTCCGCGCTGGCCGCGGGGTCGCCACCGTCGCGGAAGTACTGGTCGTGTGTGCCGGGGGTGTTGAGCACGAGGAACCGGGCGACCTCGGACGTGACGGTGAACGCGTGGGGAACACCCCGCCTGACGGCCAAGGTGTCCCCCGCGCCTGCCGTGCGCTCGATGCCGTCGATGTGGAACAACAGCTCGCCGTCGAGGACATAGAAGGTCTCGTGGCTGGGATCGCGGTGGAGCGGCGTCGCTCGGCCTCGAGGGACAGCGACCTCGACGAGTGAGAACTTGCCGTCGCTCCACTCGCCGGGGTACTTGATCGTCTGGTGTGCGCCGGCGAACCAGAGGGTCTCACCCTCTCCCGCTGCGAGCGCGCGAGATGAGCTATCGGTCACGGTCAATCAACTCCTTTATGGGATTTTAGTACCATAAAGGAATGCCCGTCCCATATCAACAGACGGGCAGGGTGCAGCAGAAGGCGCGGACACTGGAAGCGCTCATTGCCGCGACTCGCGCGCTCCTCGCATCGGGTGTGACACCAACGGTCGCGGAGGCAGCCGAGTCGGCGCTCGTGTCGCGGACGACGGCCTACCGTTACTTCCCCACGCAGCACGCGTTGCTTCTCGCTGCCTACCCGGAGATCGGCGAGGACTCTGTCCTCGGCGACCACCCTCCGGACGACGTCGACAGTCGCTTCGAGATCGTCCTCACCGAGATGGCGCGTCAAGTAACCGAGAACGGGGCGCCGCTGCGTGCGATGCTGAAGCTCTCTCTCGACGGATCCACCGAACGAGACCCGCCGCTGCTGAGGCGGGGCCGGCGACGCGCGTGGGTCGCGGACGCATTGTCACCGCTCCGCGAGAAGATGAACGACGACCACTTCGACCGACTCGTTCTCGCCATCACCGCCGCCACGGGTATCGAAGTGTTCGTCTGGCTGACCGACATCGCGCGACTCGAGCCCGACGAGGCTCTTGGCGTCATGAGATTCTCGGCACGAACCCTGCTCGACACAGCCCAACCATGATCAGCCTTGCGATCGTCCTCCCGCGTATGGGTTGAGGTATCCCACGGGTTCAACGACTCGCACCTGCAGCGCGTGTAGCAGCGACGTGCGCCACAACGTGAGTGGCACGGACACGGAGAATGAGTGCCCAGGGTCCCCACACACTCACAATGCGGGAATGACCCCTGATTTGCCGATCCAAGGCAGGCCAGAGTCGGATTGCCCAGCGGCCGCGATGAGCGTCGTCGGGGATTGTTGACTCGGACGGCATGGTTCTTTAAGGTCGGGCGCAAGATGAGGCTGCTCTCGACCGGACTCGCGGGGGCTGTTGTGGTTGCGCTGTCGTTCGGCGTCGGTTCTACGCCGGGGTCGCTGACCGCCTGGAACGTTGTCGCGCTCGGTGACTCAGGCGCCAGCGGCCCTGGCGATCCGACACAGCAGGCGTGGGCCGGCCGGTACGCGAAGCTCCTCGGGCAGCGCCTTCATCACTGGGTTGCGCTCACGAACTTGGCGCACGAGGGCCTCGCGAGCAGCCAGCTTCTGCAGGAACTTCGCACCAACCGGACTGTCCGCTCTGTTGTCGCGAATGCCGACATCCTTGTCTTCGGATCCACGGCCGGGTCTCACCTCAACACGGCGGACTCGATGATCGAAGCCGGATCCTGCAAGGGCACGTCATGCCACGCGTCTCAGCTGCGCGCCTGGGCGAAGGACTTCCAACAGATCGTGGCTACGTCAGCGAAACTGCGCGGCTCGAAGAAGACCGTCCTACTCGGCGTCACGGACGCCAACGTTGTTCCCGGCGCGCAAGACGTGATCCCGCCCTTTGCCACCGTCGACCTGGGTCTCTTCCAGGCGCGCACGATCAACAAGACCCTCTGCGCCACAGTGAGGAAGTACGACGGCCGCTGCATCGACGTGCTCACCGCATTCAACGGCACATCCGGCAGAGAGGACGCCTACAACAAGGGCCTGATGAGCAAGGTCGAGTGCTGCTACGCAAGCGCCAGAGGGCAGCAGTTGATCGCGGAACTGCTGTACCGGACTGGCCTCAAGCCGCCGCGCTAGCCGATGTGAGATCGCGGGCTTCTCGCCGCTGTGCGCGTCGACCTCGAACGGCTACGTGCCGACCCCGGCGCCATCGGCTGCGCGGACGGTGCTCTCGCGCGCTCGAAGAACGACGAGAACGCGTCGGTGTGACTCAATGCACCGAAGCTGCTCCTAGGAGCGCACGGTTTTCGCCTAACGAATGAGCGCCGCGCGATGTCAGGGTTGCAGCCGAGGCATGTTCGCCCGGAGGCCGACCAGCACCCGCAGCGCGGAGTCGTTGGGGCCACGAACGCAATCCGCCGCTCCTCGCGCTCGTTGACTCGGTTGAACAGCGGCTGACCTCGAACATCTTCTCGCCGATGGGTCGGCGGCGTGGCGCATCCCGCCGGCCCGAGCTCAACCGACGGCGAAGACCTGCCAGTACCCGGGGACGCCCTTGAGCTCATGCTCGCCCCGATCGACGAGATCGAGCCCGGAGCCGGCGATCAAGTCCTTCACCGTCTGCGACACGAGAATCTCCGACGGCCGCGCGACACCTGCGACACGGGCCCCGATGGAGACCGCGAGCCCACCTGGCTTGCCGTCGATCGTCCGGCACTCCCCTGTGTGACGCCCGGCGCGGACTTCCAGGCCGAGCTCCCTCACGCCGCTGACGATCGCCTGCGCGCAGCGTATCCCGCGCGCCGGGCCATCGAAGGCAGCGAAGAAGCCGTCGCCGGCCGTATCGAGCTCGCGGCCGCGGTAGCGCGCGAGACAGCCACGCACCACCCGGTGGTGCGCAAGGACGAGATCGGCCCAGCGCCGATCGCCGAGCTCGGCCTGCCTCTCCGTCGAGCCAACGATATCCGTGAAGAGCACGGTCGCGAGGATGCTCTCGAGCTCCGCCTCCTCGTCACGCAGCTCACGGACGAACCCCTCGATCTCCCCGAGGTACGCCTCACCGTGCTCTGCGATGACGTACGTGGCCGCGCCGGGCATCGTCTGGTGACAAGCGCCGGGGATCAGCCGGGCGAACGCGAGGGCTTCGTCTGCCTGTTCGCCGCCCCGACTCAGAACGAGCGTCGGAACGCGGATCGTGCCGAGGACATGACGGACGTCGGATTCGTAGAACATGCGGTATGCGGCAGCGGCGTCGCCGGGGCCCGCGGAGACCCGCATGTTCTCGAGGTACCGGGTCACCTGGTCCTCATACGCCATGCCCTCGAAAGGGTTGCGTCGAGCGCTTGCCTCGGCCATCGACCGCATACCCCAGTCGCGGTCGATGTTCGCCAACTCCTGCTCAAACTCGCCTTCGCGCGTCCCCCACAGGTAGTCGGGCGCCCATGCGACGCGGGGCCTCGTGTTGCAGAGAACGAGCGCCGCGGTCTTTCGGGGTGGGATGCCGCGAACATGCAGCCGAGCGGGCCACCGTCCGCGAGCGCGATGATCACGGCTCTCTCACACCTTGCTGCGTCGAGAACGACTCGGAGGTCGTCGACGCGCTCCTCGATCGTGGGCAGGCGATACCCTCGCACGCGGTCGGAGAGGCCGGTGCCGCGGTGGTCGAAGCAAATCAGCCGTCCGAGGCGCCCCAGCCCATCGGCAAAATCGGTCATGGCCGGCAGCCGCCGGAAGTGCTGGAGCTGAGAGACGAATGTTCTTATGCACAGGAGGTCGACGCCGCGGTCCGGACCGAGCACCTCGTAAGCGATGTGGACGTCACCGTTCTTCGTGTAGCGGATGTGGTCTTGAGGCATCGTCGTGTGCTCGTCCAGGACTCTGAACAGCCTAACCCCCCGGCTGAGCAATACAACTCGGCCGAGGTATTCGTCGTGTCCGCCCGCCCGCGCAGGACGGCGGCATCGCCGATTCAGGGACGATTGCGCTCGAAGGCGACCGTGACGGAACGCCGACGTCTACGTGGTAAACGCTGACGGGACCTGCAGTTGAACCTCAGGCGATGTTAGGCCCGTGCGCGTGTGCTTCGCCCGCCAGGTAGCCCGTTTGTGCTCGCGGCCTTTTGCCCTGGACCGCTCGGTGACCTAGAGTCGGAGCGTGTACTTCGATGTCGCCGCGGATGCTTATGACCGCTTCATGGGGCGGTATTCGACACAGCTGGCGCCGAGGCTTGCCGACCTCGGCGGCGTGCATCCCGGGCAGGAAGCGCTCGACGTTGGCTGCGGGCCGGGCGCACTGACGGCCGAGCTCATCCGGCGGCTCGGGCCGAACGCGGTGGCGGCTGTCGACCCGTCGGAGTCGTTCATTGCTGCAGCGCGCGCGCGGTATCCCGGTGTTGATGTTCGGCTTTCTCCTGCGGAGGACTTGCCCTTCCCCGACGGCACGTTCGACGCGACGCTCGCGCAGCTCGCCGTGCACTTCATGAGCGATCCGGTTGCCGGGCTCGCGGAAATGGCTCGAGTGACCCGCGCGAGCGGTGTCGTCGCGGCGTGCGTGTGGGACTTTGCGGGTGAGCAGGCCCCTATCTCTGCGTTCTGGCAGGCGGCTCGCGAGCTCGACAGTGGTGGAGCGGACGAATCTGGCCTGGCCGGTGCGCGTGCAGGTCATCTCTCCGAGTTGTTCGAGGCGGCGGGGTTACGGCGCGTTGAAGAAGCCACGCTTTCCGCGTCTGTCGATTACGCGAGCTTCGACGAGTGGTGGGGGCCGTTCACTCTTGGGGTGGGACCGGCAGGAGCCTACGCACAATCTCTCGGCGAAGCTGAGCTGTCCGCACTCCGCGAGCGCTGCCGGCACCTGCTGCCAGAGGCGCCCTTTACGATGAGAGCCTTTGCCTGGGCCGCACGCGGCATCGCCTGAACGCGTCTTCACAAACAGGACGCCGACGCCATCGGATACCACCTACAGCGACAATCGCCGCCGGGCCAGCGCACTCTCATTCGAATCACGATGCCGCACGCGCGGCGCCGACCTACGCGACCGACGTTTCTCCTAGGAGCGCACGAATTTCGCCTGATCTCACCGCAACACCCGCCGGTCAAGCGGGAACGTGCAGCTGTCCTTCGGACGCAGCCGGCGAGACCCGCTCGAGCCAGGGCGTCGCACCAAGCCGCTCGAAGATCTCGCGCGCCTCGACCAAGCCCGACTCCCCGCCGGCCTCGAGCAGCGTCACGCCGAGCCAGAACGGGATCTTGAGCTCGCGGAAGCGGGCAGCCGCCGCCCTGAAGCCTGCCGCGTCTCCTGAGAGGCGGGCGCGAAACCGCAGCGCCTGAGCGTCGAGATACGGCGGCCGGGAACCGGGTGGAATGGACTCGATCGTGGTGAGCAGCTCCTCGACTGTGGCTGACTCGCCCAATGCGAACGCCGCTTCGAGCGCCTCGACGATGCCCCACTTCACGGCTTGGAAGGCGATTCCGAGCGTGCGTGCAGTCTCGATGGTCGCCTGACCGTCGAGGAGCGCCTCGCGCAGGCGGCCCTCGGCCCGGTGGAGCGCTGCCCGCGACGCCAAGAAGACCGAGCTGTCCTGGACGTCGGTCGACCCGTCGATGCGCGAGAACATCGAGAAGATTCGACGCGCCTCGTCGAGCCGGCCGCGCTGGAGATTGATCTCGATCCCCGACTGGAGCAGGCTGAGCACAACACCTCCCGAGTCGATCTGCTCCTGGGTGAAGTCGGCGGAGATGCTCAGCGCCTCGTCCCAGCGCCCCAGCATCGAGAGCGGGTACGTCCTCTCCGCAAGCGTCGCCCACTCGTACGGTCGATTCCCGCGCTTGCGCGAGAGCGTGAGAGCCTCGTCGAGGTACCCGAGCGCATCGTCGAACGTGTCGCGCCGGAAGCACTGGTCGGAGAGAATGAAGTAGCTGACGCCCGCATCCTCGGCGAGGTCGTGCTCCAGCGCCATCTTCAGCGCCTGCTTCTGAAGCGCCTCGGCCTCCTGCGCATGACCACGGCTCTCTGCAAGCGCGCACTTCGCGCGCAGGGCGATCGCAAGTGCTTGCGGGTACACATGCGCCTCGGCGAGGTCGAGCGCCAGCTCGGCCCGTTCCGTTGCACGCTCGAGGTCGCCGCTGAACCAGTACCCGACCGCAAGGCGCCCCGCGAGCAACGCAAGGTCCTCGTCGGGCTCATCGACAGAGATGACGGCGAAGGCACGTTCCATCTGTGCCAGCGCCTCGTCGCGACGTCCCGTAAAGGCGTCGAACATCCCGAGTCGAGACATGACGCGAGCCGCGGCGTGAGAGTCGCCCTGCTGCGCGTGGATCTCGATCGACTCCTGGAGGAGCCGGCGGGCGGAGTCGGGGTTGCCGGCCCTCGCAGCAGCCTCGCCGGCGTTGTCGAGGAGCGCCGCCCTCACCGACGCCGTCTCCGTCAGGCTCGCCGACTGCTCGAAGTAGCGGCTTGCCTCCGCAGCCGCACCGAGCGACCCGGCGCGCTCGCCGGCGCGGGCGAGCATGACCTGGGCCTTCTGCCTCGTCTCGGCCGCGTCATCGGCGTCCGGTACGGCTTCGTGGGCGGAGAGGTAGTGGGAGGCGACGACCTCGACCACCTCGTCGTCGTCTGCGAACGCCTCGACCAGGTACTCGGCGGCCGCGAGGTGGCGGATCCGCCGTTCGCGCCTCGAAAGTGTCTCGTACGCGACGTGGCGCACAAGGTCCTGGAGGAACCCATACTGCCCGTGCTCGGGCGAACGGGGGTCTGCCTGAACCCCGAGCACCTCCTTGCGGACGAGCGCACCGAGGAGCGACTCGACCCCGGCATCGCTCCCCGCGAGTGCCGCGAGTGCGCCGAGAGTGAATGTCTTACCGAGCACGGCCGCGTCCTGGAGCAACCTCCGCTCCTCTGGCGCCAGCCCGTCGAGCCTGGCTGCGATGAGGGCGTGCAGCGTCTCCGGCACCTCGAGCGCCTCGACGGGCCCCGTCAACCGGTACGCGGAGCCCTCCTGCACGAGCAGGCCGCGGTCGAGAAGCATCCGTACGGTCTCGACCGCGTAGAGTGGGACACCTTCGGCCCGCGTGAGGATCTGATCCCTCACGGCGCCGGGCAGGCCCGGTACGAGACCGGCCAGCAGTTCGTCCATCGCGGCTGCCTGGAGCGGCTCGAGGTAGATCGAGCTGAAGTTGCGGTGCCCCGCCCCCCAAGTCGGCCGGCGGTCGAGCAACTCGGGGCGTGCGAGCGTGACCACGAAGAGCGGCGAGTTGCGCGACCACTCGAGCAGGTACTCGACGAAGTCGAGCAGGCTCGTGTCGGCCCACTGCATGTCCTCGAACGCGAGCACGGTCGGATAGACGGCGGCAAGGCGCTCGAAGAACAGCCGCCAGGCCGCGAACATGTCCTGCCGGTCACGTGACTCGTGCTCGCCGACGCCGAGCAGCTGCGCGATCCGCGGTTCGACGAAGCTCCGCTCCTCCGGATCGTCGATGTGCTCCTCGAGGGCCGCCTGCAGCTTCTCGAGCGCCGCGGCCGGTGAGTCGTCCTCGACGATCCGGCAGCGCATCCGCACCATGTCGGCGAGCGCCCAGTACGTGACTCCCTCGCCGTAGGCCAGGCAGCGGCCTCGATGCCAGTACGTCAGCTGCGGGAGGCCGTCGAAGTACTTGTAGAACTCCCAGGAGAGACGCGACTTGCCGATCCCGGCGATGCCCGTCACCGAGACGAGATGTGCCTTGCGCTCATCGGCAGACGCGTGGAAGAGATCCTTGATCTGGCGAAGCTCCCGGTCGCGGCCGACAAACGGCGCCTCGAGCCCGGTCGACTTGAGCGCGCCTCGGGCGCCCGAGACGATGCGCAGCGCCTTCCACAGCGGCACGAGCCCTTCCTTGCCCTTCAGCTCGTGCGAGCCTGCAGCCTCGTAGACGACCGTCTGCTCGGTCGTGCGCCGCGTCGCCTCGCCGACGAAGACGGTACCCGGCTCGGCGGCCGACTGGATCCGGGACGCCGTGTTGACGAGGTCGCCGGCGACCATCCCCTGCCCTTCGGCGCCGATCGTCACCGCCGCCTCGCCAGTGAGAACACCGGCCCGGGCACGGAGCTCCGGCGCTCCTACCTCGTCACCGAGCGCCGAGACAGCGGCGACGAGGTCGAGCGCGGCACGCACGGCGCGCTCGGCATCGTCCTCGGTCGCGGTCGGAGTGCCCCAGACGGCCATCACGGCGTCGCCGATGAACTTCTCGACAGTGCCGCCGTAGAGGCCGATCAGGCGGCTGCAGGTATCGAAGTAGCGGGAGAGAAGCTCGCGCACCTCCTCCGAGTCCCTCGACTCCGAGAGCGACGTGAAGCCCACCAGGTCGGCGAAGAGGACAGAGACCAGGCGGCGCTCCGCGACCGGGCTCTCACGCGCACGCGCCGTCGCGAGACCAGGCCCGACCTGGGCCGAGGCCGGAGCGCCAC
The DNA here is from genome assembly GCA_038214705.1 of Gaiellales bacterium. Classification (GTDB taxonomy): domain Bacteria; phylum Actinomycetota; class Thermoleophilia; order Gaiellales; family Gaiellaceae; genus Gaiella. The sequence goes on along the minus strand of JBBQRN010000003.1, from coordinate 48,376 downwards.
ACTCGCCGCAGAACTTCTCGTTGCCCACGAGAGCGGCGCCGCATGACTCGCACGAGAGCGCCAGCGGTGTCCCGCACTCGATGCAGAACTTCTTCCCCGGTGGGTTCTCCGTGGCGCAACTCGGGCAGATCATGTGGAGGTGAGCTTACCCCTCCCGCTCACGCCTCCTGAGGCTGCTTCGTGGCCGTGAGTTCGCAGGACGTCCGGGCACGGCTCGAGCCGAACGATCGCGTCTCGGGTCTTGGCTCTCGTCGATTCGGCGCCGCAAGGCAGGACATCGTCAACCCCTACGCAACCGAGGCCTCTCCGAGCAGCGCCTTCGCCTCGGCGAGGAAGTCCGAGTCCGGCTGCACCCGGTAGCCCGGGCCGAGCGCGAGGGTGCGCGGGCCGAGTGAGGTCTCGAGCGCGACGTAGACCGGCGAGTCTCCCGGGTACTCCTTCACGAGCCGCGCGAGCTCCTGGATCACGCCTGCCGGCGCCTCGCGTGCGTCGAGCTTGAAGCGCACGTCCCGCCGCTCGGCGACCGCCTCGAACGCCGTCAGCTCGAGCGCGATCAGCTTCGTCTCGCCGGCCTGCTTGTGGTCGACGCGCCCCTTGACGACGAGGATCCGCTCGGTCACGCACAGCTCCCGGACGCCCGCGTAGGTGGCGGCGAAGACGACGACCTCGGCCGAGCCGGTGGGATCCTCGAGCTGGAGGAAGACCATCGCCTCGCCCTTCTTCGTCGTCAGGTGCTTGAGCGACGAGACGATCCCGCCGACGTGAACGACCTCGCCGTCGCGCCGGCGCTCGAGCTCGCCGAGGGTGACGTCGGTCTTGCGGCGCAGCTGGTCGCGCACGGCGCTGAGCGGATGCTCGGAGACGTAGAGACCGAGCGTCTCCTTCTCGAGCCGCAGCAGCTCGGCCTTCTCGAACTCGCTCGCGGCGATGGGTGGGTGTTGCTTGCGGGCGACCTCAGCCGCCGGCTCGGCGTCGCCGAAGCCGAGATCGAAGATCGAGCCCTGGCCCGCCAGCCGGTCGGCCGCGAGCTTCTGCCCATAGGCGAGCGCCTGCTCGAGCACGCCGAGCATCCCCATCCGCGAGGCACCGGTCGAGTCGAGCGCGCCACACTTGACGAGCGACTCGAGCGCCCGCTTGTTCACGACCTGTGGGTCGACCCGCTCGGTGAAGTCCCAGATCGTCGTGAACCGGCCGCCCTCCTTGCGCGCCGCGATGATCGTCCGCGCCGCGTTGTCGCCGACGTTCTTGACAGCGTTGAGGCCGAAGCGGATCTTGCCCTCGACGACGGCGAAGTCGGTCGCCGACTCGTTCACGTCGGGCGGCAGGACGTCGATCCCCATCTCGTCGCACGCGTTCACGTAGATCGGCACCCGGTCCTTCGTGTTCATCACCGACGAGATGAGGGCCGCCATGTACTCGCAGGGGTAGTTCGCCTTCAGCCACGCGGTGCGATAGGCGATCAGCGCGTAACACACCGAGTGGGCCTTGTTGAAGGAGTAGTCCTGCGACGACTCCATGTCCTTCCAGAGCTGGTTCGCGACCGCCGGGGTCACGTTGTTCGCCGCGCAGCCGTCGAGGAACTTCGGCTTCAGTGAGGCCATCAGCTCGTGGATCTTCTTGCCGATCGCGCGCCGCAGCGTCTCGGCCTCGGCCCCGGTGAAGCCCGCCATCGTCTTCGCGATCTGCAAATAGGATTCCTGATAAATGCAGATCCCGAAGGTCTCCCCGGTGATGGCCTTCAGCCGCTCGTCGATGAACGTGATCGCCTCGCGGCCGTTCTTCCGCGCGGCATAGCTCGGGATGTACTGCATCGGGCCTGGGCGATACAGCGCCACGAGCGCGATCAGATCCTCGAACTCGGTCGGCTTCACCTGCCGCAGCGCGTCACGCATACCCGAGGATTCGAACTGGAAGACGCCCGAGGAGTCGGCCCGGCCAAGCATGTCGAAAACCTTGCGGTCGTCGAGGGGGATTGCCCCGATGTCGAGCCCCGTCCCGATCAGAGCGACCGCCTTGTCGATCACGTCGAGGTTGCGAAGCCCCAGAAAGTCCATCTTCAGCAAGCCGAGCGCCTCGACGTTCTTCATCGAGACCTGGGTCACGATCTCCTGGTCGGCGCCCTTCTGCTGCAGCGGCACGACCTCGATCAGCGGCTGCGCGCCGATCACCACGGCCGCTGCATGAATCGAGTCGGCCCGAGTCAGGCCCTCGAGCGGCCTGGCAAGGTCGACGATCTCCTTCGCAACCGGATCGTCCTTGACCGCGGTGGCCAGCTCGCCGCCGGGCTTCAACGCCTCCTCGAGCGTCTGGCCCGGGCCCTCCGGGATCATCTTCGCGATCCGGTCGACGGTGCCGTACGGAATCTCGAGCACGCGGCCGGCATCGCGCACCGCCGCCCGCGCGGCCATCGTCGAGAACGTAATAATCTGCGCCACGCGGTCGCGGCCGTACTTTTCGGCGACGTAGTTGATCACGCGCTCGCGGCCCTCGACCGCGAAGTCGATGTCCATGTCGGGCATGTCTTTGCGGGCCGGGTTGAGGAACCGCTCGAACATGAGCCCATAACGCATCGGGTCGACGTCGGTGATCCCGAGGCAGTAGGCGGCGAGCGAGCCGGCGGCGCTGCCGCGGCCCGGCCCGACCGAGACGCCGTCGCGCTTCGCGAACGCGATGAAGTCGGCGACGATCAGGAAGTAATCCGGGAAGCCCATCTCGCGCACCGTCTTGAGCTCGAACCGGAGCCGCTCGGTCAGCTCGGACGTGACGCGGTCGTAGCGCTTCGCCAGCCCGGCCTCGCACAGCTCGACGAGGTACTCGAAGGAGTCTCGGCCCTCAGGGGTCGGGAACTTCGGCAACAGGATCCGGTCGAGCGCGATCTCGACGTTGCAGCGATCGGCGATCTCGAGCGTGCGACGCATCGCGTCCTCATGCCCCGGGAAGTCGAGCGCCATCTCCTCCGGAGTCTTGAAGTAGAACTCGTTCGTCCCGAACTTCCAGTGGTTCGGGTTCTTCAGCGAGTCACCCGACTGGATGCAGAGCAGCGCCTCGTGCGGATATGCGTCGGTCGGGTCGAGGTAGTGGACGTCGCCCGTCGCGACGAGCGGCAGCCCGCGCTTGGCTGCAAGGCCGGGCAGCGCCTGGAACACCGGCTGCTGGATGTCGAGGTGGCCGTTCTGCAGCTCGACGTAGGTGTTGTCGCGCCCGAAGATCTGCTCTAGCCGGTCGAGCTCCATCTCGGCATCGCCCATGCGGGCCTCCGAGATCGCCTTCGAAACGCGTCCCGAGAGGCAGCCCGAGAGCGCGATCAGCCCGGGCGCGTAGGTCTGCAGTAGCTCCCAGTCGACCCGCGGCCGGTAGTAGTAGCCCTCGAGATAGCCGAGCGAGCAGAGCTTGATCAGATTCGCATATCCGGCCGTCGTCTCGGCCAGGAGGGTGAGGTGCGCGGTGCCCTTCGTCTGCTTGTGGCGGTCGTCGGCGACGTACACCTCGCAGCCAATGATCGGCTTCACACCCTGGGCCTGCGCCGCCTTGTAGAGGTCGATCGCGCCCGCCAGCGAGCCGTGGTCGGTGAGGGTCACGGCCGGCATCTCGAGGCGGGCGGCCTTCTCGACGAGCGCCGGGATCCTGCACGCCCCGTCGAGGATCGAATACTCGGAGTGGACGTGGAGGTGGACGAACGGAGCGGTCATCGGGAGGGCCATCGTACTGCCCCGGCGGGACGGTGCCCGCTCGCGCCGATCTGCAGGTGAAACGCGGCTCTAGCCGCTGACGCGGGCAAGAGCGGAGATCTTGTTCGCAGCGTCGAGAGCGGCGACCTTGTAGCCCTCGGCGAGGGTCGGGTAGTTGAAGACGGCCTCGACGAGGTAGTCGATCGTGCCGCCGAAGGCCATCACCGTCTGCCCGATATGGATCACCTCGGTGGCCCCCGCGCCCAGGGCATGAACCCCGACGAGGCGACGGTCATCGGCCGAGACGAGGAGCTTGAGCAGGCCGTGCGAGTCGCCGAGGATCTGCCCGCGGGCGAGCTCCCGATAGCGCGAGACCCCGATCTCGTACGGGATCCCCGCCTCGGTCAGCTCCTCCTCGGTCTTTCCGACGAAGCTGATCTCCGGGATCGTGTAGATCCCGAACGGCAGCAACTCCGGCATCGCCTTCGCTTCTTCGCCGAACGCGTGCCGGGCGGCGAGTCGCCCCTGCTCCATCGAGGTCGCAGCGAGCGAGGGGAAGCCGACGACGTCGCCGACGGCAAAGATGTGCGGCACGGCACTGCGAAAGCTCTCGTCCACCGCGATCCGACCGCGTTCGTCCGCTTCCAGGCCGGCGTTCTCGAGCTGAAGCGTGTGGGTCGCACCCTGACGGCCCGCCGAGTAGAAGACGGCGTCGGCCGCAATCCGCTTGCCGCTCTCGAGCGTCGTCACGGTGCCGCCGGCGTGCCGCTCGACCGCCGTCACGACCTCACCGAAGCGGAAGACGAGCCCCTGGTCGCGCAGATGATGACGCAGACCCTCGACGATCTCGTCGTCACAGAAGTCGAGCATCGTCGGCCGTCGCTCTACGACCGTCACCTTGGTGCCGAGCGGAGCGAGCATCGACGCGTACTCGATCCCGACCACGCCCGCGCCGACGACGACGATCGAAGCGGGAATCTCACGCAGCCCGAGCAGGCCGTCGGAGTCGATCACCGTGAGGTCGTCGAACTCGACCTTGTCCGGACGCGTCGGATGGGTGCCCACGGCGACGACGATGTTCGCGGCTCTGATCTGCTCCTGTGCCCCCCCGTCGAGCTCGACCCCGAGCGTGTGCGCATCGACGAAGTGGGCCGTGCCCGAGATGAGGGCGATGTGGTTGCGCTGCAGCTGATCGCGGATCACGTCGACCTCGCGCCCGATCACCCGCTTCGTCCGCTCGCCGAGATCGGCCATCGTGATGTCCGCCTTGACCCGGTAGCTCGAGCCGTACATCTCGCGCTGGTTCAGCCCGGTCAGATAGATCACGGCCTCGCGCAGCGTCTTCGACGGGATCGTGCCGGTGTTGACGCAAACGCCTCCGACCATGTGGCGGCGCTCGACCATCGCGACCCGCTTGCCGAGCTTGGCGCCCTGGACCGCCGCCTTCTGGCCGGCCGGGCCGGAGCCGATCACGAGAAGGTCGTAGTCGAAGCTCACGGCGTCGTCACACGAGGATTCTGCACTACCCAGCCCCGCCCCGTGAGCAACCTTCCATGGCAGACGCTCAACCGAGCATCGATCGAGGGATTGACCACCGCCACGGGCATTCCGATGAACGAGCCGGCGAACACTATCTCAGGAGGCTATGCGGCTATGAGGCGAATACTTGGAGTCTTTGGGGCTGCGCTGGCAGCGCTCGCGGTGGCGGTACCGGGCGCGATGGCGGCCGACGGTCCGAAGACGACCGACGGGCAGGGTGACAAGCCGGCGGTGAAGTGCTTCCGTGCGTCGTTCGGCGGCCGGATCCTGCAGGCGGACGCCGACTCGGTCTCGGTGCGGGTCGGCGGGTCGGACGGGAAAAAGGTCCTCGCCGTGCTCAACGGCGAGACGATCGTGAAGCAGGGCGGTGCCGTCGTCGACGCCTCCGCGCTCGTGCCCGGGAAGCGAGCCCGGTTCTTCGTGCGCGTCTGCCGGAGCGCCGACCAGCGCACCGTCACGGCGAAGCTGATCGGGCTCAAGGCCGAGGACGGCGCAGGCACAAGCACGGGTGACGGGGGAACGCCCGCCTCTTCCGAGCCGAAGCCTGGTACCGCGGACTGCAGTCAGCGTGAGGTGAACGCGCTCGTCGTCGCCGTCGGCGACGGCTCGATCACGCTCAAGATCAACACGGACGACGGCATCAAGGAACTGATCGTCACGGTCACGCCCGACACGGTGATCAGGAAGAACGACCAGACCGTGTCGCTCGTTGACCTCAAGGCCGGGGACTACGTCCACATTCTCGTGCTCAAGTGCTCGGAGAACGCGAAGGCGTTGAAGATCCTGTTCCTCGGACAACCGGAGGCGCCGAAGCCCCCGACGCCGGAGACGTGCGGCCAGGGCGAGACGAACGCAATGGTCGTCTTGGTCGGCGACGGCACGATCACGGTGAAGACGAGCTCGAGCGAGGGCACCAAGGAGTGGGCGCTCGCGGTGACGGGTGAAACGGTCGTTCGCAAGAACGACCAGAACGTGGCCCTAGCGGATCTCGCGGCCGGCGACTACGTGCACATCGTCCTCGTCCGCTGTTCCTCTGGCACGGCGAAGGCCCTGAAGCTCGTCTACCTCGGCCACACCTCGTAGCGAGCAGGTGAATCGGAGGGCGCAGCCGGTTCGCCGGCTGCGCCCTCCACGCTTCAGAGACCGAGCTCCTCCAGGGCGGCGCGCAACGCCGTGACCTCCGTCTCGAGTGCAGCCACTCTCTCCTCGAGCGGATCCCTGGCCAGAACCAGCCGCGGCGCCTCGCTCTCGGTGGTCTCGTCCACGTCGCCCCCGAGCAGCTGCGCGTATCGCTCCTCCTTCTGGCCCGGCCGACGCGCGAGCCGCACCGCGAGCGACCTCTCGATCAGCCGCACCAGCGTCTCCTCGACGTCCGCGAGCGAGGCGAAGGGATGTAGCCGCTCAATGCGCTGCTTCAGCTCGCCGGGCGTCTGCGGGCCGCGGAGCATCAGGATGCAGAGCACCGAGATCTCGTCGCCCTCGAGCCCGAGCGTCTCGCCAACGAGCTGGCGATACTTGACCGAGCGGCTCCCTTGCCCCGAGGCGAGGCGCGCCCACTCCTTGCGCCAGAGCCGCTGCAGGGCGTCGCGAATCGTCTCCTCGTCGTAGTCGACGACCGGATCGCGGTTGGTCGCCTGGTTGCAGGCGAGCCGCAGCGCATTGAGCGTCAGCGGATACACGTCGGGCGTCGTCCGCTGCTTCTCGATCAGGCAGCCGAGCACCCGGATCTCGACGGGGTCTGCGTCCACGGCGCAAGCGTAATCGGCAGAGTAGGTGGATGGACCGGGAACCCGACCGCAACGTTGTCGGCGGCGAACTGCTGCCGTGCGCTGGCGACGGAGGCCCGGTGACGGGGTTCTATCGCAACGGCTGCTGCTCGACCGGACCGGCGGATCTCGGCAGCCACACGGTGTGCGCCGTGATGACCGAGGAGTTCCTCGCATTCAGCCTGCAGGCGGGAAACGACCTCTCGACCCCCCACCCCGAGTGGGGCTTCACCGGGCTTCGGCCCGGCGATCGCTGGTGCGTCTGCGCCCTCCGCTGGCTCGAGGCGTACGAGGCCGGCGTGGTCGCGCCCGTCGTCCTCGGCGCCACCCACGAGCTGGCGCTACAGGCGGTGCCGATCGAGGCGCTGACCGCCGCTGCCGGCGCTCCCTGAGGCACGACCTAGACGTAAAGCTCGGGCCGCATTTCGCCGATACGAGGTCAATGGCGACCCACCAGACCGACGTCGGCTCGCCGACGGTGATCGAGACACCGCGCCTTCGCCTCGAGCCGTGGCACGACGCCCACTTCGAGCGCTTCGCGAACTTCATGCGGAAGCCCGAGGTGATTCGCTACATCCGCCCCGAGCCGCTCGACCCGGCGCGGGCCCTCGACCAGCACGAGCGCTCACTCGAGGAGTGGGCACTTCATGGGTTCGGGAAGCGGGCACTGATCGAGGCCGAGACCGAGCGATGGCTCGGATTCGTCGAGCTGTCGCACGTCGGGCCCGGCAAGGGATCGCGCGACGACGACGTCGAGATCGGCTACTTCGTCGAACCGTCGCGATGGGGGGAGGGCCTGGCGACCGAAGCAGCGTTCGCCACGCGGGACGAGGCATTCGACCGCTGCGGGATCGACGAGCTGATCGGCCGCTGCCGGGTGGAGAATGCCGCGTCGGCGCGTGTCCTCGCAAAGGTCGGCTTCTCACGCCTGCGTCTGTTCGAGCTGGACGACGGGATCATCGTCGAGATCCATCGGCTCCAGCGCGCGAACTGGGACGGGCCGGTGCGAGAGCAGTGGTCCACCGACGCCGAGCCCGGTGGAGCGGAGTACCGTGAAACGGGGTAACACGCTCGTCGCCGAAGGCACGGGCGAGAACCGCGTCGCGTACGACGTCGTGCTCCTGGCCGGTAGCCCGCAGCGCCGGACACTTCTCCTGGCGGCCGATCTCGCCGAGGGTGACGAGTTCGACGAGGGCGGCGACCGCTGGACGATTGCGGACGTCCGTCATCCCGACGGTGCCGCGCCACAGCTGATCTGCATCTACGCCGTCTGACGGCGGACCTACCCGACCTGTAGTGGCGAGACCTGTCTCGCCCTCGACCACCGTGGCGCACCGAGGACACCGTCGGCCGGTGCCGCTAGAGTTGACGCCGGACGCGGTGCGAGCGCCGCTCCACATCGAGAGAGGCTGAGGGTCCCGGCCCACCGAAGCCTCGGCAACCTGCCCACGCGCAAGGTGCCACTCCCGGGATGGATGTCGAGCGGAGGAGTCGTGATGAACAGCACCGCCACACCGTCGTTTTCGAGCCTGCTCGCCGAGCGTGGCGTCCTGATCGCCGACGGCGCGACCGGGACGAACTACCAAAGCATGGGCATGGAGCCAGGACTGGCGCCGGAGGAGTGGCTCTTCCAGGCGCCGGAGCGAGTCGTCGAGCTGCACCGGGCCTTCGCCGACGCCGGAGCCGACATCGTGCTCACGTGCACCTTCGGGGCGACACCCCTACGCCTGACCGAGGGGCCGCTCGTCGGACGTGCCAGAGAGGTCAACATCCGCGCAGCGGAGCTGGCTCGAGAAGGCGCCGGGACGGGACGGCTCGTCGCAGGGTCGCTCGGTCCGTCCGGGCAGCTGATCGAGCCCTACGGCCTGCTCAACCGCGAGGCTGCCGTCGCGGCCTACGCCGAGCAGGCGAAGGCGCTGACCGAAGGGGGCGTCGACCTGCTCGTCCTCGAGACGATCTTTGCGGTCGAGGAGGCGGTGTGGGCGGTCGAAGGGATCCAGAGCGTCACCGATCTACCACTCGTCGTCTCGTTCAGCTTCGACATGGGCACGCGGACGATGATGGGACTCAGCCCCACAGACGCCGTTACCGCAGTTGCGCCCCTCGGGATCGCAGCCGTCGGCACCAATTGCGGCCGCTCGCTCGCCGACGCCGATCTCGTCGTGACGGAGATCCTGGCCATCGCCGGCGACCTGCCCGTCTGGGTCAAGCCCAACGCCGGCGTGCCGAAGTTCGTCGGCACGCAGATCGTCTACGAGGCCGGGCCGGACGACCTCGCCGAGCACGTTGCCGCCTACGTGGAGCAGGGCGCGCGGATCGTCGGGGGCTGCTGCGGCTCGACCCCGGAGCACGTCGCGGCCATCTCCCGGGCACTCGGACGCTAGAGGTTGCCGGTGCGATCGAGCGGAGTATTGCTGCACATCACCTCCCTGACGTCCGGGCGGATCGACGAGGAGGCGTATCGCTTCGTCGACTGGCTCGTCGACGCGGGCCAGTCGTGGTGGCAGGTGTTGCCCCTGCACATCCCGGACGCGTCCGGGTCGCCGTACGCTTCGCGATCTGCCTTCGCGGGACACGAGGGCCTCCTTGCCCCGCCCGGCTCACCCCACCACGACGCCGGTCTCGGATCCAAGAGAGCCCCCGCCGGCGCGTGGCTCGAGGAGTGGATCTCCTTCGCGGGAGAGGACGAGCGCCGCGCCCAGATCCGATTCCAGCGGGAGTGGCATGCCCTCAAGGCATACGCCAACGGGCGGGGAATCCAGCTGATTGGCGATATTCCGCTCTACGTCGCGGGCGACTCGTGCGACATCGAGAACCACCCGCAACTCTTCGACCGTTCCCTCGTTGCCGGTGCTGCGCCGTCGCTCAACCATCCCGACGCGCAGCGCTGGGGGATGCCGGTGTTCGACTGGCAGGCACATGCTGCAACCGGGTTCGCCTGGTGGTGCGCGCGGCTGGAGCGTGAGCTCGAGCTGTTCGACCTGCTGCGCATCGACCACTTTCGCGGGCTCGTCCACTTCTGGGCCATGCCGGTCGAGCAGACCGACCCACGGCAGGGGTTCTGGCGCGACGGGCCGGGGATGGCGTTCTTCGACGCAGCGCGCCGGCATCTCGGCGGGCTCCCGCTGATCGTCGAGGATCTCGGGCACATCACACCCGACGTGGTCGAGCTCCGCGAGGCGCTCGCATTGCCCGGGATGATCGTCGTCGCCCGGGTCTCGGACGACAAGTGGGACACCGACTCGGTCATCTACACGTCGACCCACGACTCGGACACGCTTGCCGGCTGGTGGCAGCGCTGGGGCCGGGAGCATCGGCCCGAGCTCGCGGCCGGTGCGACCGCGCCCGCCGATCAGCACCGTGCAGTGCTTCGCAGCGTTCTCGAGACGGAGAACGAGCTCGTGATCATCCAGGCACAGGATCTGCTCGGTCTCGGAGGCGAGGCACGCATGAACCGGCCGGGCACGATCGGCAACGGCAACTGGAGGTGGAAGCTCGACCAGCCCTTCACGGCCGCCCAGGCGGAGTCGCTGGCCGAGCTGACGGCGGCCACCCGCCGCCAGAGCTCCGCCCCGGTCGCGACCTGACGACGCCTCCCACCGCTATCCCTCGCGCTGCATCGCGGCGTCGAACGCGACCGCTGACGGTGCGAAATCAGTGCGCCGCACGAACGCCAGCGCGTCGCGGGCTCCCCACTCCCGATCCATGCCGGAGTCCTCCCACTCGATCGAGAGCGGCCCCTCGTAGCCGATCCGGTTGAGCGCGCGGAAGAGCTCCTCGAAGTCGACGTCGCCGTGACCGGGCGACACGAAGTCCCAGCCGCGCTCCGCCTCGCCGAAGTTGAGGTGCCCGCCGAGGATCGAGCGCTTACCGTCGAGCGAGCGGCGCGAGTCCTTGACGTGGACATGGTAGACCCGGTCGGCGAACTCGATCGCGAACGCAGCCGTGTCGAGGAACTGGTGGGCGAAGTGGCTCGGGTCGAGGTTGATCCCGAAGCCCGGCCGGTTGCCGAGCGCAGCGAGCGCTTTCCGCGTCGTGACGAAGTCGTATGCGATCTCGGTGGGGTGCACTTCGAGCGCGAACCGGACGCCCTCGGCGTCGAACACGTCGATGATCGGCCCCCAGCGCTCGGCGAACTCGTCGTAGCCGCGCTCGATCGCGTCGAAGTCGTTGGGCGGAAACGAGTAGAGGAGATGCCAGACGGGCGAGCCGGTGAACCCGGTCACGACCGGGACGCCAAACGCGGCAGCGGCCCGCGCCGCGTCCTTCATCCGCTCGGCCGCCCGCTGTCGCACACCCTCGGGATCGCCGTCACCCCACACCTCCGGCGGGAGGATCCCCTCGTGGCGCGCGTCGATCGGATCTGCCACCGCCTGGCCGACGAGGTGGGCACCGATCGACCAGCAACCGAGCCCCCGCTCGTCGAGCAGGGCGCGCTTCGCCTTCACGTAGCCCGGGTCGGCGACGGCCCGGTCGATCTCGAAGTGGTCACCCCAGCACGCGAGCTCGACGCCGTCGAATTCGCTGGCGCGGACGAAGTCGAGGAGCTCGGCGAGCGGAAGGTCGGCCCACTGGCCGGTGAACAGGGTGACGGGACGTGCCATCTCGGACTCCTTGGGGTCGCTGGGTTGTGATGATGATGATGCTCGCACATGTTCACCCCGCGCTCGGGGAGACCCAGATCAGAAGGAGGAGTGATGAGCACGGAAACGCAACGGACTGCCGTCGTCTTCGGCGCCCGGAACCTGGGTCGAGCCGTGATCGAGCTCCTGCGCGACGAGAGCTGGACGGTCGCCGGCGTGGCACGCTCCGAATCGACGCTCGCCGGCATCCGCGCCGCCGGAGCCACCGCGATCGAAGCTGACGTGACCGACCAGGCGAGTGTACGGGAGGTGCTCGAGCGCACCAGAGCCGACCACGGCCGCATCGACCTCGTCGTCAACGCCGCGTCCGCCTAACCCGCTTCGAGCCGCTGCAGCCGCGAGGTCTCGCCGCGGGCAGTGCGGCGCCGGCCCGCGACCTGCTCCGCCACGATCACGGCGGCAAGCACCGCGACGAGCAGCGCTGCCACCACGAGCGCCGAGAGAGCGGTGCCGACAAGACCCAATACGACGCAGGCAGCGGCGCCGGCCAGGCGCTTCCAGCCCGGCGAGCCGGCCATCCGCCAGCGGAAGAGGGCGTGCCCCAGGAGGTAGATCGCGGGCCCGGCGACGACCGCAACGAGCTCGGGCGTCGGCAGCGTGTCGGTGGGATGCTCGATCACGATCCCGTCGCCGACGGCCGAAACGATCACGCCCGCGATGATGACGGCGTGGAGGTAGGTGAATCCGTCGCGGGCGAGCGTCGTCGCGTCGTCCGCCAGCTGGAGCCGGCGTTGCGAGATCGCCGCGACGTAGCTGAAGTACAGCCACCAGAGGGCCGCAGTCGAGAGGAAAGAAACGCAGAACGCCGTCATCCGGGCCGCTCCGAGCGGCAGCGCGGAGGTCGTTGCTCCGGTCACGACGATCGACTCGCCGAGGGCGATGATCACGAATAGCTGAAACCGCTCTGCGAAGTGCGACGTCTCGACCTCCCACGCAGACGGGTCGAGCTGGGGGACGCCGGGGATCCGGTAGAGGAGCAGCGGTGCGACGTAGTCGAGGCCGAGTGCGACGAGCCAGAGTGCGATGCGCGTCGGACCGGACGCAAGTGCGCCTCCGATCCAGAACACACCGGAGGCGAGAAACCACGTGAGGATGTGCGCGGCCGGACGGCGCTCCGCCGAGCCGGGCGCGGCGACGACGAACGTCAGGAATGCATGCCGGCCCACCTGGATCGCCACGTACGCCCCCGCGAAGAGGAATGCGCGGCTCCCGAACGCCTGCGGGATTGCCACCGCCATCAGCAGGCTGACGAGCATGATCGCGAGCACGAGCAGCCGCACCACGATCGAGTCCGGATCGAGCATGTTCGTAACCCAGGTCGTGTAGTTCCACGCCCACCAGACAACGAGCAGAACGAGCAGGGCGCGAGCCGCGCCATTCCAGCTGAGGTCGTCGTGGAGAAGCTTCGAAACCTGGGTGATCGCGAGGACGAAGACGAGGTCGTAGAAGAGCTCCAGGTTGGATGCGTGTTGCTCCTCGCCGAGTACGTTGCGACGGAGGAAACGGCTCATCGGGGCGACACGATATCGGCGGCGCGCGAGCGCGCGGAATATCGAGGTGGAGGGCTGCCGGCGTGGCAGCCCTCCACCGCTTCTGCGCTACGGCTCTAGAAGAACCCCAGCGGGTTCGGGTCGTAGCTGACGAGCTGGCACTTCGTTTGCGTGTAGTGGTCGAGCATCATCTTGTGATTCTCCCGCCCCACTCCCGAGCCCTTGTAGCCGCCGAAGGCGGCGTGGGCCGGGTAGAGGTGATAGCAGTTCGTCCACACACGGCCGGCCTGGATGCCGCGTCCCATCCGGAACGCCTTGCTCGTGTCTCGCGTCCACACGCCGGCGCCGAGGCCGTACGGCGTGTCGTTCGCGATCTCGAGCGCTTCCTGCTCGTTCCGGAAGGTCGCCACCGAGAGCACGGGACCGAAGATCTCCTCCTGGAAGATCCGCATGTCGTTCGTACCCTTGAAGACGGTCGGCTCGAAGTAATAGCCGCCCTCGAGCTCGCCGCCGAGGTGTGCGCGCTCACCACCGATCAGCAGCTCGGCACCCTCGTCGAGGCCGATCTTGACGTAGCTCTCGATCTTCTCGAGCTGAGTGGTCGAGACCTGGGGCCCGATCTGCGTAGTCACGTCGAGCGGGTGGCCCTGCCGGATCGCGGCGATCCGCGCCAGGCAGCGCTCCATGAAGGGCTCGTAGATCGACTCCTCGATCAGCGCCCTGGACGGGCACGTGCACACCTCACCCTTGTTGAATGCGTAGAGAACGAGGCCCTCGATCGCCTTGTCGAGGAACGCGTCGTCCTCCGCCATCACGTCGGCAAAGAAGATATTGGGCGACTTGCCGCCCAGCTCTGTCGTCGACGGGATGATGTTCTCGGCGGCGTAGTGCATGATCAGCCGACCCGTCACCGTCTCGCCTGTGAACGCGATCTTTGCGATGCGCTTGCTCGTCGCGAGCGCCATCCCGATCTCGGCTCCCGGGCCGTTGACGATGTTGAGGACGCCCGGAGGAAGGATGTCCTCGATCAGCTCGGCGAACTTGAGGATCGACCACGGTGTCGGGCTCGCGGGCTTGATTACCGTGCAGTTGCCGGCCGCGAGGGCCGGAGCAACCTTCCACGCCGCCATCAGCAGCGGGAAGTTGAACGGGATAATCTGACCGACGACCCCGAGCGGCTCGCGGAAGTGGTAGGCCATCGTGTTCCTGTCGATCTCCGAGATCGACCCCTCCTCGCCCCGAATCACCGAGGCGAAGTAGCGGAAGTGATCCGCCGCGAGCGGGATATCGGCAGCGAGCGTCTCGCGCACCGGCTTGCCGTTCTCCCAGCTCTCCGCGACGGCGAGCATCTCGAGATGCTCCTCGATCGCATCCGCGACGAGGTTGAGCACCCTCGAGCGCTCGGTCGTCGACGCCTCGCTCCACTCCGTCTTCGCGGCATGCGCCGCGTCGAGGGCGAGGTCGACGTCCTCCGCGGTCGAGCGAGGCACCTCGGTGAAAGGCTCGCCGGTCGCGGGTGTCAGGTTGTCCGAGTACTCCCCCTGCACCGGCGCGACCCAGTGGCCGCCGATGAAGTTCTCGTACCGTGATTTCAACTCAACCGGGCTGTCGTGCTGCCCGGGAGCCGCGTAGGTCGCCATCCTGTCGATGGTCGCCATAACGCCTCCTTCGTCCGAAGGATGGTGCGCCGGCCGGCGCATCACCACAACGATGCCACCCGGGCCCAGGCTCCGAATCGGACGCTGCACTGACCCTGGTCGGTAGAAGCCCGCACGGCGCGGGAGCGTTCAGGCGAGTGGGGCGAGTCGCTCACGAAAGACATGCCGGAGGTCGTCCAGCGATCCGGCGGCCACGGTTCGATCGGTGAGCTCCTGCTGCTCGGCCCGGTCCAGGAAGTCGAGGAACTGGCTGACCATCGGCTCGGGCCGGGTCGGCCGTGCCCCGGGGCGCCAGCCACCACGCTGCTCGAGCTTCAGCAGCTCGCTGCGCTCGGCGTCACCGAGCTCCGGCTCGTAGCGGTCGAACAGCTCGGCGAGCTCGGCATGCAGCCGTTCGACGCGGTCGGCCATCGACTCGCCGCGGCTAGCGCAGCCGGTAGACGATGCGGCCGCGATCGAGGTCGTACGGCGAAAGCTCGACCCGCACACGATCGCCAGGGAGCATCCTGATCCGGTACCGCTTCATCCGTCCCGCGGTATACCCGATCATCTCGTGGCCGTTGTCGAGCTTGAGCCGGAACATCCGGTTGCGGAGGGCCTCCGTGATCTCGCCCTCCATCTCGATCTTCTCTTCCTTGACGGCGATGGCGCATCTCCCTTCGTCGAGCCAGGTTCCTGGGTGTGAGCGGCGCGGCGCCCGCGGCCGCCGAAGCGACCACGGGCATCCGGCGACCGAGCTACGAGACGACGACGACGTTCGTCGCTTCCGGGCCCTTCGCGCCCTCGCGGGCCTCGAACGTGACCTTCGCCCCCTCCGGGAGCGACTTGAAGCCGTCACCGGCGATGTTGCTGTGATGCACGAAAAGATCCTTCGACCCCTCGGCGGGCTCGATAAAACCGAAGCCCTTTGCATCGTTGAACCACTTAACGGTTCCTTCTGCCATGGAAATACACCTCCCCACCTTGTTCACGAACGCATTGGGAAGGCGCACACGCGCAGACCGAACTCGCTCTAACTGCTGTTCACGGTAGCAGCAGACGCAAGTCAGGGCTATCCGGGCGCCTGCGGGCTGCCACGCGGGCCGCGAGATCACTGGACGCGAAGCGCGCGAGCTGCCGGGCAGCGGCGGCGGCGCAGCAGGCGTCGTCGCGGGTCACCGCCTCGCACGCTGCCGCAACGACCGCGCTCGCCGCCGGCACGTCGGGCAGGGGGAGCTGCTCCGCGATCCTGCGCGCGCCGCGCTTGACCGCATCGCGCTGGGATGGCCCGACGAGCCGCAAGGCGTAGCGCTCGATCACGTCGAAGCGCTCGGGCCGGAAGCGCCGCGCGCGGGGGAAACGGCGCTCTACTGCGGCGGCCTCTTCCTCGGCCCAGATCGTCGGCGGCCGCAGAAGCAGCGAGAGCGACTGCAGCGGCTCGGCTCGAAAGAGGCCTCCCTCGTAGGGCGCGAGGTCGGCCGCAGTCAGCGGCAGCCACGCGAGCCCGGCAGAGCGCGCCGCTCCCTCGAGCAGGCTGCCACGGATCCGAACCTGACAGCCCTCGTCGACGACCAGCGAGGGTGTCCCGTCGAGGCGCCGCCGCCGTACCGCCACCGCGACGAGCCGCCGTTCCTCGCAGCTCAGCCTCCCGAGCCCGTGGCCGAGGATCCACGCGGTCGCGGACGCCCGAGGGTCGATCCCTGCTCCCGTCGGGCAAGGCGCGGGACGAGCCTCGATTGGTGCCGTAATCGCCATGCCGCCGACGCTAGCCGGGAGCGCCTCGGCCCACAAGACGCTCTTTCGGACATGTCCGGCGGAGTCAGCTGAGCGGCTTCAGCGCGGCCGCGAGCGGCCGCCAGTGGAGCGTGCTCTTGGTCGCCCAGGCGAGACCCTGGGGCGAGATCGCGACGACCTTCGTACCTTTCAGGAGCACGGCGTCCTTGCCCGTCGAGAGCCGGATCCCCCTCACGGTGGCGCCGACCCGGTACAACGCGACGTCCGAGAGACAGCCGACAAGCCGGGCGTTCGCGGGCAACGGGAACAGCTTCGGGGTGTTGCCCGCCAACACCAACGTTGCGCCCTTGATCCCGATCAACTGGCCGGCGGAGATACAGAACGCGGTGGCACCACCCTGGTTGCCCTTGACTGCCACGGTACCGGCGCCGTCGATCGCGGTTGCGGCGCCATCGGCGGTGAAGACCTCGGTGACCTCGATGCCCTGGCCGAACGCGTCGCCCGACCCGATCTGCGACACAGCGGCGGGCGCCGTCCATTTCCACGCCGTCGACCCGTTGGCACGCAACCCGGTCACCGCCTTGCCGACGGCGTACGCGACGATCCCGACCCCGGCCGCCCCGATCACGACCGGATCGGGATCGGCTGCGTCAACCGCGTTGATCGTCGCCAGAGCCTTCGGCGTCGGCGAGGTCGTCGTTGCCGTCCACACGGTCCAGTCGCGGAGGTTGCCGCCGATGTTCGTCGCCCACAGGGCCCGGTTGCCGAGCAGCGCAGGGCCGCGGATCCCACCCGAGGCCACGCAGGCGACCTTCTTGCCGAGGTGGGTCGCCTTGTTGGCCGCCGCGTTCCACAGCTCGGCGTGCCAGCATTCGACCGCACCCTGGTCGAGCGTCGAACCGACGAAGCTGCCTGCTGCGGCGACGCCGAGGATCGGCGCGTTCCGCAACGTCGTCACGTCCCCAGGGGCAGCACCGGAGGTGGCGGCGAGCGCCAGCGCGACGACTGCTGCCGCGAGGCCGGCACGTCTCACCCGTGGTCGGGAGGCCCGCATCACGACAAGCATCGCCGCCTCGCCGGACGGCGGTGGCTAGCCGTTCACGGCCAGCGCCAGAGCTGCGCGCTCGTCGATCAGCGTCTCGAGCGCGTCGTAGACGTCCTGCATCTGTGCGCGGTTGATCCCGTCGACGTCCGAGGTACCGGTGCAACGTTCGACGAGGGCGACGACCTCGTCCCGGTCGACCGAGCCGTCGGGCCGCAGCAGCCCCGCCGAGCGCGCCAGCCCGAACACCCGTCGGATCTGGGGCTCCGAGGCCTGACGCGTGTCACCACGGGACCGGAGCCGCATGTAGGCGGCGTGATCGAGCACGGCAGTCTCGGGAGCGATCCCGGCTCGCAGCAGGACCCGCAGCAGCGCCGTCGTCGCGAGCACGTCGCTCATAGCCTCGTGGGCATCGTCGAGTGGAATCCCATGGCGCTCGCAGATCGACTGCAGCCGGTGATTGTCGGCGAGCGGCTCGAGCAGACGGAACGCCTCGAGCGTGCACGCTACGCCCGGCGGTCGGTAGTCGATCCCCGCCGTGTCGAAGGCGTGCCGCACCATGCCGAGGTCGAACGCGGCGTTGTGGGCGACGAGGACGGCGTCGTCGAGCAAAGCGAGCACGTCCCCGGCTATCTCGGCAAACCGAGGCGCCGCTACGACATCGAGATCCGAGATGCCGTGGACGCCAGTCGCCTCCAGCGGGATCGGCCGCTGCGGGCGTACGAGCCACGCGTGCCGCGCGAGCTCGGCACCGTCCGCGTCGAGGCGCACCACCGCAAGCGAGACGATCTCATCCTCGCCGACCTGGGTGCCCGTCGTCTCGCAGTCGAAGACCGCGTAGGCGACGGGCGGCGCCACCTTGCTGCGATGGAGGACCTGGCCGGGCCGCTCCTCGGCCGTGATGCTCTTCCTCGGCTCGGATTCCTGTGCGAACGACATGGTTCGAGGATGTCCGCCGGATCGGACGACATGCTTACGCAGCGCACGTGCGGCATCTCACAACGTTCCACCGGAAACCAAGGAGGGCGACGCGCATGCCGCGCCCGGGAGCGAACACAACCACCACTCTCCCCGGGGGCAAACAAACGCAACCAATACGAGAGACCGCGCTAGCGAGAACAGGCGCGAGTCGCGGCGCGGAGCCAGCGCCGTCGGATCAGCGCCGAGAACGGCCCGACCACGAGCCAGTAGCGACGAAACGCGCGCCGCGCCTGGTCGTCGATCGCCTCGATGCGCGTCTCGGTCGAGAGCACGCAGCCTCCCGGCGCGAAGACCGCCCGGATGTCCGCCGCGACGCGGACGGTTCCCGACTCACCGGCTTCGAACGGCCGCAGGCTGCTCGAAGGACGCCAGGGCGTTCCCGACGCCGCGACGACGAACTCAGTGGGCGCGTGGGTGAGCGTCTCGAACCCCATCCGGGAGAAGAGCTCCTCGATCGTCGTCGCTGTCGGCAACCCGCGGGCCCGGAAGAGCGCGGCCGCGAGCCGGTCGGGCGCGGCGGGGGCCGAGAGCGCGAGCTCGACGGCGCGCTCCGGGCTGCAGGGCAGCGCGATGGAATGCACCTCGTGGACGTCGAACGTCGGCAAGGCGTCGTCGAGGGCGGTCACGTTCGGTCATCCTCGCAGACACGCAAGTAGGATCGAGCGATGAGACTCCATCACCAGCCCCGTTCCCGGTCGACCCGCGTGCTCTGGCTCCTCGAAGAGCTCGGCGTTCCGTTCGATCTCACCGTCATCTCACGCGATTCCAAGGCGACGCCCGAGTACCTCGCACTTCACCCGCTCGGCCGCGCTCCCGTGCTCGAGGAAGCCGAGGGACCCGTATTCGAGTCGGCAGCACTCGTTCTCCACATTGCCGACCAGCACCTCGATGCCGGCCTGATCGGGTCACTCGGCTCGCACGAGCGCGCGCTGCACTACCAGTGGTGCTTCTTCGGGATGACGGACATGGAGGGAGCCTTGATGGATATCGCCCGTCAGCTCTGGAAGACCACCGGCGACCCGATCCAGGACGTGATCGACCGGGCCACGACCCGCTTCGTGGCTACGGCTGGCGTGATCGAGGACGCGCTCGGCGACGACGAGTACCTCGTCGGCAACACGTTCTCGGTCGCCGACATCATCGTCGGTTCGACGCTCGGCTTCGCCCGGTCCGGCGAGCTCAACGAGCTGGCGGCCGGCGTCGTCGCGTACGTCGACCGCCTCGAGGCGCGACCCGCGCGGCAGCGGGCCACCGCCGTCGCCATCCCGGCGTAACGCTCTCGCATGAGGCTCCGGGCGGCGGCGATCCGGGCGATGGGCAGGGCGCACCGGGCCGTCTACCGACTCAGCGCCGGCCGGCTGCTCGCCCGGGTCGCTGGCATGCCGGTGCTCCTCCTCACGACCACCGGGCGTCGCTCGGGCGCGGCGCGGACGACACCGCTCACCTACTTCGAGGACGGTGCCGACCTCGTCGTTGTCGCGTCGAACGGCGGTGAGGATCGGCCGCCACAATGGTGGCTCAACCTGGGGGTGATTCCCGAGGCGACGATCTCGATCGGCACCCGATCCGAGCCCGTCAGCGCCCGCGAGGCAACGGCCGACGAGCACGCGCGGCTCTGGCCCGTGATCACCGCGACCCACGCGGGCTACGCGGAGTACGCGCGGCGGACGACCCGTCCGATCCCGGTCGTGATCCTGCACCGGACCAAAAAAAATGCACCGGGTCGGTAGCCCCTTCGTCCAGCTCCCCGTCCAACCGTCGCTTGCGCTTCAGTTGCCCGGGAGGCCTTCAACCTCCGGTGCCCCGTGCTCGGTGCACTTGTCAAGATATGGATCCCGGGCGGTGACTACAAGGGTGTCGCGCACAGGAAGGCCGCAAATTGCGGAGAGTCCGTCTCGATGCGCTGGTGGGCGTTACGTGCTCTGGACGTCGAGCACGAGCCTGGGCGGGCTCTGAAGCCGGGTGACCCGGAAGGGGTGCTTCCCGTCGAGCCCTGCAACCCACGTCAGCACGGCCTCGAAGCCGCCCGTCCGCACGAGCTCGGCGACGATGGCCGCATCCGGGCTGAAGCGGGTCGGGCCCGTGTAGGTCGCCGGTGCACTCTCCTGCGAGAGGTCGGCGTCGAGCGCCGGCTCCAGCCTGACCTGGAGCACCGCAGCGCCGGCGACCGTCACCTCGTCTCCGGAACCGTCCGCGACGATCGGCCGCTCCACGTAGCTCACGCTGTAGCCGGGGAGCGTGTTGCGAAACTCGAAGACGATCCGGTCGTAGCCGTCGTGCCGCGCGGCGCGCACAGCGGTCAGAAGGGCGGTGGCGGTCACCCCACTGTCCCAGACGGCCGGGTCGGTGCTCGCGTCAGCAAGGGCCGGGACGACCGTCGTCGTGGGAACCGGAGCCGTCGTCGCGCCGGGCGCCTCACCACCCTTCCCCCCGCACCCGGCGAGCAGTGCCACCGCGACCGTGATCAGGAGCACGCGAGCAGCCATCGCTTCACAGAGTAACCTCGGGAGCGTGAGCCGGCTGACGAGCGAACACGACGCGATCGCCGACGACGCAGACCCAGGCAAGAGGCGCCGATCAATCGCATTGCGCCTGGACGGAAAGGCCTGGCTTCGCGTCGAGCCGGAGGCATTCTCCGAGCTCGGAGTCTCGGACGGTGACGAGATCGACGAAGCCCGCCGCACGGCGGTGGAAGAGACGCTCGCGCGCGTCCGCGCACGGCTCTTCGTCGTGCGCTCGCTCGCCGTGCGAATGCAGTCGCGGGCGGAGATCGAGCGAAAGCTGGCGAGGCGTGACGTGCCACCCGACATCGCCCGGGAAGCGATCGAGCGCGTTGCCGGCTACGGGTACCTCGACGATGCCTCGCTGGCGGGACAGCTCGCCCGCGGGATGCAGGCGCGTGGGTATGGACGACGCCGTGCCGAGCAGAAGCTCCGGGCGCGAGGCCTCTCCGGCCGCGTCGCGGAGGCGGCGCTAGACGAGGCCTACAGCGACCTCGACGAGATCGAGCTCGCCCGGGTGGCGCTCGGCAGTCGGATCGTCGCCGACGACGCCGATCGCCGGCGGGCCTCGTCGTACCTCGCGCGGCGTGGCTTCTCGGCACGCGCTGCCTGGAAGGCGGTTCAGGAGGCGGCGGAGGAGAGCCGGCGATGACGATCCCGCCCGGCTACGTCGTCGCGGAGGGTTTGCGGGCAGGCGCATACCCGGACAGCCCCGACGCGGTGAGGTCGCTCGAGCAGATCGGGGTCACGGACTTCGTCGACCTGACCCACCCGTCCGACCCGCTTGACGACTACACGCGCCTGCTCGCGAGCTCCCGCCGTCTGGCGCACCCGGTTGCCGACATGGACACGCCGACGGCGGGACACATGATGAGGATCCTCGACGAAGTCGATGCGGCCCTGGCAGAAGGCGGTACGGCCTACGTGCACTGCTGGGGAGGCGTCGGCCGCACCGGAACCGTGATCGGCTGCTGGCTCGTCCGGCACGGGCTCGACGACGGTGATCCGATCGCGCGCATCGCGGAGCTGCGCGCCGGGATCGCAGGCTCGCGCCCGTCACCCGAGACCCCCGCCCAGGTCGAGCTCGTGCATAGGTGGAGGCCCGGCTGGTGAGACGGTTGTGGGTCCTGCGCCATGCGAAGTCGAGCTGGGACGACCCGACGCTCGCCGATCACGATCGTCCCCTGGCCCCGCGCGGACTGAAGGCGGCGCGCCGAATCGCTGGCTGGGCGGACGAGAACGGGATCGAGCCCGAGCTTGTTCTCTGCTCCACGGCAGCGCGCGCCCGGGCGACCCTGGAGCTCGTGCTGCCGGGGCTCGGCACGCCCCGCGTCGAGGTCGAAGGTGCCCTCTACCACGCCCCGGCCGACGAACTACTGGCGCGCCTGAGAAGGGTCGGAGCTCCAATCGCGTCCGTCCTCCTGATCGGTCACAACCCTGGCCTCCACAACCTCGTCGGGCTGCTCGCCCCGCCCGGTCCGGAAGAGCTTCCGACGGGAGCGCTGGTCGGTCTCGCCCTCGACGTCGAGGCGTGGGCGGAGACGAGCCCGGGCTGCGGACGGCTGGAGCAGCTGATCCTGCCGCGGACGCTCTAGCCGCCGCTCACTCGGCGGCGAGCGCCAGCTCGAGCGTGGCGCCGAGGAGCACATTGGCGCCGGCGACGCAGCTCTCCCACGTCGAGCACTCGGCGGCATCGTGGCTGATTCCGCCGACCGAGGGGATGAAGACCATCCCGCTCGAAGTGATCGCCGCCAGCGATTGCGCGTCGTGGCCTGCCCCGGAGGGGAGCTCGAGCGTCGCCAGCCCGAGCAAGGCCGCGGCAGCCGCGAACGCCTCCTGCACGTGCGGCGAGGTGAGGGCCGGAGCGTGGCGGTCGAGGTGCTCGACCGCCACGTCGAGGCCGAACGCCGCCGCCTCGGCGTGGGCGAGCCCCACAAGAGCCTCGGCCAGCGCGTCGAGCTCGAGCTGGTCGAGCGAGCGGCACTCGAGGCGCAGCCGTGCTCGGCCGGGGACGACATTGAACGATCCAGGGGCGATCTCGATGTCGCCGACCGTCGCAACGCAGCCGGGAAAGTCACGGGTCACCATCTCGCGGACGCCGAGCACGAAAGCGGCCGCCCCTATGGCCGCGTCGCGCCGGGCGCCCATCGGCGTCGTACCCGCGTGGCGCGCGTCACCTTCGAGGATCACATTGAACGAGCGAGCGCCGACGATGCCGGTGACGATCCCTATCGCCGTCCCGGATCGCTCGAGCACCGGCCCTTGCTCGATGTGGAGCTCGAGGTAGCCCGCGAGCGAGGCGGGGTCGCGACGCGCTGCGAGGACGGCCTCGTCGCTCAGACCCATGCGCACAAGCTCTGCGACGAGAAGCTCGCGACCGCCGCGCGGAGCGGCGAGATCGGCAAGGGTCAGCTCGCCGGCTAGAGCGCGGCTGCCGAGCGTTCCGAGCAGGGTTCCCTCCTCGTCGGTGAAGTCCATCGCTTCGAGCGCGACCGGCAGCTCGACGCTCGCGTCCTTCACTGTACGAAGCACCTCGAGGGCGCAAAGCACCCCGAGCGCGCCGTCGTAGCGGCCGCCGTGCCGCACCGAGTCGAGGTGCGACCCGAGCATCAGCGTGCGGACGTCCGCATCGCGCGCCGGGAGCACGACGGAGTGATTGGCAGCCGAGTCGACCCGGGGCTCGAGCCCTGCCTTCCGTCCCTGGTCGAGGAACCAGGCGCGGGCCTGGGAGTGCGCATCCGAGAACGTCGTTCGATCGACGCCGCCGTCACCCGTCGCGCCGATGCCGGAGAGCACTTCGAAGTCGTCGCGGAGGCGGTCGGAATCGATCCGGAGGTCCATCTCGCGGCCGATGCTACCGCCGCCGACGGCGACTACCGCTCGCGCTCGTCGAGCAGGAGCGCCATCAGGATCGCATCGACCGGCCGACCGTCGCGCAGGTAGTGCGCGCGACGCACGCCCTCGCGCTCGAACCCGAACGCCTCGTAGAGCGCGAGCGCCGGGGCGTTCCAGGGAAAGGCGTGGAGCTCGAGCTTCCGCACCCCGACGAGCTCCGCCCACGTGACCGCCTGATCGAGCAGCGCCTTGCCGAGCCCTCGGCGACGCTGGCTCGCCGCAATCATCAGCCCGAGATCCGCGACATGTCGGCTCGAGGGATGGACGTCCCGCGCAAGGGAGAGCCGCCCTACGATCGCCTCGCCGTCCACCGCGACGTAGACGGCTGCATCCGGGTGGCGCTTCACCGCGCGTAGGTAGTGCCGCTCGTCCGCGGTGCTGCGGTGGCTGTCGGTGGTGAGCAGCCAGCCGCCCTCCTCGCGACCGACCTCGCGCGCGAGCTCGACGAGCACCTGTGCATCTGCGGGCTCCGCGGGACGGATCGCGATCACGGAACGACGACCCCGTGACCGCCGCGGCGCGGGTCGCCCGCCGCGGCAAGCCACCCGGCGCGAAGCTGCTCGACGGCTGAGACGCCGCCGAAGTAGAGGTTCCTTCCCGCCCACGAGTTGACGGTGTGACCTGCGGCTTCGAGGCGCACGGCGGTCTCGTCCGCCCAACCGCCCTCGAGCTGGATCACGCCCTCGTCGACGTGAAGTCGCGGGTGACCGATCGCCGCGGCCACCCCGAGCCCACCGGCGACGACGTGCTGCACGACCTGGAGGATCGCCCCCGACAGCCGCACCGAGCCTGCGCTGCCGACCACGAGCCGTGGCCGGCCCTCGTCGAGCACGAGCGTCGGTGCCATCATGCTGGGCAGCCGCGCACCCGGCGTCTGGGGGCCGCTGCCGATCACGTCGAGTTCGCCGAGCATGTTGTTGAGCTGGAAGCCTCCCACGAAGACGCCGGAGCCGGAGCCGAGCGTCGACGAGAGTGCGGCGGCGTTGCCCGCGCCGTCGATCACGGAGACGTGGGTCGTCCCGGTCAGAGCCCCCGGCGGTGCCGCTCCGCCGTAGCCCGCGGCGAGCGCGTGCGAAAGCGCGACGGCGAGATCCTCCGGCGCCACCGGCTCGTCCGCCTCGAGCGACGCGAGACCCCGGGCCACGACGCCGCCACCGATCGAGGGCGGCGGGCAGGTGACGACCCGCATCGACCTGAACGCAGTCTCGAGCGGAACCCGCTCGATCACCCGGTAATCCCTGATCTCGTCCTCGAGACCCGGGGAGAGCCCCGCCACCGCCGCTACGCCGTCAGCACGCAGCGCCTCGAGCCCGGCCACCATCGACGCCGTCTCGGCCCAAACGTGCGAGCCGTACACGGCACGGCCCTCCTCGGTGCGCTCGAGAATCGGAACCAGGATCTCGACGAGGAAGCGCTGCGGCTCGGAGAGCTCTACGCCGGCGCGGGCGAGCTCGATCGCCGGCTCGAACAGCACGGGCCAGGGAAGCCGGCCGCTGCGATCGTGCGCCTCGGCAAGTCCGGCCACGAGGCCGGGAACGGCCACCGAGGCGGCGCCGACATGGAAGACCTGGGTCGACGCGTCACCGAAGTCGATCACCACCTCGTTCATGGGTCCGAGAACCCGAGACGGGACGGCGAAAAAGCAATCGAGCACCACCGGCTCCTCGCCCGCGTTGCGGAGGAGCAGGAACCCGCCTCCCCCCGGCCCCGTCAGCGGCCCCTCGGCAACGAAGCCGACGAGTGCGGCGGCGACGACCGCGTCAACAGCTGTCCCTCCTCGGGCGAGCGCCCACGCGCCGGCCTCGGCTGTGTGGCGGTTCCCGGCTGCGACGGCTCCGCGCATCCGCAGAGCGTAGTTGTTCGGATTCTGAACGGATCTCCGGCACCGGCGCGCGGAGCGCGTCTCAGTCAACGTGGCACGTTCGCTCCGACGAGCATCGCCCCGGGCGCGAGGCGCGGTGACGCGGCCGTCGCTCATCCGCGCGGCGACGCTCAAGCCCGCGCCCCCGGATGCCGAGAGCGACAGTGCGGCCCCGATGCGAGAACACCTGAGACGACGACACGTGCTAACAGCGGGAGTCTCGCTGGCGATCCTCGCCGTGCTCTGCCTCAGCCCTTCGCTGCTCGGCCCCCGCGTCGCTATTGCCGTCGACGGGCTCGGCACGGCCGACCCGGGGTTGCTCTGGATTGCCGGGCTCGCCTTCGCGGCGACCAGCGTGTGTGGCGCCCTCGCCTGGCGGACCGCGCTCGGCGCGAGTAGCTCGCCCCTTCCCGTGATCGATGCATCGGCGCGGTATGCCGTGGGCTGCGGCGTCAACGCCGTCGCACCGGCTCACGTTGGCTCCGCCTTGCGGGTCGCACTCTTCGCCCGGGTCACACCCGGTGGCTGCTGGACCGTGGGCGGTGCCGCCGCAGCGGTCGGCGTCACGCGAGCCGTCTGGCTCGGCGCGCTGATCGCAATCGGGAGCGCGGGCGGGGTGCTTCCATCCTGGCCGCTGCTCGTGATCGGCGCAATCGTGGCCGGCTCGGCGCTCCTCGTCGTACTCTCGCGCCATCTTGCCCTCCCCGCGCGCCTCGCGCAGCTGATGACGGCATTTCGCGCCCTGCTCGAGTCTCCCCGTGAGCTCGCTGCCGTCTCGGCCTGGGCGCTCTTCGGAGCGGCCGCAAAGGTTGCCGCCGCGATCGCGGTCGTGAGCGCCTTTGGCATCGACCATCCCGTGCGGGCCGCGCTCGTCCTCGTCCCCGCCGTCGAGCTCGCCGCGATCCTGCCGATCACACCGGGGAACGTCGGCCTCGCGAGCGCGGCGGTTGCGCTCGCACTGGGTTCCCAGGGCGTCGATGCTAAGACCGCTCTCTCGGCGGGGATCGCGTTCGGCGCCGTCGAGCTGCTGACGGGCATGATCGTCGGGGCGACCGGAGCGCTCGTCCTCGCCGGGCCGCTCGTCAAGCCCTACATCCGCGTCGCCGCGGTCGGCATCGCCACCGCGGTCGTCGCGCTTGCATTTGGCGCAACCGTCCTCCTGCCGGCCGTCTGATTCGAGCACCTTCGAGAGCACCGATGCTCAGGGGAGCGAACGGCTCTCGGCATTCAGCGGCGCTACTGCAGGAAGCTCGGCAGCTCGGCGTCGGCGCGACCCGCGCTGCGGCTCGACGTCACCGATCCGGCGAGCGACGGAACGTAGGCGCGGCGATGGCCGCCGCCGAGGCCCGTCGCTATCACCGTGACCCAGACCTGGCCGTTCAGCCGCTCGTCGACCGTTGCGCCGAAGATGATGTTCGTGTCGTCGGTGGCGGCGCCGCGTACGACTTCCGCCGCCTCGTTGACCTCCATCAGAGTGAGATCCTCGCCGCCGGCGATCGAGAGCAGGATGCCCCTCGCGCCGACGATCTCGGTGTCGATCAGCGGTGACTTGAGCGCCCGCTCGGCTGCCTCGCGCGCACGATTCTGGCTCTCCGAGTAGCCGATCCCCATCAGCGCCGAGCCGGCGTCCGACATGATCGTGCGCACGTCCGCGAAGTCGAGGTTGATCAGCCCCGGCATCGTGATCAGGTCGCAGATGCCCTGCACACCCTGGCGCAGGACGTCGTCCGCGATCTTGAAAGCGTCCACCATCGACGTCGAGCGGTCGAGCACCTCGAGGAGCCGGTCGTTCGGGATCACGATCACCGTGTCGCAGGCGGCCCTCAGGGCCTCGACACCCGAGTCGGCCGACTGGCGCCGCTTCGTTCCCTCGAAGCGGAACGGTGTCGTCACGATGCCGACCGTCAGAGCGCCGAGGTCACGTGCGATCTTCGCCACGACGGGAGCCGCGCCGGTGCCGGTACCACCGCCCTCTCCGGCGGTGACGAACACCATGTCCGAGCCACGCAGAGCCGACCGCACCTGGTCGTAGGCCTCTTCGGCAGCGAGCCGTCCCGTCTCGGGATCGGCGCCGGAGCCGAGGCCCTGTGTCAACTCCTCGCCGATATGGATCTTGACGGGAGCATCTGAGAGGTTCAGCTGCTGCATATCGGTATTGACGGCGATGAAGTCGACCTGGGCGATCCCTGCATCCATCATCCGGTTGACAGCGTTCAGGCCGCCGCCTCCGACGCCGACGACGCGGATCACGGCGAGGTAGGACGCGGCCTCGCCACCCACGTGGAGACGTGGGGCGCCTTCCGGCATCGGCTGGATGAACCGGCTCGCGGGAGGCTCGTACGGAGGATCCGGTCGCGCGGGAGGCGCGCCGGATTTCACCGGCTCCCGCGGGGCCGGGGTGAGAGGAACCACGACCGCAATCCCTTCCTCGGCGAACTCGTGAACGTGCTCGACCGTCTCCTCGAGGGCAGCCTCCTCGCGACGCTGCCGATCCGGCGCGCTCGGCGGGGACGCGCTCGCAGAGGGCTCCTGGATCAGGGTCGGCTGCTCGTCGGCTGCCTGTGCCGCAGGAGGCAGCGGCTCGTCCGCGGGCTCCTCGTCACCCTGCTCCTCACTACCCTGCTGGCGTTGGGCCGCCTCGGTCGCCCGGAACAGCTCGGCGAGCGGGCCCTCACGCATGCTCGCGCGCTTCCGCGCCATGCAGCACCTCCTTCGCGAGGTCACGGTAGGCAGTGGATGCTGCGCCGGTCGGGTCGTACGCGAGCACGGAGCTGCCCTTCACGGGCGCTTCCGCGTAGCGGATGGTCTTGCGAATCCGGGTCTTGTAGACGAGGTCGCCGAAGTTTTCCTCAAGGATCTCGACCGCCTCGCGCGCGTGGAGCGTCCGGCCGTCGTACATCGTCGGCACGATCCCTTCTACTCCGACGCGCGGATTCAGGTTCTCCCGCACCATAGCGAGCGTGTTCTCGAGCTGGACGAGGCCGCGGAGCGCGAGGTACTCGCACTGGACGGGCACGATCACGCCGGTTGCGGCAACGAATGCGTTGATCGTCAGGAGGCCGAGTGAAGGCGGCGTGTCGATCAGGATGAAGTCGTAACGGTCGCGCACCTCGACGAGGGCCTTCTCGAGTGAGCGCTCACGCCCGATCAGCGCCGACAGCGCGAGCTCGGCCCCGGCCAGGTCGATCGACGCGACCGCGATATCGACCTCGCGCCGCTCGATCACGTCCGTGATCGGAATCTTGCGCACGAGCACGTCGAACATCGACGTCTCGATGGTGTCGGGATTGAGGCCCTGACTCATCGTCAAGTTGCCCTGCGGGTCGAGGTCGATCAGCAAGACACGATGGCCCATCTCCATGAACGCAACCCCGAGGTTGAGCGTCGTCGTCGTCTTCGCGACCCCACCCTTCTGGTTCGCGAGCGCGATCACGCGGGTGCCGGTGGCGCCGGGCAGCGGGGCCTGCGGCACGACGACCGGAGCAGACACGATCGGCGGCGCCGGCTCGTCGACGAGAAGCGGCTCTGCGGACGGCTCGGGGGCGAGCGTCAGATCGACGGCGGGCACGGGCTCGACCTCGCTCACGTCGACCTCGGGCTCCATCTCGACGGCGGAGTCACGGGTCCTCGACGAGGAGCGCGGCAGCAGTCGGACGAATCCCATGGCGCCTCATTCACGACGGTTTCCTGCACTCCTTCAATCCTCGCGGTCCCAGTAGTCGACCTGCTCCACCTTGCCGATCACGCCGACTCCGCGAAAGCTGATCTTCCCCGAGCGAGGGTAGTAGGTAATGTCGTTCGGGTCGCGGGTGCCGTAGGCCAGCACGGTCATACCGTCAGGACCCCCTTCGAGGCTGAGCGGGCGCCCCCGGCCGGCGGGGCATGCCACAACGCTCCCCTCACGCAGCTCGGAGGTCTCCGTTCCCGCCGGCCATCGGTCCGGCTCGTGCGCCGCGCGCGGGTGGGGCCACGTCGTCACGGTGCCGCTGCCACCGAGCACGACGAAAATCTCCTCTTCGGCCGAGTGGCTGTGCGGAGGGTTCATCAGCTTCCCCGGTGCGACGTCGTAGAGCTTGAGCCCAGTCCTCTCGGAGCCCGCGGCGCGCCCGAGATCGCGTGCACGACGCGACACCGTGGCACCCAGTCGCTCGAACTCCGGCACGTCTGCGACGTTGACGATACGCGGCGGCTGCTCCGACAGCGCCTCCCAAGTGGGCGGGCCGATGGCTGCCTCCCGCGTCCAGGGATGATCCTCCGGAGCGCCCTGCAGCACCCAGGTCGGTCCGAGCCACGAGACGCCGGCCCGCGGAAGCAGCGTGTTCGCCGCGTAGTGGCGCTGGCCGAAGGCGAGCACGACGAGACCGTCGTCGTCCGCACACAGCGTGTGCGCATGCTCGAGCGCGAGATGCACGAGACAGTCTCCGGGCCCGACGGCGTACGCCTCATGCAGGCCTCCCTCCCACTGCACCGAAGCGCCCGTCCCCGAGAGGACGTAGAAGATCTCCTCCTCAGAGCCCTCGAGGTGGAGCGGCGTCGCCCACCGCCCGGGATCGATCGCGATGCGCCTCAGGCCGGTCGCGACGGAGTTCGCGCCCGTCAGCGGCTGCCACGTTCCCGCGATGTGACCCTTCTCCTTGCGAACGCCCTCGACCTCGTCCCAGTGCGTGATCACCGGGTCACCCTAGACGATCCGACCGCTGAGCTTCTGCCATCGCGCCCGCCGATCTGCCCGCTCAGGCCGGCACGGCGTCTCTCGCGAGCGCACCGCGCAATCGGATCACGGCGTCGTCCGCCGCATCACCTCCCTCGGTTCGTACCCATGCCTCGGCTTCGGAGAGGAGGCCGCGCAGCTCCGCAAGCAGATCCGCCGGGTCTGCCGCACTCCGGTCGAGCGCCTCGATCCGCTCTAGTCGCTCGAGCACTCTGCGGGCCTCCTCCATGAAGTGAAGGCTAGAGCGAAAGGTGCGACGTGTCTGTGCCGATTGGGTGCCGACTTCGTGCCGTGGCGGCGGCCGCGAGGCTCTGAAGCATGCCGCCGAAGATGTAGCCGTGGAAGATCCAGAGCGCGTACCAGTAGACGAGGCCGAAGAGCCCCGACGGATCGAAGATCGCCGTCTGCGAGATAACCGCACCGCCATTCGGGCTGGCGGTGACCTCGAATTGCAGCCAGGCTCGCCCCGGGACCTTCATCTCCGCCCGAAGACGCAACAGCCGGTCCGGCTCGAACGTCTCGACCCGCCAGAAGTCAAGCGTGTCCCCGACCGCGAGCCCGACCGGGTCGCGCCGTCCGCGCCGTAGTCCGGGCCCCCCGACGACGACATCGAGCAGCCCACGCAACCGCCACAGCAGGGCGCCCTTGTACCACCCGGTGTCGCCACCGATCCGCTGGATCGGTGCGAACGCCTCGGCCGGGGTCACTGCGACGGCCACCGAGCGCGAGTCGACGAGCCTCGAACCGCGCCGCACACCTCCGTAGGGCGTGCCGTCGGCGAAGGCCTCATCCGACCAGCGAGTCTCGGCGATCGCCTGATCCTCGAACGCGAGCGCCCGGGCGATCGCGTCGTGGGAGCTGCGCGGGCGCACCGGGAAGACCTCGAGCGCGCGGGGATCCTCGACGACCGTCTCGTTGCGTAGCGAGTCGACGAGCTTGCGGCCGACCCCTGCGTATACGGGCGTGACGAGCCAGAGCCAGAGGCTCGAGAGGCGTGGGGTCAGTACCGGCACGGGAATCATCCGTCGACGCAGCCCTCGCTGGGCCGCGTAGTCCTGCATCAGTTCGAGGTAGGTGACGCTGTCCGCGCCACCGATCTCGTAGAGCTCGGCACCCGTGGGTTGCCGGTCGAGCGCGGCGAGCAGGTATGCGATCACGTCCTCGATTGCGATCGGTTGGGCGCGCACCCGGACCCAGCGCGGCGTCACCATCACCGGGAGCTTCTCCACGAGTGCACGGATCATCTCGAAGGAGGCGCTTCCCGAGCCGATCACGATCGACGCGCGGAACTCGATCGTCGGCACACCCGAGACCCGCAGGATCTCGCCCACCTCCTGTCGGGAGGCGAGGTGCGCCGAGAGCTCGCCGCGTCCCAGCCCGCCGAGATAGACGATTTTCCGGACGCCCGCGTTTCTTGCGGCCTCGCCGAAAGCGAGTGCCGCAGCGCGATCGGCCTCGTCGAAAGGCCGGCTCGAGCTCATCGAGTGGACGAGGTAAAAGACGGTGTCGACGCCGGCGAGCGCAGGTGCGATCGTCTCGGGCACCAGCACGTCTCCACCGACGACCTCGGTTGCGGCTCCGACCTTGCCCTGGAGCAGCTCCGGTCGGCGCGAGAGGCAACGGACACGCTCGCCACGCCGCTCCAGCGCGTTGAGCAGTCGCCCCCCGACGTACCCCGTGGCGCCGGTGAGCAGGATCAGAGGTTTCCCTGCGATCGACCTAGCGTAGATGCGAGACGCCGCCCTACACCGCGAGGCGCAGGCCGCGGCGGTCGCGGCCGCCGAGCAAGGTCTCGTCGAGCTCGCGGAGGAGCGCTGCTCGGTCGCCGCGTTGGAGCGCCTCGACCACAGCTCGACGGGCGGCATCGGTGACGCGCTCGGTTGCCACGCCACCACCGGCCAGACTGCTCAAGTCGGTGTGGAGGGCGGAGCGCTCGGCAGCGTCGGTCTCGAGCAGGACGGCCGTTCGCAGGGGCCACGTGTCCCCCAGGAGGGCAGTGAAGGCTGCGCGCAGCTGCTCGGAGCGGAACGGCTCGTTCTGGAAGAGCGAGAGCTCCCAGCGGTCGAGCGCCTCCGCCAGGGCGCTGTCGGCATCCGCAAGACCCAGTCGGAGCAGGATCTCGCCGGCAAGGCCACCGCGGAAGCTGTCGAGCCGGGTCGCCTCGCCGGGGGGCTGCGTTGCCGCGATCGGGAGGACGGGCCTGATCCCGAAGGGTCGACCATCGAGCGTCTCGAACAACACCGGGCCGGCCGAGAGCGGGGCAGCGGTGGCGAGCCGGATCGCGCTCACCGCGTCGGCGATCTCGGCCGGTGCGTCAGGCGGATCTTCGGTGCCGTCGAGGGCGGCGCGCAGCTCGAGCACGCAATAGCGGTCGGTCTCGCGGCCGAAGTCCTTCGGAACCATCGAATTCGCCTCCGGCCAGTGCCGGGCCAGCTCGCCGTCGGCGACGGTGCGTACGCGCAGGCCCGGAGCGAGCTCGATCTGCGTTGCCACCGAGAGGCCGACGAGAGGGGCGACGGCGGCGTACGTCCGCCGCTCGCCGAAGAGCGAGCGTTCGAAATCGGCATACGTGTGGTCGAACGAGTCATCGTCCCAGTCGAAGCCGCCGCAGGCCTCGGCGGTGGAGACGAGCAGGCCGACGAGAACGGTACGGAAGAGCGCCTCGTCTGCCGACGGTCGTGGACCGGCGTGCGCGCGCGCGAAGATCGCAGCTGCAGGTTCGCGCCCCAGCTCCTCGAGCGCGATCACGGCGTCCGCTCGGCCCCGGAGTTGCGAGGTGCGATTCTCGACAAACGCCCGCACGAGAGGTCGGTACTCGTACAGCGACGGCCCCGAACCGTACTCGTGCTCGACGAACGCGACCGGCAGCTCGGCGCCGTCGTCGAGCTCGCGCAAGAGGTAGGCGAACGCTCCCAGCGCGAAGCTGCGCAGGGCGGAGTGAAGAAGGGGCGCGCGAAGCGGCACGGGGCTGATTACGTCCTCGGCGGCGGATCTCCTGTGCTGCCCGCCGACACGGAGCCGGGTTGGCAGGTCGGGCACCAGTACGCGACGCGGTTCGCCTCGCCCTGCCCTCGACCAAGGATCGCGGTCCCGCAGCGCATACACGGGCGACCGACCCGCCTGTACACGGCGCGCGCCGGTCGCGTGCCCTCGACCGAGTCCTGCATCGCTCGTCGGACCCACTCGAGGGCGTCGCACAGGCCCGAGTCGTCGACCTCGCCAACGGTCAGCCATGGGGAGAGACGCGTCGCCCAGAGGCACTCGGACATCCACATGTTCCCGATCCCGGCCACCAGACGCTGGTCCTGGAGTGCCTCGCCGACCAGGCGCCCCGGCTCGGATGCGCGCAACCCCACGGCGACTGCCTGGAGGTCGATGCGCAGAGCCAAAATGTCGGGACCGACCTGACGTAGCGCCTCCCGGGAGAGCGTCAGCACCGGCCCGTTCCACTGCGTCGCGGCGAGGCCGCCGGCGCGCAGCAGGAGCCACGGCCGGCCCCGCAGGGGGACGTCCGCCCGGTCCACCCGCCAGCGGCCCGTCATCCGGAGGTGGTTTCTCACCGTCACGCCGCCCTCGAAGCGAAGAAGCAGGTGCTTCCCGACCGCCTCCACTCCGGCGAGACGGCGCCCGTCAACGGCGGCGGCAACGCCCGTCACGAGCCCGCGCGGATTGGGTGAGGAGGCCTCGACACCATGGCCCACCAGTGGCTGCAGCTGGACGGCGATGCGATGCAACGAATCTCCCTCTGGCATTCATTCAGCGTAGACTTCGTCCAGGAAAAATCCAATGGCTGCTCCCCTCCTCAATATCTCAGCACTCTCCCGACGAACCGGAGTCGCGCCGGACACGCTCCGCAAGTGGGAGCTTCGCTACCGGGTTCTCCGACCGGAGCGGACGGCCGGCGGCCAGCGCCGTTACGGCGAGGGGGACGTGCAACGGGTCGAATGGCTCCGCGACAGGATCGAGGAGGGATGGCGGATCGGCGAAGCCGCACGGATTCTCGACGAGGCCGGCCCGCCGCCGCTCGCCAACCCCGCTGCCCTTCGCGAGGCGATGATCACTGCGATCCGCGACAACGAGCCGCACTCGCTCTCGGCGCTGCTCGATCAGGCGTTTGCGGTTCTCCCGGTCGAGCAGGCCTTCGGCGAAGTGATCGCACCGGTACTCGGCTGGGTCGGCGACGCCTGGCACGCGGGCGAGGCGTCGATCGCGCAGGAGCATCTCCTCACCGGCAAGGTCCGGGCGCACCTCGGCGGCCTCGCCTCGGAAGGACGCGGCAGCGTCCGGGGTAGCGCGGTCCTCGCCTGCGCGCCGGGCGAGCAGCACGAGATCGGCCTGATGATGCTCGCGGTCGCGCTCCGCGCAGACGGATGGCGTGTCGAATTCCTCGGCGCCGACACGCCTGTCGAGTCGGCCCTGGCGTTCGCGCACGACACCGGCGCGATCGTCACCTGCATCAGCGCGACGAGGACAGACGCCCTGGAGCACGTCCGGACGTCGCTTGCGGAGACCCCGGTGCCCGCCGGGATGACGATCGTGCTGGGCGGTAGCGCCGTCACGCCGGAGATCGCCCGTGAGCTCGGGGCAACGTTCGCCGCCGCAGACCTTGGAGAGGCCGTGGCAAAGCTCCGCGTGCTGGCGAGCGCGTGAGCCCCTGGGCTCAGGCTGCGCTCGCGGGCGCGATGGCGGCGGCCGTCTGGGGTCTGGTCGAGCCACTCGACCGGAGGGTGTTCCGCTTTCCGTACTCGGACATCGCGATCCTCGGAAAGCTCGTCACCCGCGGTCCGCACTGGCGCGTGGCGGGCTGGGTGATGCACATCGCGAACGGTGCGATCGCAGGCCTCGTGTTCTGGGCGCTCTTCACCTGGGTTGGAGGGAACGTGTTCTGGCTCGCCGTGGCCTTCGCGATGGTCGAGCACGTCCTCACCTATCCGCTGACCCTGCTCACCGACAGGTTCCACCCGGCCCGGGGCTCGCCCGAGCTTCCACCCATGGCGCGATCGGGCCGGGCGTTCGCACAGGCAACCTTCCGCCACCTGTTGTTCGGCGTCGTTTTCGGAGCGCTTCTGTCGGTCTGGAGTTAGCCTCTATGACCCGGTCGCAGGGCGGTGCGGGAAGCCGCCGAGCACCGCGACCACCCGGTTCCGCGTCCGCTGGCCGAGGCAGCGCGAGAAGCGGTCTCGGGATCGGGCGATCTTCGCCTCGCTATAGAAGATGTGCGCCCACGGTGAGCGCGGGTGGGCAAAGCGCACGGCACCGACGAGGCCGACCACCGGAACGAAGATCGCGGTGAGACCGACGAACGGCTTCCCCTTGAGAAGGGACATCAATGCGAAGAGCGCATTGCCGCCGAGGTACGCGGCGGCGTAGACACGGCTGCGGTCGGAGAAGGTGTCCGTACGCAGCCCCGCCGGGGCGGTGACGACGAGCATCAACACGATCACCGCTGCACCGAGCACGGTGGCGACGACCGACTGGCGTCCCTCGTCCTCCCAGTACACGTCCTCGAGGTGGAAGACGAGCGCGAACTCGTCGAGTACGAGCGCCGCTCCCGCGCCGAAGGCGAACGCCGCTATGTCGACGACCGCGGGATTGGTGTATGTCGAGAAGGCGATCAGCCCGCTGAGCAGAACGGCCACGAGCCCCGGCACCATGTGGTGCACGTGAATGCCGCCGAGGCGCCCGCTGCCCCAGCCGTGCCGGCGCTGAAGGCGGGTGTAGAGCCGGGTCAGGGCGAATGCGAGCAGGAACGAGATCAGGAGCAGGAGCAGCGGCTCCTTGCCGGCACCGTAGATCTCCTCCTCGTACCCCGGAACGAAGCGAAAGACGTCCATCTCAGACGACGGTAGCGGCTGAGCGGCGATCGGTGACTCAGGGACGAAGCACTGCACGTCGCGGTCCCGCGAGGAAACCGGCCTCGACGAGGAGCGGCATCGCCTCCGTTTCGGCCACGGGGCGGCCGTCGAAACGCTCGACGGCCAGGCGCTTGGCATGCCCTTCCCGCACCCAGTCACCGAGCGCCTGGAGTGCCGGCCCGAGCCATTCCTCGTCCGGCTCTCGGAGCGGCACGAGCGTTCGACCTCCGCGCTCGACGTAGAGAGCGGCGACGCCGCCGAGCAGGACGACATGAGCGCCCGCGACCCGTGCAGCCCGCGATCCGGCTCGCCGCGGCCAGGGCAGGGCTGCCCCGTACGGCTGGGCCGGATCGGCGGCGGCCAGAACGAGCGCGTCGAGGTCGGCACCCTCGCGAAGCTCCCGGAGCCGCTCGACTGCGCCGGCCAGCGCGAACTGGGCTCCACCGAGGCCTTCGACGAAGTAGCCGCGACGACAGCCGCCAAGCGTCTCGAGCGCACGGAGCTCCCCGTAAACGGCTCCGTAGCCTCCGGCGAGCCCCTCGCCACGCACGCCGTCGCGAACGACGATGCCCTGACGCTCGAGCAGGAGCTCGGCCAGGGCACGACGATCGACCGGATCCGGGAACAGGCGCCCGGTCAACGACCACCGGCCCTGGGTGGACGTCGCCGCGGCCGACCGCGTGCGCGAGAACCGCCGAGGCCGGCGATCGACGACCGGCGTGCCGTAGCGACGCGCGGCCCGAAGCGGCGTCCAGGCGTCGTTCGTCACCTCGCCCGTCCAGACGAGCTCCCAGAGCGCCGGCAGCGCCGCCTCGGCATCGAGCCCGGTGGCAGCGAGCAGGTCGGGCCAGAACTCGGCCGAGACACCGAGCGCGACTCGAACGGCTTTGGCCGCCTCTCCCTCGGGCGAGGGAGCGCCGCCCGGAGCGCCGAGCAGCGGCGCGTCGGCGCGGAAGTAGAGCGCGACCCGGTCGAGCCCCGCGCCGACCCACACGACCTCGCCCGTCGCGCAGAGCGCGTCGAGCCAGGCCGGCTGATACCCGGGGACGCGCCGACGGAGCACCTCGCTCTCCCACAGCGAAACGGGCAGCGGCAGCGCCTGCAGCGGGACGAGCGCCTCGCGCAGGGTCGCCTGCCGATCGATCCCGTGCCAGGCCGGGAGGAAGCGTCCGAGCGCTGCCTGCTCGGTGGGCTCGACCTCCTTCCGCAACGCCGCCAGGGAGGTGCGGCGCAGCCGCCGGAGCACATCGGGGTCGCACCACTCTCGCTCGGTCCCTCCGGGGCGGAGCTCTCCCCGCACGAGGCGATCGGCAAGCTCGTGCTCGTGGAGAAGCACCTCCACGCGGCCCGGCTCCAGATCGTAGCGAAGGGCCGCCGCGGCTGTCGTGAATGGGCCGTGCGACCGGGCGTAGCGGGCGAGCAGCATCGCCAACGCATCAGGGACTGCGCCGAGGAACGCCTCCGGGAGACCTCCCGGCGGCATCACCCCGAGCGCATCGCGGAAGAGGCCGGCGTCATCGGCCGCGACCAGCCGCTCCTCCCCGGCGATGCGAACCCGAAGCGCGCGCCGCTCAGCGACGAGCACCTCGGCCAGCGCACCATCGGCCTCGCCCTCGCGCAGGTCGCCCCGGCGACGGAGCAGGTCGTGCAACTCGTCGGGCGAGCGAGGGTTGCCCGCGAGCTGGGCCTCGACCTCCGCCAGCGCGTCGGGGTCGAGCAGGTCGCGCAACTCGTCCTGCCCGAGCAGCTCGCGCAGGAGGTCGCGGTCGAGAGAGAGCGCCTGCGCGCGCCGCTCGGCGGCCGGGGTGTCGTCCTCGTACATGTAGGTCGCCACATAGGCGAAGAGGAGCGAGGACGCGAACGGCGATGCCGACGTTGTCTCGACATCGACGAGGTCGAGCTCGCGCGTCTGCAGGCCACGCAGGACGTGCTTGAGCGCCGGCAGGTCGAAGACGTCCTGTAGGCACTCACGGTAGGTCTCGAGCAGGATCGGGAATGACCCGTAGTTGCGCGCCACCTGGAGCAGGTTCTGCGCCTTCAAGCGTTGCTGCCAGAGCGGCGTGCGCTGCCCCGGCCGCCGCCGCGGGATCAGGAGCGCCCGCGCCGCGTTCTCGCGGAAGCGCGCGCCGAAGAGCGCCGTCTGCCCTATCTCCTGGACGACGAGATCCTCGATCTCCTCCGGCAAGAGGAGTAGGTCAGCGATCGGCGGCGGCAGGTCGGCCTCGGGCAGGTGGAAGGCGATCCCGTCGTCGGACCAGATCGACTGCACCTCGAGCCCGAGCGAGTCCCGCAGGCGGGCACCCAGCGCCATCGCCCACGGCGCGTGCACCCGCGCCCCGAAGGGAGTGAGGATGCAGAGGCGCCAGTCGCCGATCTCGTCGCGGAAGCGCTCGACGACGACCGTCCGGTCGGACGGCACGACCCCGCCGTTGGCGGCAGCCTGCTCGCGGAGATAGGTGAGCAGGTTCTTCGCGGCGAGCGGGTCTAGGTGGTAGTCCGAGCCGAGCCGCGCCAGCGCCTTGCCGTCGGAGAGAGCGACGATCTCGCGTGAGGCTCTGCCGATCTTCTCCCCCAGCTCGAACGGGCGGCCGACGCCCTCGCCCTTCCAGAACGGCACCGCGCCGGGCGCTCCGGGGGCGGGCGAGACGAGCACGCGGTCGCGGGTGATCTCCTCGATCCGCCACGTGGACGCGCCGAGCATGAATGTCTGCCCCTGCCGCGCCTCGTAGACCATCTCCTCGTCGAGCTCGCCGACCCGGCCGCCGTCGCCGACCTGGAAGACGCCGAAGAGGCCACGATCGGGGATCGTGCCGGCGTTCGTGACGGCGAGCCGCCGGGCTCCCTGGCGGCCCTTCACGACGCCGGCCGTCCGGTCCCAGGTGATCCGCGGCCGCAACTCGGCGAACTCGTCGGAGGGGTAGCGCCCGGCGAGCATGTCGAGGACGTTGTCGAGCTGGGAGCGTGCGAGGTCGGCAAACGGGTACGCGCCGCGGACGAGCTCGTGCAGGTCGTCGACCGCGATCTCGTCGTCGGCGCAGATCGCGACGATTTGCTGTGCCAGCACGTCGAGCGGGTTGCGCGGGATCTTCGTCTCCTCGATAGCGCCCTCGCGCATCGCCTTCGCGACGACAGCGGACTCGAGCAGGTCGGCGCGGAACTTCGGGAAGATGCGCCCCTTGGAGACGGCGCCGAGGTCATGGCCCGCGCGACCGACGCGCTGGAGGCCGCGGGCGACCGACGTGGGGCTCTCGACCTGGATCACGAGGTCGACCGCACCCATGTCGATCCCGAGCTCGAGCGAGGAGGTTGCCACCAGGCACGGAATCTGCCCCGCTTTGAGCAGCTCCTCGATCTCGGTTCGCTGCTCGCGCGCCAGCGAGCCGTGGTGGGCCCGCGCGACGTTCTCCCCTGCCAGCTCGTTCAGCCGCAGGGCGAGCCGCTCGGCGAGCCGCCGGTTGTTGACGAAGACGATCGTCGAGCGATGCGCCTGGACGAGCTCGAGCAGGGCCGGGTAGATCGACGGCCAGATCGAGCGGGTCGTCGCCTCGTAGCCCGAGGCCATTGCTACGCCGTCCGGCAGGACGAGTTGCGAGAGGTCGGGGTCCGAGCCGGGCTCGCGCATGTCCTCGAGCGCGACCACGACCTCGAGGTCGAGCTCCTTTCGTGTTCCCGCATCGACGAGCTCAATCGACCGGCCACCCGAGACGAAGCGACCGATCTCCTCGAGCGGACGCTGGGTCGCCGAGAGGCCGATCCGCTGGAACGGGCCTGCGGTGATGCGCTCGAGCCTCTCCAGGGAGAGAGCCAGGTGGGCGCCGCGCTTGGTGCCGGCGACGGCGCGCACTTCGTCCACGATCACCGTCTCGATCCCGCGAAGAATCTCCCTTGCCTGCGAGGTGAGCAGGAGAAAGAGCGACTCGGGCGTCGTGATCAGGATGTCAGGCGGCTTGCGAACCATCTGGCGCCGGTCACGCTGGTCGGTGTCGCCGGTGCGGACGCCGACCGTGAGCTCGGAGCCGAGCCCCGCCAGCGGCCCGCGTAGATTGCGCTCGACGTCGTAGTTGAGCGCCTTCAGCGGTGAGATATAGAGGAGCCGCAGCCCCTCGCCGGGGCTCGCGTTCAGCCGGTCGATCCCGGTCAGGAAGGCCGCGAGTGTCTTGCCCGAACCGGTCGGTGCCTGCACGAGGACGTGCGCGCCGGTCGCGATCACCGGCCAGGCGGCCGTCTGGGCGGGGGTCGGCCCGGCGAAGGCGCGCTCGAACCAGGAGCGCGTCGCGGGCGTGAAGGCGGCCAGTGCGTCCATATCCCCCAGCGTAACCGCGCACGCGATGAGGCGATCGAGGCCGGATAGGATCCGGGGATGCCGGCTCTTCACTTCACGGGCGACCCCGAGGCCGACGCCTTCCTCGGCGAGCATCCGTTGGCGCTCCTGATCGGCTTCGTGCTCGACCAGCAGGTAACGGTGCAGAAGGCATTCTCGGGACCGCTCGAGCTCTCGAAGCGCCTCGGCGGCCTCGACGCGAAGGAGATCGCCGCGATGGATCCGTCCGCGCTCGAGGAGGTCTTCCGCGCCAAGCCGGCGCTCCACCGCTTTCCCGCCAACATGGCGCGGCGGGTGCAGCAGCACTGCGCCGTGCTCGCGAGCGAGTACGACGGCGACGCGGCGGCGGTATGGACCGGTGCGAAGAACGGCGCCGACCTCGAGCTGAGGCTGCTCGCCCTGCCGGGGATCGGGGAGATGAAGGCCCGCTCCCTCGTCGCAGTGCTCGCCAAGCGTCTCGGCGTGCGACCGAGCGGCTGGGAGGAGTTCGCACCGAAGACCGAGTGCCTGGCGGATGTCGATTCTCCCGCAGCGCTCGACGCCTACCAGTCGGCCAAGCGGGCACGCAAGGCCGCGCTGCGCGCGAGCGCGTAGTGCCGATCGAGTTACGGACGCTGAGCGACGGCGGCCAGGCGCCACCCGAGATCGCGCGCGAGGTGGCGGCGTTCCTCGGGGGCGCCGAGAAGAGCCTCGACCTCGCGCTCTACGACGTCCGTTTCGAGACCGACGCCGGCGCGCTCGTCCTCGCGACCCTGCTCTCGGCGCAGCAGCGAGGAGTCACGATCAGGCTCGTCTACAACATCGACCATCCCGGCCCGATCCCGGTGCCGCCGCCGCCCGAGATGAAACCCGAGGCGATCGAGAAGCTCCCCGTGCCGACGCGCGGCGTCGCCGGAGTGCCCGACCTGATGCACCACAAGTACGTCGTCCGCGACGGCGCCGACGTCTGGACCGGCTCGACGAACTGGACCGACGACTCGTGGAGCCGCCAGGAAAACGTGATCGTGCGCGTGCTCGGCGCCCCGGGGCTCGCACGCGCGTACACGCTCAACATGGACGAGCTCTGGGAGCGCGGGAATGTCGAGCACACAGGACGCGTCGAGCCGCGGCCGATCGACGTCGGCGGTGTTGACGTGCGGGCCTGGTTCACGCCCGAGTACGGCGAGGCGCTTGCCCATCGGGTCGCGAAGTTCGTGGGCCGGGCCCAGACCCGGGTGCGCATCGCCTCGCCGGTGCTCACCTCGGGGCCGATCCTCGCCACGCTCGTCGAGGTCGTGAACGAGCACCGCTCGGACGTGGCGGGCGTGATCGACGAGACGCAGGTCGACCAGGTGTTCCAACAGTGGGCAACCAACGGCGTCAGCGCCTGGAAGATCCCCCTCCTCCAGCGGATCCTCTCCGGTGCTCCGTTCTCGGGAAAGATCACGACGCCCTGGACGCCGGAGTCGGTGCACGACTTCATGCACGCCAAGGTCGTGGTCGCCGACGACGTGGCCTTTGTCGGCTCGTACAACTTCTCGCGATCCGGCGAACGCAATGCCGAGAACGTGCTCGAGATCCACGACGCAGCGATCGCCGACCGGCTGGCGGCGTTCGTCGACGACGTCAGGGCGCGCTACCCGAAGACCACACCACCCCGGATCGAGGGTTGAGCCGGGGCTCCGGCCTGCCGAGGTTGAGGGGATGAGGTTCCTCGCCGTAGCCCTCACCGTCGCGGTCGCGAGCCTCGTGGCCGCCGCATCGGGGAAGCCGCTACCCGGTGCAGGGGCGTGCGCGATCTTCCCCGCTGACAATGCCTGGAACCGGCGCATCGACACGCTTCCCATCGCGCCGGGGTCGGCGGCGACGGTCGCTACGATCGGCCCCACGAAGACGATGCACGCGGACTTCGGCTCCGGCCTCTGGAACGGCGGCCCGATCGGGATCCCGGTCACCTACGTGGGCAAGGCGCAGCGGAAGAGCAGCGTCCTCTTCGAGTACGCGGACGAGTCCGATCGTGGCCCCTACCCGATTCCGGCCGGCGTGAAGATCGAGGGCGGCGCCGCCTCCGACGGTGACCGCCACGCGCTGATCGTCGATCGCGATGCCTGCCGTCTCTACGAGCTCTACGCCCTCCGCCGCGTCGGCGGTCGCTGGACGGCGGGCTCGGGCGCGATCTGGGAACTCCGCTCGAACCGGCTCCGCGCTGCGGGCTGGACCTCCGCTGACGCAGCCGGGCTACCGATCCTGCCGGGGCTCGCCCGCTACGACGAGGTTGTCTCGGGGCGAATCGATCATGCGTTGCGGTTCACGGTCTCCCGGACCCAGCGCAGCTACGTCTGGCCTGCGCGCCACTTCGCAAGCTCGCTGACCGACCCCTCGCTGCCCCCGATGGGGGCACGCTTCCGGCTGAGGCGAGACTTCGACATCTCAGGATTCCCCCGCCAGGCGCGCGTCGTCCTGCAGGCGCTGAAGGAATACGGGATGGTCGTCGCCGACAACGGCTCCGACTGGTTCGTCTCCGGCGTGCCCGACCCGCGCTGGTCGAACGACGCCCTGCACACGCTCGGCCGGGTGCCGGGCTCCGCTTTCGAGATGGTAGACCCGGCCTCGCTGCAGCCCTGACCCTCTCGGCACAGCGTCTCCCAGATACCAGAACTACTGGGGCTCGGCCGAGGCGGTCGCTGGAACCCGGCGTAGGATCGCCTCGCACGGGCCCGTCGCAGTACGCTGGGCGCGTGATCCTCGACAACGGCGTCGTGCGCACTCTCGACCCATCGCTCCCGACCGCCGGCGCGCTGGCGATCGCAGGGCCGCTCGTCGCCGGTGGGGTGGGAACGCACGAATGGGCGCTCCCGACTCCCGAGCGTGTCAACTTGCGGGGCCGCTGCGTGCTGCCCGCATTCACCGACTCGC
Organism: Gaiellales bacterium; assembly: GCA_038214705.1. Taxonomy (GTDB): domain Bacteria; phylum Actinomycetota; class Thermoleophilia; order Gaiellales; family Gaiellaceae; genus Gaiella. The sequence continues at coordinate 4,837 of JBBQRN010000003.1, read as the reverse complement.
ACACGCACTTTCCCACGTGGTCGCTCTCCCGGCATGACGTCCACCTCGAGCAGGCGGGCTCGGTCGAGGCCGCGTTGGCGCTCGTCGCCGCGCATCCTCGATCGGCGGGAACGTGGATCCGCGGCACGGGCTGGCGCGACGCTGACTGGACCGACCGGCCCGCCGCGGCGGCGCTCGACGCGGTCACCGGCGAGACGCCCGCGGCCCTCTGGTCGAAGGACTACCACTCGCTCTGGCTCAACACCGCTGCTCTGGCCGTCGCACGCGGTGACCTGGACGTCCACGGCGGCGTTGTCGAGCGCGATGGCGACGGTGCGCCCACCGGCGTCCTTCGCGAGGAGTCGGCGTGGCGCTTTCGTGAGCGGTTCGTCACGATCAGCGAGGACGAGTGGGTCGAGGCGACGCGCGAGGGGATCAGGCTTGCCAATGCGCGCGGCGTCGCCGCGATTCACGACAAGGACGGCTGGCTCGGCGCCGCCTCCATCTTCGGCCACATCCACGAGCGCGAGGGGCTGTCGCTGCGCGTCTGGCAGTCGCTGCCGGCAGAGCACCTGGCAGAGCTCGCTACGCTCAAGCTGCGCTCGCGCGTCGGCGACGACTTCCTTCGCCTCGGCTACGTGAAGACGTTCATGGACGGGACGCTCGGCTCACAGACCGCGCTGATGCTGGACGGCTCCGGCGTCGAGATCACGAGTCGCGAGGAACTGGAGGAGATCGTCACGCGGGCCGCCGAAGCCGGCTGGCCCGTCGCCGTGCACGCGATCGGCGACCGCGCCAACCGCAACGCGCTCGACGCCTTCGAGGCGACCCGACACCTGTGGCAGCCGCTCGGGCTGCGGCAGCGAATCGAGCACGCGCAGTGCCTCGACCCGCTCGACATCCCCCGCTTCGCCGAGCTCGGCATCGCGTGCTCGATCCAGCTCATGCACGCACCGTCCGACAGGGACCTGGCCGAGCGCTACTGGGGTGACCGGCTCGAGGGCATCTACGCCTTCCGCACACTCTGGGATTCCGGTGCCGTCGTCGCCACCGGCTCGGACGCGCCGGTCGAGGAGCTCGACCCGCTGGCCGGGGTCCGCGCCGGGGTGCTGCGCACGATCGACGGGCGGCCCGCCTGGCGGCCGGAGGAGGCGCTCACGACCGAGCAGGCGCTGATCGCGTCCACCGTCACGCCCGCCTGGCTCGCGGGCGACGAGCGGCGCAGGGGCAAGCTCCTGCCCGGTTTCCTCGCCGACCTCGTCGTCCTCTCGCGCGATCCGTTCACCTGCCCGCCCGAGGAGCTCGAGTCGGTCGACGTCGTCGCGACGATGGTCGGCGGCCGCTGGGTGCATCAGCCTCCGCCGTGGGACTGAAATCGCCCGGGGCGGAAGGTATGATCCGGTTGTGGCTACACGCACGATGCTCCAGGTTCACCAGTCCGAGACGTGCTCGGTCGCTGCGTGTGCGGAGATCATCGGCGCCAAGTGGACGGTGCTGCTGCTGCACGACCTCTCCGAGGGGCCGCGGCGGTTCACCGAGATCGAGCACTCGTGCGACGGGATCAGCCCCCGCACCCTGGCGGAGCGCCTGCGCTGGCTCGAGGCGGAGGAGATCGTCGTGCGCCGCAGCTACGCCGAGTCGCCGCCCCGCGTCGAGTACCAGCTGACCGAGAAGGGTGTCGCCCTTCTCCCTGTGATCGCCGAGATGCGCCGCTTCGGCCACGACTGGCTCGGCTGCGGCGTTCACGATGCGTAGAGCGGTCATATTTCCTGCACGCTTCGCATGATCCTGAAGCCGGGAACCTCCGGTTCCCCAGTGGCCCCTCCCTTCCATGATGGCATGAGTCGTCGGCTCTAGTCGGCCTTCGCTACGTCGCTTGCAGGCAGGCCTTTTCGGCCCAGACGCGCACGAGCTCGACCACCGTCGCCGCCGCGGCGGCCATGTCCTGAACGCTCGCCCACTCGCGCACCGAGTGGTAGTTCTGGCCGCCGGTGAAGATGTTCGGCGTCGGCAACCCCATCTCGGAGAGCCGGGCGCCGTCGGTGCCGCCGCGGATGATCGCGCGGACGGGCTCGACACCGGCGCGACGGATCGCTTCCTCCGCTGCGCTCACGACCCGGGGATGCCGGTCGATCGCCGCCTTCATGTTGCGATAGGTCTCCACAACCTCCGTCGTCACGCGGGCCCGTGGCTCGCGCTCCTCGATCTCGGCGGCACGCGCCAGCACGCGCGCGGTGTGTTGTTCGAGCAACGCGTCGTCGTGGTCACGGACGATCAGCGTCACCGTCGCCTCCTCCGCCGCGCCGACGATGCGCGACGGGTGGACGAACCCCTCCCGCCCCTCGGTCGTCTCCGGGGAAAGCTCACCTTGCGGCAGCGACGACACGAAGTCTGCCGCCAGCTTGACCGCGTTCACGAGCTTTCCCTTCGCTGTCCCGGGATGGGCTCCGCGGCCGCGAATGAAGACGCGCACCTGGCGGGCCGAGAACGTCTCGATCTCGAGTTCGCCCAGTCCTGACCCGTCCAGCGTGTAGGCCGCCTCGGCGCCGAAGCGCTCGAGGTCGAAGTACCGTGTTCCCGCGCCGACCTCTTCGTCGACTGTGAACCCGACCCGCACGGTTGCCCGAGGCTCAGGCGTACGAATGAGGTAGGCCACCGCGGCCATGATCTCGGCCACACCGGCCTTGTCGTCGGCACCGAGCAGGGTCGTGCCGTCACTCGTGACGATGTCGTGGCCGACCCTCGTCGCCAGGGCAGGCTCCTCGGCGGGGTCGAGCACCTGCGTCGGATCGCCGGGAAGGACGAGCGGTGTCCCGTCGTACTCCTCGTGAACGAGCGGCGAGACACCCGCCCCCGGTGACTCGGGCGTCGTATCGACGTGCGCGATCAACCCGATCACGGGCGTCCCCTCCGTGCCAGGCAGCGTTGCGAAGACGTAGCCGTGCTCGGTCAGCTCGACATCGGCGAGACCGAGCTCGCGGAGCTCGTCGGCGAGCAGCCGCGAGAGGTCGAGCTGCTTCGCCGTGCTCGGGTAGGTCGTGGAGCCCTCCTCGGCCTGCGTGTCGATCCGCACGTAGCGGAGGAAGCGTTCGAGCACGTCGTCGCGCAGCGCGGCGGCAAGAGGCGAGGTGAATGGAGCGCTAGCCAAGGCGCGCGAGGTGACGGAAGAGCGCGGCCGCGGCCTCGATCCCGAGCGGCAGCGAGGCCGCCGGCAGCCGCTCATTCGGCGAGTGGAGGTTCGACTCGGCCAGAAAGAAGCCGGTCAGGATCGCGGGGACACCACGCACCGCCAACTCGGAGACGAGCGGGATCGCGCCCCCGGAACGGATGAGCAGCGGCCGCACGCCGAGCACCTCCTCGAACGCGTCGAGGCCGAGCTGGAGCGCCGGAGCCTCTGCGGGGATGAGCCCAGGGGGAGCCCCCGAGAGCAGGGTGACCTCGACCTCGGCCCCTGCCGGTGCCGCATCCCGGATCAGCCGCTCGAAAGCCGGCGCGATCACGTCCGGATCCTGACCCGCGACGAGGCGGATCGAGACGTTCGCCTCGGCCTCGACGGGGATCACCGTCTTCAGCAGGATCGGCGACCCCCCCACGACCCCGTTCACGTCAACCGACGGCTCGGCCCACGTGCGGAGATAGAACTCGGCCGCCGCCTGCGGGTCGGCCGCCTTCGCGAACGCCTCGCCGAGCACCGCGGTTCCGCCGGGCAAGAGCTCCCAGGCGTCTGTCTCCGCCTGGACGGGGGCCACACAGCCGGCGCGGAGCGGCTCTGGCAGCCTGCCGTCGCGGGGCAGGACCGCAGACAGCGCCTGCATGATTGCGTGCACGGCATTGAGGGCCGCGCCCCCGTACATGCCGGAGTGGAGATCGCGCCCGCCCGTCCTGATCTTGACGTGGAAGTAGCAGAGGCCGCGCACCGCGACATAGAAGGCCGGCAGTTCCCGCGAGATCATGCCAGCGTCGAAGACGACGGCCGCGTCGGCCCCGCGCTCGTCCGCCGCAACCCAGTCGACGATCGAGTGGCCGCCGATCTCCTCCTCGCCGTCACAGGCGAAACGGAGGTTGACCGGCAGCTCGCCGGCGGCGGCCAGCAGCTCGGCCGCCTTCAGGAGCATGTAGAGCTGGCCCTTGTCGTCGACAATGCCACGACCGACGAGCCAGCCGTTGCGCTCGACGAGAACGAACGGGTCCGAGTCCCACAACTCGAGCGGGTCGGGAGGCTGGACGTCGAAGTGTCCATAGCAGAGGATCGTGGCTGCGGTCGCGGGACTCGCGGACGCGCGAATCTCGCCTACGACGAGCGGCCGCTCACCCCAGGGGATCACCTCGGCCATGCCACCCGCACCGCGCACGAACGCGGCGACCCACTCGGCGGCAGCGGCGACGTCCGCCTGGCGCTCGGGATCTGCGCTGACCGACGGAATCGCGATCAGCTCGGCAAGCTCGGCGACGAGCACTTCGGGGGACGGCAGGTCCACGGCCGGAGTGTAGTGACGCCGCCACCGGGGAAGCCCAGAAGACCTGCTGCGCGACGGAAGCCCAGGAGTAGAACACGCCCCCGCCCACGAACGCACGACTGCGCAGGAGATGGCACGACTGCGCAGGAGATGGAAGGGAGGGCTCACCGGGAACCGTAGGTTCCCGGCTTCAGGATCCACGCGAAGCGTGGCAGCAAACATCGTCGCGTCGATCCCGAGAGAATCAGCGATACGCTCCTTCGTCGCGGATTCTCTCCAGATCTACGCCGACGCGTGGCAGCAAACATCGTCGCGTAGATCCGGGAAGAATCCGCGGTACGCTCCTTCGTCGCGGATTCTCTCCAGAGCTACGCCGACGCGTGGCCGCAAACATCGTCGCG
>JBBQRN010000002.1:0-189336 GCA_038214705.1 Gaiellales bacterium | reverse complement strand
GAGAAGCGATCTTTGGGGGGCACCAGGGGGGCACCACTTGCTCAGGGGCGGCAGACGTGACCTTCTTGACCCTCTATTTCAAGCCGTTTCCGCTTGCCTATGCGGGTCTTGAAGGCCCATACGGGATTCGAACCCGTGCCGCCGCCGTGAGAGGGCGGTGTCCTAGGCCACTAGACGAATGGGCCGTGCGGCGAGGGAGTGTACCGAACCCGCAGCATCGGCCTCCACGTGCCTGGAGTATCGTCTCCGCGTGCCCGGACCACGCTTTCGCCCGCTCGATTTCGAGCGGCTCCCGGCCGATGAGATGGCCCGCCGATCTGCCGCGTTCCTCGAGTCCGCGCAGCAGCGCCGGACGGTGCGCGACTTCTCTCCCGAGTCTCTGCCTCCGGGCCTGATCGAGAACGCGATCGCGGCCGCCGGCTCGGCCCCGTCCGGTGCGAACCAGCAACCTTGGACGTTCGTCGTTGTCACCGATCCCGAGCTGAAGCGCCGGATGCGCGAGGCGGCCGAAGCGGAGGAGCGCCGCAACTACGAAGGGAGGATGTCACAGGACTGGCTCGACGCTCTGGCGCCCCTTGGCACCGACCGCCACAAGCCCCACCTCGAGATCGCCCCCGCGGTGATCGTCGTGTTCGAGCAGGCGTACGGGCTTCGTGCGGACGGCACCAAGGTGAAGCACTACTACGTTCGCGAGTCGGTCGGCATCGCAGTCGGCATCCTGCTCACGGCGCTCCACACGTCGGGCCTCGTCGCGCTCACCCATACGCCGAGCCCGATGGGTTTTCTGCACAGGGTGCTCGAACGGCCTGAGAACGAGCGGCCGTACGTCGTGATCCCGGTCGGCTACCCGGCCGAGGGCGCGACCGTGCCGGAAATCGGCAAGAAGCAGCTCGAGCAGATCCTCGTTCGACGCGACTGAAGGCTAGGGGGACGGCGCCACGTCGGGAGTCGCGACGGGCTCGACGTCTCCGTCGCGGCCGTCGATCCGGGCCTCGAGGCTGCGGCGGATGCCCTCGCCGGTCGCTAGCAGCGAGTCGTAACGCGCGCGGCGCGGCTCGAGCTTGACAACGCGCACGGACTCGTCTCGGTCGCCGTGACAGCGCGCGTAGGCGGCCGCTTCGTCGAGCGGCCGCAGGCGATCACCGCTCCGCCGAAGCCATGTCACGTACAGACACCTACCACGTCGGGGGTGCCGTGGGAACCCGGCCCGGGGGCCGGGTCCCGCACTTTGCAGACGAAACCTGGGTGGGGCATCTCAGGGTTGGCACGACCAGGGGCTCCAGTCGCGGCCCGAGGCGACGAAGTAGCGGTAGGCCGCCCTCGCCTGCTCGAGCGCCGACGGGCCGTGCCCGAAGAGCTGTCGCTCGTTCGTGCCCATCTGGAACAGGCCGAGGTACTGGCCGTTCTGGGCGGCGGTCTGGAGGCCCGATTCGCAACGCGAGACGGCGAGCGCCTCTCGGCAGTTGGCTCCGAAGACGCGGCAGATCACCGCCTGGGGCGACGCGAGCTGCAGGGCCGCGAGGCGGCGAGTCGTCGCGCGATGGGCAAGCGCGCGCTTGGCGGCGACTGCCTTGCGTTGCGTCCGCGCGAGGCTCACCGTGTGGAGCCGGAACTCGCGCTTCGCGGCGACGGAGAAGCGGGGATCGCTCAGCAGCCAGCGGTGGGCTGAGAAGAACTGCAACACCTGGCGATCCTTCTTCATCGTCTTGACATGGCGCGTCAGCTGCGCGCCGAGGTCTGCATCGGATTGGGACTGTGCCGTTGCCGGCAAGACCAACAGAATCAGGGCGCACGCACCCGTCGCTAGGGCTTTCAGGATCTGACCTCCATCTCGGGGACAGGGCTCACGGCTCCGCGCCAAAGCGGGCCGCTCGTGTCTCTCGCTCAGAAGACGGTAGCGAACCCCGCACAAGCACGGGGCTGTTTCCTTACAATTTCATAGGATCTCCTGTCACAATCGTTGCCACGAAGAGCAACGCTGAAACGTGCAGGTGGCTCAGAGCCACAAGGTGCGATGCGAGCTGCGGGACAGGGACTCGAACCCCAACTTCCGGAACCAGAATCCGGCGTCCTACCATTAGACGATCCCGCAGGGCTCGCGCGGGATCGTAGCAACCCCCGGGAAGGTCGACCCACCGCGGTCGTGAGACGATCCTTTGCGGTTGCCGCGGTCGAGGCATCCGCCTCGCTCCTCCAGGCGCGGATTGGTGTCGGTCGGGCGACGCGGCGGATGCGTCGCCTTCGGTACCCCTACGGTTCGAGCCGGTAGACCGAGACGAGTCGCTTCTCGTTCTCGGTGTCGATGTGCGCGATAACCTCGACGTACGGCTCGAGACCCGAGCCGCGTAGCTTCGCCTTCAGCAGCCCGTCCACCTGGAACAGCCCCGAGGAGTTGTTCATCAGGATTCCGATCTTGACCGGCTTGTCCTCGCCGTCCTCGATCGTGACCTCCTCGATCGCCGCGGCCGAGAGGGAGTGCATCGACACCGAGCCCGCCTCGAACGGGATTCGCGAGCGGCCCTTCGCCATGTCGAGCGCGTCGGCGACGCGCAGGATGCCCGCCTCGAGCGCCAGCGGCTCGCCGTCGGAACGGTGGCTCGTGATCGCCTGCAATACCTCGGAGATCACCACCGTGCGCTCCGGCTCGTCGTAGATCCCCTCTAGCAGGTCGCGCATCTTGGGCTCCGAGAGGAAGAGGCTGAAGTCCTCGTGGCCGCGCCGGTGCACCGACATGCCGACGCAGTGCATCAGGGCCGACAGCGCCACGATCACCTCGGCGTCCTCATTGGCGAGGCCGTAGTCGCGCACCGCCGACGGCTCGACGCCGTGCTTGGTGAGCTGGCGCAGGAGCTTGAGAGCGATGTTCACGACGATCTGGATGTGCACCCAGGAGTGGTCGTTGATCTGCATCCGGGCGACCGCGTTGACGTTCGACACGTGCCACCACGCCTTCAGCTGCGGGTCGGCATTGGCGCGGTCGAGCACGCGGCGCAGTTTGCGGTTACCGCGCTCGGGGACGCGGATCCGCATCCCCGCGATTGCCTCGGCCGGAGTGAGCCGCGTCTCGCGGACGGCCTCGGGCGAGACAGGCCCCTCGATGCGGTGCTCGATCTCGGCGTCGGGCAGATGATGCTCGTCGTCCATGGCGGCATCCTCGCACACGGCGCACCCGCGTCAGCCGGGATCGCCGAGCCGAGCGAGTTCCCGCCGCGCGTGTGTGAGCGCCTTCCCGAGACGCGCGCGGTTGACCCTCTCGTTCAGCCACGAGCTCGCACCCGACGGGTGGGGGAGCGGGATCACGATCGCGTCGTCGATCAGGTAGCTCTTGCCGACGCACTCCGTGAGCGTCGGTGCGCCCGTGATCGCGTGGGCGGCGAGGCCGCCGACCGTGATCACGAGGTCTGGGCGCAGTAGCCGCAGCTCCTCCTCGCGCCAGGGGGCACACAGGCGCCGCTCGGCAGGCACGGGTGTGCGGTCGCCACGGCCGGCGGTGCGCCCCGGGTAGCAGCGGGTGACCGACGCGCAGTAGAACGTGGCGTCGAAGCTCTCCTCGTCGAGCTGGAGCCAGCTTCGCAGCGTCCGGCCCGCTCGGCCGCGCCACGGGGCGCCCTCCTCGCCCTCGACGATTCCGGGCGCCTGGCCGTAGAGATACGCGCGCCGGCCCGCACTTCCCTGGACGACGGGTGCGGACTCGGTCCGGTAGCCCGCATCGGCGCAGAGCCGGCAGTGCGCGAGGTCGCGCTGGAGTGCCGTGATCGAGGTGGTGCGACGCATGTTGAGGCTCCGGCCTGCCGCCTAGAGTAGATCCGTGGCACTTCTCGAATCGGTTCCCAACGTCTCCGAGGGCCGCGATCCCGCCGTGATCGCCGCCGTCGCGGGCGCCTTCGGCGGTCGTGGCCGCGTGCTCGACGTTCACACCGACTCCGAGCACCACCGCTCCGTGTACACGCTCGTGGCCGACGAGGACGACCTCGCGGGCGTGCTGCTGGCCGGAATCGCGCAGGCCGCCGAGCTGATCGACCTGCGGGAGCACGACGGTATCCACCCCCGCGTGGGCGCGGCTGACGTGGTGCCGATCGTTCCGCTCGGCCCTGGGCAGATGGAGCGGGCTTGTGAGGTCGCGCTCGAGCTCGGCCGACGGGTCGGCGACGAGCTCGGCCTGCCGGTGTTCCTCTACGGTGAGAGTGGCGAAGGCGTGCGGCCCGCGTTCTACCGGCGCGGAGGGCCGGCAGAGCTCCAGGCCCGCATCGATCGCGGCGAGCTGCGGCCGGCTTTCGGGCCGCCGACCCTCGACTCGCGGGCCGGCGCCGTCCTGATCGGGGCGCGGCCGCTGCTCGTCGCCTTCAACGTCGAGCTCCGAACGGGCACGCGCGCCGACGCCCAGGCGATCGCGTCCGAGGTGCGCGCGTCGAGCGGCGGAATGCCCGGGGTGCAGGCGCTCGGCCTCCTGCTGCCCGCGAGCGGCCGCGTCCAGGTGTCGCTGAACGTGATCGACGTCGATGCCGCCCCGCTCGCCGCGGTCGTCGCCCGCGTACGCGAGGCGGCGGCCGGGCGCGGGGTGGAGGTGGGGCCGAGCGAGCTGGTCGGGCTGCTGCCGGAGAGCGCGGTCGCCGAGCCCGCTCTGCTCGGTCTCGGTGAGCTTCCCGACGACCGCGTCCTCGAGCGTCGGCTTTGACCGATCGTGCTGCGGCCAGCGGCGGCTTGGCTGCCGTCTCTGCCCTGATGCGCGACCGGAATCTGCTCCGGGCGGTCGCCGCTCTGACGCTCTACGGCCTTGCCGAGTACGGCCCCTGGATCGCGATCCTCGTCTACGCCTACGGGCAGGGCGGTGCGACGGCGACGGGCGTCGTCTCCCTGGCTCTTCTCGTGCCGACGGCGATCTTCGCCACGTTTGCCGGCCCACTGATCGACCGCTTCGGGGCAAGCCGGGTACAGCTTGGCTCCTTCGCCGGTCAGGCAGTCGCGATGGGATCGACCGCGGCGGCGCTCCTGCTCGGTGCGCCCTCCGTCCTCGTCTACACGCTCGCCGCCCTCACCGCGATGGCCCTCACGGTCACGCACCCCGCGTTCGCGGTCGTCTCGCCCGGGATCGCCCGGAGCGCCGAGCAGCTCGTTGCGCTCAACGCGATCACGGGCTGGATCGGAAGCGTCGTCCTCGTCGTCGCTCCCGCCTGCGCAGGGCTCATCCTCGCCGTCTCGGAGCCGGGGACCGTCTACGCTGCGGGCGCGACCTGCGCTGCGCTCGCCGCGCTGCTCTTCCTGCCTCTGCGTGACCTCGTGCTGCCGCTGCCACAGGAGGGTGAGGAGGCGCCCGAGGGAGCGCTGCGCCAGATCGCGGAGGGTGCGCGTGTCCTGGCCCGCCCGAGCGCGTCGCGAGAGGTTGTCGTCGTCATCACCGCGACCTTTCTCATGGTCGGCGCGTTCGACGTGCTCGCGGTGGTCCTCGCGGTCGGGAAGCTCGACATGGGAGGGTCGGGCGCGGGGTTTCTCTCCGCAATGCACGGCGTCGGAGCGGTCGTGGGCGCGGGCGCGTCGTTCGCCCTAGTCGGACGCGCGCGGCTCGTACCGGTGATGCTCGGAGCGGCGCTCCTCGTCGGTTCCGCTTTCATCGCGCTCGGGCTCGTGATCACGGTGGTGATGGCGTTCGCAGCAGCCGCAGCCTCGGGCATCTCCCGCAGCCTCCTCGAGGTGTCGGGGCAGACGCTCCTCCAACGCGTCACGCCCACGGCGATGCTCGCGCGTGTTTTTGCGTTCAAGGAGGGCCTGGCGATGGGGGCATGGGGGCTGGGGTCCGTGCTCGTACCCGTTGTGATTGCGCTCTCGGGTGTCCGCGGAGCGCTCGTCTTCTCCGGTGCGATCGTCCTCGTGATCGTTCTCCTCCGACTCAGGCCGCTCCTGGCGGTGGACGCGGCCGCAACCGTTCCCGCCGTGGCGATCGCCCTGCTGCGCTCGCTCGCCGTCTTCCGGGCGCTGCCCGTGCCGGCGCTCGAGGGAATCGCGCACGGCGCGAGCGAATTGTCGGTCGGCGCCGGGACGGAGATCATCGGGCAAGGGCAGCAGGGGGATCGCTACTACGCAATCGCAGACGGGGTGGTCGAGGTCGCGATCGATGGACGGGTTGTCAACCGGCTTGCGCGGGGCGAGGGCTTCGGCGAGATCGCGCTGCTCCACAACGTGCCGCGGACGGCGACGGTCTCGGCCGTCACCGACGTCTCGCTCGTCGGTGTCGAGCGCGAGCCGTTCCTCGTCGCGCTCACCGGTCACGGCCTGACGCGCGCGCGGCTCGAACAGGTCGCCGCGGAGCGGGTCGCAGCCGAGGCTTGATTGGCGCCGTCCTGTCCGGCCCGGCGTAGACTCGCGGCCAGTGGCCGAGCTGCTCCTCCTGACGGGTGACGACCTCACGATCGATGATGTCGACGCCGTGGCGGTCGGCCGTCGCGCAGTCGCGCTGGCGTCGAGTGCGGTCGAGCGGATGCGGCGCTCCCGCGGGCTGCTCGACGAGCTCCGCGGCGAGCACACCTACGGCGTCAACACGGGATTCGGCCGCTTCGTCTCTGAGTCGATACCCGACGACCAGGCCGAGGATCTTCAGCTCCGGCTATTGAGGAGCCACGCCTGCGGGGTCGGTGAGCCGTATCCCGACGAGGTGGTGCGGGCCGCGATGGTGCTGCGGGCGAATGCGATCGCCAAGGGGTACTCGGGTGCCAGGGTCGAGACGGTCGAGCTGCTCCTCGCCGTCCTCAACGCCGGGATCGTGCCGTATGTCCCGGCGCGGGGATCGGTGGGCGCGAGCGGCGATCTGGCGCCGCTCGCCCATCTTGCGCTGCCGCTCGTCAGCGAGGGCGAGGCGCTCTTCGAGGGCGTGCGGATGTCGGGCGCCGAGGCGCTCTCGGCGGCCGGTCTCGAGCCGGTGCGGCTGCAGGCCAAGGAGGGGCTCTCCCTGATCAACGGGACGCAGTTCATGGCCGCGATGGCGTCGCTCGGACTGACTCGCGCCCTGCGGCTCGTCCGTACGGCGGACGTCGCTCTGTCGATGTCGCTCGAGGCGCTGCAGGGCTCGCTGACGAGCTTTCACCCGGCGATCCATGCCGCCCGTCCGCATGCAGGCCAGGTTGCTTCAGCCGCGAACGTACGACAACTGCTCGCGGGCTCGGCGATCCTCGAGTCGCACCGCTGGTGCGACAAGGTGCAGGACGCTTACTCCCTGCGGTGCGCCGCTCAGGTGCACGGCGCGAGCCGCGACCTGCTCGCCTATGTCGAACAGACGGTCGCGATCGAGATCAACGCCGCCACCGACAATCCGCTGGTACTGCTCGACGAGCGCGAGATCGTCTCCAACGGCAACTTCCACGGACAGCCCGTCGCATTCGCTCTCGATTGTCTCGCGATCGCCGTCGCCGAGCTCGCGAGCATCTCCGAGCGGCGGGTCGAGCGGATGGTCAACCCGAGCCTCTCGGAAGGGCTGCCCGCGTTCCTCACCCGCGAGGGCGGCATCAATTCCGGGATGATGATCCTCCAGTATGTCTCGGCGGCTCTCGTCTCGGAGAACAAGGTCTTGGCGCATCCTGCAAGCGTCGACTCGATTCCGACGAGCGCGGGCCAGGAGGATCACGTGTCGATGGGAAATGCGGCGGGGCTGAAGGCGCAGCAGGTCCTCGCGAACGCCGAGCGGTCGCTGGCGATCGAGCTCCTGGCAGGCGCCCAGGCGGTCGAGTTTCTGGCCCCGCTCGAACCGGGCCGCGGAGTCGCCGCAGCTCGCGGGCACGTCCGCACGCTGTCGGAGCGCCTCCACGAGGACAGGTCGCTCTCGGCCGACATCGAGCGCGTCGCGGCTGCGATCCGGGATGGCAGCTTCCTCGCTGCCGTCGAGCAAGCCTGTGGGGCGATTGGCTGATGGCGCGGCGCGACCGGCACGCCGATAGGCCCATTCCAGACCATCCGTATCGCGACACCGCGCTCGTGTACGGCGTTCTGGCGTTCGTTCTGATCGCCGTGGCAGCCCTCACCGGCGGCGATCTGGCACGGGCGGTGATCGTCGCCGCCGTCTTCTTCGCGGTCGCGACGCTCTGGAGCTGGTGGCGGTTCCGTGCCCGAATCCGAGCTCGGGAAGCGGCCGTCGCAGGGACAGGGGCCGAGCGGCCCGACGCGGGACGCGAGAACGGCAGGAACGGTGGCGGACCGAGGTCGAACGGGACAGGAGGGGCACGATGAGCGAGATCAGCCACGCCGCGGATGCGACGGTCGAGGCGCTGTGCGGCGATCTTTCGGCGGTGCGGGCGCCACGGGGCACGACCCTGAATGCTCGCTCATGGCAGGTGGAGGCGCCGCTACGGATGCTGTTGAACAACCTCGATCCCGAGGTCGCCGAGCATCCCGAGGAGCTCGTCGTCTACGGCGGCTCCGGCAAGGCCGCTCGCTCACACCAGGCACTGAAGGACATCGTGCGAACGCTGCTGCGGCTGCGGGACGACGAGACGCTGCTCGTGCAGTCCGGCAAGCCGGTCGGCGTGTTTCGCACCCACGAGGGAGCGCCGCGGGTGCTCATCGCCAACTCTCTGCTCGTCCCGAAGTGGGCCGACTGGGAGACGTTCCGCCGGCTCGAGGCGGAGGGACTGACGATGTTCGGGCAGATGACCGCCGGCTCGTGGATCTACATCGGCACCCAGGGGATCCTGCAGGGCACCTACCAGACGTTCTGTGCCGCGGGTGAGGTGCACTTCGGTACAGCCGACCTCTCCGGGCGCACGGTGTTGACGGCAGGCCTCGGGGGCATGGGCGGGGCGCAGCCGCTCGCCGCGACGATGGCCGGGGCAGCGATCCTCTGCGTCGAGGTCGACCAGAGGTCGATCGACCGGCGCCTTGCGACCAGATACGTCGACGAGCAGGCCTCCTCGCTCGACGATGCCGTGGCCCGCGTTCGCGCAGCCGCGGCGGAGGGGCGGCCCCTGTCGGTGGCGCTGCGCGCGAACGCGGCCGATGTCTTCCCGGAGCTCGTCGCCCGGGGAGAGCGCTTCGACCTCGTCACCGACCAGACCGCTGCGCACGACCCGCTCACCGGCTACGTGCCGGCCGAGGTGCCGTTCGAGGAGGCTGCAGCGCTCCGGGCGCGCGACCCGAAGCGCTACCTCGAGCTCGCCTCACAGTCGATCGTGGCGCACGTTCGCGCGATGTGCGACTTCGTCCGGATGGGGTGCTATGTTTTCGATTATGGCAACAATCTGCGAGGGGAGGCGTATGCGGGAGGCCTGAGCGACGCCTTCTCATACCCGGGCTTCGTCCCGGCCTATATCCGGCCGCTCTTCTGTCGTGGCATCGGGCCGTTCCGCTGGGCCGTTCTCTCCGGCGACCCCGCCGATATCGAGGTCATCGACCGCGAGTTGCAGGAGCTGTTCCCCGACGACATCCTCCTGCAACGCTGGCTCGCGATGGCTCCCGAGAAGGTTGCCTTCCAGGGCCTGCCGGCTCGGATCTGCTGGCTCGGCTACGGCGACCGCGCGCAAGCGGGGCTCGCGATCAACGAGCTCGTCCGCTCCGGCCGCGTCTCGGCTCCCGTCGTGATCGGCCGCGATCACCTCGACTCCGGGTCGGTTGCCTCCCCGTACCGCGAGACCGAGTCGATGCTGGATGGCTCCGATGCGATCGCGGACTGGCCGATCCTCAACGCGCTGCTGAACACCGCGGCGGGCGCGACGTGGGTTAGCGTTCACCACGGTGGCGGCGTCGGGATCGGCAACTCGATTCACAGCGGCATGGTCGTCCTTGCCGACGGCACGGCCGATGCGGCCGCGCGACTCGAGCGCGTCCTGACGGCGGACCCCGGCACAGGTGTCATGCGGCACGCCGACGCGGGCTATCCCGAGGCGCTCGCTGCGGCCCGCGAAGGAGGGCTCGACCTCCCGAGCGTTCGGTCGGGAGCAGGCGCCGGCATGGGGGCCAAGGTGGGTGCCGACGTGGGTGCCGACGTGGGCGCCGGCATCGCCTCGACCTCCGGCGCAAACACCGACGAAGGTCTCACCGGCGTCTCGACCAGCGGCCCAGCTTCCGGCGGCGGCGCGTGAGCGATCTGCTGATCCGCGACCTCGCTCAGGTCGTGACGCCCGGCGGCACGGGCGGGCCGCTGCGGGGCACCGCGCTCCGTGACGTCAGGGTGGTGGAGGAGGCGTTCGTGCTCTGTCGCAACGGCCTCGTCGAGGCGGTGGGCCCGATGACCGATCTTGCAGGCGTGCTGGACGCTCCCGACCGTGGCGGCGGGCGCGGCGAGGTGGTAGAGGAGATCGACGGCCGCGGGCTCTCGGCGATCCCGGGTCTCGTCGACTGCCACACGCACGCCTGTTTCGGCGGAGATCGCGTGAACGAGTTCTCGCTGCGGGCCGGGGGCGCCTCGTACGAGGAGCTCCATGCCGCGGGTGGCGGCATCCGGTCGACCGTGCGAGCCACGCGCGCAGCGAGCGAGGCCGAGCTCGTCGAGGTGACGAAGCGTCACCGTGGTTGGATGCGCGCCCATGGCACGACGACCTTCGAGGGCAAGTCGGGCTACGGGCTCGACCACGACACGGAGCTTGCTCAGCTTCGGGCGGTTCGAGGGGCTGGGGGCGTTCCCACCTGGCTCGGTGCCCACACGGTCCCACCCGAATTCGAGGACGCCGACAAGTATGTCGACTTTTTGCTCGAGGAGGTGCTAGGGGAGGCTGCCGAGATCGCAGAGGCGGCGGACGTCTTCCTCGAGCGGGGATCGTTCGACGCTGCCCAGTCCCGGCGCTACCTCACAGCCTGTCGCGAAGCCGGGCTCGCGCTGCGGCTGCACGGCGACCAGTTCACCGAGTCCGGTGCCATCCCGCTTGCGATCGAGCTCGGCGCGCGTTCCGTCGATCACCTCGAGGCGACGGGGCCGGCAGGTGTGGCGCAACTCGCCGCAAGCGCCGTGACGGGCGTCCTGCTTCCCGCGAGCGCGCTCTTCCTCGGGCGGCCGATGCCGCCGGCTCGGGCGCTCGCCGATGCCGGGTCGCTGATCGCGCTCGCGACCGACTTCAACCCCGGCAGTGCGTTCTGCGACAGCCTGCCGCTCGTGCTCTCGCTGGCGTGCACCCAGATGAAGCTCGCACCCGAGGAGGCGCTCGTCGCCGCCACCGCGAACGCCGCCCACGTGCTCGGCCGCGCCGATCGAATCGGTCGGCTCCAGCCGGGCTTCGCAGCCGACGTCGTCCTCCTCGAGGCCACCGATTGGCGCCATCTCGCCTACCACCTGGCCGGCGACGTCGTGCACACCGTCGTCGAAGGCGGCGCGGTTGCCTTCCGGCGCACGGCATAATCCCGGCGATGGCCACCCAGAAGCAACGCAAGCGCAAGGCCAAGGAAAAGCGGCACGACTACGACCTCGTCTACATCGACGAGGACGGTGTCGAGCAGCCGGTCGAGCGCGAGGAGACCGCCAGGAAGCCGCCTGCGCGCGTCGGCAAAGGCAGTGCCGACAAATCAGGTGCGAAATCCAAGCCGGCGGGCGGGCGCGGCCGCCGCGGCCGCGAGGTTCAGCCACCGTCCTGGTCGAAGGTGCTCAAGCGCGGCGCGATCTTTGCGCCGATCTTCTTCGCCACTGTGATGCTGCTCGGCGGCAACAAGATCACGATCCCCAAGGCGCTCATCCAGTCAGTTCTCCTGCTGGCGGTCTTCGTCCCGTTCAGCTACTTCATGGACCGGTTCGTCTGGCGTCAGCAGCAAAAGCGCCTCGACCGGGGCGCGTAGCTCACCGTCGATGAGCCTCGAGGTCGACCAGCTCGAACTCGGGCCGATCGGAACGAACACGTACGTCGTTCGGACGTCCTCCGACGCCGACGTGGCGGTCGTGATCGATCCGAGCGGCGAGGCCCAGACGATCCTCGATCACCTGACGGCGCTCGGGGCGAGCTGCGTTGCGATCCTCGTGACGCACGGTCACTTCGACCACATCGTCAGCCTTGCCGACCTCGCGGAGCGCACCGGAGCATTCGTCTGCGCCCCCGGCGGAGAGAGAGTGCTGATCGAGGATCCGGAGACGTTCACGCCACCCGGTCTCACGATCAGGCCGGCAGCGGCGGACACCTGGCTGGCCGGTGGTGAATCGATCTCCAGCGCGGGAATCTCCTTTGCCGTGCTTCCGGTTCCGGGCCACTCACCCGCACATCTCGCGTACTTCGCCGACGGCGACCTCTTCTCGGGCGACGTGCTCTTCGCGGGGTCGGTCGGTCGAACGGACTTCCCGGGGAGCGACTGGAACCTGCTCGAGGCGTCGATCTCGTCGCTCCTCGACACATGTCCGCCCGAGACCATCGTCCATCCCGGCCATGGGCCCGAGACGACGCTCGAGAAGGAGCTCGCAACGAATCCGTTCCTCAGAGATCTCCGGGCTGCACGGGCGGCGCGATGAGCGGAAAGATCGAACGGCCGCGAGGCACGCACGACGTCGTCCCCGCTGACATGCCGCTCTGGCAGCGCCTCACCGGCGAGGTCGAGCGCCTCTGTGCGCTCTACGGCTACCGCAAGGTGCTGACCCCCGTCTTCGAGGACACCGCACTCTTCGCCCGAACGTCGGGCCAGGGGTCGGACGTCGTCCAGAAGGAGATGTACAGCTTCACGGACCGCTCCGACCGGCCGCTGACCCTGCGGCCCGAGGGCACAGCCCCGATCTGCCGTGCGTACGTCGAGCACGGGATGCACCGCGATCCCCAGCCGGCGAAGATGTTCACGATCGCGCCGATGTACCGCTACGGCACTCCCGGCAAGGGGCGGTATCGCGAGCACTGGCAGGCTTCCGTCGAGGCGATCGGCACGGAGGATCCGTCGATCGACGCCGAGCTGCTCCAGCTCTACGACACGCTGCTGCACCGCCTCGGGGTCACCGCTTACCACCTCGAGCTCAACTCGATCGGCTGCCGGACGTGCCGGCCTGCGTACCTCGCCGAGCTCCGGGCCTGGCTCGTCGAGAACGAGCATCGCCTCGACGCCGACACGCGTGCGAAGGTCGAGACGAGCCCCCTGCGGGTCTTCGACAACTACCTCGCGAAGCCGGACGCCGTTCGTGCCACACTCGACGAGGCACCCAAGATCGGAGAGTCACTGTGTGAGGAGTGCGTCGCCCATTTCGCCGCGGTGCGGGCCGACCTCGACGCGACCGGCGTCAGCTACACGCTCGTGCCGACGCTCGTTCGCGGCCTGGACTACTACACGCGGACGACCTGGGAGTTCATCGGGCCGATGGACAACGAGAACTCGACGATCTCCGGCGGCGGCCGCTACGACGGCCTGATCGAGGAGATCGGTGGGCCCCCGACGCCCGGAGTCGGCTTCGGAGCGGGGCTCGAGCGGCTGATCATCGCGATGCACGACGCCGGCGTCGCGGCGCCGCCACCCACGATCGACGTCTTCTTCACGCTCGACGAGGGTGCGCCGCGCCAGGAGGTGGCGCGCTGGTTGGCCGATCTGCGCCGTGCCGGCGTGGCGGCCGACACCGACTACGCTGCTCGCTCGCTGAGAGGGCAGCTGACGCAGGCTGGGCGGCTCGGAGCCGCCGCCACGATCGTCGTCTCGGCCGCCGACGCCGTCCTGCGCCGCCAAGGGCACGACGACGAACTGCTCGAGCACGCCGAGATCGTCGGCAGACTGTCCGCATGAGCTGGCGAGACCTGATGTGCGGCGAGCTTCGCGAGGAGCACGTCGGAACACGCACGACGCTCGCCGGCTGGGCGGCGCGCCGTCGCGACCACGGCGGCCTCGTCTTCGTAGATCTGCGCGACCGCACGGGCATCACCCAGCTCGTGATCAATCCCGAGTTCGCGCCGGCGGCCGCCGAGCTCGCGAAGGAGGTCCGCAACGAGTTCGTGCTCCAGGCGGAGGGGCAGGTCGCCGCCCGCGCGGCCGACCAGGTCAACCCCAACCTCCCCACGGGAGGCGTCGAGATCCAGGTCGAGACCCTGCGGATCGTCTCCCGCTCGACGTCGCTGCCCTTCCAGCTCGACGAGGAGAACGTCGACGAGACGCTGCGCTTGCGCTACCGCTGGCTCGACCTCCGTCGCGACAAGCTGCAGCGCAACATCCGGCTGCGCGCCCAGATGGTCGGGATCATCCGCCGCAAGATGGAGGAGGCCGGCTTCCTCGACATCCAGACGCCGATCCTCTACAAGTCGACCCCGGAGGGCGCACGGGACTTCGTCGTTCCAAGCCGGTTGCACAAGGGCTCGTTCTTCGCGTTGCCCCAGAGCCCCCAGCTCCTCAAGCAGCTCCTGATGATTGCCGGGTTCGACCGCTACTACCAGATCGCAATCTGTTTCCGGGACGAGGATCTCCGTGCCGACCGGGTTCAGGAGATTACGCAGCTCGACGTCGAGATGGCGTTCCCCGACCGCGACGAGCTGCTCTCGCTGATGGAGGAGACTTTCGCTGCCGTCTGGCGTGAGTGCCTCGGCATCGAGATTCCGCGCCCGTTCCCCACCATGGCGTACGCCGAGGCCGACCGGCGCTTCGGCTCCGACAAGCCCGACGTTCGCTTCGGGCTCGAGTTGGAGGATGCGACTGACGCGACGCGCGGCTCCGAGTTCGGAGTGTTCGCCGGCGCCGAGGCGGTCCGGTTCCTCCGCGTGCCGCGCGTCTACTCGCGTTCGGAGGTGGCAACGCTCGAGGAGCGCGCGAAGGAGCTCGGCGCGAAGGGGCTCGCGTACATGATCCGCGACGAGGCGGGCGAGATCCGCTCCCCAATCGCCAAGTTCCTCTCCGAGCAGGAGATCGAGGCCCTTGCCCCGGCGTCGGGCGAGACGCTCCTATTCGCAGCCGACGCGTGGCCGATGACGTCGCGCGTGCTCGGTGCGCTGCGGCTCGACCTCGGCCGCGAGCTCGAGCTGATCGACGAGAGCGTCTTCAACTTCCTCTGGGTCACCGACTTTCCGATGTTCGAGTGGCACGAGGACGAGGGGCGGTGGGGCGCCGTGCACCATCCGTTCACGCGGCCGACAGCCGAGTTCGAGGACACGTTCGACGCGAACCCGCGCGAGGCGCTCGCCTACGCGTACGACCTGATCGTGAACGGCAACGAGCTGGGCGGTGGCTCGTTCAGAATCCACGAGCCGGGACTCCAGGAGCGGGTCTTCGCGCTGCTCGCGATCAGCCCCGAGGAGCAGCGCTCCCAGTTCGGGTTCCTGCTCGACGCGCTCGCGATGGGCGCCCCTCCGCACGGCGGCATCGCCTTCGGCATCGACCGCACGACGATGGTGCTCGCAGGCGAGTCGAACCTTCGCGACGTGATCGCGTTCCCCAAGAATCAGGCGGGGCTCGACCCGATGAGCGGAGCTCCTTCGGCGATCACGGAGGTCCAGCTCGCCGAGCTCGGCCTGCGCGTCGTCGAACCACCGAAGGTGCCCGGCACCTAAATGCCTGCCGCCGTCGCTCAGCGGCTGCTCGGCCTCGCTGCTGTCGCGCTGCTCGGAGGCATGATCGCGCTCGCAGTCGTCGAGCGTCGCAGCGGCGATGCCAACGCCACGCCCCAACCCACAGGCGCTATCGCTGCGGGAGGAGGGTGGTACACGGCCCTCGCAGCCTCGCGGGGCGTTGCCGGCGACGCCGAGCGCACCACGTGCGGGTTGATTCTCACGTCGAAGTCGCTCGGCGTCTCGCACCCGGTCCTGCCCTGCGGCGCAAAGCTCCTGATCCGGTTCGGCGGGCAGACCGTGCTGACCGAGGTAGTCGACAACAGGCTGAAGACCGCCGGTCGGCAGTTCGAGCTAACCGAGAAGCTTGCCGGCGATCTCGGGCTCGACGGGACACAGCAGATCGAATGGCGATTCGCGGCGGCCCCGAACGGGTAGAATCAGTTCTGCTCGACCCTGTGCGTGGCCCGGAGTTTCAACGTGAACCAAGACTCATCAAGGGAGCGTGTGTCCGGCGGAGGCTTTGCCAGAGGCTGGCAGCGCACCCACCTGGTTCGCCAGGTTCTCAATTGGCTCCGGGAATCATCGGCAGGGTGGGGCACCAGCAGACCGGCTCGGATCGCGATACGTTCCCGGGCATGACCTACACGCTGATCAACCACGACGACCCCTCGGTGGAGTCGTTCCGGGGGGTCTTCTTCAAGATGCGCCGTGCCCTGGGGACGACCGCATTCGGGATCAACGAGGTTCGACTGCCGGCAAATGCCGAGGGCATCGAGCACGACGAGACCGAGACCGGGCACGAGGAGGTGTACATCGTGCTCGGCGGCGGCGGGACGTTCACGATCGACGGCGACGCGGTGGAGGTCGGTAACGGCGACTACCTGCGCGTCGCTGCCGATGCGACTCGCACGGTCGTGGCGGGGCCGGAAGGGATTTCGTTCGTGGTCGTGGCGGCCAAGGCGCAGCCCCAGTACGACGGCCGCTCCTCTCTGTGAGCCCGGTCACCGGCCTCCATCACGTCCAGGTCGCTGCGCCGGTCGGCTGCGAGGAAGCTGCCCGAGGGTTCTACGGTGACCTGCTCGGCCTGACCGAGCTCGAGAAGCCACCGCTGCTCGCCGCGCGGGGAGGTTGCTGGTTCGCGCTCGGCGCCGGAGAGCTGCATATCGGTGTCGAAGAGCCGTTCCGCCCGGCGGCGAAGGCCCACCCGGCCTTCCGGGTGGAGTCACGAGAGGCACTCGACGCTCTCGCCGAGACACTCGCCGAGGCGGGGGCCACAGTCTCCTGGGCGGATCCTGTCGAGATCCCCGGCCTGGCCCGATTCCATGTCGCAGACCCGTGGGGTAACCGGCTCGAGCTCGTGACGAACGAGTAGGAGTTGACGGTCCGGCTCTTGTCGTGCCCCGCGACGGTGCGCCGAGGGGCAGGCGCGTAGGGTAGGACGATGCGCATTGCAGTTGCCGTCTTCGAGGGCGCCGAGGAGCTGGACTTCGTCGGTCCGTGGGAGGTGCTCTCGGCCTGGCGATTTCTCCACCCGGGCGAGATCGAGGTTTTCCTGGTCGGGGACGCGACCGAGCCCGTCACCTGTGCCAAGGGGATGCGGGTCTTGCCGGATCTGACCTGGGACGATGCCGGCGCGATCGACGTTCTCGTCTATCCGGGCGGCTGCGGGACCCGCGCCCAGCTCGGGGATGCGGTGAACCGCGCGCGGCTCCGAGATCTGCTCGACCAGGGCACGCTGATGACGAGCGTCTGCACAGGTGCGCTCGTCTACGCCGACGCGGGACTGCTCGACGGGAAGCCTGCGACGACCTACTGGAGCGCGTTCGACGAGCTGCTCCCGCTCGGGCGCGAGATCGAGGCACGGAGGGACGACAGGTTTGTCGATGCCGGCGACGTGATCACTGCTGCGGGCGTTTCAGCCGGGATCGACATGGCGCTGCACCTCGTCGGAAGGCTCGGTTCACCCGAGCGGGCGCGCGAGGTTCGGCGCTACATCCAGTACGACCCCGAGCCCCCGTATTGACCCCGGAGCTTCGGGGCGAAGATACTCGCTCGATGTTCGCAAGGTCGGCCCGGATCTACGATGCGGTCTACTCGTTCAAGGACTACGTGTCGGAGTCAGAGCGTCTCCACACCCTGATCGAGGAACGTGCTCCGGGTGCCGCCAGCCTGCTCGACGTCGCGTGTGGCACGGGGAAGCACCTGGAACAGCTACGGCGCTGGTACGACGCCGAGGGCGTCGATCTCGATTCCGAGTTGCTCGCGATCGCGCAGGAACGACTCGGGGACGTCCGACTGCACGTCGCCGACATGACGTCATTCGATCTTGGACGTCGGTTCGACGCGGTCACGTGCCTCTTCAGCTCGATCGGCTATGTCGGCACGGTCGAGAAGCTCGAGGCGGCGATCACGGCGATGGCCGCACACGTGGCGCCGGAGGGCGTGCTGATCGTCGAGCCGTGGCTTGGGCCGGACGCCTGGGTCGTCGATCGACCACACCTGCTCGCAGTGGACGAGCCTTACCTGAAGATTGCGCGAATGAACGTCTCCGGGCGGGAGGGCCGACTCGCGATCATGGACTTCTCGTATCTCGTCGGCACGCCCGACGGTGTCGAGCACTTCACCGAGAGGCACGAGGCTGCGCTCTTCACCGACGAGGAGTACCGCCGCGCGTTCGCGGCAGCGGGCCTCGCCGTCGAGCACGACGGGCACGGGTTGATCGGGCGGGGTCTGTACCTCGGCAGCCCGATCTGAGAGCACGCCGGCCCCGTCGCCCGGCACACGCTCGCCACAAAGACGGCACGAACCCGTCACACGATCGCCGATACGCTGTCATCAGGGCACGGGGGTGCCCCTGGGGGTGGTTGGTCGGGAGTTCGCCCGGCGTGCCCAGCGTGCCAGAGTCTCTGCCGTGCTCCGGGTGCTCTGGCGTGCCCGGAATGGTTGGCCGCGGTGAAGTGGCCCGTGTCGCCTAGAGTGATCTCGTGGAGTTCGACCCGACCAAGCCGCCCGCCCAGGCGAACCCGACCGGGCGCTCGCTTCCGACCCACGGGCGGCACCAGGGCTCGTCCTCGACGGCGCGGTCGGCATTCGCGACCGTCGAGGGGCCGATCGAGGCCAATTCGATCGTGACGCAACGCTTCGAACGAAACAGCGAGGGACGGTTCGAACGTCAGATCGCCGGTGCGCTGCTCCTTGCCACCGACGCGATCGTCGAGCGGGGTCGGGGCGGCGACACGATCAGGGTCGATGTCGGGAAGTTCGACGTGCTCTGGGATCGCTACGACCGAGGTGATTACGGTACCGGCGACGCGACGGAAGCTCGCTACGAGATCTCCGTTGCCGGTGAGCAGACGCCCGTCCTGCTGCGGGACATCGATCGCGAGCAGAACCCGGACCTGGTGCGGCCGACCCACGGCCCGCAGCGCATCGTCCCTGCCTGACGCAACTCACGGCCGCCAAGAGACGGGCGGCCCGTGCGGGTAGCCTGATCCGATGGGTTTCAGCGAGCTGATCGGAGATTCCGCCCGCGGAGACGCGTATGCGGCGGTGCGCCTCGTCGTCGACGGTGAGCGGATCGTCGAGGCCGACGCGGAGGGCCTGGAGCGGCCGCTCGTGGGCCTCACGCTCGTCGAAGCAGCGGCTGTTCCCGGCGAGACGCTCGTGGCGGACGCACTCGCAAACGCGATCGCGCCCGTCTTCGCGGCGGCACCAGAGCCGGGCCGGATCGCCGTAGCGATGAGCGGCGGGGTCGATAGCGCGGTCGCTCTCCTGCGCGCCGCTCCGAACGCGATCGGCGTCACCCTTCGCCTCTGGCTCGACCCTGCCGGGCCGAGTTCGGAGCGGGCCTGCTGCTCGCCCGCGGCCGTGATCGCGGCCCGCGAGACCTGCCACCGGCTCGGACTGCCGCACGTCACCCTCGACCTGCGCGAGATGTTCCGCGCTGCCGTGGTGCAGCCGTTCGTCGACGGCTACGCGGCCGGCCTGACGCCCAACCCGTGCATGCGCTGCAACGGCAGCTTCCGCTTCGACGAGCTCGTCGCGTTCGCGGAGCGGGCCGGGGCCGACGTGCTCTGGACCGGCCACTACGCGCGGATCGTCGAGCGGGACGGCGTTCGGTTGATTGCGCGGGGCCGCGATGCCGCCAAGGATCAGTCGTACATGCTTGCCACGGTCGATCCGGGTCTGCTCGACCGAATCGGCTTCCCGCTCGGGGAGCAGGGCAAGCGCAGCACCCGCCAGGAGGCGGCGCAGGCCGGTCTCGCCGTGGCCGAGCGGGCCGAGAGCCAGGAGGCGTGCTTCCTCGCAGGCGACGACTACCGCAGCTTTCTCCGGCGACAGGGTGTTGCCAGCCGCCCCGGCGCGATCGTCGACGAGGACGGCGTCGAGCTCGGTCGCCACGATGGCCTCTGGCGCTACACGCCCGGCCAGCGGCGGGGGATCGGCATCGCCGCAACCGAGCCGCTCTATGCGATTCGCACCGACCGCGCCGCGAACACGCTCGTGGTGGGGCCACGCGAGGCGCTCGAGGTCGCCACGGTCACCGCACGTGGCTGCCTCTATCTCCCGGTCGAACGGGCCGCGGTCAAGCTGCGGTATCGCTCTGAACAAGTGCTCGCTGACGTCGAAGTGACGGAGGACGGCTTCGTCCTCCGGCTCGACTCGTCCGCCGCGGGAGTCGCCCCGGGCCAGGTCGCCGTGCTCTACGACGACGATGCCGTGGTGGGAGCGGGCGTGATCGTCGCCGCGACCGGGTAGGATCCCGGCGATGACACCGCTCGCCGTCACCGCCACCGACGCCGCCTACTGGGCCCTCGCGGTCTTCCTCGTCCTGCTCGGCATCGGTTCGGCCTTCATGTTGTTCCGCCTCGGGGAGACGTTCGGGCGCCTGTCCTCGTTCATCAGGGGCACCGAGCGCGACCTGCTGCCGGTGATCGTGAAGAGCGGCGCGACGGTCGACCGCGTCAACTATCAGCTCGATAAGGCAGACACGGTCACCGACAGCGCCGTCTCGATGGCCGACAGCGCCGACACTGCGGTGCGTGCGGTCTCCACCGTGATCGCGACCCCGGTGGAGAAGATCTCGGGCCTCGCCGCGGGCGTCTCGCACGGGTTCTCGGAGTTCCGAAAGTCGCGGAACTTCGCGGACGCGAAGACCGCGGCGAAGGACGCGCGGCAGCGTGCCGAGTCCGATCTGCACGATGATCTGCGTCACGCGGGCCGCACGTCGATGGAGACGGAGAGGCCCGCGGCGCAGCCGTTCCCGACCCCCCAGCCGAAGCCCGATCCCTGGTCGCAGCCCGAGCCGGTCGCCAAGCCCGCACCTGCTCCTGTGCCGCCGGACGAACTCACTGCCGCGTAGCCACGACGCGGCAAGCCCGGCCCGGGCCGCCGCTACGATCGCGTGATGCGAACGACCGCCGAGCTCCGCGAGGGATTCCTCTCGTACTTCGAGTCGCAGGGGCACCTCCGCCGCCCGTCGGCGCCACTGATCCCGCCCGCGGACGATCCCTCGACGCTCTTCATCGTCGCAGGCATGCAACCGATGAAGCGCTGGTTCCTCGGCCTCGAAGCGCCGCCGTCGGAGCGCATCACGACCTCGCAGAAGGTGATGCGCGCGGGCGGCAAGCATGCCGACCTCGACGACGTCGGGTCGACCGCGCGGCATGCCTCGTTCTTCGAGATGCTCGGCAACTTCTCGTTCGGCGACTACTTCAAGAGCGAGGCGATCCCCTTCGCCTGGGAGTTCGTGACGGAGCACATGGGCTTCCCGTCCGACCGGCTCTGGGCGACCGTGTTCGCGGGAGACCCCGAGCTCGGCCTCGGCGAGGACGACGTCGCCGTCAAGGGCTGGCTCGACGTCGGGCTGCCACGCGAGCGGATCGTCGGCCAACCGCGCTCCGAGAACTTCTGGCAGGCCGCCGACACCGGCCCCTGCGGCCCATGCTCAGAGATCTTCTACGACCGCGGCGAGGAGCACGGCTGCGGCGACCCGACCTGCGGACCGAACTGCGGGCGTTGCGAGCGCTACCTCGAGTTCTGGAACCTCGTCTTCATGGAGTTCGACCTCGCCCCGGACGGCGCGCTCACTCCGCTGCCACAGCAGAACATCGACACCGGCCTCGGCCTCGAGCGCGGCGCAATGCTGATGCAGGGCGTCGGCTCGATCTTCGACACCGACGGCTACCAGGCGATCATGGGCTGGGTCGCCGAGCAGTCCGGCGTCTCCTACGGGGACTCCGATCAGGCGACAAAGGCGCACCGCGTCCTCGCCGACCACGGTCGCGCGATGGTGTTCCTCATCTCGGAAGGGATCACT
Organism: Gaiellales bacterium; assembly: GCA_038214705.1. Taxonomy (GTDB): domain Bacteria; phylum Actinomycetota; class Thermoleophilia; order Gaiellales; family Gaiellaceae; genus Gaiella. Next base: position 167,625 of record JBBQRN010000002.1, on the reverse strand, counting down.
CCGTCGAACGAGGGTCGCGGCTACATCGTCCGCCGCCTGATCCGCCGCGCCGTGCAGCAGGGCAGCCGGATCGGCCTGCGCGACGTCTATCGGCTCCCGGCCGTCGTGATCGGGCAGATGGCAGGCGCGTTCCCCGAGCTCATCGAGCAGACGGCCGAGATCGAGCGCGTCGTGCGCGCCGAGGAGGAGCGGTTCAGCGAGACGCTCGAGCGCGGGATGAAGGTCTTCGACGACCTCACCGGCAAGGACGCGATCTCGGGCCAGGACGCGTTCACGCTCGTCGCCACGTACGGCTTCCCGCTCGAGCTCACGGTCGAGCTGGCGGCGGAGCGTGGGCAACCCGTGGACGTCGACGACTACCGCGCCCGGATGACCGAGCACCGCGAGATCTCGCGTTCCGGAGGCGAGTCGGACACCCAACGCGCCGCGGACTTCGCCCGCACCGCCGACGAGACGCTCTTCGTCGGCTACCACAAGACCGACGTTCTCACCGAGCTCCACGTGCTCGAGCACCTCGGCGACGGCACCTTCCTCGCCAAGCTCCGCGAGTCGCCCTTCTACCCGGCCGGCGGCGGCCAGGTCACCGACCAGGGCGTGCTCGAGCGCGACGACGACCCGTCGATCCGGGCGGAGTTGGTGCAGGCCCATCGGATCGACGACGACCAGGTGCTCCTCTTCCGCGGTGAGGGCTTCGCCGCCGGCGACCGCGTGCGGGCGATGGTGCCGTGGGCGGTCAGATTCCCGACGACGGCGAACCACACTGCCACCCACCTGCTGCAGAAGGCGTTGCGCGACGTTCTCGGCGACCATGTCAAGCAAGCAGGCTCCGCCGTGCGGCCCGACAAGCTCCGCTTCGACTTCACGCACGGCCAGCAGCTCAGCGAGGAGCAGCGAGACGAGATCGAGCATCGCGTCAACCGCGCGATCTTCGAGAACCACCCGCTGCACATCTTCGAGACGCCGATCGCCGAGGCACGCAAGCTCGGCGCGATGATGCTCTTCGGCGAGAAGTACGGCGACATCGTCCGCGTCGTCGAGATCGAGGGTGTCTCGCGCGAGCTCTGCGGCGGCACCCACGTTCGTTCAACTGCCGAGATCGGCTCGTTCGCGATCCTCTCCGAAGGCTCCGTCGGCTCCGGTGCGCGCCGCATCGAGGCTGTGACCTCCGGCGAGGCGTGGGCGCTGCTCCACAGCCGCTCCCGTGAGCTCGATGCCGTGCGTGCCGAGCTCACCGAGACCCGCAGGGAGCTGAAGCGCAAGTCGGCGCAGGGTGGGGGTGCAGGCGAAGTGGAAGCCGTCGTCCGCGACCACGGCGGCGTCAACGTGATCGTCCAGTCCGTCGAGGGCCTCGACGGCGACGCGCTGCTCGACCTCTCCGACCGCTTCAAGCAGCGTCATGCCCCGGCGGCCGTGTTCCTCGGCGGCGTCGACGACGGCAAGGTGACCCTGATCGCGAACTTCGACGATGGCGTCGCCGAGAGGGTGAGCGCGTCCGATGTCGTCAAGGGCGCGGCACTACTCGTCGGCGGCGGAGGTGGCGGTCGCCGCACGATGGCCCGCGCCGGCGGCAAGACCCCGGAGAGGCTCGCCGAGGCACTCGCCGAGGCCGAGCGGCTGATCCTCGCCGCGCTCTGATGCGCATCCTCGCGCTGGACTACGGCTCCGCCCGCACCGGGGTTGCCGTCTCGGACGCGAGCGGAACGCTCGCTCGACCCGTGTGCGTCGTCCGCAAGGCGGCGACCGAGGCTGGGCTGGCGGAGGTCGCACGCCTGGTCACCGAACTCGAGGTCGAGCAGGTCGTCGTGGGCCTGCCGCTGACCCTGCGAGGCGAGCACGGCAAGCAGGCCACTGAGACGGAGCGCTTTGTCACCGCGCTCCGCCGTCTCGTGGCGGTCCCTGTCGAGACCGCCGACGAGCGGTTCACGACGGCGCTCGCGCAGCGCTTCGGCGGCAAGGCGCCCGAGGATGCAGCGGCGGCCGCGCACCTGCTCCAGAGCTGGCTCGACCGCGGAGTGCGCCCGTGAGGCGGGTCGCGGTCGGTGGGCTCGTGGCGCTCGTTCTGCTCGTCGGCGGCTGCGGCTCCAGCTCGCCACCTCCGGCAACGACGGAGACAGCACCGCCTCTCGAGCGGCTGCGGATCATCTTCCCGGAGGGGCTGAACGTGCGTGAGATGGGCGACCGTGTCGCCGCGGTGCGGAAGATCGCGATCGCGAGCCGCGGCGTGACGCCGAAGCTCACGCGGACGCGATACCTGGCGGCCGTCGAGCGCGCCCGGCCGCCGGAGCCGTTCCTCGCGGACTGGAAGCGGGGCTCGATGGAGGGCTTCCTGTTCCCGGCCCTCTACGAGTTCACGCAGTTCAGCAACGGGAACGAGCTCGTCGCCGACCAGCTGACCGCGTTCCGCAAGGCGTTCGCCCGCGTCAATCTCTCGTATGCGAAGTCGAAGAACTTGACGGCGTACGACGTGCTCAAGATCGGCTCGATGATCGAAAAGGAGACGGTCGCCCCGGGTGAGCGCAAGCTCGTGGCGGGGGTGATCTACAACCGCCTTCGCAACAAGATGCCGCTCGGAATCGACGCCACCCTTCGCTACGGGCTCAACATTCCGGGCACGCAGTCCCTCACCAAGGTGGCGATCGCGAGCAACAGCCCCTACAACAGCCGCCGCGTCCGGGGTCTGCCGCCGACGCCGATCGCGAATCCCGGCCTCGCGTCGATCAAGGCCGCTGCCCATCCGGCCAGGGTGGACTACCTCTACTACGTGCGCATCCCGGGCACAAAGAGGCACTTCTTCACCGCGAGCGAGAGCGAGTTCTTGCGCAAGGTCTGCCAGTTCGGCTACGCGTGCAGCTGAGACGGCGGCAAAGTTGCTACATAATGCTACATCTGCTACACTTCCCCTGTGAGGCCCGTGATCAGCCAACGTGAGCTTCGCAACGACTCCGCGGCAGTCCTGCGCGAGGTTCAGGCCGGGGCGCGGCTGACCATCACTCGCAATGGGGTCCCGGTCGCGGAGCTGCGACCTGTGGCTGCCGACAGGTTCGTTCCCCGCGCTGTGATCGCTGCCGCGATTCGACTCGGCCCGGAGATCGACGGTGCGGTGTTCCGCGGCGATCTCGACGCCGTCGTCGACCAGGCCGTTGATGCCTGAGCCTTCGCGAGGGATCCTGGACACGTCCGTTGTCGTGGACCTGACGGCGATCGATCCCGAGCGGCTGCCGGACGAAGCCGCGGTCACGGCGATCACTCTCGCCGAGCTCGCGGCGGGGCCGCACGCGACCGCGAACCCGGACGAGGCTGCCCGACGACAGGATCGCCTCCAGTGGGTCGCCGGTACGTGGGAGGCGCTGCCCTTCGACACGGACGCGGCGCGGGCCTACGGTCGCGTCTTCGCCGCAGTCCGCTCGACCGGGCGCAGTCACCGCCCGCGCTTTGCCGACCTGCTCGTCGCCGCCACGGCGGTGAGCACGGGGCTTCCCGTCTACACCCGGAATCCTGACGACTTCGCGGGCCTGGAAGATCTCGTCAAGACCTTCGTGATCTGATGGAGATCCGCGGCACCACCACGCTCATCGGGCTGCTCGGCTGGCCGACGGCGCACTCGTTGTCGCCGCCGATGCAGAACGCCGGCTTCGAGGCGCTCGGCCTCGACTGGGCCTACGTGCCGCTGCCGACGCCTCCCGAGCAGCTCGCCGATGCGGTCCGCGGCCTCGCGGCGATGGGGTTCGCCGGCGCCAACGTCACGATTCCCCACAAGCGGGCGGTGCTCGAGCTCTGCGACGAGCTCGACGAGGTCGCGCGCGCCGCGGGATCGGTCAACACGCTCGTCTTCGACGGTGGCCGCGTGCTCGGGTTCTCCACCGACGGCGACGCCGTGACGAATCAGATCGACCCGGCCGGGCGGCGGGTGCTCGTGCTCGGCAAGGGTGGCGCCGCTCTCGCGGCGATCGAGGCGCTCGAGCGCTCCGGCGCCGAGGTGACGGTGGCGAGCCGTCGCGACGCCGGCTGGCCGCCTTCCGTCGACGGCTACGACATCCTCGTCAACGCCACGCCGGTCAAGGACGAGCTGATCGTCGCCCCTCACGGCGGGATGGAGGTCGTCGATCTCGCGTACCTGTCTGACGGTCGCGAGACGGCGCTGGTCGCCGCGGCCCGTGCCGCCGGATGCGAGATAGTGGTCGAGGGACTCGACGTGCTCCTCTTTCAGGGCGTCGCCTCGTTCGAGCGCTGGACCGGGCTACCCGCTCCGATCGTCGCGATGCGCGAGGCCCTCCGCGGCTGACGGCCGGCCGGAGTATCCTGGGTCGCAGTCCAGCTTCGAGGAGGTCAATCCGTGAACCAGTACGAGACGATCGGCATCGTCCTTGGCGTCGCCGTCTTCGGCATCATCCTGCTCGCCGGCCTCTGGGCCGGCCGCAACGAGCACGCGTAGCCCCATGCCGGACAGTCGACGCGGGCCCGTGATCCTCGCGGCGGGCGAGGGGGCAACGATCCAGGGCCCGGCGGGCGGCCCGCTGACGTTCAAGGTGCGCGGCGCCGAGACCGGCGGCGCGCTCATGGCCTTTGAGAACGTGATCGCGCCGGGCGACGGACCGCCGCTCCACACGCACGCGCGCGAGGGTGAGTCCTGGCACGTGCTCGAAGGAATGTTCCGCTTCAAGCTCGACGGCGAGCTGCACGACGCTTCGCCGGGCGCGTTCGTCTACGTCCCGCCGGGGTCGCCGCACGCGTTCCAGAACGTCGGCGACACCCCGGCGCGCATCCTCGTCCTCTTCACGCCGGCCGGGATGGAGGCATTCTTCGACCGCTTCGCCGAGCTTCCGCCGGGCCCGGTCGACCCGGGCGTGTTCGCGGCGCTGGGTCGCGGGGTCGGAATGGACGTCGTCGGGCCGCCGCTCGCGGTCTCAGATCCGTTCTAGAGTTCGCCCGTGGCCGCCGAGCACCCGTCGATCACGAGCTTCCGGGCTGCGCTCGCGCTCGCCGGGGGAACGGGCAACGTCGTCGTGCTGCCCGACTCGGTGCACACCGCTGCCCTCGCGGCCGAGGCGCTCGGCTGCGAGGTGGGGGCGATCGCGAACAGCCTCGTCTTCGACGCCGACGGATCTCCCGTCCTGATCCTCACCTCCGGCGCGCACCGCGTGAGCACCGACAAGGTGGCCGCCGAGCTCGGCGTCGCGAGGCTCGGCCGCGCGAGCGCCGACTTCGTGCGCGAGCACACCGGGCACGTGATCGGCGGCGTCTCGCCGATCGACCACCCGGCTCCGATTCCCACCTATCTCGACGTGGTGCTTCGGTGCTACGACGTGATCTGGGCCGCCGCCGGGCATGCCGCTGCGGTGTTCAACACGACCTACGACGAGCTTTTGGCTCTGACGGGAGCTACAGAGATCGAGGTCGAGTGAGCTCGTTCGGGCCGGCCGGCGTCTAGGATCGACGGATGCCCCTTGGCCTCGTCACCGCCGGCGAATCGCACGGCCCCGCGCTCGTGGCCGTTCTCACAGGCCTCCCGGCGGGGCTGAAGCTCGACCGCGCCCTGATCGACGCCGATCTTCGCCGCCGCCAGCTGGGCTACGGCCGTAGTCCTCGCCAGCAACTCGAGACAGACACCGTCGAGGTGCTCTCGGGCCTCCGCCAGGCGCACACGCTCGGAACGCCGTTGACGCTCGTCGTCCGCAATCTCGATCACAAGAACTGGACCTGGGGGATGAGCCCCTTCGAGCCCGAGGGCGAGCCGCAGGGCAAAGGCGTGAAGAAGGTCACGCTACCGCGGCCGGGTCACGCCGATCTGGCGGGCGTGTTGAAGTACGGCCACGACGACGTCCGCAACTCGCTGGAGCGTGCCAGCGCCCGCCATACGGCGACGCACGTCGCGGCCGGGGCGGTCGCAAAGGCGCTGCTCGCGACGATCGGGATCACTGTCAACGGCCGTGCGCTCGAGGTCGGCGGCGCGCGCGGCGACGACGGGATGCGCGAGGCGACCGACGCCGCCCGCAAGGATCGCGACACCCTCGGAGGCATCGTCGAGGTCGTCGCCGAGGGCTGCCCGCCGGGGCTTGGCTCCTACGCCGAGAAGTCCGACCGGCTCGACGCTCGCCTGGCATTTGCCGTAATGGGAATCCAGGCGGTCAAGGGCGTCGAGATCGGGGACGGCTTCGCCCTCGCTCGCGTGCGCGGCTCCGAGGCTCACGACGAGATCGATCCCGGCCTCCTGCGGCGCACCAACCACGCCGGGGGGCTCGAGGCGGGGATCACGAACGGCGAGCCGGTCCTCGTGCGGGCTGCGATGAAGCCGCTGCCGACGCTGATGAAGCCACTCGACTCCGTTGACCTCGAGACCGGCGAGGCCGCGCAGGCGCTCGTCGAGCGCAGCGATGTCCAAGCTGTCGAGGCCCTCGCGGTGGTGGCCGAGGCGGCCGTCGCGTGGGAGCTCGCCTGCAGCGCCAGAGACAAGTTCGGCGGCGACGCGATCGTCGATTTCGTCTCTGCTCATCGCGCCTACCTCGACCGGATCCGGTGGCCGCGAACGCCCTGAACAAGCATCTTGCGCTCGCCGGCTTCATGGGCGCGGGAAAGACGACGCTCGGCAGGCAGGTGGCGCGCCACCTCGGTCGCAGCTTCGTCGATCTCGACGACGAGATCGAGTCGCGAGCCGGAGCTACGATCGAGGGGCTCTTTGCCCGCGGGGGCGAGGGAGCCTTTCGGTCACTGGAAGAAGCGGTAGTTCGGGAGCTGCTCGACGGCCCCGAGCCGGCTGTGATTGCGCTCGGCGGCGGCGCCGTGCTCTCTACCTCGACCCGCGAGGCGCTCGTGCGCAGAGCTTTCACGGTGACCCTCGAAGTCGAGCCCGCCGTGGCCTGGAAGCGCGCCAGCGAGGGGGGACGCCCGCTTGCGATCGACGAGGAATCGTTCAGGGCGCTCTACCAGGAGCGTGGGCCGGTGTACGAGCAGGTCGCCGATGCGTTTGCGATCGACGTCGACGGGATCGTGCTCGCAGCCGCCGGCGTTCATGTCCAGGTCGGTGCACTCGACCTGCTGGGCGAGCTCGTGCCGGGGACGGGCCCGATCGAGATCGTCGCCGACGCAAACGTCGCCGGGATCCACGGCGTCACGGCCCAGCTCGCGCTCGGCGCCCGCGATGTCGCCTCGCACGACGTTCCTCCCGGCGAGCCCGCAAAGGCGGTCGCGGTGCTGGAGCACCTCTGGCGGGCGTTGAGGCTCGGGCGTGACGGCACGATCGTCGGGCTCGGCGGCGGCTGCACGACCGACCTTGCCGGCTTTGCCGCCGCCACGTACATGCGCGGCGTGGCCTGGGTCGCCGTTCCTACAACGCTTGTCGGTCAGGTCGACGCGGCGATCGGCGGCAAGACCGCGATCGATCTTCCCGGCGGCAAGAACCTGATCGGGGCGTTCCACTGGCCCACCCGCGTCGTGATCGATCCCGGCACGCTCGAAACCCTGCCGGAGGCGGAGATCGGCAACGGTATGGCCGAAGCGGTGAAGACCGGGCTGCTGATGGGTGCTCCGGTGTGGGAGCGGCCCCGCGCCGAGCTCGTCCGTCGGTGCGCCTCGTACAAGGCTGGTGTCTGCCTCGCCGATCCGCACGACCGCGGGCAGCGCAACCAGCTCAACCTCGGCCACACGTTCGGGCACGCGCTCGAGGCGGCGGCGGGATACGACCTTCCGCACGGCCAGGCCGTTGCGCTGGGAATGATCGCCGCCCTGCAGCTCTCCGGCAACGAGGAGGCGCTCGACACGGTACGGCGAGAGCTCGATCCCCAGCCCGTGCATGTTGACCGCGAGACCGCCTGGGCGGCGCTCGCTCGCGACAAGAAGTCCGTCGGCGGAGTGCCACGGCTCGTTCTGCTCGAACGGAACGGCGAGCCGACGTGGGGCAACGAGGTGCCGGCCGCCGACGTACGGGCGGCGCTCGACAACCTGATCGCCGGCTAACCGCGGGCGAGACGGGTCTCGCCCCTACAATCCCCCGACCATGCGCATCGACGTCCTCAACGGGGTAAACCTGAATCTGCTCGGCCGGCGCGACCAGGCGATCTATGGCGACCAGTCGATTCAGGACCTGGAGACGCAGATCTACGCCTGGGCGCGGAACCTCGACCTGCAGGTGCGCTGTCGGCAGACCAACCACGAGGGCGAATACATCGGCTTTCTCCACCAGGCGCTCGGAACCGCGGACGGCCTGATCGTGAACCCGGGAGCCTGGACGCATTACTCGTGGGCGATCCACGATGCGCTCGAGCCGTTCGAGGTCCCGTTCGTCGAGGTGCACATGTCGAACGTCGACGAGCGGGAGGAGTGGCGACGCCACTCCGTACTCGCCGGCCTCGGCGGGATGCGGATCGTCGGCAAGGGCTTCGACGGTTATCGTGAGGCGCTCGAGTACCTGAACGAGCGTCGCGCATGACCAGGCTCGACCGACTCGGAGCCACCCTCGACGAGCCGTTGCTCGTCACCGACGCCGCCAGCGTTCGCTATCTGACGGGGTTCCGGAGCACGAACTGTGCCCTGCTCGTCGAGCCCGGCGGCGCGACGACGCTCTTCACCGACTTCCGCTATGCCGAGGGCGCCCGTCGCGTCGAGCAGGTCGAGTTCACGCAGACCCGGCGCGACGTCACGGGCGCGCTCTCCGAGCTCCTCGGTGGCCGCAGAATCGGATTCGAGGCAGGACGGATCCCTTACGCGCAGTGGCAGGGGCTCGGGTCGGGCGGAGCGCAGCTCGTGCCGACCCATGGCCTCATCGAGGCGCTCCGGGCAGTCAAGGAGCCGTCCGAGCTCGAGACCATGAGGCGTGCCGCGGCCCTCTGCGACGCCGTCTACGAGGCGCTCGTGGAGCAGCCCATCGTGGGGCGCACCGAGGCCGACGTCGCCTGGACGATCGAGCGAACGTTTCGCGAGCTCGGGGCGGAGGCGCTCTCGTTCGTGCCGATCGTCGCGGCCGGGTTGAACGGCGCCAGCCCGCACGGGCGGCCGAGCGCCAACGTGATCGAGGCCGAGACGCTCGTCACGATCGACCTGGGCTGCATTCTCGACGGCTACTGCTCCGACTGCACTCGTACGTTCGCCACGGGGCCGCTCTCGCAGGAGCTGACCGGCGTCTACGACCTCGTCGCCCAGTCCCAGCTCGACGGCCTCGCGGCCGTCCGGGCCGGTGAGTCCGGTGCCGACGTCGACGCTGCCTCCCGCACGGGCATCGGCGCAGCCGGGCTCGCGGAGGCCTACGGTCACGGGCTCGGGCACGGCGTTGGGATCGAAATTCACGAGGCGCCGACGCTGCGGCCGGAGTCGACCGACGTGCTCCAGGCGGGCAACGTCGTCACCGTCGAGCCCGGCCTCTACCTGCCGGGCGTCGGCGGCTGCCGGATCGAGGACATCGTGATCGTGACCGACGACGGCTGCGAGCGCATGACCTTCTTCACGAAGGAGCTCGTCACGGTCGGGTAGACCGCGGACGACAGGTATCCTCCGCCGCCGATGGCCGACATCGTCAGCACCAACCAGTTCAAGACCGGCATGCACATCGAGCACCGCGGTGCGATGTGGCGCATCATCGACTTCCAGCACGTGAAGCCGGGCAAGGGCGGCGCCTTCGTGCGCACCAAGCTCAAAAACCTCGAGACGGGCGCCGTGATCGACGACACCTTCAGGGCCGGCGAGAAGTTCGCGCGCGTGCACACCGAGACGAAAAACGTGCAGTACCTCTACGACGACGGCAGCGAAGCCCACTTCATGGACGAGCAGACCTACGAGCAGTTCGGGCTGCCGCGCGCCGAGGTGGAGGAGGAGCTCGCCTACATCCTGCCGTCCTCGACGGTTCAGATCCTCGCCGTCAACGGGAAGCCGTCCGGGTTGCAGCTGCCGGCATCCGTGGAGCTGGCCGTCTCGGAGACCGAGCCCGGCGTCAAGGGTGACACCGTTTCGAACGTGACGAAGCCCGCCACCCTCGAGACCGGCGCGATCGTCCAGGTGCCGCTGTTCGTCAACGTCGGTGACCGGATCAAGGTCGATCCGCGCGAAGCCCGTTACATCTCTCGCGCTTGACCAGCCTTTCACCCCGGCGCCCCGCTGAGACCGGCCGCCGTCCGTCGCGATAAAGTCCCCTTTCGAGATGCCCCAGATCGTCGACACCACCATCCGACTGCTCTCGCAGGAGCCCCTCGCCCGAAAGCTCGCAACCGGAGAGGTGCTGCAGGTCGCCGAGATCCTCGATCGCGCCGGATTTGCCTACCTCGAGGTCTCCGGCGGGGGCGTCTTCGACTCCGCCGTCAGGCGGGCGGTCGAAAGTCCCTGGGAGCGGATCCGCGCCATCGACGCGCGCACGAAGACCCCGCTCGGCCTTGCCCTTCGGGGTCGTTTCCTGGTCGGCTCGCGGCCCGTCTCGGCCGACATCGTCCGACGATTCGTCTCGTGCGCGGCCGAGAACGGCATCGATATCTTTCGCCTGCACGATCCGCTTAACGACGTCTCCAACCTCAAGGAGGCAGGCGAGGCGATCGTCGCTGCGGGCAAGGAGTTCCACGTCGGACTCGTCTACAGCGCTGGGCGCACCGGCGAGATCGATGCCCTGGTCGAACGGGCACGGCGGATTCCCGAGCTCGGGGCAGCACGTGTGATTCTCAACGACCCCACGGATGCATTGCTCCCCCATCACACCGAGGAGCTGGTCGAGCGCATGCGCGAGGTGACGGGGCTTCCCGTCGGCCTCTTCGTCCAGGGAGCTGCGGGCACCGCCCTGCTCAACGCGGTCGTGGCGACGCGCGTGGGTGGCGACCTCATCGCGACCGCTGTCTACCCGCTGGCGTTGACGTTGCACCGCGTGTCGGGCGAGTCGCTCGTCGACGCGTTGCACGGTCTCGGGCGCGACACGGGCGTCGATACGGCGCATCTCTGGGAGGCTGCCGACCTGATCGACGAGCACATCGGCGACGAGCCGGTCGCGCCGGTTGCACCACGAATCGCCGTGCGGGCGGCCGAGTACGACCTCCCAGCCGGTCTCGTGGCCGCCCTGGACGTCCACCTCCGGGCTCACGCCGCGGGCGACCGCCTGCTCGACACCCTCACGGAGGTCGGCCGGATCAGGGCCGAGTCGGGCTGGCCGCCGCTCGCGGCGCCGATCGGCCAGATCCTCGCCTCGCAGGCGATGCTCAACATCCTCTCGGCACGGCGCTACGGAACCGTCCTGGACGAGTTCAGATTGCTCGTCGAAGGTGCCTACGGTACGACGCCGGCGCCGATCGACGAGTCGGTGAGCCGGGCCGTTGCGCTCGTGAGCGGGTCCGGCGGGGGGCTCGGTCAGAACCCTCCGAGTGCCGAGGATGTCCGTGAGGCCGCCGACGGCCTTGCCGCAAGCGAGGAGGACCTGGTGCTGCTCGCGATGTTCGGCGACGACGCAAGCTCGCTGCTGCAGTCGATCCGCCAGCGTCACTCGCGCGAGGCCTCGCTCCTGCAGGGTGACGTCGACGCGACCCGCGGCGAGAGGATTCGCGAGCTCGTCCGGATCGTGCAGGAATCGGGGGTAGGAGAGATCGAGATCGAGGACGAGGGGATGCGCGTGTCGGTGCGGCGCGCCGACGAGAGCCCGGGCGGGGGCGGCGCGCCGCTCGGGGCCGTGGTCGAGAGCAGCGAGCCCGACCCGATCCTGCGGCCCTCGCGTCCCGGCGTTCGCATCGAGTCGCCGATGGTCGGCGTCTTCTACCGCTCGTCCTCGCCGGGGAGCCCCGCGCTGGTCGAGGTTGGCGATGTAGTGCAGGTCGGGCAGACCGTCTGCGTGCTCGAGGCGATGAAGCTCTTCAACGAGCTCAAGGCCGAGCACGACGGCCGGGTGAAGGCGATCCACGTCGAGAACGGTCAGCCGGTCGAATTCGGGCAGCTGCTCTTCGAGCTCGACCCGATCGACGACCAGCCCGTCGTCTAGAGACCTGACGATGTTCTCTCGCGTCCTCGTCGCGAACCGAGGTGAGATCGCTGTCCGCGTGATCCGCGCGCTCCACGAGCTCGACATCGAGGCGGTGGCGGTCTACTCGACCGCCGATTCCGAGGCGCTCCACGTTCGGCTCGCCGATCAGGCGGTCTGCATCGGGCCACCGTCGGCAACCGACAGCTACCTCAGCATCCCGAACGTGGTCGGCGCGGCCGAGATCACGGGCTGTGAGGCGGTGCATCCCGGCTTCGGTTTCCTCTCCGAGAACCCGGCGTTCGTGCGCGCCTGCGTCGACAACGACCTCGTCTTCATCGGACCGCCCGCTGCCGTGATGGAGAGGACCGGCGACAAGGCGCGCGCGAAGGCGGAGATGCGCGCTGCCGGCGTCCCACTCGTGCCGGGGACGGAGGGAGTTGCGACGCTCGCCGAGGTCCGCGTCGCTGCGGCGGAGATCGGGTTCCCGATCCTCCTGAAGGCGACCGCGGGCGGCGGTGGCAAGGGGATGCGGCTCGTGAACGTCCCGGAGGAGCTCGAGGCTGCCTATGCCGCCGCCGGCAACGAGGCGGACGCGGCCTTCGGCGATGGGTCGCTCTACCTCGAAAAAGCGCTCGTGCCGGCCCGCCACGTCGAGATCCAGGTGCTCTGCGACGGCCAGGGCGGCGTGCTCACGCTTGGAGAGCGCGAGTGCTCGATTCAGCGCCGCCACCAGAAGCTGATCGAGGAGTCCCCGTCGCAGGCTCTCACTCCCGAAACGCGCGAGGCGATGGAAGCGTGCGTGGAACGGGCCTGCCGCCAGCTCGGGTACGTCAACGCCGGGACGTTCGAGTTCCTGCTCGGGCCCGACGGAGCACCGTCCTTCATCGAGGTGAACTGCCGACTCCAGGTGGAGCACCCCGTCACCGAGTTGATCACGAGGATCGACATCGTGCGCGAGCAGATCCGGATCGCCGCCGGCGAGCCGCTCTCGCTCACCGGAAGGGCGCCCCGGCAGGGCCACGCGATCGAGATCCGGATCAACGCCGAGGACCCGAGGCGCGACTTCGCGCCGGCGCCGGGAACGATCACGCACTTCCGCCCACCCCTCGGCCCCGGCGTGCGGGTCGATACCGCCGTGATCCAGGGCGCGACGATCCCACCGTTCTACGACTCGATGATCGCCAAGGTGATCGTGCACGACGACGATCGCAATGCCGCCATCGCGCGGGCGATCAGGGCGCTCGAGGAGCTCGAGATCGAAGGCATTCCGACGACGCGCGACCTTGCGCTCGACATCCTGCGCTCGCGCGAGTTCCGGGGAGGCGACTACTCGACCAGCTACCTTGAGGCGATGGAAGGCCGCCTCCCCTCGCTTCAGCCCCTGTGACCGTCGCGAAGGTCGGCAGGCGTCAGTCCCGGCGGACGGCGCTGTTCCTGCTCTACCAGTGGGACCTCACCGGTCAGCCGCTTGCGTCGCTCTACGACGGCACTCCGGACGACTTCGCGCTCGGGCTCGCCGAGACGATCGCGGAGCGTGCGCCTGCTCTGGACGAGCGAATCACGGCCACCTCCGACGAATGGCCGGCCGACCGGCTCGGTACGCTCGAGCGCAACATCCTGCGGATCGGGATCTACGAGCTCGAGGAGGGAACGGTGCCCGCCCAGGTGGCGATCAACGAGGCAGTCGTGCTGGCAAAGAGATACGCAACCGAGGACGCCGCCCGGCTCGTGAACGGCATCCTCGGCCGCGTACACCGTGAGCTGGCGCCGGCATGAGCAGCACGAACGAGAGCCTCGGACGGGCACAGGAGCTGGCGGAGCGCCTGCGGGCGCGGCTCGACGCGCTCGACCGACTGGCAGAGGCCGGCGACGTCGATGCAGCGGTCGACGACCTGGCAGAGATCGCCGAGCTCGCGAAGCAGATCGAGGCGGAGGTCCAGCGGGCCCGCGCGAGCGCGGATGCAGGCGCCTGACGCGCTCCTGGGCCTGATCGAGGCCACCCTCGGCGAGCTCGAGCTCACCCCCGAGCTCGGACGCCAGCAGGAGTCCGTGCGCTACGCGCTCGAGGGCGGCAAACGGATCAGGGCTGTCCTCTGCCTCGCCACCGCCGAGGCTGCCGGCGCTACGCCCGAGGTCGCGCTTCCCGCGGCCGCCGCGCTCGAGCTCGTGCACGCGTTCTCGCTCGTCCACGACGATCTCCCTGCCCTGGATGACGACGACGAGCGGCGAGGCCGGCCGAGCGCGCACCGGGCGTTCGACGAGGGCGTGGCCCTGCTGGCAGGGGACGCGCTGCTCGTCGAGGCGTTCCGGCTCGTGCTCGCGTACCCCTCCACCGGGCCGGCGCGCGAGCTCGCCGAGGCGACGCTCGGGATGATCGGAGGCCAGTACCTCGACATCCGCGAGCCCGACGCCGACCTGGCGGAGCTGCACCGACTCAAGACGGGGCGACTCTTCGCCGCCTCCGTCGGCCTGGGCCTTCGCGCAGCCGGCGTTCCGGAGGGTGAGCAGGCTCCGTGGCGGGCGTTCGGGGAGGAGCTCGGACCGCTCTTCCAGATCGTCGACGACCTACTCGACTCGGACGGCTACGTGGCGCAGATCGGCGCCGTCGCGGCCCGCGGGCTAGCGGCGGAAGCGGCCGAGCGGGCGCGCCAGGCACTGGCCGCGATCCCGGCTGACACCTCGGTGCTGCGCGAGATCGTGGACGGGCTCGCGATCCGCACCGCCTAGCTAGCTAGCCTGCCAGGAGGATGAAGAAGCGGCTCGATCTCCTCCTCGTGGAACGTGGCCTCGCGGAGACGCGGAGCCAGGCGCAGGCACTCGTGATCGCGGGGCTCGTGCCAGGCTATGACAAACCCGGCACCCAGCTCGACGACTCGGTGGCGCTCGAGGTCGAGCGGCCGCCCCGGTTCGTCTCCCGTGGGGGCGAGAAGCTCGCGCACGCGCTGGAGCTCCTCGGCGTCGACCCGGCCGGCAAGGACTGCCTCGACGTCGGCGCCTCCACCGGCGGCTTCACCGACTGCCTGCTTCAGGGTGGTGCGGCGAGGGTGATCGCGCTGGACGTCGGCTACGGGCAGCTGCATCCCAAGCTCCGGGCCGACGATCGCGTCACCGTGCTCGAGCGCGTGAACGCACGCACGGTGACCGATCTCCCGTTCGCGCCCGAGCTCGTCGTCTGCGACGTCTCGTTCATCTCCGTGAAGACGGCCCTGCCGCCGTTGCTGCGCCTCGCCGCGCCGGGCTGGCAGGCGCTCGTGCTGGTGAAGCCGCAGTTCGAAGCCGGCAGGGCAGACACGCCGAAGGGCGTCGTCCGCGACCCCGAGGTGAGGCGCCGCGTCCTGCACGACGTATGCGCTGCCGCACCAGGCTGGGGCTCGCAGGTCGCCGGCGTCGTAGACTCCGGTCTCCCCGGGCCGAAAGGGAACCGGGAGTTCCTCGTCCACCTGATCGACAGCCCGGAGCCGACCGACGCCGATGACCTCGAACGCTGGATCGACGATGCCGTCGCGTGAACGTGCCCGCATCGAGCGGGCCGCGGTGATGCTGCACGGCAACCTGCAGACGGTCGACGCGGGGCTCGAGCGACTCGAGGCCGTTGCGCACGCTGAAAAAGTCGCGCTCGAGATCCTCTCCGGCGACGAGCAGCCCGCTCCAACCGACGTCGACGTAGCGATCGTCCTCGGTGGCGACGGCACGATGCTGCGCGCGCTACACCGCTTCCTCGGGACGGGGATCCCGGTGATCGGCGTCAACTTCGGCCGGGTCGGCTTCCTCAGCTCGATTCCGCGCGATGAGCTCGAGCGAGGGATCTCCCGGGTGATCGCCGGCGAGCTCGAGATCGTCGAGCTCTCGACGCTCGACGTCGAGGCCGGCGGCCGGCACTACGTTGCCGTCAACGACGCCGTCGTCACGAGTGGGGAGCTGGGACGGATGGTCGAGATCGAGTGGTCGGTCGGCGGCGAGGATTTCGGCCGTGTGCCTTGCGACGGCCTCATCTGCTCGACGCCCTCCGGATCGACGGCCTACAACCTCTCGAACGGCGGCCCGGTGCTGATGTGGGGACTCGACGCGATGGCGTTGACCTTCGTGGCGCCTCACGATCTCCGCGCGCGGCCGTTCGTGGTTCCCCGCGGGCGCGATCTCGTCGTCTGGAACAGGACGCCAGGCGTCGGTTGCGCCGTGCTCGTCGACGGCCACCGGGTGGGGGAAGCAGAGCCGGGCGAGAGCGTCGCGATCAGGCTCGGTGAGAGCCGCTCGTTGCTCGGAACGCTGCCCGACGCCACGTTCGTCCGTCGCTATAGGGAGAGCTTCGGCAGCCAGTAGCTGGCCCCCTGCCGGGCGTCGGCCGTTACGGACACGTGTGCCGGACGCGCCGCCGTCTACCATCTCCTCGATGCTGCGACGCCTGCGGATCGAGAACCTCGTCCTCATCCGTGAGGCCGTGCTCGTGCTCGGGCCGGGGCTCAACGTCCTGAGCGGCGAGACCGGTGCCGGGAAGACGATCTTCGCGCAGGCGGTCGGCCTGCTGCTCGGTGTCAAGGGCGACGCGGCGGCGGTCGGCCCGGCCGGCAGCGAGGCCTACGTCGAGGCCGAGCTGGACGTCCCGGAAGGCTTCTTCGACGAGGAGGGGCTGGAGGCGCTTGCGGAGGCTCGCCCTGAGGACGAAGTGGGCCTCGTGCTCGCGCGGCGCGTCTTCGCCGACGGGCGCACCAGGGCCTACGCCTGGGGACGAGCGATCGCCCGCGAGGATCTCGCCTCGGCGACCGAGCGCCTGATCGCGATGTCCGGGCAGTTCGAGCAGCGCCGGCTGGCGCGGCCCGCCTATCAGCTCGACGTCCTCGATGCCTTTCTCGGCGACGAGCAGGCGGCCCTGCGGAGGCAGGCTCGCACGGCCTGGCGGATGTTGACCGTGGCCCGCCGGCGGCGGGACGAGATCGCCCGCGACGCAGGCGCGGCGGCCGCCCGGATCGAGTCGCTCCGCGACCTCGTCGAGCGAACGGAGGGATTCGAGCGCGGGGACGAGGAGGCGCTTCGTGCCGAGCGCGAGCGGATCCGTCACGCAGCCGACCTCGCCGAGGGTGCAGCCCGTGCGACGGCTGCGATAGCGCCGGAAAACGGCGAGGGCGCGGCGTCGCTCACGGTCGCTGCCGAGAGGGCGCTCGAGCCGCTAATCCGGCTCGCGCCCGAGCTGGAGCCGGCTGCGGGCGAGCTCCGCGAGCTCGCGATCCGGCTCGGCGAGGTGGGCAGCGATCTCCACCGGTTTGTCGCCTCACTGGACGCCGATCCGGCTCGTACGGAAGCTGTCGAGGCCCGGCTCGACCTCTTCGCCGAGGCGCGTCGGCGGTTCGACGCTCCGACGCTCGACGGGCTGCTCGACCAACGGGATGTGGCGCTAGCGGCGCTCGACGCCCTCGATGGCGGACTCGATCCACTCGAGGTTGCCGACGCCGAGGCGGCGCGGGCTGAAGAGCAGTTCGAGCTCGTCGCCGAGGCTCTCGGCTCTGCGAGAGCAGCGGCGACAGAGACGTTCGCCGACGCGGTGGCCGAGAATCTCGCAGGCGTCGGCATGGGCGAGGGCGAATTCACCGTCGAGCTGCGTCCGCGCGACCCCGGGCCGACAGGCCGAGACGAGGCCTCGTTCCTGATTCGCCCGAATGCCGGCCTGGCGTTCGGGCCTGTCGCCGACACCGCTTCCGGCGGCGAGCTCTCCCGTGTCGCGCTGGCCCTCGCCGCCGTCGCAGGCGGCGAGACGCTCGTCTTCGACGAGATCGACGCCGGCATCGGCGGTGTCACGGCGCACCGGGTCGCGGAGACCCTCACGAGGCTCGCAGAACAGGCGCAGGTGATCACGATCACCCACCTGCCGCAGATCGCAAACGTCGCCGAGCGCCACTTCCGCGTCGAGAAGGTGCCGGGTGACCCGACGCATACGCAGATCGAAGAGCTGTCGGCCGAAGAGCGGCGCGCCGAGATCGAGCGGATGCTCGGCGGCGGGGAGTTCCTGACGGCAGTGACGTCCGAGCCGGGCTCGTGAGCGAGATCGTCGGCACGGTACGGCTGGGGCGTCGTACCAAGGACCTCGTGAAGCACCTGCGCCCCGGCGACATCGCGGTGATCGACCACGCCGACCTCGACCGCGTCTCGGCCGAGGAGCTCGCAGGGTCGGGCGTGCGGGCCGTCGTCAACGTCGCTCCGTCCAGCTCGGGCCGGTTTCCCAATCCAGGCCCCCTGCAGCTCGTCCGTGCGGGCGTCTGCCTCGTCGACGCGACCGGAAGCGGCGTCTTCGACGAGTTGTCGGACGGCGAGACCCTCACCGTGCGGAGCGGGTCGCTCTGGCGCAACGGAACGCGCCTGGCCGAGGGGACGGAGCTGACCGAGGCGTCGCTCGTGCTGGCCCTGGCCGAGCAGCAGCGCGAGGTCACGGCCGCGCTCGAGTCGTTTGCCGACAACACGCTCCGGCACCTGCGCGAGGAGGGGAGGCTGCTCGCCGCCGGCATCGACTTTCCGCCGCTGACGACACGCTTCCGAGACCGGCACGCGGTCGTGATCGCCCGTGGGCCCGGTTACAAGAGCGACCTCCGGATCGTTCGCTCGTACATCAGGAACTTCAAGCCGGTGCTCGTGGCCGTCGACGGCGGTGCCGACGCATTGCTCGAGATCGGGCTCAAGCCACATGTGATCGTCGGCGACTTCGACTCGGTCTCCGATGCGGCGCTCAACTCCGGGGCGGAGCTGCTGGTGCACGCCTACGCAGACGGACGAGCGCCCGGCTCAGACCGACTCACTGCGATGGGGCTCCCGTTCCAGACGGTCTCGGCGCCCGGGATCAGCGAGGACATCGCCCTGATGCTCGCGCACGACCGCGGCTCGGAGCTGATCGTCGCAGTCGGCACGCACTTCAACCTGGTGGAGTTCATGGAGCGCGATCGCGCCGGCATGGCCTCCACGTTCGTGACGCGGCTCAAGGTCGGTGAGTCGCTCGTCGACGCGAAGGGGGTCTCGCGGCTCGTCTCTCCCAGGATCGGTGTGTGGCCCCTCGTCACCTTCGCACTCGCCGGGATCGGGTCCGCCGCGGTCGCGGTGTTGGTGTCACCCGCCCTGCGCAACGTCTTCGAGTCGCTGGCACGCACCGTCGGCCTCTGACGCGCGGACGGTCGGTAGACGCCTTCGGCTTACACTGCCTTTCGTGTTCGACCTTCGCTACCACGTGGCGTCACTGACGGCGGTGTTCGTTGCGCTCGTGGTCGGCATTCTCGTCGGCGTCGGCCTGTCGGGCAAGGGCTTCGTCAACGACGCCGAGCGGGCCAACCTGACGCGTGAGATCGACCAACTCCGGCAGGAGCGCAACTCGGCGCAGCAGCTGCTCGGCTCGGCGGGCCAGAGCCAGCAGGCCCTCGACGACTACGCGAACGCGACCTACCCCGTGGTCGTTCCGGGTCGGCTGAAAGGGAAGAAGGTTGCGGTTCTCTTCGTCGGCCCGATCGACCGGCGAACCGCTGCGTCGGTCGGACGGGCCGTACACGACGCGGGCGGGTCGGTGCTGCGAACACGTTCGCTCGGTGTCCCGATCGATCCGAAGGCGATCCAGGACAAGCTCGAGCTCCAGGTCGCCCTGCGACGGCTCGCAGGCCCGGCGGACATCGAGGCAGTCGGTCGCTCGCTGGCCGTCGAGCTCGTATCCGGTGGCAAGACGCCGCTCTGGGACGCACTCGGCGAGCTGATCGTGCTGGAGCGCGCCGGCCCTGGAGGCTTGCCGGCAGACGGCGTCGTGGTCGTACGTTCTGCCGGCCCGCAGAGCGGAATCACGAAAGCGTTCCTTTCGGGCATGTACACCGGCCTTGCTCGGGCCGGCGCCGTCGCGGTCGGGACCGAACGCGTGGGGACGTCGCCGAGCGCGATCCCGGCCTTCGCTCTCGCCGGGCTCTCGACCGTCGATTCGGTCGATACCGCGGCGGGACGTCTCGGCCTCGTTCTCCTGCTCAGCGGTGCCGAGCCCGGCAGCTACGGGAGCGGTGACGCCGCGAAGGACGGCATTCTCCCCGCGATTCCCCCGGCTCCTTCACAGGGGTGAGCGAGCGCCTCACGATCCTCGTTGCGGCACGTGATGAGCAGAAGCGCATCGCCTCGACCGTGGCGGGGCTGCGGCAGCAGTTCCCGGGCGCCGAGATCGTGGTTGCCGACGACGGCTCGCGCGATGCGACGGCCGAGGCGGCGGAATCGGCCGGAGCCAGGGTGGTCCGGCTCGGCCGCAGAGGCAAGGGGCAGGCGCTGACGCTCGCCGAGCGCGATCTCGGGCCGGGCCCGCTCCTTCTGTGCGATGCCGACCTCCGGGGCGACCTGCGAGTCCTTGCCGCGGCTGACGCAGATCTCGCGATCGCCGTCTTCGGAACACTGTCGGGCGGCGGCTTCGGGCTTGCCAAGAGAGTGGCCCGGAGCCTGATCCGGCTGCGGTCGGGGCAGATCGTGCGAGAGCCGCTGTCGGGGCAGCGTCGACTCTCGGAGCGCGCGCGCGACGCGGTCTTCCCGGTTGCGATGGGGTTCGGGGTGGAGACGCGGATGACGATCGACGCGGCGAAGGCCGGCCTGAGCGTCGTCGAGGTCGAGCTCGAGCTCGAGCATCGGGCGACGGGGCGAGACCTCCGCGGCTTCGCGCACCGGGGTCACCAGCTCGTCGAGTTGGTTCTCGCGTGCGGCCCGCAGGGGGTCAACTACCGCGGCCTGCGGCTTCCGCTCGTCGGTGCGGTGGTGGGGTTGGCGGTGCCGTCTGTGGCCCCGGTTGCTGCGATCGGGCTCGTCGACGACGTGTGGAGCGGTCCGGAGCGCGGCTTTCGCGGCCACCTGGGCGCGGGCCTCACAACCGGCACCGTCAAGCTCGTGGGGATCCCTCTCTATGCCCTGCTGCGCACGCGCTCGCTCTCCGGAGCTCTGCTCGTCGGGCTCGCCGCGAACGCGATCAACCAGCTCGACACCCGCCCCGGCCGCGCACTCAAGGCCTTCGGGATCGGCTCGCTGGCACTCGGTGGAGTGCCGACACGAGCGGTCGCGATGGCCGTCCTGCTGGCGCCCTACGATCTCAGAGAGATGACGATGCTCGGAGACGGAGGCTCGAACGCACTCGGAGCCGTGCTAGGTTTATCTTCCGTGGAGAAGCTCACGGGACGGAGGCGGTGGAGTGCGATCGGAGCGCTCACCCTCCTGACCCTCGCCGGTGAGCGTCGCTCGCTCGGTGCTGCGATCGAGAGCACCCCGGTGCTTCGCGATCTCGATCGTCTCGGCAGGGCCTCGTGACCGAGCACCAGACGAAATACGTCTTCGTCACAGGCGGTGTCGTCTCGGCGCTCGGCAAGGGCATCGTGGCCGCCTCGCTCGGCCGGCTCCTCAAGTCTCGCGGACTGCGCGTGCAGGCCCAGAAGTTCGATCCGTACCTGAACGTCGATCCCGGCACGATGAGCCCGTTCCAGCACGGTGAGGTGTTCGTGACCGAGGACGGCGCCGAGACCGATCTCGACCTCGGCCACTACGAGCGATTCATCGACGAGAACCTTTCACGCAACTCGAGCCACAGCGCCGGCGCGATCTGGGAGACGGTCCTCCGCAAGGAGCGAAAGGGAGACTTCCTCGGCGCCACGGTGCAGGTGATTCCACACATCACGAACGAGATCAAGTCCCGCATCCGGCGCGGTGCCGTGGCGCAGCCCACGGACGTCGTGATTTCGGAGATCGGCGGCACCGTGGGCGACATCGAGTCGCTGCCCTTCCTCGAGGCGATCCGTCAGTTCCGGCGCGAGGTCGGCCCCGAGAACGTGCTCTACCTGCACGTGACCCTGGTGCCGTTCATCGAGGCGGCAGGGGAGTTGAAGACCAAGCCGACGCAGCACTCCGTCAACGAGCTGCGCCGGATCGGGATCCACCCGGATATCGTCGTCTGTCGCTCCCACGAGCCGCTGTCGGACGAGATCCGGGAGAAGATCGCGTTGTTCGCCGACGTCGACGAGGGAGCCGTGATCGGCTCGCCGGACGTGCCGGACGTCTACCTCGTGCCGGAACGACTCCAGCGCGAGGGCCTCGATGAGCTCGTTTGCCAGCGCCTCGGCCTCGTGGCGCCGCCGGCTGTGCTCGGGGAGTGGAAGGACCTCACCGATCTGATCGTGGAGCGCCGTGAGCGCGTCGAGATCGCGCTCGTGGGGAAGTACATCAAGCTCCATGACGCCTACCTTTCGGTGCACGAGGCCCTCAAGCACGCCGGCATGCACCAGGGCGCGATCGTCCATGTCCGCTGGTTCGACTCCGAGCACATGAGCTACGAGGAGGCGGTCGAGGAGCTCGAGACGGTCGACGGGGTGCTCGTTCCGGGCGGCTTCGGCTCGCGCGGCTGGGAGGGCAAGATCCTCGCCTGCCGCGTCGCGCGCGAGCAGGGGATCCCCTACCTCGGGATCTGCCTCGGCATGCACGTCGCCGTGTCGGAGTTCGCGCGCCACGTCTGCGGGCTCGAGGGCGCCAACTCGACCGAGATGGATCCCGAGACGCCCTATCCCGTGATCGACCTGCTGCCGGAGCAGAAGGAGATCGAGGACCTCGGCGGCACGATGCGCCTCGGGGCCCAGGCAGTCGAGACGCTCGAGGGAACGAGAACCCGTGACCTCTACGGCGAGCCGACGATCCACGAACGGCACCGCCATCGCTACGAGGTCAACAACCAGTTCCGGGATCAGCTCGTTGCGGGCGGCCTCGTCGTCTCGGGTACGTTCCAGGAGGGTCGCCTCGTCGAGATCGTCGAGCTGCCCGACCATCCCTGGTTCGTGGCGAGCCAGTTCCACCCCGAGTTCAAGTCGCGCCCCACCCGTCCGGCGCCGCTCTTCCGTGGCTTCGTCGGTGCCGCCCTGGAGCGGGCAAGGGAGCGCCAGGCCGTTCCCTCCGAGGCATCCCGCTGAGCGACGTTCTCGATCTCTTCCTCGAACTGGCCGCCATTCCGAGCCCTCCGGGCGAGGAGCGGGTGGTCGCCGACCGGGTGACCGCGGCGCTCGATGCGCTCGGGCTCGAATGGGACGAGGACGGCGCCGGCCCCGTGGTCGGCTCGTCGATGGGCAACATCTTGTGTCGCCTGCCGGGCCGCGTGGAGACCGGTACCCCGATCTTCCTCTG
This sequence comes from Gaiellales bacterium, assembly GCA_038214705.1. GTDB lineage: Bacteria > Actinomycetota > Thermoleophilia > Gaiellales > Gaiellaceae > Gaiella. The sequence goes on along the minus strand of JBBQRN010000002.1, from coordinate 144,575 downwards.
CGCCCACCTCGACACGGTGCCGCCGGCCGGGCCGATCGAGCCGGTCGTCGAGGACGGAGTCGTCCGAAACGCGGGCGGCACGATCCTCGGCGCGGACGACAAGGCGGCCGTCGCAGTGATGCTCGAGGCTACGCGGCGGATCGTCGCCGAGGGCATGCCGCATGCCGGGATCGAGCTGCTCTTCACGCCCAAGGAGGAGGTGGGGCTCCTCGGGGCTTATGCCTTCGACCACACCCGGCTCGAGGCGGCCCTGGGCTACGTCTACGACCAGGCCGCCCCGATCGGCGAGATCACCCTCGGTGCTCCGACGCAGAGCTCGATTCACGCCCGCTTCCACGGTCGCGCTTCGCACGCCGGGATGTATCCGGAAGACGGGCGCTCGGCGATCTTCGCCGCGGCCCGGGCGATCGCGGACATGAGGCTCGGCCGGATCGACCACCAGTCGAGCGCCAACGTCGGTGTGATTGCGGGTGGCACGGCCCGCAACATCGTGCCGGAGTGGTGCTCGTTCGAGGCAGAGGTGCGGTCGCGCGCTCAGGGCACGCTGGCGGCGCTCGTGCAGGAGATGCTCGATGCGATCGGCTTTGCGGCGAGCACGTCCGACTGCACGGCCGAGACCGACGTCCAGGAGACCTACCGGGGCTACGTGTTTCGCGACGACGAGCCGGCGATTCGTCTTGCCGCCTCGGCGTTGCGTCGGGCCGGCTACGAGGTGACGACGGCCTTCTCGGGAGGCGGAGCGGACGCGAACGTGTTCAACGAGCGCGGCCTGCCCTGCGTCAACCTGGCGAACGGCATGGCCGAGATCCACACCGCCGACGAGCACGTCGCGGTGGCCGACCTCGACGGGATGGTGGAGGTAACGCTGGCCCTCGTCGCGGAGGCGCGGGGGGCGTGACGTGGCGCTGACGCTGCGGTGGGGCACCGTCACCGCGATCTCACAGCGATTCGACGAGCTCATTCGCTGCGAAGTCGATGACCGCCCGTGCGTTGCGTACCCACGCCAGACGGGTGCGGTCGAGCCGGGCGATACGGTGCTCGTCAACACGCAGGCCCGCGACCTCGAGCTCGGCTCCGGCGGCTTCGACGTGCTCTATGCCAACCTCACCCGCGGGCTCGGGCTCCCTCCTCCCGACGGGGCGCACGTGATGGGGTTGCCGTACACGTCGGCCCAGGCCGCGGTGAGCTGCGTCGAGGAGCACGATGTCCTGGCGGAGAGCCTCAACGGCCTGCCCGTCGTCTGCTGCGGTCTCCACAGCCAGCTGGCGCCGATCGTCGCCGGCATCGGCGCCGGCGTGCGCATCGCGTACATCCAGCTCGCGGGCGGAGCGCTGCCGGTCGCCCTCTCGGACACCGTGCGACTGCTGATGACCCAGCGCCTGCTCGAGACGACGGTCGCCGTCGCCCCGTGCCTCGATGCCGATGTCCAGGCGCTGACCGTGGCGTCGGCGCTGGCCTGGGTGAAGGCGCGGGGTTTCGATGTGGCCGTCTGCGGCATCGGGCCGGGCATCGTGGGCAGCGGCTCTGCCTTCGGTCACGGCGGGATGGCGATCGCGGACGCGGCCAATGCAGCCGCTGCACTCGGAGGGGCGGCGATCGTCGCCGTCCGCTACTCGACGGGCGACCCGCGGGAGCGTCACCAGGGTGTCTCTCATCACACGCGATCCGCTCTGGCGTTCGTGCTCGGCGAGCACGACGTCGCCTGGCCAGCTGAGCTGGGCCTGGATGCAGCGCTCGGTGACGTGGTCGAGGTCTCCGTCGACGGGTGGGAGGCTGCCTGTCAGAACCTGCCGCTCGCCCACATGGGCCGAGGGCCGGAAGACGATCCGTGGTTCTTCGCCGCTGCGTTTGCGGCCGGCAAGCATGCGCGGGCGAGGCTCGGCTGATGGACGCACGGCGATTGGGGCCGGTGCTGGGGCTCGGGACGTACGGGACGTTCGAGGCCGACGGTGCCCTCGCCACGAGCGTGGTCGACGCCGCGCTCGAGGTCGGCACAACTGTGTTCGACACGTCGCCGATGTACGGGGCCGCGGAAGGGTCGCTGGGCGCCGCACTTGCCGACCGCCGTGAATCGGGCGTGATTGCGACGAAGATCTGGGCCGAGACGGTCTCCGAGGGCCGCGAGCAGTACGCGGCTCAACGGGAGCTGTACGGACGCGTCGAGATCGAGCAGATCCACAACCTCGTCGCCTGGCGGGATCAGCTCGCCTGGCTCGAGCAGGAACTGGCGGAGGGCCGGATCGACCGGCTCGGCGTGACGCACTGGGATGCCGGCCGGAGCGGGGAGCAGGAGCTCGAGACTGCGCTCCGGACGGGCAAGTTCGACGTCGTGCAGATCCCGCTCAACCCGCTCGACCGTGACTGCGAGCGGCGAATCCTTCCGCTCGCCGCCGAGCTCGGAATCGCGGTGCTCGTGATGCGTCCGCTGGGCGGGGCGCGAGGGGCCGAGCTCCGGCAGGAGCCGCCGGCAGGGTCGCTCCAGCCGCTCCGCGCGTTCGGCGTCGAGACCTGGGCGCAGGCGCTCCTCAAATGGTGCCTTGCAGATCCGCGGGTCGATCTCCTGCTGCCGGCGACCTCCAGGCCGGCTCGGGTTCTCGAGAACGCTGCGGCCGGTTCGGGGCCGGGCTTCGGCCCCGACGAACGGCGGCTCGTCGAGCGCCTCGCCGGCGCGTGAAGCTCTCCTCGAGCCGTTCCTGTATCGTGCCGCCGCGATGCGGATCGGAGTTGCCAGGGAGATCAAGCAGCGCGAGTACCGCGTCGCGTTGACACCCGCGGGCGCGCTCGAGCTCGTTCAGCGCGGCCATGAGGTTCTGATCGAGGAGCGTGCGGGCATCGGGTCCGGCTTTGCGGACGACGTCTACGTCGCAGTGGGCGCGCGTGTCGTCACCGTTGACGAGGTGTGGGGCGGAGCGGATCTGCTCCTCAAGGTCAAGGAACCGGTCGCGCAGGAATACCCGCGGCTACGGAAAGGGTTGACCCTCTTCACGTATCTCCACATCGCCGCCGACGAGCCTCTGACGCGGGCGCTGCTCGACTCGGGAATCACCGCGATCGCCTACGAGACGGTCGAGAAGGTCGACCGACAGTTGCCGCTGCTCGCACCGATGAGCGAGGTTGCCGGCAGGCTGGCGCCGCAGATGGGAGCCTGGTCGCTCGAGAAGGCACACGGAGGCCGCGGGATCCTGCTCGGCGGTGTCCCCGGCGTCCCGCCGGCGAAGGTCGTGATCCTCGGCGGCGGTGTCGTCGGATTGAATGCGGCGGTGATCGCGCTCGGGATGCAGGCGGACGTCTGGGTCCTCGACAAGTCGGTCGAGCGTATGCGTGAGCTCGAGATTGCGCTTGACGGCAGGGTGACGCTCGCGATGTCGAACCGACTCCAGATCGAGGAGAGCCTCGCGGACGCGGACATGGTGATCGGCGCCGTGCTCGTTCCCGGCGCGGTGGCGCCGAAGCTCGTGACGCGGGAGATGCTGGCGCTGATGCGGCCGGGTGCCGTGCTCGTCGACGTGGCGATCGACCAGGGGGGATGCTTCGAGACATCCCACGCGACGACGCACGACGATCCGGTCTTCGAGGTCGACGGGATCGTCCACTACTGCGTGGCGAACATGCCCGGCGCGGTTCCGGTGACCGCGACGAAGGCACTGACCAACGTGACGCTCCCGTATGTCGAGGCGATTGCGAACAAGGGAGTTGCTCGCGCTCTCACCGAGGACGCAGCGTTGGCGAGGGGCGCCAACGTCGTCGGCGGCGCGATCACGTATGAGGCGGTCGCGCAAGCCCACGGGCTGCCGTACACGCCGCTCGCCGACACGATCGGCTCCGCGTAGCTGCAGGTGCCTGGCGGGCCAGGGCCGCCGACCGCGGCGGCTTCAGGCCTTGTCGGGCCGGCGCTTCGCCGACTTCGCCGGCGAGATCCTGACGACGAGGTACGTGACGCCGGCCGAGAGTGCGAGGATCGACACGACGTAGAAGGTCAGCTCCAACAGTCCGAGAACGGTAGTCATCTGGTGCGTAGACTACCGGCATGCCGCGGGCCTGCGTGATCGTGCTCGATGCCGTCGGCGCGGGAGAGTTGCCGGATGCTGCCGAGTGGGGAGATGAAGGCTCGGACACGCTCGGGAACGTCGCCCGTGCGGTCGGCGGTCTCGACCTGCCGAATCTCGAGGCGCTCGGGCTCGGCAACGTGGAGCCGCTGGAGGGCTGCCCGCCGCAGCCGGGCGCTCCGGCCGTCGCAGGACGGCTGCTCGAGCGCTCGAGAGGTAAGGACACCACGGCCGGGCACTGGGAGCTGATGGGCGTCGTCACCGCGGTCGCGTTCCCGACCTACCCGTACGGCTTCCCCGACGACGTGATTGATCCGTTCATGAACGGCACCGGCCGGGGCGTCCTCTGTAACAGGCCTGCATCGGGCACCGAGGTGATCCAGGAGTTCGGCGAGGAACATCAGAAGACCGGGAAGTGGATCGTCTACACCTCCGCCGATTCGGTCTTCCAGATCGCGGCCCACGAGGAGTCGATCCCGCTGGACGAGCTCTACGACGCGTGCCGGGCGGCCCGGGCGATCCTCACCGGAAAGCACGCGGTTGGTCGCGTGATCGCCCGTCCGTTCCTTGGCAGCCCGGGCCACTACGAGCGCACGCCGAATCGTCACGACTTCTCGCTCGAGCCGCGGCGGCCGAACTACCTGACGGCGATCCGCGAAGCAGGCCACACCATCTACGGCGTCGGCAAGATCGGCGACATCTTCGCGGGCTGCGACATCGACGAATCGTTCCCGACGAAGTCCAACGTCGACGGGATCAACCGAACGCTCGAGCTGATCGAGAATATCGACGAGGGCTTCGTCTTCACGAACCTCGTCGAGACCGACCAGCTCTGGGGTCACCGCAACGATCCGGTCAACTTTCACCGCTGCCTGCAGGATTTCGACCGTCGCCTGCCGGACATCCTCGAGGCGCTGCGTGAGGGCGACCTGCTGATCATCACCTCCGATCACGGCTGCGATCCCACGACGCCATCGAGCGATCATTCCCGCGAGCACGCGATGCTGCTTGCGTACGCGGCCGGGCGCAACGCTGCCGGACGCATCCACGAGAACGGCGAGTTCGGAGACGTCGGCGCGACGGTCTCGGCCTGGCTCGGTGCGAAGCACCCCGGTAAGGGCGCGCCCGGAACGCCGATCCTCGAGCGTTGAGCCTCGACGATCCCGACGTCGTCCGGGAACAGTGCCCGCCTCGTCTTCGAGCGCCGAGCGTGTGCCCGACGACGTTGGCCCCGTGCGGGCCGGCACGCGGCTCAAGGTGCTCGTCGGCGTCGAGGAGTGAGAGCTACGCGGTGGCCTGTGGCCGTTGGGCGACGTAGACGCCCGGATTCGTGCCGGTCAGCCTCGACCAGCCGGATCATCGCAGCCACCTTCACGGCTCCGTATGCTCTTCGAGGCGGCGCGCAGCCGCAAGACGGCGATGTTCGACTGGGCGAGAAAGGACACGTGCGACCTGCAGACCTGATCGAGCGCAAGCGGAACGGCGAAGAGCTTGCCGCTGACGAGCTCTCCGAGCTCGTGCTCGCCTACGCCCGTGACGAGGTTCCCGACTACCAGATGGCCGCCTGGTGCATGGCCGTCTACTTCCGCGGGCTGAACGGCGCGGAGACTTTCGCGCTCACCGACGCGATGATCCGCTCCGGCGACACCCTCGACGTCGGCGCGGCGCTCGGACGCAAGGTCGTGGACAAGCACTCGACCGGTGGTGTGGGCGACAAGACGTCGATTGCGGTCGGGCCGATCGTCGCCGCCTGCGGGGTGCCGCTCGGCAAGATGAGCGGTCGCGGTCTCGGCCATACGGGCGGCACGCTCGACAAGCTCGAGGCGATTCCGGGCTACCGCGTGGAGCTGACCACCGAGGAGATGATCGCGCAGCTTCGCCACGTCGGAATGGCGATCGTCGGGCAGAGCGACCGCCTCGTGCCTGCTGATAAGAAGCTCTATGCGCTTCGTGACGTAACGGCAACGGTCGACATTGTGCCGCTGATCGCCTCGTCGATCATGTCGAAGAAGATCGCGGCCGGAGCGGACGCGATCGTGCTCGACGTGAAGGTGGGCGACGGCGCCTTCATGAAGACGCTCGACGACGCTCGCGTGCTCTCCGCCGAGATGCTCGAGCTCGGGCGCCGGGCCGGCAAGGAGGTGACCTGCCTGCTGACCGACATGGATCAACCGCTGGGGCGTGCGGTCGGCAACGCGCTCGAGGTTCGCGAGGCCCTCGACACGGTGCAGGGCAAGGGGCCGGCCGACCTCACCGAGCTCGTCCTCGACGCCTGCGCGCGCTTGCTCGCCTATTCCGATCTCGAGATCGACGTCGAGGAGGGGCGCCGCCGCGCCGAGGCGGCGGTCGGCGACGGCTCCGCGTACGAAACATACGAGCGCTGGATCCGCGCCCAGGGGGGCGATCCGAGCCCGCAGGCGCTGCCCGAGGCACCGGTTCAGGTGCCGGTGCCCGCTCCTCGCGACGGAGCCGTGGGCAGCCTCGGAGCGCTCGCCGTCGGGATCGCCGCCCTGGAGCTCGGCGCCGGGCGCCGGACGAAGTCGGACGCGATCGACCACGCGGTCGGCGTGCTGTGCTTCGCCAAGCGCGGCGACGCCGTGCTCGCCGGCGACGACCTCGCCGAGGTGCACGCCCGCGACGAGGATTCCGCGGCGGCGGCGGTCGAGGCCGTGCTCTCCGCGTACCGGATCGACGATGAGCCTCCCGCGGCGACCGGCATCCTGCTGGACGTTCTCACCTAGCCGGGCCTGGCCGGGCGAACGACGAGCAACGAGCCGGCGAGCGAGCACACGCAGCGATGCCAGAGCTTCCCGAGGTCGAGACGGTCCGCCGCGCGATCGCACCCGTGCTCGAGGGGGCGCTCCTCGAGCATGTCGAGATACGGGATCCGCGGCTTGTGCGGCCGTACGAGCCGGCGATCGTCGCTGCCGAGCTCGTCGGTGAACGGGTCAGCGAGGTCGGGCGTCGAGGCAAGTATCTGATTGTCGGTTTCGATTCTGGTCGGTCTCTGCTGATCCACCTCCGGATGACGGGGTCGTTGCGGAGCGCGAGGCGAGGCGAGCTGGGGGACGACCCTCACACACGGGCTGTTCTCAGATTAGACAACCGATTGGACGTCGCATATCGCGATGTTCGTCGGTTTGGAACCTGGGAGCTCTTCGAGCAGCAGGACCTGACGCCGTACCTCGCTGCCCGTCTCGGCCCGGAGCCGCTCGGCGCGCTCTCCGCAGCTGCCCTGGGAGCGCGGCTCGGGAGAAGGAAGGCGCCGCTCAAGTCGGCGCTACTCGACCAACGCACGATCGCCGGGCTGGGAAACATCTACGTCGACGAGGCGCTCTGGATCAGCCGCCTCCACCCGCTGCGCGTCGCAGGCAACCTCGACGAGGCCGAGCTTTCCCGACTGCATCGCGCGATCCGGAGCGTTCTGCGCAAGGCGATCGAGCGACAGGGGTCGACCCTCAGAGACTACGCCCTACCCGACGGCGGCTACGGCTCGATGCAGGACGAGTTCCACGCCTACGGCCGGGGAGGCGAGCCGTGCGATCGGTGTGGCCGGCCGCTCGTCCGGATCACGGTGGGAGGTCGGACGACGATGTTCTGTCCCCGCTGTCAGCCCGAGACGGCCGGCTAACGAACTCAGGCAGCGAGCCGCTCGGCCAGCCGGCCGGAGCGGTCGAGCGCCGCGAGCTCGTCGTAGCCGCCGATCGGCGCGCCGTCGATCGTCACGAGCGGCACCGTCCAGCGCCCGCCCAGGTCGTAGACGCGTTGCCGGAACGCAGGGTCGTCGTCGAGCGAGACCTCCTCGTAGGCGAGACCGCGGGCGTCGAGCAACAGCCTGGCGCGGATGCAATAGCCACACCACTGTGTCGTATAGAGGCGAATTCGCGGCACCAGAAAGCATAAACGCCTGCAAACCGAGGTTCATTCCCCATCCGCGGGTCAGGTCCGGCCAGAACCACTCGTACACTGAAGCCATGGCTCGTTCGGTCACCACCGAGGCGGTCGTTCTCCGCTCCTTCAAGCTCGGCGAGGCCGACCGGATTCTGCACGTCTACACGCAGGAGCGAGGACGCGTGGGGGCGGTTGCAAAGGGGGTGCGCAAGACCAAGTCGCGCTTCGGCGCCCGTCTGGAGCCGTTCTCCCACGTCGAGCTGGTGCTGCACGAGGGCCGCGGCGACCTCGACACCATCACCGGTGCGTCGCTCGTCCACTCCCACGACCGGATTCGAACGGATCCCTACCGGCTGCAGGTCGGCATGATCGGCCTCGAGGCGATGCTGCGGTTGTTTACGGAGCAGGAGGCGAACGAGAAGGCCTTCACCGCGCTGACCCGGTTCCTCGACGCCCTCGACGAGACGTCGGCACGACCCGGTTCCCGACCCGCGTTCGACCCCGTCGTCCTCTCGTTCCAACTCAAGCTGCTCTGGGTCTCCGGCTACACGCCGCACCTCGAGACGTGCGTCGAGTGTGGCTCCGAGGAGCCGCTCGTTGCGTTCCTCGCTGCGGCGGGCGGCGGTGCTTGCGCCTCGTGTGATCCAGGTGGGATTCCGCTCTCACCCGAAGGCGTGCACGGCATGCGCCTGCTCCTCCATTCGCCGATCGCTGCCGCGGCGACCGCCGGCCTCGGCGACCGTGCGCAGCGCGACGCGCACGCGGTCGTGACCGCGTCGTACGAGCACCACGGCGGCTTCCGCCTGAAGACGGTCGCGCTCTGAGGCGTTCCGCTCAGCGGAGTTGGAAGGGCTCTGGTGCTTCTCCCGTGATGGTTGCGAGCAATCCCCGCAGCGCGCGGGCCTGATACCCACCCAACTCGCCTGCGGCGAAGCCGTCCACGGTCACACGCACGGCGACAGGTTTCGAGAGTCCGCGCCGGAGCTCGATGCCCTCGACGGCCCGTTCGTGTCCGTCGAAGAGGGCGAGCGAATCCTCGACCGCGACAGCAACGACTGCATCGACCTCGTCCGGGTGGAGCCGATACGCGCCGAGCGGGAGGTCCGAGCGCACGGCGAAGACCTCCTGCACCTCGTTGTCCGGGCGTACGCCACCGTGGGCGAATCTGCGGCCGAGGCGGGTCAGGTCTGCGGGGGCGACGGTGAGGCCGATCTCCTCCTCCCCTTCGCGGACCGCCTCGACGACCGTCTCACCGGCCCGGAAGTGCCCACCGACGGCGACGTCGAGCGCACCGGGCCAGCTGTCCTTCGACTGCGAGCGGCGCTGGAAGAGCACGAACGGGCGCCCGCCTTCGTCGATGCCACCCACCCAGATGTGGAGGGCGCCATGCCAGTCGCCGTCCCGATGAACCTCGCCCCGCGGCTTCTGCACACCCGTGGGAGCGCCATTCTCGTCGAGGACGTCGAAGAACTCGTCCTGCGGATCTGTGGTTGCGGGAGGAGGGCTCAGAAGCGCTCGAGCACGCCGGCGAGCGCGCCCTCGGCGACGAGCTGCTCGGTGAGCTCGTTGCGGCCCGGCCGCACTTCCCGCTGGATGACGCCCTCCTCGTCGAGCCGGTACTGCCCGACCCAGTCGAGCCGCGGCGAGTAGGCGTGCACCGTCACCGCCGGCAGGCCTCCGTCGTGGCTGATCCGGTGGATATAGCCGGGTCCGCCCTGGCGCGTGTCACCAGGGCACAGCTGTCGGGACTGGGGCTCGCCGCCGAAGACCATCAGGTCCTCGCGAACCGAGCCGCTCGCGACGCAGAGCCCGACACCCGAGATGTAGTGGTCGTGGAATCCGGTGCCCTGGTCCGGCATCCAGCAGAGGATCCAGGCGTCCATCCGCTCGTCCTCGTAGACGAGCTCGTAGCGCCGCCGATTGGTGTCGGCGTGCACGAGCGGCTCCCAGAGCTCCGTGCGGGTTGCGATCGACGCGGCGATCCGCTCGAGCTCGGCCGGTGAGAGGAGGCCGTCGTGCGGCACCAGGCCGTCGAGCGAGGCGAGGGCCGGGACGAACAGCGGCTCCGTGCTCATCTGCATGCGATTAGCATACCCGAACGCGCGGTCTCTTTGGCAAAGTTTTGTCTAATTTACTCACGGGCGTTGCCGAACAGTCGCTCCCACGCCCGCGCGCGGGCCGCGCGCATCGGGGGCGGAGGAAGCAGATCGCGATTCCGGATCATCCAGATCCCTATCGTCGAGACGAGCAAGAGGATCCCGACGAGCGACCAGATGTCCGCGAGGTTGAACGCGAGCATCGCGTGCGTGCCGCCGAGGATGAGCGGGTTCGGCACCTCCATGCCGTTCCAGGCCGCAGAGAGCATGTTCCCGAGCAGTCCACCGACGAATACGCCTGTGGCAACGGTGACTGCCGTGGACGGAATCTGCGTCACCGCGGCCATCCCGGCAAGCAAGGCGAGGAGCAGGAGCAGCCAGCCGAGCGAGCGCTCGTGGTAGGCCCACGTCTGCGTCGGCATCGTCGCCTTGACGACGAGGTCGCCGGCTGCCAGCGGCAGGGCGATGCAGAGCATGATCCCGAACCGCCCCATGGACTTGACCGTAGCGGAGGAGTGCCACCTCACGCAGGAGTCGTGCGTGGTCCTACGCCTCCGGCGGCTTTGGCGACTCCCACGGCGCAGCGAGCCGATCGAGCAGGTGCTCACGGGCGCGGGCGATCGAGATCCGCTCCTGGGCCAGGGAGTCGCGCTCGCGGATCGTGATCGTGTCGTCCTCCAGCGTCTGATCGTCGATCGTGAGGGCGAACGGCGTCCCGATCTCGTCCTGGCGCCGGTAGCGGCGTCCGATCTGGCCGCCGTCGTCGTATTCGACGGAGATCAGGGGGCGAAGCTCCTCGTAGAGCTTGCGGGCCTTGCTGGTCATGTCGTCGTTCTTGCCGATCAACGGCAGGATCGCGGCCTTCACCGGGGCGAGCTGCGGGTGGAGCCGCAGCACGGTGCGCTCACGCTCGGCCACGACCTCCTCGTCATAGGCGTCAACCAGGAAGGCGAGCATCGAGCGGTTGACGCCGAGTGCAGGTTCGATCACGTGCGGCGTGTAGCGGCTCCCGTCCTGCTCGACCCACTCGAGCTTCGTGCCCGAGGCGGATGTGTGTGCGGTGAGGTCGAAGTCGCCGCGATTGGCGACGCCCTCGAGCTCCGACCAGCCGATCGGAAACAGGTATTCGATGTCGCTCGTCCCGCTCGAGTAGTGGGAGAGCTCGTCGGCGTCGTGCGGCCGGATCCGCAGGTGACTCTCGCGAATACCGTAACGCCGGTGCCAGGCGTAGCGCTCGTCGACCCAGTAGCGGTACCACTCCTCCGCCTCGCCGGGTGGGACGAAGAACTCCATCTCCATCTGCTCGAACTCGAGCGTCCGGAAGATGAAGTTGCCGGGCGTGATCTCGTTGCGGAACGACTTGCCGACCTGGGCGATCCCGAACGGCGGCTTGCGGCGCGCGATTCCGGCCACGTTCTTGAAGTTGATGAAGATGCCCTGCGCCGTCTCCGGGCGAAGGTACACAGGCACGCCCGTCTCCTCGAGCGCGCCGACGCGCGTCTCGAACATGAGGTTGAAGTGGCGCGCCTCGGTCAGGTCGCAGTCGGAGGTCTCGCCAGGCTTCTTGCTCGGGCGCTGGCCGCACTGCGCTTCCTCGATCTGGTCGGCGCGGTAGCGCTTCTTGCAGAACTTGCAGTCGACGAGCGGGTCCGTGAACCCGCCGACATGGCCCGACGCCTCCCAGACCTGCGGATGCAGGATGATCGACGAGTCGAGCGCCACGATGTCGTCGCGCTCCTGCACCATCGCCGCCATCCACAGCCGCTTGACGTTGTCCTTCAGGAGCACGCCGTAGTGGCCGTAGTCGTACGACGAGCCGAGGCCGCCGTAGATCTCCGACGACGGGAAAACGAAGCCCCGCCGCTTGCAGAGGGAGACGATCTTGTCCATCGTGACTACTTCTTCCATCGTCTGACCCTACCCACGCGGCACGGCCGACGTTCCCGCTAGCGTGCCTGCCGATGGCCACCACGATCCAGGGCTCACGACTTGTTCCGGACGACCTCGAGGCGCGCGCGATCGCCTGGCGGCGCCATCTGCACGCGAACCCCGAGCTGTCGTTCCAGGAGCGCGAGACCTCGGCGTTCATCGAGGAGACACTGCGCTCGTTCGGTGGTCTCGAGATCGAGCGGCCCGCCGGCACGGCGGTCGTTGCAAGGCTCCGGGGAGCGCGGCCGGGCAAGGTCGTCGTCCTGCGAGCGGACATCGATGCGCTGCCGATTCTCGAGGAGAACGTGATTCCGCACGTCTCGACCCGGCCCGGTGTCATGCACGCCTGTGGGCACGACGGTCACACCGCGATGCTCCTCGCCGCCGCGCAGCTGCTCGTCGAGCGTCGTGACGAGCTGGCCGGCGAGGTGCGGTTCGTCTTCCAGCATGCCGAGGAGCTACCGCCCGGCGGAGCCCGCGAGATCGTCGCAGCCGGAGTCGTCGAGGGTGCCGACCTCGTTGCCGGCGTCCACCTGCTCTCGACCCTCGGGACGGGGCACGTCTCCGCCATGCCGGGCCCGGTCATGGCTGCGGCCGACCTGTTCACGCTCGAGATCGTCGGCCGTGGCGGCCACGGCGCCAACCCGCACGAGACGGTCGATCCGGTCGCCGTGGCGGCCCAGGTGATCACGAACCTGCAGCAGATCGTGGCCCGCGAGACCGATCCGTTCGACTCGGTCGTCGTCTCTGTCACGACGCTCTCGGCCGGGTCTGCCCGTAACGTGATCCCGAGCTCTGCCACGATCGGCGGCACCGTTCGAACGCTGTCGCTCGCCCGCCGGGCCGAAGTCCGGGAGGCGATGGAGCGGGTGATCGCAGGGGTGACGGCAGCCCATCGCGCCGAGTATCGGTTCGACTTCGAGGTCGGCTACGACCCGGTCGTCAACGACCGCAACTCCTCCGAGGCGGTGCAGCGCGCAATCGTTGCCGAGCTCGGGGAGGACGCGCTCGTCGAGTACGCGCCCGTGATGGGCGGCGAGGATTTCTCGGCCTATGGCGCTGTTGCGCCCGCCGTCTTCTTCTGGGTCGGAGCGCGCAACGAAGACATCGGAGCGATGTTCCCCCACCACCATCCGCGCTTCGACATCGACGAGTCGGCGCTCCGCGACGGCATCGCCGTCTTCGCCCGCACTGCGCTCGATGCCCTTTCCTGAACCTGGTCTTCCTAAGTCCGGTCTAGTCTAGTCCGGTGGCCGGAAAGGGCACGCCTGCGATCGTGGCGGCGGAGCGCGCAGGAATCACGTACGCGGTGCACGAGTACGAGCACGACCCGAAGGCTGCCTCCTATGGCCTCGAGGCGGCCGAGAAGCTCGGCGTCGACCCGGCGCGTGTGTTCAAGACGCTCGTCGCAGACGTCGACGGCACTCTCACCGTGGCGGTCGTGCCGGTCAAAGCGCAACTCGACCTGAAGGCGCTCGGCAAGCGGGCCGCGATGGCCGACCCGAAGCTCGCCGAGCGCACGACCGGCTACGTGACGGGCGGGATCAGCCCGCTCGGCCAGCGGAAGCGGCTACGGACGATCCTCGACGAATCCGCGCTCGAGCACGAGACGATCCACGTCAGCGCCGGCCGGAGGGGCCTCGAGATCGAGCTCGCGCCGGACGATCTGATCGCGCTGAACGGCGGACAGGTGGGTGCGATCGCCGGTTAGGCAGGCGCACGTCGGTCCGAGAGCGACACCCGCGAGCGCGCGACGAGCAGCTCGATCGCGTCCGCCAGGTGCACCGTGTCGATGTGGTGGTCGCTGCGCTCGACGCGGAGCAGGTGCGCTTCGAGCAGCACGTCGGCGTGGGTGAACCCGACCGGTGGCTCGAAGCGGTACGAGGCAAGCTCGATCGTGAGCCCGAGCGGGTCGTCGAAGTAGATCGAGTCCATGAAGCCGCGGTCCTTGACACCGCTGTGGCCGATGCCGCGCTCATCGAGCCGTTCCACGACCTGCGCGAACGTGGCCTGCGAGAGCGACAGCGCGATGTGGTGGACGCAACCCGGGTCGGTTGCCGTACGAGTCGGATCGGGAACGCGGCTCTCGTCGGTGAAGATCGTGATCAGCCGTCCGTCACCCGGGTCGAAGTAGAGATGGCTCTCGCCGGGATTGTCGAGGTTCGGCTGCTCGAACACGAACGGCATCCCCAGCAGCCCTTCCCAGAAGTCAATCGACGTCTTGCGGTCGGCGCCGACGATCGTGACGTGGTGGAGGCCCTGGCTCTGGATCTTCCGCATCGGCATACGATAACCCGCGAGAACTACCCGGCCAGAATCGCCGCCGCCAAGGCGGGATCGACGTTGCCGCCGGAGACGACGAGCACGGTCGGCCCCGTGGCCGTCACGGCTCCGGTCTGGAGCGCCGCGAGCGTGAGTGCGCCGGTGGGCTCGACGACGAGCTTTGCCTCCAGTGCGAGCCAGCGCATCGCCTCCAGCACTGCCTCCTCCGGCACGGTCACGATCTCGTGGACGAGGGCGGAGATCGTGGCGAAGGTGAGCTTGCCGAGCGCCTGGGTGCGGACGCCGTCGCAGATCGTGCGTGTCACGTCGGCGGCCCGCAAGCTCACGATCCGGCCCTCACGGAGCGACTGCTGCGCATCGGCGGCGAGCTCGGGCTCGACGCCGATCACGCGCGCGTTCGGGCAGAGCGCCTTCACTGCTGTCGCGACACCGGAGACGAGGCCACCACCGCCGATGCAGACGACGACGGTCGCGACCTCTGGCAGCGTGCTGGCGATCTCGAGCCCGACCGTTCCCTGGCCGGCGATGATCCGCACGTCGTCGAAGGGCGGGATGTACTCGAGCCCGCCCGCATCGCGGATCTCCGCGGCCACCCGCTGTCGCTCCTCGCTCGAGTTGGCACAACGGACTATCTCGGCGCCCCAGGCTGCAGTTCGCTTCACCTTGACCGCCGCCGCATTCTCCGGCATGACGATCGTGGCCGGCACGCCGAGCAGCGAGGCGGCGGCGGCCACGCCCTGGGCGTGGTTGCCGCTCGAATCCGCGACGACGCCGCGCTCGATCGTCGCGAACGGGGTGGAGGAGAGGGCGTTGTAGGCGCCCCGGAACTTGAACGAACCTGTCCGCTGCAGGCTCTCCGGCTTGACGTAGATCTCGCCGTCGAGCGGCAGCCGCAGGAGCGGAGTGCGCACTGCGATCCCCTCCAGGCGCCGCGCCGCCGCCTCGATTCCGGGAAGCGAAACGGGAAGCGCCGACGCAGTCATGCGAGCGATCGTATCCGGGCACGGATACCCTCCCGCGCGTGAGCACCGAAACACCGCCGGTCGAGCTCCACATCGTCTCCGACTCCACCGGCGAGACGGCGGCCCGCCTCGTCCTCGCGCTCGAGGCCCAGTTTCCCGAGCAGGCCTTCGCCGAGGTGAGGCATCCACGGGTCGAGTCGGCCGACGACCTCCAGTTGGCCGTTGCGACCGCGCGAGGGAGGCCCGCGGTGATGGTCTACACTCTCGTCGAGCCGGGCCTGAGAGAGGCGATGCGCGTGCTGTGCCGGCGAGCGCGGGTGCACTACTGCGACCTGCTCGGCCATCCGATCGACTCGATCGCCCGCGTGTCGGGCGCGGCGGCCCGGATGACGCCGGGCGCGCGGCCGCCGCTCGACCAGACCTATTTCCGCCGGATCGAGGCGATCGAGTTCGCGGTCAAGTACGACGACGGCGTCGGGAGCGGCCTCGACGAGGCAGACGTCGTCCTGGTCGGGGTTTCGAGGACGTCGAAGACCCCTCTCTCGATCTATCTCGGTTACCTCGGGCACAAGGCGGCGAACGTGCCGATCGTGAAGGGCGTCGAGCCGCCGCCCGCCCTGTTCGAGGTCGATCCGGTGAAGATCGTCGGTCTCACGATCGAGGCCGAGCGGCTCTCGGAGATCCGCTCGAACCGCGTCGCCACGATGGGCGGGCCGAAGAAGCGCTACGCCGGACTGCTCGGCGTCTACGAGGAGCTCGATCTCGCGACCGCTATCCACCGCCGGCTCGGCTGTCCGGTGCTCGACGTCTCTGACCTCTCGGTCGAGGAAACCGCGATGCGCGTGATCAAGGTCGTCGCCGACCGGCGCCGCGACCGGACCAAGTCGTCGTGACCGGCCGCAGCATCTGGCGTGCCGAGGGACGCACACTCGCCGACAAGGGCTGGGTGCCCCTGCGCTACTGGCTGATCTGGGGCACCGGCCTCGTGATCTTCGTACCGCTTTTCTACGTGATCCTGACGCCGGTCTGGATCGGCCTCCGTTGGCTCGCCTGGGCGGCGGAGTTCAGGGCTCGCCGGCAGCCCTGAGGATGGCCCTCTACCCGAGGAGGCGGGTCGAAAGCGGCTCCTCACCTGCGTCCGAGACGCTGTAGCCACGCGCTCCAGGCCGGTCAGCGACGATCTCGGCGAGCTCGCCACCGACGTACACCGCTGCGGCTCCGTCGTCGCAGGCGATCCCTCCGGGAAACCCTCCTGCGACGAGCTTCGTGTAGACGGGTCGGCGGCGCTCTTCGCCATCGTAATGAGGGCAGAAGCTTCCCGGCAGGAGCCCGATCCCGTCCTCGAGCCCGTCGAGCTCCTCCGAGAACGAGTCCGTGACGCACGCCTCGAACCAGCAGTTCGCCCCAGCGGAGACCCCGCCGAGGGCTCCGCCGCGATCCCACACCTCACGCAGGGCACGGTCGATCCCGTGAAGGCGCCAGATCGCAAGCATGTTCGCGGTGTTTCCGCCTGCGACGACCACGACGTCCGCCGCCGCGACCCGCTCCGCGGGCCGGTCGGGAACCCCGAAAGTGAGGACGGTTTCGATCGAGCAGGGCCGCGCACCCCAGGCCCGCTCGAAGAGCTCGACCGCGCGCTCCGCATCACCGGTCGCCGTCGGCAGAAACGCAACGTGGGGTCGCGCCCGGCCGGCGAGCCGAAGCAGCAGGTCGTCGAGCGGCGAGGTGAGATTGCCCGTGAGGAAACCGCCGCCGCCCATCGCCACCACATGTCCCGACATCGTCTCGATTCTTGCATGTGAAGGCTGCGGATAACCCGCACGCGAATCCGGGGCGGGTAACGCTTCGCGAGACAGGAGCATGTGCGAGGATCCTGCGATGCGCTACGTCTACGACTACGCCGAGGAGGCACCAGGCGGTCGAGAGCTCCTGGGCGGCAAGGGGGTCGGCCTGGCCGAGATGACAGGGCTCGGCGTTCCGGTTCCGTCCGGCTTCACGATCACGACGGACGCCTGCCGGGCCTACATGGCGGCGGGCAAACAGGTTCCCGCCGGGCTCGACGACGAGGTCGGCGAGCACATCGCGGCGCTCGAGCGGAGCGCCGGCAAGCGCTTCGGCGACCCGGAAGACCCGCTGCTCGTCTCGGTTCGGTCGGGCGCGGCGGTCTCGATGCCGGGGATGATGGACTCGATCCTCAACCTCGGCCTCAACGACGTCGCCGTCCAGGGCCAGGCGGCGGCGACCGGCAACCCGCGCTTCGCCTACGACTCGTACCGGCGGCTGATCCAGATGTACGGCGAGGTCGTCGACGGGGTCGACGGACACCGCTTCGAGAGCGCGATCGCGGACCTGAAGGCGCGACGCGGTGTGGCGAACGACCTCGAGCTCGACGCGGACGACCTGAGCGAGCTGATCGGCATCTTCCAGGGGATCTACGAGGAAGAAGTCGGCGAGGGCTTTCCTCAGGATCCGCGCGAGCAGCTCCGTCGCGCCTACCGCGCCGTATTCGACTCCTGGGATGCTCCCCGCGCGCGCGTCTACCGCCACACCTACGAAATCCCGGACGATATCGGCACCGCCGTCAACGTCGTCCAGATGGTGTTCGGCAACAAGGGTGAGGGCTCCGGCACCGGCGTCTGCTTCACGCGCGACCCCTCGACCGGCGACCCGGGCCTCTTCGGAGAGTTTCTGATCAACGCGCAGGGCGAGGACGTTGTCTCGGGGATCCGCACGCCGGAGCCGATTTCTGCGATGCGCGACCGGATGCCCGAGGCGTTCGCCCAGCTCGCCGCCACCCTCGACCGGCTCGAGGCGCATTACCGCGAAATGCAGGACATCGAGTTCACCGTCGAGGAGGGCCACCTCTACCTCCTCCAGACGCGCACCGGCAAGCGCACGGCGGCGGCCGCCCTGCGGATCGCGGTGGAGATGGCGGGAGAGGGGCTGATCTCCCACGAGGAGGCGGTCGCCCGGATCGATCCCGGCCAGCTCGACCAGCTGCTGCATCCGATGCTCGATCCCACCGCTGCCGTCGAGGTGGCCGCGAAAGGCCTCAACGCGTCGCCGGGTGCGGCGTCCGGCGAGATCGTGCTCGACGCGGACACGGCCGAGAGGCGCGGCAAGGCGGGTGACGACGTGATCCTGGTGCGCTGGGAGACGACGCCCGACGACATCCACGGCCTGATCCAGGCGCGCGGCGTCCTCACCGCGCACGGCGGGATGACCTCCCACGCAGCGGTCGTCGCGCGCGGGATGGGCAAGCCGTGCGTGGCGGGCTGCGAGGGCCTTTCGATCGACGCCGACGCCGGCACCGTGACGATCGGCGAGCACACGCTGAACGTCGGCGACACGATCACGATCGACGGTGGCACCGGCCGCGTGATCGTCGGTCCCGTGCGCCTCGTCCCGCCGGCGATCGACGAGAACTTCGGCACCATCCTCGGCTGGGCCGACGAGCTCCGCCGCCTGCGCGTGCGTGCGAACGCCGACACGCCGGAGGACGCGGCCAAGGCGCGCGAGTTCGGCGCCGAGGGGATCGGCCTCTGCCGCACCGAGCACATGTTCATGGCGCCCGAGCGGCTGCCGATCGTGCAGGAGATGATCCTGGCCGCGAACGAGGCGGAGCGTCGCGTCGCGCTGGACAAGCTCCTGCCGATGCAGCAGTCGGACTTCGAAGGGATCTTCGAGGCGATGGCGGGGTTCCCGGTCACGATCAGGCTGCTCGACCCGCCGCTGCACGAGTTCCTGCCCACGCTCGAGGAGGCGACCTCCGATGCGATGCGGGCCAGGATCCACGAGCTGCACGAGGCGAACCCGATGCTCGGCACGCGTGGCTGCCGGCTGGGGCTGCAGTGGCCGGAGATCTACGAGATGCAGGTGCGCGCGATCGTGAGGGCCGCCGCCGCGGTCGAGTCGCGTACCGGCGAGGCTCCGCTCGTCGAGATCATGCACCCGCTCGTCGGCTTCCGTGAGGAGCTGTCGCGCCTCCGTGAGCTGACCGAGCGCGTCGCCGCCGAGGAGCCGAGCGTGGCCTACCACTGCGGCACGATGATCGAGCTGCCCCGCGCCTGCATCCGCGCGGACGAGATCGCCGGGGTCGCCGACTTCTGCTCCTTCGGCACGAACGACCTCACCCAGACGGCGCTCGGCTTCTCCCGCGACGACGCCGAGGGCAAGTTCCTCACCTACTACCTCGAGCACGGAATTCTGGAGCGAAACCCCTTTGAGGTGCTCGACCAGGAGGGCGTCGGCGACCTGATGCGAATCGCGATCGAACGCGGCCGCGGCGTCAAGCCCGACCTGAAGATGGGCATCTGCGGCGAGCACGGCGGCGAGCCGCGCTCCGTCGCGTTCTGCCACCGGATCGGGCTCGACTACGTGAGCTGCTCGCCCTACCGGGTGCCGCTGGCGCGTCTCGCCGCGGCCCAGGCGGCGCTCGAGGACGCCGGCGTCGTCGCGGTCGCAATCGGCGGCTGAGCGAAGGAGGCGACCAGGCGACAGCTTCAGTCTGTCGTCCAGATCTCGATCGACGCGCTCAGACCACGTAGCCGCGGACGCGCACGTAGGCGAGCGCGACCGCGGCAACGCCCACCCCGACGGCGATCGCGACGCCGAGCGCGCGCCGCGGGGGGAAGCGGAACTGCATCAGGGCGTAGGTGGCGATGATGCCGCCCGCGAGGCCACCGAGATGTCCGCCGATCGAGATGCCGGGTACGGCGAAGGTGAACGCCAGGTTGACGACGATCAGCACCATCGCCTGCCCCATCAGCGACCCGGTCGAGAGATACTCGAGGATCAGGAGCGCCCCGATCAGGCCGAAGATCGCTCCCGAGGCTCCTACCGTGACGGCGAAGGCCGAGCTGAACCAGAGCGCTCCGGCCGATCCGGCGAGGCCCGAGACGACGTAGACGAGCAGGAAGCGCGGCGTGCCGAGAGCCTGTTCGACGATCATCCCGAGCCAGTAGAGGGCCAGCATGTTGAACAAGAGATGGATGATGCTTCCGTGTAGGAACATCGACGTGGCGACACGCCACCAGTCGCCGTTCGAGACGGCGAGGCCCTGAAGCGCCCAGTCGGAGAACAGCTTGCCGCCCGGGAGGTTGATCCCACCACCCTGCGCGACGGTGATCAGGTAGACGGCGACATTGACTCCGATCAGCACCATCGTCGCGGGCGCCGCCAGCGCTCGGGTCTTCCGTTTCACCGACTGCACCGTCCGGACGGGAGGTGGCTTCGTCGCGCCGGCGTTTGCGTGATCCGGGCAGCGGATCCCGACCGGTGCGAAGGTCATGCAGTCTTCGCAGATCGGCCGGCCGCAATCGGAGCACGAGACTAGCGTCTCGCGGTCCGGATGGCGGTAGCAGTGGGGCGTGTCCGACACGGACGGCTAGCGTAGCGACGTGCACGTCCACGTCGCCTTCACTCCCGACGAGATCGCTGCCGCCCCCACGGGTGTCGTGATCGACGTGATCCGCGCCACCTCGACAATCTGTCAGGCCCTTGCGACCGGTTACGAGCGGGTCTGGTGCGCGGCCGAGGTCAAGGACGCCCGTGCACTCGCCGCCGGGGGAGCCGTCACCCTCGGCGGCGAGCGGCTCGGCCTTCGCATCGACGGCTTCGACCTCGGCAACTCGCCGCGCGAGTACCTCGAGGTGCGGACGCCCACCCTGGCCATGTCCACGACGAACGGCACCCGGGCGATCGTGACGGCCGCCGAGCGCTGCGAGCGCGTGCTGATCGCCTCGCTGCTGAACCTGGCCGCGGTCACCGCCGCCGCCGCCGCTCACGACGACGACGTCGCGATCTTCTGTGCGGGCGTGAAGGGGTCGTTCGCGCTCGACGACAGCTACGTGGCCGGCCGCATCGCGGGCGGCCTCGGCGACGACCGCAGCGACGCCGCCGAGGCGGCGGTGCGTCTCGCGGCCTCGTATCCGACCGCAGAGGAGGCGTTCCGCGCCTCGCGCAGCGGCCGCAACCTGATCAACCACGGCCCGGAGCTCGAGGCCGACATCCCGACCTGCGCCCAAGAGAGCGTGCTCGAGGTCGTTCCGCGCTTTGTCGGCATGCACGGCGTCGCCGCCGAGATCCGCCTGTAGCGCGGCCATGAAGGCCGCGGTCGTCCTCTTCACGCGCGACCTTCGTCTCCACGATAATCCGGCCCTCGCAGCCGCGGTCGCCGAGGCGGAGACGGTGCTGCCGCTGTTCGTGCTCGACGACGGGATCGGGCGCACACGCTACGGCACGTCCGCAAACCGACGCGCCTTCCTGCACGAGTCCCTCGCGAACCTGGACGGCTCGATGCGCGCGATCGGAGGCGCACTCGACGTCAGACGGGGCGACGTCGTCGCTGAGACGGTACGCGCGGCCCGGGAGGTGGGAGCAGAGGCGGTATTCGCCACCTCGGACGTCAGTCCGTACGCCGCGGCACGGGAACGGCGGCTTGGGGCCGCCGTCGACCTGCGGCTCCACGACGGCAGCTTCGTCGTCCCGGCCGGTGAGGTGGCGCCGACGGGCAACGACCACTACCAGGTATTCACGCCGTATCACCGCGCCTGGGCCGGGGTGCCCTGGGGCGCGCCGGTCGCCGCACCGCGCGCGCTCCGGCTTCCCGGGGCGGCGGCGCCCCTCCCGGCTGGGGAGGCACTTTGTGTTGATTCAACACAAGCGACGATGCGCGGCGGCGAGACGGAGGGTGTCGGGCGCGCAGCTGCGTGGCTGCGGGCTCACCTCGACGGCTACGGCGCCGGCGGCCACGACGCAGTTGCCGACGACGCGACCTCACGGCTCTCGCCGTACCTGCACTTCGGCTGCATCTCGGCGCGTGCCCTCGCCGTGCGGGCGCGGGAGCTCGGCGGTGAGGCGTTCGTGCGGCAGCTCTGCTGGCGCGACTTCCACGCCCAGATCCTCTCCGCACAGCCGCGCGTCCAGCGCGAGGACATGCGCCCCCGTGGCGACCGCTGGCTCGACGCGCCCGAGGCGCTCGCCGCCTGGAAGGAGGGGCTCACCGGCTACCCGCTCGTCGATGCCGGGATGCGGCAGCTGCTGGCGGAAGGCTGGATGCACAACCGGGCGCG
The DNA here is from genome assembly GCA_038214705.1 of Gaiellales bacterium. GTDB lineage: Bacteria > Actinomycetota > Thermoleophilia > Gaiellales > Gaiellaceae > Gaiella. The sequence continues at coordinate 122,295 of JBBQRN010000002.1, read as the reverse complement.
GATGGTCGCCGCCTCGTTCCTCGTCAAGGATCTCGGGATCGACTGGCGCGAGGGGGCGCGGCACTTCTTCGACCTCCTGCTCGACGGCGATATCGCGCAGAACATCGGTAACTGGCAGTGGGTCGCAGGGACGGGGGTCGACACGCGTCCGAACCGGATCTACAACCCGACCGCGCAGCTGAAGAAGCTCGACCACGAGGGGGAGTACGTCAGGCGCTACGTGCCGGAGCTCGCCGATGTGCCTGCCCGGGACATCGCCGAGCCGGGGCTCCTGGCACCCGCGTACCCGCGGCCGATCGTCGACCATGCGACGGCGGTGGCTGCCTTCCGGGAGCGGCGAGGGCTTGACCAGGCCGGACTGGACTTAGCCGGGCTGGACTAGCGTGGGCCGATGAACGCCGACCGAGCCGACCGCGCCGCCTCCTTCGCAGCGGTCGCGGATGCCTACGAGCGGTCGCGGCCCGGCTACCCCGGCGCCGCGGTGCGCTGGCTCGTCGGGGAGCAGCCGCTCGACGTCGTCGACCTCGGCGCCGGCACCGGCAAGCTGACCCGTTCCCTCGTCGATCTCGGCCATCGGGTGACGGCGATCGAGCCGCTGCCCGAGATGATCGCGCATCTCCGCGCCGCAGTGCCGGAGGCGACGGCCGTCGAAGGTGGGGCGGAGGCAATCCCGCTCGCCGATGCCAGTGCCGACGTGGTCACGGTGGGGCAGGCGTTCCACTGGTTCGACCAGGAGGCGGCCCTTCGTGAGATCGCCCGCGTGCTGCGACCCGGCGGTCGGATTGCCCTCGTGTGGAACGTCCGCGAAGAGAGCGAGGCGTGGGTGGCCGAGCTGAGCGACGCCATGGTCGGCAGGACGGGCGTCGACTACGCGGCGGGCGCGATCGCGGCGAGCGGGCTCTTCGGGCCCGAGGAGCACGCCACCCTCGGGCCTCATGCCCAGGAGGTCGATCGGGAGATCCTGCGAGAGCTCGTGCTGTCGCGGAGCTTCTGTGCCGTGCTCTCCGAGGCGGAACGTGCTCCCGTCCTCGCCAAGGTCGACGCGCTGTTCACCGCACACGAACGGAACGGTGTGGTTCGGCTCTCGTACCTGGCCGAGTGCTTCCGCGCCGTGCGCCTCTGACCGGAGTACGTTTCCCTGTCATGGGTGAGGAACCGCGGGTGCCGACAGAGCAAGAGCCCTCCGAGCAGGAGCAGCCCGAAGCGGAGGAGACCTCGCAACCCGAGCGGGAGGATCTGATCGCCACCTTCAAGAGGATCCTGAAGGGCGCCAAGTCCTGACACGCAGCGTCCTGGTGTCTCTCTTGCCAGGGCGCGGGAGGCGGTCGCCGCGATCGTAGGTCTGCGTCCGGGTGTCTCCCGTAAGAGCAGGGGAGACATCCGGACGCTGTTGTTCAGGCTTGACACACGAACATATGTTCGTGTAGAACAAGGAGTTCAGTGATCGCCTGCCTCCTCATCCCGGGATTCGCGCTGCGCGCAGCGCTGCGTTCCCGGCCGAGGCTGGCACTCGTGCCGGCGGCGCTCGCCCCGGAGCCGGGCAAGGAGGCGCTCGTCGGCCCTGTCACGGCAGCCGCCGAGGCTGCCGGTGTGCAGGCGGGGATGCGGATGGGAGAGGCGCTCGCGACCTGTCCAGGGCTCGTGCTGGTCGAGCAGGACCCGGCCGCGGTCGAGCAGGAGTGGGAGGGAGTGTTGCGCCGGCTGGAGGACGCAGGCTTCGCCGTTGAGTCGTCCGAGCCAGGCCTCGTCACGTTCGAGACCGGCGGCGTCGAGCGGCTCTACGGAGGGGTGGAGGCGGCGTTGGCAAAGGCGCTCGCTTCTGTCGGATCTGCCTGGGATCCGCGCGCAGGCGTGGGTGCGCGGCGCTTCGTCGCCCTCGCGGCGGCGAGCGTGGCACGGCCCGGGCAGGCAGTGATCGTCGAGGGGAAGGAGGAGCAGGGTTTCCTGGAGCCACTCCCTCTCTCGCTGTTGCCGCTCCCGTCGAACCGGTACGCCGAGCTGGAAGGGCTCGGGGTGCGTCGGCTCGGCGAGCTGGCGTCGCTTCCCGGCGGCGCTGTCGAGGAGCGGCTGGGGCCGGAGGGGAAGCGGGCGTGGAGCCTCGCAGGCGGCGAGCGGGGCAGTGCCCGGCAGAACCGCGTGCGTGGGCGATCGCCTGCGGCAGAGCTGGCCGAGGCCCTCTCCTTCCCCGAGGCGATTGCCAACGAGCTGACCCTGCGGCGAGCGTTCGGAGTGCTTCTCGACCGGTTGCTCGCCCGGCCGGAGCGGGCGGGGCGGCCGTTGCGCAAGGTGGCGGTCTCGGCCCGGCTCGTGGGTGGCGGCTCCTGGCGGCGCGCGACGACGCTGCGGGAGGCAACCGCGGAGCGTGGGCGGCTGCGGGCAGCGCTCGGGCCCAAGCTGCTCGAGATCCCCTCGCCGGTGACGGAGCTGCGGTTGGAGGCGGTGGAGCTCGCCGACCACGTCGGTAACCAGCTCGCGCTCGTGCCGCCGGACGGGGAGGAGCTGGACGGACGGCTGCGCGAGGGATTGAGGCAGGTACGGGCCAGCACCGGCTCCGGCTCGGTGTGCGCCGTTGTGGAGGTGGCGCCGTGGTCGCGCATTCCCGAAGCGCGAGCTCTCGTCGTGCCCCGCGACATGTGACGGATGGGTACCGGCGTGGTGACCGGCGTCAGTCGGTCATCCGGGTTGCACTCTTGCGCCGGGCGGTCACATGAGCGCCGTCGGGGGCTCCTGGGCGAGCCGCCCCCACGCGCTCGCGCGCTCGGCTGCGGGTCGTCTCAACGTCCCTCGACCCGCGCTCGTCGAGAACGGCGTCGATGGCACCCCGTGCGTCGTGAACCGCCAGCAGGTCGCCTTCGTGCGCGAGGAGTGGCGCGTCGTCGACCGTTGGTGGACCGAGGAGCCGATCGACCGGCGCTACTACGAGGTCGTGCTCGAGTCCGGCGAGAACGTCTGCGTCTATCGCGACCGGGAGCGTGGCTGCTGGTTCACGCAGCGGAGTTGAGTTGCCGGACGAGGGCTGTGGGGGCGAGACCTGTCTCGCCCCCGTCCCTACGCAGGAGGGATCGAGTGATCCTGGCCGAGCGCCGCGTAGGCGAGCGCCTCCCACTCGGTCGCCTGGGCGGGGGGCACGACCACCCACTGTCGGAACACCTCGCCGCGGCTGGACGGGTCGAAGAGATGTGCTCCTGGCACGGCGAGAGCGTTCCGATGCGCCTCCGGGTCGGTCAGCTTGAACACCATGCCGGTGCGGGAGAGGCCGAACACGACCTTCCCCGAGCGCTTCACACACGGCATCCCGAACACCTTCGAGGCGCGCGCCTCGTCGTGCCAGGCGCAGATTGCATCGACGATGTCCTCGAAGCGGTCACGTGACTCTTCCTGACCGCCGCCCATCGGCCAACGATACGACGCCGAGGCCTCAAGTGGCTCAGAGCCACAACGTTCGCTGCTCGCCGGTCAGTCGGCGAGAGACCACTCGGCCAACTCTGCCCAGCGGGCCCGGCCCAGTCCATGTGCGGCAAGCATGACGTACGTCGAGCTTCATTGCCACTCGTCGTACTCGTTCCTCGACGGAGCCTCGCTGCCCGAGGAGCTCGCCGCCGCCGCGGCCGATCTCGGCTATCAGGCGCTTGCCCTCACCGACCACGACGGGGTCTACGGGTCGCTCGAGTTCGCCCATGCCGCAAGGTCGCTCGGCGTGCGGCCGATCACCGGCACCGAGGTCACCGTGGACGGCGGCGCTCACGTGACGCTGCTCGTCGAGTCGAGCCGGGGTTATGCGAACCTCTGCCGCATCCTCACCGAGGCGCACGCGGGCACCCGCCAGGAGGGCCGCGAGGACCGGGAGCCGCTCGCTCCGTCCGTGCCACCGAGCTTCCTCGAGGAGCATGTCGAAGGGCTCGTCTGTCTCTCGGGCTGTGCTCGCAACGGCCTCGCGGTGCACGACCCGAAGGCTGCCGTCCGGCTGGCGCGTGCATTCGGCCCGGAGCGCTTCTTCGTGGAGCTGCAACGCCCCTTCGAGCGGGGCGACACCCGCCGCAACGCCGTCCTCCGCGATCTCGCCGCGCACCTCGGCGTCACCACCGTCGCCACTGGCAACGTGCACGCCCACGCGGCGCGGCGCACGTTGCTGCAGGACACGCTTGTCGCGATCCGCTGCCGCACCTCTCTCGACGGCTGCGAGGAGGAGCGGCGCGGAAACCGCGAGAGCGTCCTGCGCGCGCCCGCCGAGGTAGCCGAGCGCTTTGCAGGAATCGACCCTGCGGCTGCCGCCCGCACCGTCGAGATCGCCGAGAGGCTGCAGTTCGACCTCACGGAAGAGCTCGGCTACCGTTACCCGGACTTCGCTGACGGTGCCGAGCCGGCAATCAGGCAGCTCGCAGAGATCTGCAACGACGCCTTCGCCGATCGCTACCCGCCGAGCGACAGAGGGCTGCTCACCCGGGCCAGAGACCGGCTCGAGACCGAGCTCGCGCTGATCGACGAGCTCGGGCTGGCCGGGTTCTTTCTGCTCCACTGGGAGGTGCTCGAGATCGCCCGGGCCTGCGCTCTGCAGGTGCGCGGGCCCGGCTCGCCCCGTCGCTTCCTGCCACCGGGGCGTGGCCGTGGTAGCTCCGTCGGCTCGATCGTCTGTTATCTCACCGGCCTTTCGCACGTCGATCCGGTCGCAAACGAGCTCTCGCTGGGGCGCTTCCTCAACCGCGAGCTGGCCTCGGTGCCGGACATCGACCTCGACTTCCCGCGCGACATCCGCGAGAAGCTGATCGTCGCCGTCACCGAGCGGTACGGGAACGAGCATGCAGCCCTCGTCGCGAGTTTCTCCACCTACCGTTCGCGCGGTGCGATCCGTGACGTCGGCAAGGCCCTCGGCCTGCCGCAGGCCGAGCTCGAGCGGCTCGCCCGGCACACCGACGGCTGGGATGCCGGGCGCATCGCCGGGGAGGTGGCCGGGCTGCCGGATGCCGAGCGCAAGCTGGTCTCGAAGCGCTGGCGTGCGTTCCAGTTCCTGACGACCGAGATCGCCGGCCTGCCGCGGCACATCTCCCAGCACCCGGGCGGCATGGTGATCTCGTCGCGGCCCCTGATCGACCTCGTCCCGGTGCAGCCCGCTGCGATGGCGGGGCGCCAGCTCTGCCAGTGGGACAAGGACTCGTGCGCCGATGCCGGCTTCCTCAAGATCGACCTGCTCGGCCTGGGGATGCTCTCCGCCGTCGAGGAGTGCGTCGAGAAGATCGCCGGGATCTACGGCTCGCCGATCGACCTCTCCCGGATCCCGCTCGACGATCCCGAGGTGTTCGGGGAGATCCAGCGAGCGGACACGGTCGGCACCTTCCAGATCGAGAGCCGGGCCCAGATGCAGAGCCTCCTACGCACGCGGCCGGAGACGATCGACGACCTCACAGTTCAGGTCGCCCTCGTGCGGCCGGGGCCGATCCAGGGCAAGGCGGTGCACCCCTACATCGAGCACCGCCGCCTGCTGCGGGAGAACCCCTCGTTCGTCTATCCGGTCGATCACGAGTCGTTGCGAGAGCCGCTCCGTGCGACGCTCGGCGTCGTCGTCTTCCAGGATCAGGTGCTCGACGTCGCGATCGCGCTCGCGGGTTTCACGGTCGGCGAAGCGGAAGGATTGCGCCGCGCGATGAGCCGCAAGCGCAGCCGGGCCGCGCTCGAGTCCCACCGGGTGCGGTTCATCGAGGGTGCGGTCGCAAGGGGGGTCGACGAGAAGATCGCTGATCTCGTCTATGACAAGCTGGTCGGCTTCTCCGGCTTCGGCTTCCCGAAGTCGCACGCGGCCGCCTTCGGGCTGCTCGCCTACCAGTCGCAGTGGCTGCGTCACCACTACCCGGCAGAGTTTCTCTGCTCGCTCCTCAACGCCCAGCCGATGGGCTTCTACCCACCTGCGAGCCTCGTCCGCGATGCCCAGCGGCGCGGGGTGGAGGTGCTACCTCCCGACGTCAACGTGAGCGAGGCCTGGTGCTCGCTCACCCCCCGCGACGAGCGCGCCGACACAAGTGGCTCAGAGCCACAGAGTCCGGGCGTACGTCAGGCCGTTCGCGTCGGGCTCGCCTACGTCCAGTCGGTCGGGGAAGACGAGGCCGTCGCTCTCGTCGTCGAGCGCGGTGCGAACGGCCCCTACGGGGATGTGGGAGACCTGGCCCGCCGGGTGTCTCTCTCGAAGGACGGGCTCACAGCGCTCGTCGAGGGCGGGGCGTGCGACGGGCTGGGGGCGAAGCGCAGGGATCTCCTCTGGGATCTCGGTCTGGCAGCCCGACCCGTCTCCGTGCCAGGTACCCGGGGCGCGGCCAAGCAGCTCACGCTCCCGCTCGATCCCACCGCGGCGACTCCTGCTCTTCGTGATCTCACCCGCTGGGAGCGGATGGCGGCCGACTACCGGCTCACCGGCCTCTCGGTCGGCACGCACCCGTTCGAGCTCCTGCGCCCGCATCTGCCGGCGGGAACACTTAGAAGTGACGAGCTGCACCGCGTTGCGCACCGCTCCACCGTCGCGTACGGGGGCCTCGCGATCGCGCGCCAGCGGCCTTCCACGGCGAAGGGCATCGTCTTCATGCTGCTCGAGGACGAGTGCGGCCAGGTGAACCTGATCGTTCCGAAGGATGTCTATGAGGCTTACCGGGGGATCGTCCGCAACGAGCCGCTGCTGCTCGCGCGCGGACGCTACGAGCGGGTGGGCGAGAATCGCAACATCCTCGTCAGCTCGATTGAGACCCTCGGGGCACTCGCCCGGCGCGTCGCCGATCTCGACGTCGGGGCCACGTTGCCGCGAGCGCACCACTTCGGTCACCGCTGATCCTGTCCGTGCCTCGCCGCGAGATCGTGGTCGCCGCTCAACCCGAGGGGCCGCACTGCCGATACGCGAGAGATGGAAGCTGCCAGGAACCCTTGGCCAGCGCTTGGAACGCTCCTCGTTCGCGACGGGGCTCTCTCACCCTCGGATCTCGAAATCGCCCTCGAGGAGAAGCGGCACCGGTCAGATCTGCGACTGGGCGAGATCTTGGTCATGAACGGCTACGCAACCCGCGCAGCAATCTCGCGCGTTCTCGCAGAGCAGCACGAGCTCGAGTACGTCGACCTCGACTTCGACTCGATCGATATCGGAGCCGCGATCCTGTTGCCCGAGAGCCTTGCTCGCCGATACCAGGCATTGCCGATTGCCTTCCCGGAAGACGGCATCGTGCTCGTCGCCGTTGCCGACCCGACGAACGTCGTGTTCTCCGACGAACTGCGTCTGGCGCTCGGCATGCAAATACGCGTGTGCGTCGCAGATCCCGAGGCGATTGATCTGGCGATAACCAAGGTACACGACGACGCATTGATTGCGATCGAGGAGGTCGTGACCGACGAGAAGGAAAGCGAGGACAAGGGAACAGTCCTCGACCTCAACCACGATGCGCCGGCGGTCATGTTCATCGATCGCTCGATCTCGAAGGCCCTGGATCTTGGGGCCTCGGACATCCACTTCACACCTCAGAACCGACGGCTGTTCGTCCGGATCCGCGTCGACGGCGTCATGCGCGAACTGACGTCCATCGCCGGGTCGCACGCACTCGCCGTTTCGACTCGCCTCAAGATCATGGGCGGCCTCGACATCGCGGAGCGCCGAGCTGCTCAGGACGGTCGCTTTTCGATTCGGCGTGGCGAGACGCCGATCGACGTGCGCATCGCGATCCTGCCCACGACCCACGGTGAGAAGGTGACTCTCCGCATTCTCTCTCAGGGTAAGGCACCGGAGTCTCTCGATGCCCTCGGCATGTTCCCACGCAGCCGCATCGCGCTCGAGCGTGCTATCTCACGACCGTTCGGCGCGGTTGTCGTGGTCGGCCCGACGGGGTCGGGGAAGTCCACGACGCTCCACACTTGCCTCCAGCTCCTGAACACCCCGGACCGCCAGCTGACGACGATCGAGGACCCGGTCGAGTATCGCACGGCAGGGATCGACCAGGTCGAGGTAAACCCGCGGGCGGGTCTGACGTTTGCGCAGGGCCTCCGCACGGTGCTTCGGTCGGACCCCGATGTCCTGCTCGTCGGCGAGATACGTGACGAGGAGACGGCACAGATTGCCTTCCGGGCTGCCATGACGGGCCACCTCGTCCTGACCACGCTTCACGCGCAGACTGCCGCCGCTGCGATCCAGAGGCTGACGGACATGGAGATCGACCGGAGCATCCTCGCGACCTCGATCAACTGCATCGTCGGGCAGCGATTGGCTCGTCGTGTCTGTCTGGCCTGTTGCGAGCCGACCTCGCCCGATCCGACGACACTCCGAGCTCTGGGTGTGCCCGAGACCTACGGCGAGCTCAACTTCTCCACGGCGGTCGGCTGCAGCGCGTGCGGTGATACAGGCTACAAGGGTCGGGTGCCACTCTTCGAGGTGATGTCGATGACCGACGAGATCGCCTTGCTCGTCGGCGCACCGACCCGTGACATCGAGCGGACGGCCGTCGCACAAGGCATGTTGACCCTCCGCGAGGACGGCGTCAGACTGGCGGTCGCCGGCATCACGACGCTCGACGAGGTCCGTCGAGTTGCAGGCGACTCTCTCAGCTGAGAGCGGGACGACTCTCGCCCTACGGCGGCGCGCGTGTCCGCTCTTCTTGGACATGTGACCATCCGAGAACCACCACGCGACCCGCGGCTTCCTGCACGGTCACGCACGCGGCTTTCTCTCAGGCGCGACTGAGGTACACGCAGGGGCGACCGTCGAATGGCAACGGCGAGAGCCCGAGGCGTGTGACGACCAGTGGGCCCTTCACGGACTTGAGCTTGATCGTCGCCCCAACCTCGGGCGGACTGCCGGGGAACTCCACGAGCCGATATCCGCTCGACGTGGGTGCGAACGCCAAGCATCCTTTCGTCACGGGCTCCGGCCAGGCTCCTGCCAGCCGGGCGTCAGCCTCCACGACCGCTGCGCCGAGACGCTCGATCGAGCGGCGCAACCCCTTTCTCGACTTGGAGTGCTTCGAGTTCTTCGACTTCTTCCGGGTGACGTTCTTTGCGAGTGAGGCGAGACCCGTGCGGATCGCACGTTCGGTCGCGCGAGTCTGTTCTTCACCGATCGCATGTTGCATCTCGATACCACGCGCAAGTTCCGCCACCGCGGACTCGAGCGATCCCGTGTCGACGGCTGGACGTGAAGCCTCGAGGTCCCCGAGGCGCGAATCCAGAGCAGCAACGACCTGATGCAGTTCGGCGCCCAGCACCTCGACATGCGCTTGAACCGGCGCGACCGTCGCTTGCTGTTCGAGTTGCGCTTCCAGCATGGTCTCCAGTCGCGACTCGGCCGCCAGGTGTTCGGACGCGGCCTTCTGAAGATCGTCGATGCGGTCGGAGGTTGTGCTTAGCGCAGCTCGCTGCATGTCGATTCGAGAGCCGAGATCGCCGGCGAGCAGCAAGGCGCTCGCGTTCATCGCTTCGCGCATCTCATCGAGGCGGCCTTCGAACTCGACTTTCAGCTCTCCCGCGAGCGCGCTATCCCGTTCGGCGGCCAGCTCTGCGACTCGTTCCTCGAGCGCTGTCAGCGCGTCGAGCCGGGCCTCCACACGGTCGACCCGGGAGACCATGTCCTCGATGCACGATATCTCGCCTGTGACCTCGGGCATCCTGGCGGTCTTCTCCGTGAGCGACGTGATCGTCTCGTCGACGCTTGCAAGACGTGCTCCGACTGCGAGCGCATTTGCGGCGTGGACCGCGCCGAGCTCTTCGAGCGCTTGGCTGATGTGATCGAGGCGCTGATCCTGACAGAGGCCCTCCAGACGCAGGGTGATGTCGTCGATCCGGGCCTGCAGCCCAACGCTCTGGTCAGGACGTCCGGCGAGCTCGTCGAGTTGTTCGCGCAACTCTCTGACGTCTCCGTCCGACGGCGTCGATGCTGTTGCCTCGTCGAGGCGGGCCAGGAGTGCTGCGGCGAGCGATTGCTGCTCGGACGCCACGTTCTCTGTGACTCGTTGGAGTTCGTCGCGGAGCGCATCGACCTCGGCCGGCGCCACACCGTGATCCTCCAGCCGCGCGAGGCGGCCTTCGAGAACGCTCAGGTCGTGGCCACGGACGGTTGTCTGTTCGAGCGAGTCGATGCGGTCGGCGATGCCGTCCAGTTCTGGGGGGGTGGCTGCAGCGACGGTGTCGAGGCGTACTACGAGGTCGTCGATCCTCGCGCTGATGTCGTGTGTGGTTGCGGTGGCGGTGACCTCGAGTTCTGCTGTGACTGCTGCGACTCGGTCCTCCAGCGAGCTGAGTGCTGAGCCGACGTCTGGTTGGTTCTGCAGGTTTTCCACCGCGGACCGGAGGTCGGCCAGAGCCTCGGCAGGAACCGCGCGTTGCTTGAGCTCGTCGAGCTCCCTTCGAACGGCTTTGAAGTCGATCGCGGTTCCGGCGCCTTCCAGGGCGTCGACTCTCGAGCTGACGTCCTGCAGCATCCTGTCTATCTCCGTCCCCGACGCTTCTTCGGACTGCGACTCGAGCTTTGTTTCGATGCCGGTGATCGTCGACCGAAGCTCGGCCTCGACGACCCGGATGTCGTCCTGCCACGGGGTAGCCGTCGCCGCGCTCTCGACCGTTTGGAGCCTCTGATCGAGCTCCGCGACGGCCGTGCGCGCCTCTTCTGTCCACCCGGTAGCGACAGACCCGTCCGTTGGCGCATCCGTCTGTCGCCGACCCCTCTCGGCGTGGGGCTGGGGTGGGCGCAGGGTCGGAATCGCAGACCATTGCTCCGCGAGCGCGCTCGCGAGATGGAGGCGGGTGACCACGCCCTGCGAAACGAGGATCTCACCGATTCGACCCCCGGTCTGCTGCTGCACCTCGAGCGCGGCCTCCAGCGTCTGCCGGTCGATGGATCCCTGCTCGACAAAGATCTCGCCGATCCGTCGTGGAGGCGGGGCGGCGGCGGACGGTTCCGGCTCGGTGTTGTTGGCGTCCTCGCCGTTCTGAGAGCCGTCGGACGGGGCGGGGCGTTCGTACTCGGCCCGTTGCTCCGCGAGCACGGTCGCGAGCTCGAGCCGTGAGACGCCGAACTCCGCGATCACGATCTCGCCGAGCCGCTCGCCGGTTTCTACCTGCAGAGCCAGCGCCCGCTCGAGCTGATCCACCTCGATGAGGCCAGCTTCGACCAGTACTGCGCCAACGATCAGTGAGGTGCTTTCGGGGGCCGCGTCCACGTGAGCCTTATCGGCAGCAACTCGTTCGCGGTATAGAGGTAAGATGTCCTCGACATCCCGCCTCCGTAAAGCGGGGTTGCTGCCGTCGGGCAACGCGCGGACGACCCGGATGAGATCGCCATCCTGCGCGCCCTGGGATCGAAACGTACAAACTGCACGGCGTGCGAGCTGTGATCCAGCGGGTAACGTACGCGACCGTGACCGTGGCCGGTGCCACGACCGGACGGATCGGACCGGGCCTGGTCGTTCTGGTCGGTGTCGCTGCCGTCGACGGCCTCTCCGAGGCGGAGCGCCTCGCTCGGAAGGTGGGCCGGATGCGCCTCTTCGAGTCGGAGGCGCGCGGGTTCGACCTCTCCGTCGCCGATATCGGAGGCGAGGTGCTCGTCGTGAGCCAGTTCACACTGCTCGCGGACCCCGGGCGCCAGAAAGGGGCGCGGCCAGATTTCTCCGATGCTGCGCCGGCCGATGTAGCGGAGAGGATCTACGAAGCGTTCTGTGACGCACTCCGCAGAGAAGGGCTGCGTGTCCAGACCGGACGCTTCGGCGCCTCCATGGAGGTTCTGCTCCTGAACGATGGTCCCGTCACGATCATCGCCGAGGTCGCGCCGCCGGTGGCGTAGCGGGCGCTATCGTGCGCATTCCGCGCCGCGTGTGATCTTCGCCGCTGGCGTGGCCCGCCACAGCGAGCGGTGCTATCCTTGCCGTAACATTTCACCGGCTTGACGAAATGGGCGCGAGGCGCCCATTTTTGTTGAGAGAACGGAACCCGGCGAGGAGGAGAACGCTGTGGCCGACATGCTCGCAACCGAACGGACGCTCACCCGGGACATCGTCCCCACGGTCGAGCGCGCTGTGCCAGGGGTCGAGGTCCTGGCCGTTGAGCTGCTCTCGCCGAGTCGCTTCTGTGTCTACCTCGATCACGCCGAGGGCGTCGACCACGCGCTCTGCGCGCGCGTGACGGAGATTCTCGTCGGTTACCGCTCGTCGTACACGATCGACGTGTCGTCGCCGGGTCTCGATCGGCCCGTGCGCAAGCCCGAGCACTTCCGGAGCGCAGTGGGAAAGGATGTTCAGATCCGCACCGCCGCCGAGGTCGCAGGCAAGAGTCGTTTTCGCGGCACCGTTGTCGCAGCTACCGAACAGAGCGCCCGCATCGCCGTCGGCGAGCAGGAACTCGACATCCCGTACGAGGCGATCGTGCGGGGCAACCTGATCGACGAGGGATAGGTGACGTCATGAGCCAGGAGATCATGGAAGGAATCCGCACGATCGAGCGTGAGAAGGGCATCGAGGCGGGCACGCTCGTTGCCGCCCTCGAGGATGCGCTGCTCGCTGCGTACAAGAAGACGCCGGGTGCCTCACGCCACGCCGAGGTGATCCTCGACGAGGAAGGCGAGTTCCGCGTCTACTCGATCGAGATTCCGGGCGACCTCGAGGAGCGACTCGTGGACGAGGCCAGAGAGGCCGCGATCGACGAGCTCGAGCGCATCGAAGAGGAGACCGGCGAGCGCCAGCACACGCTCGTCAACGACGCCGATCTCGAGCTCGACTGGGCCCAGGTTCCCGAAGATCTCATGGTACGCGCCGACGCGACGCCGGACGGCTTCGGCCGGATCGCGGCGATGACTGCAAAGCAGGTGATCCAGCAGCGCATTCGCGAGGCCGAGCGGGCGATGATGTACGACGAGTACGTCGATCGTCAAGGCGAGGTTGTGACCGGAATCGTGCAGCAGGCGGGCGACCGCAACAACGTGCTGGTCGACCTCGGGCGCGTCGAGGCGCTGCTGCCGCGGTCGGAGCAGGTCGACGGCGAGCGCTACGAGCAGGGCTCGCGCATCAAGGCGGTGATCACGGAGGTGCGGTCGGGCACGAAGGGCCCGCAGGTGATCCTCTCCCGTCGCGACCCGGAGCTGATCAAGACACTCTTCGAGCTCGAGGTGCCCGAGATCGCCGACGGCCTGGTCGAGATCCGCGGCGTCGCGCGCGAGCCGGGCTACCGCTCCAAGATCGCCGTCGAGTCGCACACGCAGGGCGTCGATCCCGTCGGAGCCTGTGTTGGCCCGCGCGGGTCGCGCGTGCGCATGGTCGTTTCCGAGTTGCGCGGTGAGAAGATCGACATCATCCCGTGGAACTCCGAGCCCGCCCGCTTCGTCGCGAAGGCGCTGTCGCCCGCCCGCGTACGCGAGGTCTACATCGACGACGACACCCGCGAGGCGACCGTCGTCGTGCCCGACGACCAGCTGGCTCTCGCGATCGGCAAGGAGGGCCTGAATGCCCGCCTCGCTGCCCGCCTGACTGGATGGAAGGTCGACATCCAGTCGGACACCGAGTTCGCGAAGGCGGAGGCCGAGGCCGCGTACGCCGGCGAGGACGATACGCAGGAGTTCTCCGGTCGCTGCTCGGCAACCCTGACGAACGGCAAGCGTTGCCCGAACGCAGCGCTGCCCGGCTCGCATTACTGCGGCGTGCCTGCCCACCAGGCGCTCCACGGCACCGAGCCGCCCGTCGCGCTGCCGGACGATGATGACGACGATGTTGTCGCGCTGAGCCCGGACGTCGCCGAGGCCGAGGCGATTCTCGAGGCCGTCGTCGAAGAGGCGGTTGCCTCCGGCGAGATGTCGGTCGAGGATGCGGCGGAGATCGAGAACGCGATCGAGGAGGCGGCCGTCGAGGTGTCGGCCGACGCCGCGGCAGCGTCACCCGCCGATTCGCTCGAGGAGGACGAGTCCCCTGGGGCGTGAGCACATCGCCGCAGAGAACGTGCGTCGGCTGCGGTCGCAAGGCGCAGCAGCCGGAGCTCGTTCGCTTCGGGTCGGTCGCGGGCCTGCTCACGATGGGCAGAACCGTCCCCGGTCGGGGTGCCTACACGTGCCGCCGGCTCGCCTGCTTCGAGCGGGCAGTCGCAGCGCGTGGCTTCAACCGCGTGTTGCGCCAGACGATCCGCGTCGAGCCGGAGCTCGCGCGCCACTACACTGACAGCTGATGGCCGACGAACCCAACAAGCCGAACCGACCGATTCGCCCCCGTGGAGGCCCTTCCGGGCGCAAGCGGCGCGTCGTCATCGACGGTGGCAACACGCGCGGCCGTGATGGCCGTCAAGCGCGCGATCGCGGTGCTGCGGCCGGGGTCGCCCCACGCCAGCAGGCCGTCGCTGCTCCCACCGGGCCCGTCACGGTGCCGTCGGGCGTCAGCGTCAAGGATCTCTCGGCGGCGCTCGGCATCACGGTCGCCCAGATCATCAAGATCATGATGGGCCTCGGCGAGATGGTGACGATAACCCGGTCGCTGAGCGACGAATCGGTCGGGCTGATCGCCGCCGAGGTCGAGCGCGAGGTCGTCATCAAGCACGCCGCAGACGACGACACCGAGCCCGAGACCTTCGAGGACGCCGACAGCGACCTCGCTCCGCGCCCTCCCGTCGTCACGATCATGGGTCACGTGGACCACGGCAAGACGACGTTGCTCGACGCGATCCGCGAGACGTCCGTTGTTGACACCGAGGCAGGAGGGATCACGCAGCACATCGGCGCATACCAGGCTGTGGCCGACGGTCGCCGGATCACCTTCCTCGACACGCCCGGCCACGAGGCGTTCACTGCCATGCGGGCCCGCGGCGCCAAGATCACCGACATCGCGATCCTCGTGGTGGCTGCCGACGACGGTGTGATGCCGCAGACGCGCGAGTCGATCTCGCACGCGCGGGCGGCCGGCGTCCCGATCGTGGTCGCCGTCAACAAGATCGACGTTCCGAACGCCAACCTCGACCGCGTTCGCTCCGAGCTCGCAACCGAAGGGCTGCAGCCGGAGGAGTGGGGTGGCACGACCCAGTTCGCGGAGGTGTCAGCAAAGCAGAAGCTCAACCTCGACGAGCTGCTCGAAAAACTGTTGCTCGTGGCCGACGCCGAGCTCGATCTCCGCGCCAACCCGTCGGTCGACGCGTCCGGGCCGATCATCGAGTCGCGGCTCGACGTCGGCCGAGGGCCGGTGGCGACGATGCTCGTCCACCGGGGCACCCTGCGGGTCGGCGACGCGATCGTCGCCGGCGACGCTTCCGGCAAGGTGCGGGCGCTCTACGACTACAAGGGCGAGAAGGTGAAGGAGGCGCGCCCCGGCGAGCCCGTCGAGATCCTCGGCTTCGATCGCCCGCCCCCGGCCGGCGAGCTCGCGCGAGTCGTCGAGCACGAGCGCCAGGCGAAGGACATCGCTCAGAAGCGAGCCGAGCGGCTCCGTCGCGAGCAGCTGGCACAGCGCTCCAAGCGCGGGGTCTCGCTGGAGAGCCTCTTCTCGCAGCTTCAGGAGGGCGTCGTCCAGGACCTGAACATCGTCCTCAAGGGCGACGTTCAGGGCTCCGTGGAGGCGCTCCTCGGCGAGCTCGGCAAGATCCAGCATTCGGAGGTGCGCGTCAACGTGATCCACACCGGCGTCGGCGGGATCACCGAGAACGACATCAACCTCGCGTCGGCGTCGAATGCGCTCGTGATCGGGTTCAACGTGCGGCCGAGCGCCGAGGCTCGTGCCCTGGCCGAGCGCGAGGGCGTCGACATCCGGACCTATCGCGTCATCTACCAGCTCACCGACGAGATCCAGCAGTCTCTCGTCGGGATGCTGACGCCGGTACAGACCGAGGAGACGTTGGGCGAGGCAGAGGTTCGCGCGTTGTTCAAGGTCTCGCGGCTCGGCACGATCGCCGGCTGCATGGTCACCAACGGCGTCATCCGCCGCAACGCCCAGGTCCGAGTCGTGCGTGACGGCACGGAGATCTACGACACCTCGATCTCGCAGCTGAAGCGCTTCAAGGACGATGCACGCGAGGTGGCCGAGGGGTTCGAGTGTGGCATCCTGCTCGACAGTTACAACGACCTCAAGGAAGGCGACATCCTGGAGGCGTACGAGACCAAGCAGGTCGAGCGCACGGATCTCGCCGAGGCCGCACCTGCGGCTCAGGCCGCTGCCGCGGCCGAGAGCCCGTCTGCCGACACCGACGACGAGTGATCAGACGGGCCGTTGCGGCCGTCGGGGGCTCAGCAGGAACGGACGAGCTTCGCCACAGCCGCAGCACGGACACGGTAGCCCGCTGCAGTCGGGTGGACACCGTCGCTGCCGAACCACGAAGGATGCGTTCGCGCGAGCGCGGCCCAGTCGAAGACTCTGAAGTTCGGATAGCGCCAGGCTGCACGCTGCAGTACCTCGTTGTACCGGGCGTACGAGACGCCGTTGTAGGGCGGCCGAACGATGCTCGACCAGATTACACATCGGCCCGACCCCGCCAGCTTGACGATCTCGCGAACGTCGTCGGCAAACGGCGACACAGCGCCCGGGTCGTCATTCGTGCCGAGGCTGATTACGAGCACCCGGGGAAGCGCGGGACCGAGCGACCGAATCGCACCCGGGCCTTCGTCCGCATGCCGGCTAATGCTCGTGGACTGGGAGATCGACCAGCCGCGCAGGAACGACGACAGGTAGATGCCCGTCCCGACTGCGAGCGAATCGCCGTACTGGAGCACGCTGCGCGGCGCCCCGGAGGAAGCATTGCCGCTGAGCGGCATGGCTGCGACGGTAGCGGCGACGACAGCGAGCGCGAGAAAGCGGCGCATGAAGCCACGGTACCCGGCCTCGGGAGCTTCCCCTGCCTGCCCACACAGAATCCGAACCGCTCCGCGACCAGGTTGAATGCAGTTGTCATGGCCTCCAGCGGGTTCGTCGGCATCTACACGTTCGAGCTCTTCTTCCCGGCGAGCCAGTCGCTGAAAGAGAAGCGCATGCATCTGCGATCGGTCAAGGCGCAGCTCGCAAACCGGGTCGCCTGCTCGATCGCCGAGGTCGACCACCACGAGGTCTGGCAACGATCTCGGCTGACGCTCGCCTGCGTCGCTCGCGATGCCGGCGACGCCGACCGACTGCTCGACACGGCCGAGCGATGGCTCGTGGGCCAGGACTTCGAGCTGCTGTCGCACGAGCGAGAGTTGGTGAGCCTCGATGATTAGCGCCGCCTCTCGTACTGTTGCGCCTGATTGCCGCCGGGGCTTCCGGTGGGACGGTGGGAGGCGCCGCACGCGATCGGTGTCTGCGTCACCGCGCCGAGGGGAACGGGCATAGTGGCGCGTTCGCCGCGGATGCGCCGCGTCGATGAGGCGATCAAGGCAGTCGTGTCCGAGGCGATTCCGACGCTCAAGGACCCACGGATCGGATTCGTCACCGTCACCGGCGTCGTGACGACGTCCGATCTCGATCAGGCGACCGTCTGGCTGAGCGTGTATGGCGGCGAGAAGCAGCGCCTTGCGACCCTGGCCGCCCTCGAGAGCGCTGCGGGACTCCTGCAGGCCCGGATCAACGGCCAGCTGCATCTCCGTCGAACCCCGCACCTGGTCTTCCAATACGATCAGTCGGTCGAGCACGGCGTTCGGATGACGAAGCTGATCGACGAGCTCGATCCCGGCCCTGGAATCGAGCCCGAGATCGAGCCGGAGCCCGATTCCGGCTCCGACTCCCGCGGCGACGCCCGCGAGACGAGCGATGACCACCTCGACTGACATCGCCGCAGTGGTGGCCGTGCTACGGGAGCATCCCGCGTTTCTCGTTACCTCGCACGAGAACCCCGACGGCGATGCGCTCGGCTCACTGCTTGCCGCGCACCTCGCCCTTGTGGAGCTCGGCAAGGACAGCGTGATGGTGCTCGTCGGCGCGCAGCCGCTCCCACCCGAGTATGCGTTTCTCGATCTTCCCGCCAAGGGCCTGCTTCGCGAGTTGCCGGCCGACGGAGGCGCGCGAGTGCTCGTAGCCGTCGACTGCGCCCAGGAGTCGCGGTTGACCGACGACCGGCTGCTCGATGCGGCGCTTTCGGTCAATATCGACCACCACCACGACAACACACGCTTTGCCGGCACGAACCTCGTGATCGACGAGGCATCCTCGACGGCCGAGGTTCTCGCCGGCGTCTTCGACCCCCTGGGTGTCACGTTGACGGCCGGTATCGCCGAAGCGCTCTACACGGGGCTCGTGACCGATACGGGGCGGTTCCAGTACTCGAACACGACCTCCAGCGCGTTGAGGCTTGCGGCCGTGCTCGTTGACGCCGGTGCCGACACCCAGCGCGTCTTCCAGAGCGTCTACGAGTCGATGCAGTTCGCGAAGCTCAAGCTGCTCGCCCGCGCACTCGAGCGCGCCTCTCTGTTCGAGGACGGGCGCGTCGTCGTCTCGTACCTCCTGCGCGGCGACTTCGCGGAGGTCGGTGCCGTCGAGCCGTACTCCGAGGGGATCATCGACGTCCTCCGCGCCGTCGAGGGCGTCGAGTTGGCGGCCCTGATTCGCGAGCCGCCGCAGGAAGACGGCGCTGCGCGGAAGATCTCGCTTCGCTCGTCGAGCGACCGGGTCGATGTCTCGGCGATTGCGCGCAAGTCGAACGGGGGCGGCCACCGTCGGGCGGCCGGCTGTTCGAGCGACCTCGCCATCGCCGAGATCACCGACTTCCTCGTCTCCGAGTTCGCGGCGATTCCGGCCGCGGACGCCTGAGCAGAGGAGGAGCGGTTCGATGTCGATTCCCAAAGGCCTCGAGCCGACGGGAGTGATCCTTGTCGACAAGCCTGCGGGGCCGTCGTCGTTCGCCGTTCTCGCGGGCGTCCGCTCGCGGACACGGGCCAAGACGGGCCACGCCGGGACGCTCGACCCGTTTGCCACGGGGCTCCTGCTGCTGTTGTCCGGTAGGGCAACCACACTGGCATCATGCTTTGTCGGTCTGCCCAAGCGTTATCTCACGGCCGTCGACCTCTCGCGACGCACGACGACGGGCGATCCGGAGGGCGAGACGTTCGACGTCCGGCAACCGCCGTCGTCGGCCGCGCTCGAGGCCGCGCTCGAGGACCTCCGCGGCGAGATCGAGCTCCCGATCCCCGCTGCTTCGGCGGTGAAGATCGGGGGCGAGCGCGCCTACAAGCTGCACCGACGCGGAATCACGGTAGAAATGCCGCTGCGACGGTCGCAGGTCGACGCGCTCGACGTCATCGCGTATACGGACGGCATCGCAATGCTGGACATCCGGGTCAGTTCAGGGACGTATGTTCGCTCGATTGCCGATGCGCTTGGAGGGCACTGTGCTTCGTTGCGGCGGACGGAGATCGGGCCGTTCGCCGTCTCCGAGGCTGACGCCGAGCGGGTGCTGCCGTTGTCGGAGGCGCTGGGGCGGATCGGGCTGACGCTCGAGCAGGCGGAGGCGGAACGCCGGGAGCGCTCGCAACGGGATGCGGCCAGCGGCCGTCCGGCACAGGACAACCTGGGCTCACGGAGCGAGCCCAGGGGTGTAAGCACGTGAGGATTGCGCACTCGCCGACCCAGCTCGACCGGCAGCCCCGAGCGGTCGCAATCGGTGTGTTCGACGGCGTCCACCTCGGGCATCAGAGCGTCGTCCGCGCCGCGGTCGACACAGGCCTCGCGCCGACGGTGATCACGTTCGACCCGCATCCGCGGATCGTGTTCGGGAACCACGTGGAGCTGATCTCGACTCTGGAGCGGCGGCTCGAGCTCCTCGCCGACGCCGGCGTCGAGGCAACCCTTGTCGCCTCGTTCACCCCCGAGTTGATGGAGCTCGAGCCCGAGGTATTCGCGGAGCGCTATCTGCGCGCGATCGGTGCCGAGGCAGTCGCTGCAGGCGCGAACTTCCGGTTCGGCTCCAAGCGCCGTGGCGACCTCGAGCTGCTGGAGCGGCTCGGCTTCGAGATCCTCGAGGTCGAGATGGTGCCGAACGTCTCTTCGACGGCGGTGCGGCAGTCGCTGCACAACGGAGACGTCGCCGGGCCTGCTGCGAGCCTCGGGCGACCGTACGAGCTCGACGGCATCGTCGTGGCGGGCGACCAGCGGGGTGGCACGCTCGGCTACCCGACGGCAAACCTCGCGCTCGAGCCGCACCTGATCTGCCCGGGGTACGGCATCTACGCGGGCTCGGCGCTCGGGCATCGTGCGGCGGTGTCGATCGGGACGAACCCACACTACGGCGGCAGCGAACGGCGGATCGAACCGTACCTGCTCGACTTCGAGGGCGATCTCTACGGCGAACGGCTCGTCGTCGAGGTGTGGGAGCGGCTCCGCGACGAGGCAGTGTTCGCGAGTGAGACGGAGCTCGTGGCTCAGATCGGTCGTGACGTCGATGCGACGCGGGCCGCGAGGCGACCCGGCCCCTCCGACTGATCAGCCCGCGGCGAGCGCTTCGGGGTTGACGACATCGATCGGAGCTCCGGCCCCGAACGCCTCCACCTGGGCGAACGCCTGCGAGAAGTACGCCTCGTAGGTCTCCCACGTCACATAGCCGATGTGGGGGGTGGGAAGCACTGCGGGATCGGCGCTGAGAGGGTCGTCGAGGGCCGGTTCGTCGTCGAAGACGTCGAGGGCCGCGGCGCCGGGTCGTCCGGCGGCGAGCGCGCGGCCGAGCGTTCCCGGCTCGATCAACCCCGCGCGGGCCGTGTTGACGAGCAGGCCGTCCGGCTTCATCGAGCGCAGGCGGTTTTCGGTGAGCAGGCCGCGGGTCTCGGGCGTGAGCTTGGCATGAAGGCTGACGACGTCGGAGTGAGCGCAGAGCGCATCGAGGTCTGGCTCCGGCCTGTACCCGTCCGCTGCTGCCCGCTCGAGCGACCCGGTACGTCCCCAGGCGAGCACGCTCATCCCGAGCGCCGTCCCGTATCGCGCGACGAGAGCACCGATCGTCCCGTAGCCGACGATCCCGAGCGTGCGGCCGTGCAACTCCCTTCCGACAGTCGTCTGCCAGGCACCAGACCGCAGCGCCGTCACCTCCTCCACGAGACGCCGGGTGGACGCAAGGATCAGGGCCAGCGTCAGCTCGGCGGGGGCGAAGGGAGAGCCGCCGCCGACACACACGACTATGCCGCGCCGCGTGCACGCTTCGAGGTCGACGTGTGGCATTCCGCGTCCGGTCTGACAGATCAGCCGCAGCCGTGGGAGCAGCTCGAGCAACTCGTCGTCGACCGGTGTTCGCTCGCGGATCAGAACGAGTGCCTCGGCATCTCCGACCTGGGCCGCACGTTCCTCCCGGCTGCGAGGGCGCTCCGAGTGAACGGTGACCTCGTGTCGCTCCGCGAACGAGAAGCACGCCAGCCGCTCGACGGCCCGCTGGTAGTCCTCCATCACGACGACGCGCATGGTCGGACGATACCCGCGCGGAACCCGGATCCCGCATGGATGCTACGATACCGTCCGACCCTCTCTCGGCCGGACGTGTTCTTCCTTCACGCCGCGCGGAGAGTGCGGAGACATCGACAAGGAGGACGCATGCCCCTCACCAAGGAAGTCAAGCAGGAACTGATCGACAAGCACGGCCGCGCGTCGACCGACACGGGCTCGCCCGAGGTGCAGGTCGCGATGCTGACACGACGTATCAACGACCTCACCGAGCACCTCCGGACACATCCGAAGGATCACTACTCGAGGCGCGGTCTGTTGAAGCTCGTCGGCCGTCGTCGCCGCTTCCTGACGTACATGCAGAAGCACGACCTCGAGGGCTATCGCGCCCTCATCAAGGAACTGGGCCTGCGCCGGTAGCCGATTCCGGCTCCCGCGCACGTCCCACCGGCGGGAGGTGGGTGTTTGATCGAGTCGCGGGTCGCGCCGCGCCTGGCTCAAACCTCCACCTTCCGAATCAAGAAGAGTGAAGGGAACACACATATGAGCATCGCAACCGGGCGTCTCGCCACGGTGTCGGTCGAGATCGGTGGTCAGGAGATCACCTTCGAGACCGGCAAGCTCGCCAAGCAGGCCGACGGCGCAGTCGTCGTCCGCTCCGGCGACACGATGATCCTCGCAACGGCCGTCGGCCGGCAGGAGGCGCGTCCTGACGCGGACTTCTTCCCGCTGACGATCGATGTCGAGGAGAAGATGTACGCCGCCGGAAAGATTCCGGGCGGCTTTTTCAAGCGGGAGGGCAAGGCGTCCGAGCGGGCAACCCTGACCGCGCGCATGATCGACCGCCCGATCCGGCCGCTCTGGCCGAAGGGCTTCCGCAACGAGGTGCAGGTCATCTGCACCGTCCTCTCGGCTGACATGGTGCACGGGCACGACGTGCTCTGCATCAACGGCGCCTCGGCGGCACTGGCGATCTCGCCGCTGCCGTTCCTCGGCCCGGTCGGCGCGGTCAGGATTGCGCGGATCGACGGCGAGCTCGCCGTCAACCCGACGTTGCAGGAGGCGGACGAGGAGTCCGATCTCGACCTGATCGTGGTCGGCACGCGTGACGCGCTGACGATGATCGAGGCCGGGTGCGACCAGATCCCCGAGGACGTCATGCTGCAGGCCTTCGAGCTCGCCCACGTCGAGATCAAGCGGATCTGCGACGTGATCGACGAGTTGCGGGCGCAGGTCGGCAAGCCGAAGTGGGTCGATCCCGCTCTCACCGACGAGCTCGAAGCGAGCCACGGTGACGCCATCTGGCAGCGGATCCAGGCCCAGGGCCTCAAGGCGGCCGGCTCCATCGTCGACGACATCGTCGCCGAGATCTGCCCGGACGTCACGCTCGACTCGACCGAGGACGACATGGTGCGCGAGATGCAGGTCAAGGCGGGGCTCGCACTGATCCTCGACAAGCAGCGCCTCGTCGCTGTCGAAGGGCCGGTCCGAGAGCAGTTCGAGAGCGGGCTGCGTGAGCTGACCGACGCCGAGCAGGACTCCAAGAACCTCAAGTCCCGCAAGCGCGGCATGCTCTACGACTCGATCGTCGAGGGTCTCGAGTTGCCGTTCCCGGCGAGCGACGGCGAGTCCGAGGGTAAGGACGCGACGACGAAGGCCTGGATCAAGAAGGCCGCCGACGCCGTCTACAAGGACCTCGTTCGGAAGAAGATCGCGGTCGACAAGCGGCGTCCCGACGGCCGTGGCACCGAGGAGATCCGCGCGATCAGCGTGGAGGTGGGCTACTCGCCCCGGACGCACGGCTCCGGCCTCTTCACCCGCGGCGAGACGCAGATCCTGACGCTCTGCACGCTCGGTACGGCGAAGGAAGGCCAGCGGATCGACGATCTCTCGCTCGAGAATGATCGCCGCTACATGCACCACTACAACTTCCCGCCCTTCTCGGTCGGCGAGACCGGGTTCATGCGGGGACCGAAGCGGCGCGACATCGGCCACGGCGCCCTGGCACAGAGGGCCCTACAGGCCGTGATCCCGGACGTCGAGGACTTCCCGTACACGATCCGGCTCGTCTCGGAGACGCTCGAGTCGAACGGCTCCTCGTCGATGGGATCGGTTTGCGGCTCGACGATGTCGATGATGGACGCGGGCGTGCCGATCAAGGCTCCCGTCTCCGGCATCGCCATGGGCCTCGTCAAGGAGGGCGACGACTACGTCATCCTCACCGACATCCAGGGCGCCGAGGATCACCTCGGTGACATGGACTTCAAGGTGGCGGGCACTGCGGACGGCATCACGGCGCTGCAGATGGACATCAAGATCACCGGTGTCACCCAGGAAATCATGCGGGACGCGCTCGAGCAGGCGAAGCGGGCCCGGACGGAGATCCTCGCCAAGATGGCCGAGGCGATCGCCGAGCCGCGCGCCGAGCTCGCCGAGCACGCACCGCGGATCTCGACCGTGCAGATCAACCCCGAGGTCATCGGCATGGTGATCGGCCAGGGCGGCGAGACGATCCGCGGCCTCGAGTCCGATTACGACGTCCAGATCGACATCGAGGAGGACGGCACGATCCTCGTCTACGCGACCGAGGGCACCAAGGGGCAAGCAGCCGTCGCTGCAATCACCGCGCTCACGAAGTCGCCCGAGGTGGGGGACACCTACACCGGCAAGGTCGTCAAGACGACCGAGTTCGGTGCGTTCGTCGAGCTCAAGAAGGGCACCGACGGCCTGCTCCACGTCTCGAACGTCGGCCCGGGCCGCGTCGCTCACATCGAGGACGTGATGGCTCGTGGCGATGTCGTCGACGTGATCGTGCAGGAGGTCGACAAGGACCGTGGTCGGATCGGCCTCAAGCTCGTCGCCAAGCACGAGGACGGCGGGCTCGTGATGCCCGACGTCCTGATCGAGCGGGCCAAGGACGCCCCGCCGCGTGAGCCGCGCCCGCCGCGCGAGGATCGTGGCGGCCGCGACCGCGGCCGGCGCTAGCCCGACTGGACCAAATGTGTCCGGGCGGGAGGCGGAGGATGCCTCCCGCCCGGATTCGCGGTCGCTCGGGTCATTGGGTGGCCTCTGACTCCGCTGCGCGCGTCTGTGTCGCCGGAATCACCGGCTGGATAGGACAGCCGGTTGCCGCTGCAATCGAGGCAGCCTCGGGCCCCGAGCTCGTCGCGGGCGTCTCGCGCCAGCGCGGCGCGCACGTGGTCGTCGGCTCGAGCGGCCTCTCGGAGTCCGACTACGACGAGATCGATGCGCTCGCACGAGAGAAAGAGGTCGTGTAGTCGCCGCCGGCAACTTCTCGCTCACGGCAGCACTGATGCTCCGCGCGGCACTCGACGCGGCGCGAGTCTTGACCGAAGTCGTCTTCGTGGCTACGGGTGAGCGGTTGTCGATCCGCCAAGACGCCGGTGAGAGCCCGGCTCGGTACGGCGCGGGGACGCTCCTCGCGATCCGTGTCGTCGGTGGGCGTGTCGGTCTGAGCCGCGGGCTCGACCAGCTGCTCGGCTGAGCCCGGTCTCAAGATCCATCGGCAACCCCGCCACCCGCGCTCCAGGCGGGCTTACCGCCAGCGGCGTTCGAGGTCACACTCGTCCCGACGATCAGAAAACGGACTTCCTCGTCGGCACGAGGACGATGCTCGACGCCGCGTGGGATCACGAGCAGATCACCTTCGACGGCTTCCACGTCCCCCGTGCGCAGCTCGACGACAAGCGTTCCATGTGTAACGAAGAAGACCTCGTCTTGATCGTCGTGGGAGTGCCACATCGTCGACCCGATGCCTCTGGCAGCCTTGAACAAGCTGCCGTTCGCCTCACCAATCGTCTCCTGCGACCAATACTCCGGCCGGGCACGCGCCACATCGTCCACCTGAACCGCGCGGATTAGCTCCATATCGAGAGCATAGGCCCAACAGGCCTCGGGAACGCCGCGGCGAGATGCTTGGCTGAGAGTGTTGCCCCGGCGCGTGGGTCTCGCGCCGCGACTACGATCGCACCAGTGGCCTCTCATCGCATCACGACCCTTCCCGGCGGCGAGCGGGTCATCACGGAGCGCATCGAGGGCGTCCGCTCGGCTTCCGTCGGCCTCTGGATCGGAACAGGCTCGCGTGACGAGTCCGTCGCGAAGGCCGGCGTCGCCCACTTCATCGAGCACCTGATCTTCAAGGGGACGGAGCGCTACGACGGCGTCCGCATCGCCGAGCTGTTCGACACGATGGGCGGCGAGCTCAACGCGGCGACCTCGCGCGAGACGACGGTCGTCTACACCCGCGTGCCCGACGACCACATCGACGTTGCACTCGACGTAATGACCGACATGGTGTTCGAGCCGGCGCTGACCGACATCGACTCGGAGCGCGAAGTCGTGCTCGAGGAGATCGCGATGGTCGATGACAACCCGCAGGACCTCGTCCACGACCTCGCCGCGGAGGCAGTCTTCGGAGACCATCCACTCGGACGGCCCGTGATCGGTCGCGCCGAGGTCATCTCGTCGATCTCCCGCGGGTCGTTGTTGGCCTACCATCGCAACGCCTACGCGAGCGGCAGCATCGTGCTGGCCGCGGCCGGCAACGTCGACCACGGGAAGCTGGTGCGGGCGCTCCGAAAGCGGCGGCGCGACGCGATCCCGGTGCCACCAGGCCCTGCCCGCAAGCCTGCCGGCCGCTCGCAGGCGCCGGATGTGCGGTTCCAGCGCAAGCGGACAGAGCAGTACCACGTCTGCCTCGCCGGCCCGGGCCTCAGCCGTGATGACCCCCGCCGGTATGCCTCTGCACTGCTCGACGCGATCCTGGGTGGCTCGGCCTCATCGCGACTGTTCCAGGAGATCCGCGAGAAGCGGGGGATGGCGTACTCGGTCTACACGTATGGCTCCCAGTACGTCGACGCCGGCCAGGTCGGCATCTACGTCGGTACGCGCGAGGAGAACCTTCGCGAGTGCCTCGATGTGATCGCGGCCGAGTTGTCTGACGTGGGTGCGGGGAACCTGCGCCCGGGTGAGCTCGAGCGCGCCAAGGAGAACATGAAGGGGCGTCTTCTGCTCTCGCTCGAGTCGACATCCGCGCGGATGAGCCGCCTCGGCAAGGCGGTCGTCACCGGCACCAGGATCGTTCCGATCGAGGAGATCGAGCGGCGAATCGAGGCCGTCACCGCCGAGCAGGTGGCCGCGCTCGCGCGTCACCTCTACGCACCCGAGCGGCTCTCCGCCGCGGGCATCGGCCCGAGCGAA
Organism: Gaiellales bacterium; assembly: GCA_038214705.1. Lineage (GTDB taxonomy): Bacteria > Actinomycetota > Thermoleophilia > Gaiellales > Gaiellaceae > Gaiella. Next base: position 95,785 of record JBBQRN010000002.1, on the reverse strand, counting down.
AAGCGCTTCCGGGCGGCGGTGGGGCGCCTCAACCCTGCGCTCGCCGGGCGGGTCTCGTGAACATCCTCCTCTTCGGTCGCGAGGGGAAGGTCGGCACCGTTATAATTACAGCGCTCGCCGCAGCCGGGCACATCGTCGTCGGCGTCGAGGCCGGTGAGGAGCCCGCGTTCGACGGCCGTGACGCGGTTGTCGACTTCACCGCGCCCGCGGCGGTCGTCGGCAACGCAACCGCTTCACTGTCGGCGGGGATCCCGTGCGTGATCGGCACGACCGGGCTGAGGGAGGAAGATGTGGCGGCGCTCGATGCCCTCGCGCGCGAGCAGCGGATCCCGTGCTTCATCGCCGCGAACTTCGCGCTCGGTGCGGTGCTGATGATGCGGTTCGCGGCCGAGGCGGCGCGGTCGTTCCCGCACGCGGAGATCATCGAGCTGCACGCCGACACCAAGCTCGACGCCCCGTCGGGAACGGCGAAGGCAACGGCGGCCGGGATGGGGGGCGAGGTTCCAATTCACTCCGTGCGCCTGCCGGGCCTCGTGGCCCATCAGGAGGTGATCCTCGGCGGCCCCGGGGAGACGCTTACGATTCGCCACGACACGACCTCGCGGGAGGCTTTCGTGCCGGGCGTCCTGTTCGCGCTCGACCGGCTCCGCGGCCTCCCGCCCGGCGTCACATTCGGCCTCGACGCGCTGCTCTGACTGTCTACCCGCGGTCTCGCAGCGCGGCGAGCAACTCCTGGTGGCGGCGCTCCTCGTCCGAGATCGTCTCTGGCTCCTCCCTTGCGCGCCGCGCCTTCAGTGCGTTCATCGGCCTGACGACGACGAAGAAGACGGCTGCGGCGATCGCCAGGAACGTCACAGCGGTTGTCAGGAAGGCGCCGTAACGGAACACCGCGCCGTTGATCGCGAAGGTGAGGTTGCTGAAGTCCGGCTTCCCGATCACCATTGCGATCACGGGCATCAGCAGGTCGTTCACGAGGGAGGTGACGACCGCGGCGAACGCGACGCCGATGACGAAGGCGACCGCGAGGTCCACGATGTTGCCTTTGGTCAGAAAGTCCTTGAACTCGCGCACCATCACGCCTCCTTCGCTCGCTTGCCGGGGCCCCATTATTAGCGCAGGGCGAACCCGGTTACAATTCGCGCCATGCTCGGCGAAGTGCTCACCGCAGTCGTGACACCGTTCCGGCCGGACGGCGCGGTCGATCTCGAGAGCTTCCGCGCGCTTTGCCGCTTCCTCGTCGAGAACGGCTCCGACGGAGTCGTCGTGACCGGGACGACGGGCGAGGCACCGACCCTCTCCGACGACGAGCGCTTCTCGCTGTACGAGGTCGCTGTCGACGAGGTCGGAGGTGCGCAGACGGTGATTGCCGGTACGGGAACCTATGACACCGCTCACTCCGTGCACCTCACGGAGCGCGCGCACGAGATCGGGGTCGACGGGTTCCTCGTCGTGACGCCGTACTACAACAAGCCCCCGCAGCGCGGGATCGTGGCCCACGTCGCGGCGATCGCCGCGGCCACCGACCGCCCTGTCGTCTTCTACGACATCCCGAGCCGCGTCGTCGTCGACGCCGAGCCGGCAACGATCTCCACCCTCGCCGAGATCGGGAACGTGCGCGCGGTGAAGCAGGCGAAGCCCTCGCTCGAGGCGGCGCGCCACGTCGTCGCCTCCGGGCTCGATCTCTACGCGGGCGACGACGACCTCATTCACCCGTTCCTCGAGGTCGGCGGCGTGGGGGGGATCTGCGTCCATACGCACGTCGTCGGCCCGCAGGTGAAGGAGATGGTCAGGCGCTTCCGAGCGGGCGATACCAACCGGGCGCAAGCGATCGACCAGGAGCTCGGGCCTGCGATCGACCTCCTGCGCGTGCAGACCAACCCGATCGCGATCAAGACGGCGCTGAACCTGCTCGGGCACGAGGTCGGCAGCTTCCGGCTGCCGCTCGTCGATGCGACCGCGGATGAGGAAGCCGCCGTGCGCAGGTGCCTCGAACGGCTCGGCCTCCTCCAACCCGCTGCGGCCTGACGTTTTCCCATGGTCACGGCAGTCGAGTAGGGTCAGGCTTCCGATGGGAGGGTGCACGTGATCTGCGGAGCATGCGCGACGACAAACGAGGACGGCCGCAAGTTCTGCCGTCAGTGCGGCGTGAGCCTGGCCGCACCGTGTCCGTCCTGTGGCACCCCGAACGCGCCCGACGTGAACTTCTGCGGCGAGTGCGGCGTGAAACTCGTAGCCTGGCTTCCGCGCGATTGGCGTGCCGTTCTATCTGGCGATCACCCACGTCGAGCTCGCCGAGCTGCTCGAAGCGGCCGGCCGCATGGCGGAGGCCGAGCCCCTTCTGGCAGAGGCCCGCACCGTCCTCGAGCGGCTGGGCGCAACCCCTTGGCTCGAACGCCTCGACGTTCGTGACACCGCGGTTGTCCAGCCCGTCAGCGGATAGCGAGTCGCTCTTCGAGATACCGAGCGATCGGCCAGGCGCCGTCGGTCGTGTTCGAGATCACCGTCGTGGTACGACTGGTCTGCGGTTCGTGCACGCTCCGGAAGGAGACTCCGGCGTCGCCCCCGTTCATGACCACGCTGTTCGTCCCCGGGCGGAGCCAGAGGCCGAGGCCGTATGCCTCCCCGCGCGACGGTACCTCGCTGCGGCTGCGCACCATCTCGCGCACGGAGTCGTGCGACACGATCTCGCCGGCGAACAGGTGGCGCCAGAGTGAGCTGATGTCAGCGGCGGTCGTGTAGATCCCGCCGTCTCCGCTGCCGCCCACCGGCAAGTGCAGGACGTTCGCTCGCCAGCCGTCTCCGACCGGGAGGTAGCCGGTTGCCGCGCGTCCCGGGAGCTCGTCCGACCTCACGAACGCCGTGTCGACCATTCCGGCGGGCTCGCCGACGCGTTGCTGCACAAGGTCGGGAAACGGCGCTCCGGCTGCCCGCTCGGCGATCAACGCCAGAACGACGTACCCGCTGTTGCAGTAGCCGAAGCGCTCATCCGGGGCGAACTTCATCGGGTGGCCCGCGAGGACGGCGAGGTACTGCTCGGTCGTTGCCAGCTCGTGCACCGGGACGGGCATCAGGTAGGCGTTCAGGTCGGGGTAAGCCTCCTCGTCGAGGTAGTCGCCGATCCCCGAGCGATGCGCAAGCAGCTGCTCGACCGTCACGGTGTCATCGATCAGGGGAAGGTCGTCGCCGAGCAGGCTGCGCGCGGTCGTGGAAAGTCCGAGGACGCCGTCGTCACGCAGGCCCATCACCACGAGCGCCGTCAGGGTCTTCGTCCCGCTCGCGATCCCGAATTGCGTGTCGACGTCGTTGCGAATCGAGTAGCCCCGATTGGCAAGGCCGTAGGCCTTGGCGACCTCGATCTCCTCGCCGTGGTCGACTCGAACCACGCCGGCGAAGGCCGTCTCAGCGGCCAGCGCGTCGAGCTCGTCGATCTGCGTGAGCATCGGGGAATGACGATAGCCGGGCCGCCGACCCCGGAGGCCCGTACCCGGATCTCCCCCGGGCAGTTCGCGTCAGCGAACTGCCTCCGCCCGTACACTGCGGCACGATGACCCACCAACACGAGACACCCTCATGAGCGACGCGCTCCGCATCATCCCGCTCGGCGGGCTCGGCGAGGTCGGCAAGAACATGACTCTCTACGAGTTCGACGGCGAGCGCATCCTGATCGACGCGGGCCTCGCGTTCCCGCGCGACGAGCACCTCGGCGTCGACCTCGTGCTCCCCGACTTCTCGTACCTGGAGGCCCGGCCGCTGCTCGCGATCGTGCTGACGCACGGCCACGAGGATCACGTCGGCGCATTGCCCTACGTCCTCCGCGAGGTCGAGGCCGGCGAGGTGATCGGGACGAAGCTGACGCTCGCGATGGTCAAGTCGAAGCTCGACGAGCACAAGCTCGGCGCCTCGACGACCCTCCGCGAGGCCGACCCCGACGGCGACGGGATCCAGCTCGGCCCGTTCAAGCTCGAGTTCGTGCGGATGGCGCACTCGATCCCGGACTGCGTCGCGATCGTGGTCGAGACGCCCGCGGGCAGAGTGCTCCACACCGGCGACTGGAAGCTCGATCACACACCGGTCGACGGGCTCAAGACGGATGTCGGCAAGCTCGCTTCGCTTGGCAACCGCGGCGTCGATCTGATGCTCGGGGATTCGACGAACGCCGAGCGCCCCGGCATGACCGGCTCGGAGCGGCTCGTCGGCGAGGCCTTCCGGCAACTGATCCCCGTTCGCACCGGCCGGATCCTGATCGCGAGCTTCGCGTCGAACATCCACCGCATGCAGCAGGCAGCAGAGGTGGCGATCGAGAACGATCGCAAGGTCGCACTCGTCGGCCGGTCGTTGCGCAAGAACATGAACATTGCGCGCACGCTCGGATACGTCAACCTTCCCGAGGATGCCCTCGTCTCGCCGAACGAGGGCATGGAGCTCCCGCCGAACCGGGTCATGTTCCTCTGCACCGGCAGTCAGGGCGAGCCGATGTCGGCGCTGACGCGGATCGCGTACGGCGACCACCAGAACGTCGAGGTCGAGCGCGGCGACACGGTGATCATCTCGGCGAAGCCGGTGCCCGGCAACGAGCTGCACGTCCACGATTCGATCAACCGGCTGGCGCGGCTCGGCGCCGAGGTTCTGCACGAGGAGATCGCGCCGGTGCACGTCTCCGGGCACGCCTGCTCGGAGGAGCTGCGCACCCTGCTCTCGCTCGTCCGGCCCAAGGCCCTGATGCCGATCCACGGCGAGTACCGGATGCTGGCTGCCCACGCGAAGCTCGGTCGCGACGCCGGGATCCCGGCCGCCAACATCGTGATTGCCGAGAACGGATCCGTCGTGGAGCTGACTCCACGAGGAGTCGGCATCGTCGACCGGATCGCTGCCGGCGTGACCTTCGTCGACGGACTCGGCGTGGGCGACGTCCAGGATGTCGCGCTCCGAGACCGGCGCCGGCTCTCCGAGGACGGCGTCCTGATCATCGTGACCACCGTCGCCCTCTCCGACGGTGGCGAGATCGCGCCGCCGGAGCTGATCGTGCGCGGGTTTGGCGACAACGAGGAGCTGCTCGACGAGTTGCGGGACGAGGCCGACCGCGTCGCCGAGGAGCTCGCGGAGGACGGGATCACCGAGATCAAGATCCTGCAGGATCACATGCACGACGCGATCGCGAAGCTCGTCTACGCTCGCACCCGCCGTCGGCCGATGATCCTTCCCGTGGTGATCGAGGTCTGATGGCGATGGCGCCACCGCAGCCAGGGTGGTGTGACGTGATCAGGGACTACGCAGCGACCGATCTGACCGCACGACGTCTGACGGAGCAGCTTCGAGCCTGTGAGGCGTCGTCGCTTGCGTTCTGCCGGCTGCTCGAGCGCTGGAGTAGGGGGGATGCAGTGCCGGCAACGCCGGGCGGGCGCGAGGCTGCCCTGCGCCACGCAGCCGACCGCGTCGAGACGGCGCTCGCCGGGCTCGAGGGCCCGCTCTCGCAGTACCTCCTCGAGCTGGAGCCCGAACGGGCCGAGGGTCTCTCCTGGTATGGCGGCCCGGGGGCCGGGGAGCTCGTCGAGTGGCGTCCGGTGCTCGACCGGGCCGGCGTGCACGCGTGTCCGAATCGCGTCGCAGCGGTGTACCTCGAGCTGGCCGTGCTCGTCCGGGCTCTCGAGGGGCTCGCCGATGCAGCGCGGTTCGGCAGCGCACCCGACCGCTCGGCGCTCTGGGCGGGCTTGTTCGACCTGCGCGACACGCTGCTCGGGTCGACCGTCGACGACCTGCGGGCGCTCGCAGCCTGACTCAGACGATCCGGAAGGAGCGTGTCACGTGCGTTGTCTTCGCGTTCCCGGATGCCCCGACCAACGCTCTGAGGCTCTTGCCGGCTGCGGAGGTGGGGATCCTCCACGTGCAGGTGACAAGACCCCTGGAGAGTGCTCGCCTGACGACGCGCAACGAGCTGCTTCCAATTCGTGCCGAGCAGAGGGCGGCGCCTGAAGCGAGCGGCGCCCCCGTGGTTCCGAGACGCACTCGGAGGCGCAACGTGAACGCCCGTCCCGCGAGCGGGCGGGTCGGCACTGCCTGGAACGACGAGACGGAGAGGGTGGTGGTTCGCTCCGGCGGCGAGGGTGGCGGGGTCGTCGTGGGCACCTGGTCGGGAACGGCCGCCGGCGGGGTCGTGGGAGGCCCGGGAGAGCCCCCTCCGGAGCCGCCCGATCCCCCCGACGGTGGAGGTGGAGGTGGAGCGACACCGATTCTCGCAGCGAACATCGTCTGGTCGAACCCCGAGCTCGCCGCACGCGCGAGCGGGAACACCGCCACCGCGACGCCGCCGGTGACGAACGAGGTCGAGATGTAGTCGCCGACCATGCGGTCCTGCGACGTGTCGGGGAGCCATGAGAGCGACATCGGCCCATTGCTCAGCTCGACCGGCGCGCTCCAGGTCGCGCCGGCATCGTTCGACGAGACGAATCCGACGCGCAGCTCACACGTCGCAAACGTACATCCAGTGGCCGAGAAGAAGTGGTAGGTGAGCGCGAGCCGGGTTGTCGTTCCCGAGGTGGTGGCGTCCACTCCGAGCCCGGGAACGATGTGATCGACAGCGCTGTCCACCAGATCGATGGGTACTCGCGTCGGCGTGCTCCAGGTGAGACCGTCGCTCGAGGTGGCGACGACGATGTCGTTTGCCGTGCAACTGGCACGGAACCTGCAGTCGTCCCACGCGGCGAAGAGAACGCCGCTGCCGCTCACCTCGACCGTGGGAAGCGAGCGGCCTCGCAATGGCGAATGTGGGAGGGTTGGGGGTGCAAACTGATTCGGGAACCGCGCGACGCCGGGAATCGTGGCCACCGAACCGAACGTCGCACCGCCGTCGGTCGAGCGTAGAGCGCCAATTGCGTTCTCGGCGTCACCGGCGAGGAACACGACCACAAGCGTCCCGTCCGGCTGCACGACCGGCTGGGCGCCGAGGCCGGATGCGCTGCTGTCGGACGACCCAACGGCACTGCTCCAGGTCAGTCCGCCATCGGTCGAGCGACGCGTGACGATGCGCCGGCCGCTCGTGAAGTCGCTGTACGACGTGTAGCACGTCCCGCGGCGGGGGCTGTTGTCGCCGTTGTCGCAGGCAATCCACTCCTTGTCGTGCGCGAACGAGCCCACGAGGGGCGCAATGGTGATCGGTGCGCTCCAGGTGATCCCGTCGGAGGACGCGCTGACGACGATGGCCGTCTGGCAGTCCGCTGCGCACGGTTCTTTCAGCGCGAGACTCGTGATGAGCCACGTAGCGTGCGCCGCGTCGTAGGCCACCACGGGATCTGACGTGCGGCTGTAGATCCCCGCGGGACTTGAGTTGACGGTGAGGGAGGGTAGGATCCCGGACGTCCACGTCTTGCCGCCGTTCTTCGAGGTTGCGTAGCCGGTACCGGAGGCGCCGCCCTGGTTGACGTAGCGCCCGACCTGGAAGGTGGCGACAACGGTGTCGCCGTAGGCGAAGGAGTCGGGCTCGACCTCGGTCCCGTGCTGGCTGTCCGGGTTCGAGAATGGATCGGACGAGATTTGCTGTACGAGCAGATCGGGAGCAGCCGAGCCTTCCGGTGCTCCCACGAGGACCCCGAGCGTGAGCAGCAGAACGACGACGAGAGCAGGGCGGAGTGGTGCGGCGAAGGTCGTTCGCGGGGTCTCGGGCACGGGAGGCAAATGTAGCGTTGACGTGAGACGGTCTACCCTGGACGTCGTGCAGACTCCCCGGATTACCGTCGTCGGATCGGTCAATCTCGACCTCGTTGCGCGCTGCGATGCGCTTCCCCGTCCCGGGGAGACTGTCACCGGGGCGACGCTCGAGCGCTTCCCGGGTGGTAAGGGCGCCAACCAGGCGGTTGCGTGCGCCCGGCTTGGTGCCAACGTTCGGATGGTCGCTGCGGTCGGTCGAGACGCGTTTGCCGGCGAGGCGCTGGCGGGCCTTCGTGAGGCCGGTGTGGAGCTAGATCTGCGCGAGGTCGAGGGGCCAACGGGCATTGCTCTGATCACGGTCGACGCGACAGGAGAGACGACCATCGTCGTTTCCCGGGGAGCGAATGGGCTCTTGGCTGGATTCGACCTGCCTCCGTCGGATGCGGTGCTCTGCCAGCAGGAGATCCCCGACGAGGCGGTCATCTCTGCCTGGGAGCAGGCGACAGGAATGTTCTGTCTCAATGCCGCCCCGGCGCGCCGCATCGCCGTCGATCCCGATCTTGCCGTCGTCAACCGCTTCGAGCTCGACTCGCTCGCGCGCACCGACGGCCTGGTGGCGCTCACGCTCGGGGCGGAAGGGGCCGTTCTGCTCGACGACGGGGAGGAGGTAGCCCGCGCTGTCCCACCGAAGGTCGACGTGGTCGACGGGACGGCCGCCGGGGATGCGTTCACGGCGTGCCTCCTGGTTTCCATCCTGGAGGGGCGCACCCAGGAGGAGTCGCTCGCCAGGGCCTGTGCCGCCGGCGCGATCGCCGCTTCGCGTCCCGGTGCGCAGCCCTCGCTGCCCACGAGCTCCGAGATCGACGCGATCATGTAGGCCACACCTGTTCCGTCGCACCTCAGGCCGAGGGTGAGACAGGTCTCGCCCCTACACTTGTGGCGTGGGAGCTCCCGTCATTCTCGATTGCGATCCCGGGCACGACGACGCGATCGCCTTGCTGCTCGCGCTCGCGAGCCCGGAGCTAGACCTGCTCGGGGTCACGACTGTCCACGGCAACCAGACACTCGAGAAGACGACGGCGAACGCCCTCCGCGTCCTCGACCTCGCGGGTCGGGATGACGTACCCGTCGCCGCCGGTGCCGACAGGCCGCTGGCGCGAGAGCTCACCGTCGCCTCCCACGTCCATGGCGATAGCGGCCTCGACGGGCCCTCACTTCCACCTGCGGCTCGTCAGCCGCTCGCCGAGCACGCCGTCGACTTCCTCGCACGCACGATCGCGGCGAGCCCGGAGCCCGTGACGCTCGTCCCGACCGGGCCGCTCACGAACATCGCGCTCCTGCTCGAGCGGACGGGGGGTGCCAACGTGGGGCGGATCGTGTTGATGGGCGGCGCGATCGCCGAGGGCAACATGACCCCGGCCGCCGAGTTCAACGTCTGGGCCGACCCGGAGGCTGCGCAGGCGGTGCTCCACTCGGGGGTCGACACGACCATGATCGGGCTGGACGTCACGCATCAGGCCGTCACGACGCCCGCGCTGCAGCAGCGGTTGCGCGAGGCCGGGACGATCGGGCGGTTCGTCGCCGACCTCATCGACTTCTTCTCGATCTACCACGCGACGACGTACGGCTGGGACGGTGCACCGATCCACGATGCGGTCGCGCTCGCCCACGTGATCGACCCCGGGCTCGTGACGACGATCGAGCGGAATGTCGAGGTCGAGCTCGTCTCGGATCTCTGCCGCGGTCGCACCGTGGTCGACCGCTGGTGCCGCACCGGCCGGCCTGTGAACGCGCGCGTCGGCATCGCGCTCGACAAGGGGCGCTTCTTCGATCTGCTCGTCGAACGCATCGGGAGCCTCGGATGAGCGATGTCGTCGTCTTCGTCGAGGTCCCGTCCGGCTCGCGCAACAAGTACGAGCTCGACCCCGAGCTCGGTGGGATCGTCCTCGACCGACGGCTGTTCACCTCGATGAGCTATCCGGCCGACTACGGCTTCATCGAGGGGACGATGGGGGAGGACGGCGACCCGCTCGACGCGCTCGTGCTCGTCGGCGAGCCGACGTTCCCCGGCTGCCGGATCCGGGTGCGCGTCGTCGGGGTCTTCCACATGACCGACGAGAAGGGGCCCGACGAGAAGGTGATCTGCGTGCCGCTCAGGGACCCGGCCTGGATGCGGGTCAGCGACATCCACGACATCCCGCCCGAGTTCCGCGACGAGATCGAGCACTTCTTCCAGGTCTACAAGGATCTCGAGGACGGCAAGACCGAGACGCGCGGGTTCGGCAACCGGGCCGACGCGGAGCAGATCATCCACGAAGCGCGCGCCCGCGCCTCGAATCTGTAGGGGCGAGACCTGTCTCGCCCACGGGCACAGGCCGGCTCACTGCCTGTTCAGACCGCGCGACCGAGCTTCAGGCCGAGCCACACGGCGACGAGCCCGGCGGCGAGCGTTCCCAGGGCATTGAACGCCGCCTGCCCGCCGTGGCCCTCTTCGAGCAGCCTGTAGGTGTCGAGCGAGAAGGTCGAGAAGGTCGTGTATGCACCCAGGAAGCCGGTCACCACGGCGACGCGCACCCAGGAGTCCTCGAAGCGCGGCTCCAGCGCCTCGACCATGAATCCGATCAGGAACGCGCCGCTCACGTTGACGACGAAGATGCCCCACGGGAATGCGCCCGTGCGTCGGCCGATCAGCTCGTCGAGCCCGTAACGGGCGAGCGCCCCCAGCGCCCCCGCAACCGCGATTCCGATCACTACCGGCATGGGCGGAGGATACGGGACACCGCCGCAGAAGCACCAAGTCCGATGGCTACGACGAGGAAGAAACCGGTCAGGCGCGCGCCCAAGCCGCGCACCCCGGCGCGGATCAAGAAGCGCCGGACGAAGACCCGATCGCACCATCATCCCGAGTTGTGGGGACTCGGGATGGTCGCGGTCGGATTCTTTCTCGCGACGCTCCTGTGGTTCGGTTGGGACGGAGGCGCCGTCGGCGCGCCCATCTCGGACGGGCTACGGGCCGCATTCGGTGCAGCCGCATATGTGATCCCGGCCATGCTCGTCGGCGTGGGCGCCTTGATGCTCCTGCGAAGCAGGATCATCGACCTGAAGCCGTTCCGCACCGGCCTCGCGGTGGGTGCGTTCGGGCTCATGATCGCCCTCGGTCGCGACGAGGGCGGAGCGATCGGCGGCGCGGTCGGCGGCGGCCTCGCCCACGTGATCGGCGACACCGGGGCGCTCATCGTCGGCGTTGCCCTGTTCGTTGCCGGCACGCTGCTGTTCACCGGCGCCTCCACCGGCGCCGTCCTGCGTCGCTCCGGAACGGCGATGCGGCGGGCGGGCAGCGCGGCTCGCCGCACGATCGACGGGGGCCAGCTTCCGGATGACCAGCCGTTCGAGGAGACCCTCGCGGCCGAGAGGGTTTCCGCCCGCCGCAAGCCTCCGGTCGACGCCGTGGCGAGCTACCCCGACGTGATCTCGGCGGTTCCCACGTCGGCGGAGCCACCGCCGCTCGTCATGCACGCGGAAGAGGACTCTGCCGACGCGGCCACCGGCGGCGACGGCGAGGAGCTCGTTTTCGCAGCGCCACCGGCGGGCGAGTATCGCCTTCCAGAGCGCTCGCTGCTGAAACCCTCACCCGCAGTGAAAGGTGACAACGGCGTCGCGAGCGCTCGCACCGCCGAGCAGCTCGTCCAGACGCTCTCGCATTTCGGCGTCGATGCGACCATCGTCGGCCAGATCGCCGGCCCGCGGGTCGTCCGCTACGAGCTCCAGCTCGCGCCCGGCACGAAGGTCTCGAAGGTCGCGGGGCTCAAGGACGACCTCTCGTATGCCCTCGCCACGACCGAGATTCGGATCCTGGCCCCGATCCCCGGCAAGCAGGCCGTCGGCGTCGAGGTTCCGAACCTCTCGCCGAAGCTCGTCACGCTGGGCGACATCTTCGGCGACATGCCGGGCCAGGCGAGCCCGCTCTCGGTCTGGCTCGGCAAGGACATCTCCGGCAACGCCGTGTGGACAGACCTTGCGCGGATGCCGCATCTCCTGATCGCCGGTACGACGGGCTCGGGCAAGTCGGGCTGTATCAACGCCCTCCTTACCTCGATCCTCCTGCGCTCGACACCGGACGAGGTGCGGATGATCCTGATCGACCCGAAGCGGATCGAGCTCAACTACTACGAGTCGATCCCCCACCTGCTGACGCCGGTCGTCTCGAACCCGAAGGAAGCCTCGGCGGTGCTGCAGAACGTGGTCGCCGAGATGGAACGGCGCTACGAGCGACTGTCGATCATCCGGGCCCGCAACCTGCCCGAGGCGAACCGGACGTTCAAGGCGCGTGGGGAGGACCCGCTTCCGTACCTGCTCGTCGTGATCGACGAGCTCGCCGACCTGATGATGGTCTCGCCGCAGGCCGTCGAGGACGCGATCATCCGCCTGGCGCAGAAGTCCCGCGCCGTCGGCATCCACCTCGTGCTCGCGACGCAGCGCCCCTCGGTGGACGTGATCACCGGGATGATCAAGGCCAACGTGCCCTCGCGTATCGCCTTTGCCGTCTCCAGCCAGACCGACTCGCGCGTCATCCTCGACACCTCCGGTGCCGAGAGCCTCCTGGGCCAGGGGGACATGCTCTTCAAGCCGCTCGGCACCTCACGGATGCAGCGTGTGCAGGGCGCCTACGTCTCCGAGGAGGAGGTCGCGATGGTCGTCGAGCAGTGCCGCCGGCAGCGCGGCCAGGAGCTCGACGAGACCCTGCTCGAGGCTCCGGAGAGCTATGCCGACGAGATGTCCGATGGAGCCGACGGGGAATTCGACCCGGACGAGGATCCGCTGCTCGACAAGGCGATCGAGATCGTCGTCCAGACACAGACCGCCTCGGTGTCGTTGATCCAGCGGCGACTGCGCGTCGGCTACACGCGGGCCGGTCGTCTCGTCGACATGCTCGAGCGGCGCGGGATCATCTCCGGCTACGAGGGCTCCAAGCCCCGCCGGGTGCTGATCGAGGAGGCCGACCTGCACCGCGTCACGACCGCAGACTGAACACTTCCGTCACAACTTCCGGTTACGATCCGTCGTCTCAGGTCCCGGGACTGAAACCACATCGCAATCCAGGAGGTTGGAGTGAGCAAGAAGATGATCACTGCAGTGCTGCTCGGCAGCATTGCGCTGGTAGCCGCGGCGCTTGCGGGGACGAGCCTCGCCTCGCCGAGCAAGAAGGTCGCCGCCGGCGACACGTGTCTCGTCACCGACATCGGTGGCCTCAACGACAGATCGTTCAACCAGTTGGCCAACGAGGGTCGGCTCAGGGCCGAGAAGGATCTCGGCGTCAAGACGCGCGTGCTCACGTCTTCGAGTGGTGCTGACTACATCCCGAACCTGCTCTCCTGCGTCAAGGGTGGCTCTGACCTCACGATCGGCGTCGGCTTCCTGATGGCCGATGCGGTAGCGGCAGTTGCGCAGCAGTTCCCGAACAGCAAGTTCGCGATCATCGACTATCCGTTCGCAGCGCTGACCGGGAAGCCCGCGAACACGCGGGGCATCCTGTTTCGTGAGCAGGAGGCCGGCTATCTCGCCGGCTGGCTCGCGATCAAGGAGCTGATGTCGCAGAAGAAGCCGCTCATCATCGGCGCCGTCGGCGGCCTCAAGATCCCGCCGGTCGACCGCTATATCGCCGGCTACCAGGCGGGCGCGAAGGCCGCCAATGCGAAGGCCAAGGTTCTCTACGGCTACTCGCAGAGCTTCACCGACCAGAGCAAGTGCAAGGAGATCTCGCTGAACCACATCGCGCAGGGCTCGCGGGTCGAGTTCGGCGTCGCCGGTTCGTGCGGTCTCGGCTCGCTCTCGGCCGCCAAGGACAAGGGTCTCTGGGGCATCGGTGTCGATGCCGACCAGGGCTACCTCGGCGGGCACATGCTGACGAGCGCGGTCAAGCGCGTCGATGCCGGCGTGTTCCGCACCGTCAAGCAGGCAAAAGACGGAACGTTCAAGGGATACGGCGACTCGACGTTCTCGGTTCGCGCCGGTGGCGTCGGGCTCGGCAAGATCTCGCTCAAGGTCCCTGCGGCGATCGTCGCGCAGGAGAAGGTCCTCGAGAAGAAGATCGCAACCGGCAAGGTGAAGGGCATCCCGACCACGGTGTCCTAGCTCGAACCGGCACGACCGTTCGTCAGAAGGGGCAGGCCGTGAGGCCTGCCCCTTCCGCGTTTCCGGGCGCCGAGCTCCGGTTGCGGCGGGTGGACGCTCGCGGCCGCCGCCCGACCCCCTAGAATCTCCCCTCGATGGCCGAGTCGCCCCGCACCGTCCTCGAGATGCGCCACATCACGAAGCGCTTTCCGGGCATTGTCGCGAATGACGACGTCACCTTCGACCTCCGCCAGGGAGAGATCCATGCGCTGCTCGGTGAGAACGGCGCCGGCAAGTCGACGTTGATGAACATCCTCTACGGGCTCTATCACCCCGACGAGGGCGAGATTCTGATCGGCGGGACGTCCGTCCAACTCGGTTCGCCCCGCGCGGCGATCGACGCCGGCGTCGGAATGGTGCACCAGCACTTCATGCTGATCCCCGTGATGACCGTCGCCGAGAACATCGTGCTTGCGACGGAGCCGACGCACGCGGGCGTCATGCTCGATCTCGGTGCGGCCAACGAGAGCGTGCGCGAGATCTCCGAGCGCTTCGGCCTCGCGGTCGACCCGGCGGCGAGGATCGAGGACATCACGGTCGGCCAGCAGCAGCGGGTCGAGATCCTCAAGGCCTTGTACCGCAACGCGGACATCCTCATACTGGACGAACCGACCGCAGTGCTGACACCCCAGGAAGCCGGTGAGCTGTTCGGGATCATCGAGGGGCTCACTGCGCAGGGCAAGTCGATCATCTTCATCAGTCACAAGTTGAACGAGGTGACCGAGGTCGCCGACCGGATCACCGTGCTGCGACGCGGCAAGCTGATCGAGACGATCCCGGCGGCCGGGGCAACCCAGGAGAGCCTCGCGCGGCTGATGGTGGGCAGGGATGTGCTCCTGCGCGTGGAGAAGCGCCCCGCCAATCCGACCGATCGGTTGCTCGAGGTCAAGGACCTGCATGTCTTCGACGATCGCGGGATCGAGAAGGTTCGCGGCTTGTCGCTCGACGTGCGGGCGGGCGAGATCGTCGGAGTCGCGGGCATCGACGGCAACGGGCAGACCGAGCTGATCGACGCCATGACCGGCCTGCGCAGGGCCGCGAGCGGCTCCGTCGCTGTGGCCGGAGAGGACGTGACGACCGACAGCGCGCACGGGCACTTTGTCGCCGGCCTCGGCCACATCCCGCAAGATCGACAGCGCCGCGGCCTCGTCCTCGAGTTCTCGATCGCCGAGAACATCGCTCTGCACGACTATCGGCAGGCGCCCGACTCGAGGCTCGGATGGCTCTTCCCCGGTCGCCTGGTCGAGCGGGGCGCCCGGCTGATCGAGGAGTACGACGTGCGCGGCGGCGGTCCCGACACCCGTGCCGGTGGGCTCTCGGGAGGCAATCAGCAGAAGGTCGTGCTTGCTCGCGAGATCGACCGCGACCCGCGTGTCCTGATCGCCGCCCAACCGACGCGGGGTCTTGACGTCGGGGCGATCGAGTTCGTCCATCGTCGGCTTGTCGAGGAACGGGACGAGGGCCGCGGGGTTCTCCTCATCTCGCTCGAGCTCGAGGAGATCCTCTCGCTTTCCGATCGCATTCTCGTCATGTACGAGGGTGAGATCGTGGGTGAGTTCCCGCCCTCGGTCAGTGAGGAGGAGCTCGGGCTGGCGATGACCGGCGGCGGGCGCGGGGAGGTCGCGGCGGCATGAGCGAGCAGAACGACACGCTCGACGAAACGCCCGTCGACCCTTCGGGCCTCGGACCGGAGGTGAAGCAGTCGGTGCTGGGGAAGTACGACATTGCCCAGAAGGCAGGCGGTCTGGTGGCGCCGCTGTTGACGGCGTTGCTCGCTTTCGCCGTCGGCGGCCTCGTCGTACTCGTCACGACCGGGAAGAACCCGCTTGCGACCTATCGCGCGATCTTCGAAGGAGCCGGCTTCAACTGGTTCTTCCCCTGGGTGCGAGGAGCCGAGCGCGCCTCGGCGGCGCTCAACATGCAACAGACGCTGATCATCGCGACGACGCTCGTGCTCACGGGCCTCGCCGTCGGGTTCGCGTTCCGTTGCGGCCTGTTCAACATCGGCGGCCAGGGCCAGTACATCATGGGGGCCGTCTTCGCCGTCTGGATCGGCTCGTCGATGGAGAACTTGAACCCGTTCCTCCACGTCACGCTCGCAATCGTCGCCGGAGCCACGTGTGGCGCGCTCTGGGCCGGTATCGCGGGTCTCCTGAAGGCGACGGTAGGGGCCCACGAGGTGATCTCGACGATCATGTTGAACTGGATCGCGATCTGGGTCGGGGTCTTCTTGTTCGGGCTCGGTGGTCCCCTCCAGAACGGTCGCCAGGAGTTCGTGCCGATCTCCAACGACGTCTTTCCCGGTGCGAAGCTGCCCGTATTCTGGGGCAGCTCGGTCTTCCAGGGATTGCACATCGGCTTCTTCATGGCAATGGGGGCGCTGCTGGTCTACTGGCTGATTCTCAACCGGACGACCCTCGGGTACGGCGTCAAGGCGGTCGGCTTCAACCCGGAGGCCGCGCGGTACGGCGGGATCAACGTGTCACGTAACTACTTCGTCGCCATGGCGATCTCGGGCGCGTTCGCGGGCCTCGCCGGTGCAATCGACATTCTCGGCTGGCAGCACCGACTCGCAACGGGGGACATCACGGGAGCGACGATCGCCTTCGTCGGAATCGCCGTCGCCCTGCTCGGCCGGAACACGGCCGTCGGCATCGCGCTCGCCTCGATGCTCTTCGCCGGCCTTCTCGTCGGCACCTCGACGAGAAATCTCGACCCCGAGGTCTTCAAGCCCCAGCTCGCCTCGAACCTGACGCTGCTGATCCAGGGTCTCGTGGTGCTCTTCGTGGGCGCCGACCTGATCGTACTCTGGCTGATCGCGAAGATGCGCAGGAGTAAGAGGGCGTGACCTCCGTCGCTCTCCCGTCGGCCGCCCGGGCACACAACGGCCTCCGCCGCGTCGCGTGGGTCGGCATCGGGCTCGGGCTCGTCGGAGCGTGGGTCGCGTTGCCGCCCATCTCGGCGCGCTCCTGGGTGTGGAGCCTCGTGCTCTGTCTCATCGCACTGGTGCTCGGGATCGGCGTCGTCATCCGTGGCGAGCGACGCTTCGGCGGCTTCGCGATCGCCTCGGGGTTGCTCGGCTTCGGCCTGGCCTTCATGGCAACTCTCTCCGGTGTCGGCAAGCTCGAGACCGTCGTCGTCTGGTCGGCGCTCCTCGCCTCGATGCTCCGCTATGCCACGCCGCTCATCTTCGCTGCGATGGGAGGCATGTTCAGCGAGCGGTCAGGGGTCACGAACATCGGCCTCGAGGGAATGCTCCTGATCGGCTGCTTCTTTGGCTTCCTCGGCGCAGACAAGTTCGGCACGTGGTACTTCGGCCTCCTCCTCGCAGCGGTGGCCGGCGGCCTGATGGCGCTTTTGCACGCCGTGCTCTCGATCCATCTCCGTGCGGATCAGATCATCGGCGGCACGGCGATCAATTTCCTCGCGCTCGGGTTGACGGGGTACCTGTACATCGACCTCTACGGCGACCAGGGCACTCCGACGGACATCTCGTCGATCCCGGACGTCAACGTTGGCTTCCTCGACGACATCAATATCTTCGGAACTCACATCACGTTCCTCGGCAAGGTCTTCGGGCACATGAACTTGATGATCTGGTTCGCGCTGATCCTGATCGTGCTTGCCTGGGTCGTGCTCTTCAAGACGCCGCTCGGCCTCCGGATCCGAGCCGTGGGTGAGCATCCCAGGGCCGCCGACACAGTCGGGATCTCCGTCTATCGCATTCGCTACGGGGCGGTCGTCCTGTCCGGTGTGCTGGCTGCCCTCGGCGGTGCCTACCTCTCGATCGGATTCGTCGACTCGTTCAACGAGAACATGAGTGCGGGGAGGGGCTTCATCGCTCTCGCGGCTGTGATCTTCGGCAACTGGCGGCCGTTCGGCGCTGCCGCCGCGTGTCTTCTGTTCGGCTTCTCGAGCGCACTTGCGGCCCGTCTGCCCGAGTACTCGGAGTCGGCCGCCGTTCTCTTCCAGGCGCTTCCGTACGTCTTGACGCTGATCGCCGTGGCGGGCGTGATCGGACGGTCGATCCCCCCGGCAGCGGTCGGTCGTCCGTACAAGAAGTCGTGAGCAAGCGGGGCGGAGCGTGGGCCGTCGGCGTCGGCGTGCTCTCGGCATTGACGATGCCCGTGGCGATCGGCGCCACACGGTACTCGGCCTCGTACGACCTCGTGCACTCAGGGTTCGCGATCCCGATAGGGATTGCGCTCGGGATCCTGGCGATGATCCTGGCCCGCCGTGCGCGCTCGCTCGGTCAGGCACGAAGCGGGGAGACCGGAGGGTCGCGGGCGGCTACGCTCGGCCGCCTGCTCGGCATCCTCGGGGTCTGCCTGGCAACGGCGGCGGCCATCTCCCTCGCGGTCTACGGCCTCCTGCTCACCCTCGACTGACGGGGGACCCGTGACGGTGGCGTCCCGCGTCGTCTAGACTGCGGGGCCGTGTTCGAGATCGGCTCAAGCCTCCGCGAGGCTCGGACGCGTCAGGGCCTCGACTTCAACGAGATGGAGTTCCGCACGAAGGTGCGGGCGAAGTACCTGCGCGCCCTCGAGGACGAGAGCTTCGACCAGCTTCCGTCCCACACCTACATCAAGGGCTTCCTCCGCACGTATGCCGAGTCGCTCGGGATGGACGGCCAGTTGTACGT
The DNA here is from genome assembly GCA_038214705.1 of Gaiellales bacterium. Lineage (GTDB taxonomy): Bacteria > Actinomycetota > Thermoleophilia > Gaiellales > Gaiellaceae > Gaiella. The sequence continues at coordinate 77,331 of JBBQRN010000002.1, read as the reverse complement.
GGACGAGTACAACTCCCGCTTCGTGGCCGAGGACGACGAGACGCCGCTGCGGACGCGGCGCGTCCCGACCCAGAGCCGCAGGGCGCCGCGGCACCGCGAGTCGCGGCTCGTCGCGATCGCGGTCACTGCAATCGTCCTGCTTACCGCGCTCGTCATCGCAGCGTGGAAGTTCGGTGACCCGGCCACACCGAAGGTGCAGGGGGTCAATGTCAAGCCTGTGCACACGGCCGCCTCGGTCGCCCAAGGGCTGTCGGTCACAGCCGTCGGCGGCGCCTCGTTCGTCGAGGTTCGCGCGGTCACGGGAGCGCCGCTCTACCGTGGCACGCTTGCTCGGGGCCAGACGAAGCGGTTTGCTCCCGCCAGGTTGAGCGTGCAAATCGCCTCACCCCGCAACGTCGTCGTCCGTATCGGTCGCCACCGCGTCAAGGTCCCGGCGAGCGGGCACCTGACCGTCACACCCGGCACGTGACTCGGCCTTCGTGAATCGCCCCCGCGCCGCGATCGTCGTCACGGGAAGCGAGCTCGTCCGTGGCGGGCGATCGGACCTGAACGGGCCGTTCTACGCGCGTGAAGCACTCCGACTAGGCCTCCAGCCCGTCCACATCGCCGTCGTCGGCGACGATCCCGCCGAGCTCGAGGCGGCGCTGCAAGCTGGCTTCGAGGCCGACGTGTGCCTCGTCTCTGGCGGGCTCGGACCGACCCACGACGATCGAACGATCGAGCTCGTGGCCGGTGTAGCGGGGCGTGGCCTGGCGGTCGATCCCGCGCTCGAGAGCGAGATCGAGGAGGTCTCGCGCACGTTCGCCGAGCGGATGCGTCGGCCCTACGCCGACTTCGCGGACGGCGTGCGCAAGCAGGCCACGCTGCCCGTGGGCGCGATCTCGCTCGGGCTCGCAGGCACGGCGCCGGGCGTCGTGCTCGAGGTGGGCGCGTGCGTTGTCGTCGTTCTGCCAGGCCCTCCGGGCGAGCTGCAGCGTCTCTGGCCTCGTGCGGTCGCCGCGGAGCCATTCCAGCGGATCCTCGATGGGATCGCGTTGCCGCAGCGGCGCGTCCTGCGGCTCTACGGTGTCAGCGAGTCGGCCGTGGCGCGGGCACTGGCCGACGCGGGTGGCGACGGGGACGGAGTGGAGGTGACGATCTGCGCGCGCGACTTCGAGATCCACGTCGACTTTGTCATCGAGCCCGGGGCAGACGATCGCGCCGCCGAGCTCGAAGCCGCGTTCATCGAGCCCCTTGCCGGATATCTCTTCGGGCGTGACGAGCGAACCGTGCAGGAGCTCGTGCTCGACCTGTGCCGGGAACGGGGCCTGACGCTCGGCACGGCCGAGTCGTGTACCGGAGGGCTCGTCGCCGGGCGCCTCACTTCGGTCGCCGGCTCGAGCGAGGTCTTCCTCGGCGGGATCGTCGCCTATGACAATGCCGTCAAGGAGCGGGCGCTCGGGGTGCCGTCTGAACTGCTCGAGGCCCATGGTGCCGTCTCGGCGGAGGTCGCCGCAGCCATGGCCACGGGTGCGCGCGAACGTCTGGGCGTCGACGTGGCCGTGTCGGTCTCGGGCGTTGCGGGTCCCGGCGGGGGAACCCCGGAGAAACCCGTAGGGCTCGTCTACTTCCACGCGACCGGTCCCGGCGGCGCGCAGGCGCTGACGTTCGAGGTGCCGGGAGAGCGCGAATGGATCCGTACCCGGTCGGCCGTCGCAGCGCTCCATCTCGTGCGTCGGTTGCTGCAGTCTGCCGCCTGACGCGCTTTCGACACACATCCGGCACGAATCCGTCACCCTCACCGGGGTAGCGTGAGCGCAAGAAGGACTACGATCTCCGGATACGAACATATGTTTGTATTACGTCCGACGGGCCTGCTTTCCTACATGGACGACGACAACGGGAACTGACGAGGAGGAGAAGACGAGATGAAACGCGAGGAAGCGCTCGACGTCGCGCTCGGCCAGATCGAGCGGCAGTTCGGCAAGGGCTCGGTGATGCGGATGAGCGACCAGGCCCAGGTCTCGATCGGAGCGGTGTCGACCGGGTCGCTCTCGCTCGATATGGCACTCGGCATCGGCGGGTTGCCGCGTGGCCGCGTGGTGGAGATCTTTGGGCCCGAGTCATCGGGTAAGACGACCCTCGTCTACCACGTGATCGCCGAGGCGCAGCGTCGCGGCGGCATCTGCGCCTTCATCGATGCGGAGCACGCGATGGACCCCCAGTACGCGCGCAGAATCGGCGTCAACATCGACGATCTCCTCGTCTCGCAGCCCGACACGGGCGAGCAGGCGCTCGAGATCTGCGAGCTGCTCATTCGCTCGGGCGCCGTGGACGTCGTCGCCGTCGACTCGGTAGCGGCGCTCGTGCCGAAGGCCGAGATCGAGGGCGAGATGGGCGACTCCCACGTCGGCCTGCAGGCCCGGCTGATGAGCCAGGCGCTCCGCAAGCTCGCCGGAACGCTGAACCGCACCGACACGATCTGCCTCTTCACGAACCAGCTGCGCGAGAAGATCGGGGTCATGTTCGGCTCGCCGGAGACGACCCCGGGCGGGCGGGCGATGAAGTTCTACGCCTCCGTCCGGCTCGACATCCGTCGGATCGAGACGCTCAAGGACGGAGCGGAGGCCTACGGCAACCGCGTTCGCGTCAAGGTCGTGAAGAACAAGGTTGCGCCGCCCTTCAAGCAGGCCGAGTTCGACATCCTCTACGGCACCGGGATCTCCTGGGAGGGGACAGTGCTCGACGTCGGGATCGAGCGAAAGGTCGTGAGCAAGGCCGGCTCGTACTTCAGCTTCGGCGACGAGCGCCTCGGTCAGGGACGCGTCAACGCGACGGCGTTCCTCGGTGAGCATCCGGACATCGTGCAGCAGATTCTGAGCCGGATCCAGGCCGAGGCGCCCTCCGACCAGATCGTCTCGGCGCGTCTGCTGCCCCAGGCCGACGCTGCCGCCAAGGCCGAGGTGACGCCCATCGAGGACGACGTCGAGATCGAGATCGAGGATGCCGTCCCGATCGAAGCCTAGAAGCTGATCGAAGCCTAGAGACTGATCGAAGCCTAGAGACTGGGATCGCCACGCAGGGCCGGCGAGGACGGAGGAGGCGGTGAAATCGAGATGGTGACGGCGCCACCGTCGGTGACCGCACTCCGTGCTCGGGGCCCGACGCTCGTCGAGGTCGACCTCGACGAGCGGCCGTGGCGTGTCGTGCCACGGGAGGCGGCATTTGCTGCCGGACTGGCTGTCGGCGTCACTCTCGACCGGAATCGGGTACGCGACCTCGCGCGGCACATCCGCCGTGTCGAGGGCCGCGCGATAGCCCTCCGCGCGCTGCGGTCTCGTGATCACACGGCGGCGTCGCTCGAGCAGCGCCTCATGGCTCGGGGAGCGTCGGCTGCGACGACCCGGGACACGGTCGCGGCGGTGCAGAGGGCGGGGCTGATCGACGATCGAAGGTTCGCGCAGGGACGCGCCGATCTCCTCGCGCGGCGGGGCTCCGGCGATCTGCTGATCGCGGACGACCTCGCGCGACACGGCGTCTCGGTGGAGATTGCGGCGGATGCGATCGAGGCGCTCGAGCCGGAGGCCACCCGGGCGGCTGCTTTGATCGCCACGCGCGGGCGTAGCGTGCGTACCGCGCGCCAGCTCGCAGCGCGAGGGTTTTCGGAGGAGACGCTCGAGTCGCTCGTTGCAGATCTGGCGTCCGACAGGTTAGAATAGGGAAGCTCCATCCGAGAATTCTTCTGCACACAGCGCTTTCCCCCAAAACCGGATTCCACCAGATGAACTCTGACACCCAGAATCGGCCCGTCTGCTGCCCTCGCAGACCGTCGCGGAGGACCATCCACACCGCCTAGCGCCGCACAGCACGACCGGTTTCCCGGGATACCGCCGTGCAGGCGGTGTCCGGATACGAGCAACCGCGGCGCACGCCGCGGGACAACCCCCCGAAGGGATCGTCCATGCTCACGGTCGTTGCAGCTGTAGTCGGAATTGCGATCGGCGCCGCCGGCCTCTGGATCTGGCTGCGGACTGCAAGCACGTCGCGGTTGCGGCTCGCCGAGGACCAGCGCCGCGCGTTGCTCGCCGACGCCGAGCGGGAGTCCGAGACGACAAGGCGCGAAGCGCAGATCGAGGCCCGAGAGCAGGCTGTGATCCTCCGTGCGGAGGTCGAGCGCGAGATCCAGGACACTCGCGTCCAGATGGCCAAGACCGAGGAGCGAACCGTCCAGCGGGAATCGGAGTTGGACGCTAAGCGGGAGGAGCTCGCCCGGCGCGAACAGGGAGTCGCCGACCGCGAGGTCCACACAAAGCAGCTTCAGGACGAGCTGAAGGGGCGGAAGGACGACATCCTGCACGAGCTCGAGCGAGCATCCGGGCTTTCGGTCGCCGACGCCCGCAAACAGGTGCTCGAGCGCTCGGAAGACCTCGTTCGCCACGAGCTCGCCCGGAGCGTCCGCACACTCGAGGAGGAGGCCCGGGCAGATGCCAAGCGCCGCGCCCGGGCTCTCGTCGCGGACGCGCTGCAGCGCGTCGCGGCGAGCCATACTGCCGAGACGACCGTCAGCGTTGTCGAGCTCGCCTCGGACGACATGAAGGGTCGGATCATCGGCCGCGAGGGCCGCAACATCCGCTCGCTCGAGCATCTGACGGGGGTGGACTTCATCATCGACGACACGCCGCATGCGGTCGTCCTCTCGTCGTTCGACGGTCTCCGCCGCGAGATCGCCCGGCTGACACTCGAGAAGCTGATCGAGGACGGGCGCATCCATCCGGCCCGGATCGAGGAGATGTACTACATCTCGAAGGCGGAGCTCGAGGATCACGTGCGCCTCGCCGGCGAGCAGGCGGTGTTCGAGGCGAACTGCGGCGAGGTCCACGAGGAGCTGGTCAAGATCCTCGGACGTCTCCGCTATCGCACGAGCTACGGCCAGAACGTGCTCAAGCACACGCTCGAGGTCGTTCACCTGGCCGGGATCATGGCTGCCGAGCTCGGCGCCTCGGTCAAGACGGCGCGGCGGGCGGCACTTCTCCACGACCTCGGCAAGGCGATGACGCATGAGGTGGAAGGGACGCACGCTGCGGTCTCGGCGCAGCTCGCCCGCCGCTACGGCGAGACCGAGGGCGTCGTCCACGCCGTCGAGGCTCACCACTACGAAGTTCAACCTCAGACCGTCGAAGCCGTGCTCCTGATCGCCGCCGACGCGATCTCGGCCTCGCGCCCCGGCGCCCGGGGGGAGAGTCTCGAGCACTACATCAAGCGGCTCTCGTCGCTCGAGGAGCTCGCGACGGCCAAGCCCGGCGTCGCCAAGGCCTATGCGCTCCAGGCGGGCCGCGAGATCCGCGTGATCGTCGAGCCGAAGGAGATCGACGACGATGCGGCCGCGTTGATGGCCCACGAGATCGCCCGGGAGATCGAGGACCAGCTCGAGTACCCCGGCCAGGTCAAGGTGACCGTGATTCGCGAGAGCCGCGCGACGGAGATCGCGCATTAGCTTTCGGCAGATCGAGGTCCCCAGCGGGGATTCCTCGATCGCAACGATCCCTGAAGCCGGGCACCTACGGTGCCCTCTGAACCCGCCCCACAGAGTCTTGGCTCGATCCGTTGGAGCGGGCATCACGAGATCCGCGCCCGGGGCCCTGAGCGACTACGATCTTCGCGGTGACCGACCTGCTCTCCGATCCGCCTTCGCCGCTCGACGCGGCCATCGGCCTGGTGGCGGTGGAGCTCTTGCCCGACGCCGTCGTGCTTCGGCTCGACCCGCCGGAAGTGGCGATGGGCGGAGACGAGCCGCGCCCCTTTCTCCACGGCGGCACGCTCGCGACCTGCGTGGACACGGCCGGGTGGTACGCGGTCGAGCACGTCAGCCCGGCCCCGAACTGGATCGCTGTCGATCTCCGCTGTGACTTTCTGCGCCTTGCCGGACCGGTTCCACACCGCGTCGTCGGCCGCTGCCTGAACGCCGGGAGGACGCTTGCGACCGCGGATGTCGAGATCACGCCCTGGGATGAGCCGGATCGGCTGATCGCGGTCGGCCGCGCCCGCTACATCCGCGTCGGCTGAGTCAACCGTCGCGGCGCCTTTCGAGCGCGGCGTCGCAGGAGTAGAGTCAGCGCGTTGCGGCGATCCTGGATTTCAACGGCAGTGGTTACGGCCGGCGTGGCGCTAGTCCTGGTGGCGTCCGGCTCGGGCACCGCTCGGCCTGCCGCCGCGGCACGCACCTCCGCCCGGGACATTGCGATCTTCTACTACCCGTGGTACGGGACACCGGCCCGGGACGGCGCCTGGCAGCACTGGCAGCAGCACGGGAACGAGCCTCCGGCCCGGCTGGCATCCGACTGGTTTCCGGCGCGCGGGGCGTACTCGTCGTCCGATCCAGCCGTCCTCACGGCGCAGATGCGCGAGATCTCGGCTGCGGGAGTTCGTACCGTCATCATCTCGTGGTGGGGTCCCGACTCCGTGGAGGCTGCCCGTCTGCCCGCCGTCTCTGCTGCGGCACGCGCATTCGGGCTCCACGTTGCCTTGCACGTCGAGCCCTATCAGGGCAGAACACCGGCGGCTCTCGAGCCTGTGATCGCAGGCTTCGTCGCGGCCGGGATCACCGACTTCTATGTCTACGACTCCACGACAGCCTCGGACGCAGAGTGGCGGTCTCTCAACCATGCGCTCGAGGGAGCGCGGCTGTTCGCCAACACCGGCCTCCCCGGCAAGGCGCTTGCGGGAGGTTTCGCCGGCTTGTACACCTACGACGTGTACCTCTACAGCGGTGGTTCGTTTCCCCGGATCTGCGCTTCCGCCCGGGCGCATGGACTGCTCTGCGCTCCGTCCGTGGGCCCGGGCTACGAAGCCCGGCGCGCCACCGGCGACCCGCGAGTCAAACCCCGGCAGGACGGGGCTACGTACGACGCCATGTGGCGGCAGGCGATCCGGGCCAGGGCCGACGTCGTGACGATCACGAGCTACAACGAATGGCACGAGGGGACGCAGATCGAGCCGGCAAAGGCGGTCGGGCCACCGTACGCGTCCTACGAGAACGCCTACGGTCTCGTCGGGCGTGCCGCCCAGGACGCCTATCTGAACCGAACGGCAGAATGGGCCGGCCGGTTCCGGAGCGAACAGGTACTCGGCCGCTAATGAACAGGTACCAGGCCGCTAATACAGTGCGGCGGCAAGCCGGCGACGGTAGGTGACGACGAGCTCGTCGTCGTGACCGAGTAGCTCGAAGAGCGCTACGGCGACCTCGCGCAACCGGTCGCGCTGAGGCGGCACCGCGTCGGGCACGGCCTCGACCAGCAGGCGCAACGCGCCCTCGGAATCCCCTGCATCGAGGGCGGCGACGACGTCGGGCAGTTCGCCGGCCGCGCGGAGCTCCTCGAGCAGGCCCTCGGCACGTGGGGGCGCCAGGAGCTCGTCGAGGAACTGCTCCACCGACGCGCGGGCGCGCGCGCCCGTGAACTCCGCCACGACGCGTCCGTCGCGAAACGCCTTCACGGCTGGGATTCCGCTGACCGAGTACTCCTGCGAGAGAGACGGGTTCGCATCCACGTCGACCTTGACGAGCTCGACAGCGCCCGCTCGATCCTCGACGGCCGACTCGAGCACGGGGGCGAGAGCGTGACAGGGACCACACCACTCGGCCCAGAAGTCGACGAGGACCGGAATCTCGGAGGATCGTCCGACGACCTCGACGGCGAACGTCGCCTCCGTTGCCTCGCGGGGCGTCACCGGGGTGCCGCGCTCACCACGTCGGCGCCGCAGCCGGCGACCAGGGCAGCCGCGACGTTCTCGCGGGGGACGCCCGCGAGCGAACGATGCTCGAGGTCGATCTCGATCGAAGGCCAAGCAGGCACCTGCAGGGCCTGGCCGCCCTCGCTCGATCCGATCGCCAGCAGCTCCTCCGTCGAGAGGATGCCCCGCCGACCGCTCTGTCGCCGCGCGATGCCCTCGATCTCGCGGAGCTCCTCGAGCGGGTCGATTCGTATGTTGGAATCGGATCCGATGCACAGCGGGATCCCGCGGTCGCGGACGGCTTCCACGCGGAGGAACCCGTCCCCGAGGTCGGCCTCCGTGGTCGGGGTGGCGCAGATGCGCGCTCCCGTCGCAGCAAGGAGGTCGAGTTCGCCGTCGTCCGCATGCGTTGCGTGGACGATCGTCGTCCGGCTCGTCAGGCAACCGGTGTCGGCGAGAAGCTCGATGGGCCTACACCCATACTCCTCGAGGCACTCCTGGATCTCACGCGGCTGCTCATCGGCGTGAATGTGCAGCGGCAGGCTCTGAGCGGCGGCGTACGCCCCGATCTCCTCCAGCCAGTTGCGCGAGCAGGCGCGAACGGAGTGGGGGGCGACGCCGACTGCGATCCCGGCCTCCCGGAGCGACTCGACCTCCTTCAGGAAGAGGGCAACCGACGGCTGTCGCATCCGCTCGAGCCCGCCGCGCTCGTAGGCGACGTGGAGGACAACGATCTCGATGCCCGCGTCGGCGGCCGCCTCTGCTGCCGCGAACGCTTCGGGGGCTCCCAGGTAGTGGAACTCGCCGACGGCGGTGAAGCCGGCGGCGATCATCTCGCGATACACCGTGACGTAGGACGCTCTGACAGACGCCGGCGTCGCACGCTCTGCTTCCTCGAGCATTCCCTCGCGCCACGTCCAGAAGTCGGTCCCGGCTGCGCGGCCGCGCAGGGCGCGCTGGAACGTGTGGCTATGGCTGTTGACGAAGCCCGGGATTGTCAATGTCGCGGTCACAGGCACCGACGCTAGCACCATCTACTCTTGCGAGACGATGGAGACGAAGCCCGTACCTGCGCTGCTGCGGCAGATCCCGAACGCGTTGACGCTGCTGCGGTTCGCGGCGATCCCGCTCTTCATCTGGCTGCTGCTCGACGAGCGAGAGGGGCCGAGTTGGCCGGCCGCGATCGTCTTCGGGTTGGCCGCGATCACAGACCAGCTCGACGGCTACCTCGCCCGTCGCTGGAGGGTCGAGTCGGCGTTCGGCAAGGTTGCCGATCCGCTCGCCGATCGACTGATGATCGACACGGCGGTGATCCTGCTCGTCTACCTCGACCGGCTGCCCTGGATCGCCCTGCTGATCCTGGCGCGTGACCTGCTGCTGATCGGGGGCTACCGCTTCGTGATCCCCCGGGGGTACGAGTTCGAGATATCGCGGCTCGGGAAGATCGCGACGTGGGGGCTCTACGCTTCGATCGGACTCGTTCTCGTCACCGATCAGGGGACATGGTGGCCGCTCGCGTGCTTCTGGATCAACCTCGCCCTCGCGGTGGTTGCGGCCGGCCAATACGTCGTCAAGGCGCGGCGGGAGGTGCGGGGCTGAGACGTGGTCGCGACTCAGGCAGGGAGCGGGCAGCGCAGGGCGAATTCGTCTCTGACGGGCAAAGCCTCAAGCTGAGGTTGACCCCTTCGCTACGCTGAGAACGACCGATGATGTCCTGCGACCGGAAAGGCGCCCGTGGAAATGCTCCCCGACCTGCTGCCGCTCTCCGACGACGAGCTCTCGGCGCTGCTTGCGCAGCTCGAGGAGGGCGAGGACGCCATCTCGCGCCGACGGCGGGTTTTGCACGGCCGGATCGACATCCTCCGGACGGAGCGGACGGAGCGGCTCAAGGCCCAGGTTGCAGCGGGCAGCTTCGAGAGCGGGGTGCCCACCTCGCTCGAGCGCTCGATCTACGACGGTACTGGTGAGTTGCCGGCCGAGGCGGATCTGACGCCACTTCCCGATCTGGCGAGCCTCGACGACGACGCCCTCTGGGCCGAGGTCCGCCGGCTCGAGCAGGAGGAGGACGACATCTCGCTCAACCGTCGGGTTCTGCACGCCCAGATCGACATCGTGCGCGCCGAGCGGAGCAGGCGGTCCCGCGGCGGCGGGCACGTCGACGCCGCCGACGTCGGGCCGATTCTCGGCGGAGGGCAATGAGTCATATCTACTGCCCGGAGTGCGGCTTCCAGAGCCCCGAGTCCGCGACCTACTGCGCCCGCTGCGGTGGTCTTCTCGTGCGCGAGAGCGTCGGAGAGACGACCCAGAGCATTGGCCCGGAGGAGATCGAGGCGGCGGAGACAGCCGAAGGTGTCGATGGGCCTGCGCTCGTCGTGCGATCGGGTGGAGGCAGGGCGGGGGAGAGCTTCGAGGCGATCGGCGATAGAGCCCTGATCGGCCGTTCGCCCGAGTGTGACGTCTTCCTCGACGACGTCACCGTGTCACGACGGCACGCCGAGCTCGTGCGCGAGGGCGATGTTTTCACGATCCGGGATCTCGGCAGCCTCAACGGGACGTTCGTCAACAAGCGCCGGATCGAGACCGCCGTACTCGAGGACGACGACGAGGTCCAGGTCGGCAAGTACCGGATGACGTTTCTGCGACGATGACGACGATTCCCGACACCACCCGGCCCGCCCAGCTCCACACGATCGGAGCCGTCTGCGAGCGGCTCCGCGACGAGTTTCCGGATATCTCGATCTCGAAGATCCGCTACCTCGAGGACCAGGGTCTCCTGCACCCGAGTCGGACGCGCGGCGGCTATCGATTGTTCTCCGAGGCCGACGTCGAGCGCCTGGTGACGATCCTCCGGCTGCAGCGCGACGAGTTCCTCCCGCTGCGCGTGATTCGCGAGGAGCTTCGTGCTCCATCGGCCGACCGGGCCAAGCGTCGTGCTGCGGGGCTGCGCGGCAAGGAGGAGGAGATCGACCTGGGCGAGTTGTGCGAGCGCGCCGGCATCTCGGCCGAGTTTGCCCGCCAGCTCGAGGACTTCAGCCTGCTCGCCCCACGCGTCGCGGGAGGCGATCGTTACTTCACGGAGAGCGACGCAGACATTGCGCTCGCCTGTGCCCGGATCGCCCGCTACGGGGTCGACGCTCGCCATCTGCGCGCGTTCCGCACCGCTGCGGGTCGGCAGTCAGCACTGCTCGAGCAGGTCGTGGCGCCAGCGCTGCGCTCGCGCAACCCCGACCGTCGCGCGGCCGCGCTCGAGGATCTCGAGAATCTGGCGGTCGTCGCCCAGGAACTCGCCCAGCTCCTGCTGACGCGCGACCTGAGAGACGTGGTCGAGCGATGAGCGACCGCGATCTCGCAGAGCTGATCCGGGACATTCCAGACTTCCCGACGCCCGGGATCCTGTTCAAGGACGTGATGCCGCTGATCGCCGACCCGGCGGCGTTCCGGGACACGATCGACCGCCTCGCGGCGTGGGCAGGCCCACGCACGCCCGACCTCATCCTCGGAGCCGAGGCGCGCGGCTTCATCTTCGGCGGCGCGCTCGCCTACGCCCTCGGCTGCGGTTTCGTGGCGGCTCGTAAGCCGGGCAAGCTCCCGTGGGAGACAATCGAGGCGACCTATGAGCTCGAGTACGGGACAGACGTGCTCCAGATCCACTCGGACTCGATCACCCGGGGTGCCCGTGTGATCGTCCTCGACGACGTGCTCGCCACCGGTGGCACCGCGCGGGCCAAGGTCGAGCTCGTCGAACAGCTCGGCGGTGTTGTCGTCGGCGCGTTGTTCGTGATCGAGTTGGCGTTTCTCTCGGGTCGAGACCGCATCAGCGGCGTCGACACGCACGCGTTGATCCAGTACTCCTGACCGGGCCGGCCCGCGCGAGGCCCGGCGCAGGGTGGGGGGAGCGCCCGGTGCCGTCTGGTCGGTCGGGTAGGACTGGTGTTGCTCCGCGGCCCCCGTTCCCTGGGTGGAGGGATCGTTGAAGACAGGGAGGATGACCGATGAAGAACGAGATGGACGCGACGATCTCACTCCGGGCCCGCTACGACGGCACGACCCTGTTGCTCCGCCACTGCCGCTCGTTGGGGACGGCGGAGAATCGTGTTCCGGTCAGCGAGCGGCTCAGCCTCGCGCTCGGACCCGAGCTGGCTCGACGCCTGGTCGACAGCCTCGTCGCGCACAACCGCCGTTAGCGCTGCTGCGGGGCTCAGGTCCCGCGCGTACGAACGAACAGGAAGATCAGGAACGCGCTGACAAGGGAGACGATCAGCGACGTTCCCTTGTGCACGCCGACGGCAACCATGCCGAAGAACATGACCAGAAAGAAGACGACCGACCAGATGAACGCCAGGACGCCACGGTCGGTGCTCGGAGCGCGCAAGTGCATGGCGGCAGGATACACAGCCGGCCCGAAACAGATGCAAGGCTGCAGGACCAAAAAAAAAAATTCACCGAGCCGGTTGCGCTTTCGTCCACCCAACCCGTTGACCTTCCGCTTCCGCGTACGGCCTTCGTGCTGAGCTTCGACCTACTCGCGCTCCGTGCTCGGTGCAAGAGCAAACCTAGGGGCTCGGCGCTGAAGGGTCAAGGGGGCCGTTCACCGGATTGACGCAATTTCCGTGGATTTCGCGTTTCAGGGTCAGCGTGGAAGAGTCCGCGTCGGCTCCTCGGACCTGTTCGCGCCGGAGGAGCGAGGCGAAGCCTCGTCCGTCGAGTGTCCAACCCTCGCTGCGAGGGGAGACCGGGTTACCGGGCGAAACAGTCCAACTTGACATAACAATCGTTATCGTGCGTGAGGGAGAATCGGGCCTGGAGGGGTCTCGGGACTGGACAACGACCCCTGAACGGTGGGAAAGTGAGGTCAGTCAACGTTCGACGCCCTCCCTATGACGACCATCGACATCGAGAGCCTGCTCGCGCAGGACGAGGTTCGCGCTCTGCTCGACGCGAGCGAGCAGATCGGCACGATCCGCGCGCATGACCTGGCGGAGCTCGTGGCGACGCACGAGCTGTCGCCGCTCGAGCACGAAGCGCTGCTGCGCGAGCTCGACAAGCGTGGCATCGAGATCGTCGAGGCGCCGGGCCTCGAGGCCGACGGACCTCCCGCCGTGGCGGCCGAGCCGACGACCGACGCGCTGCAGCTCTTCCTGCGCGAGGCCGGCAGGCACGATTTACTGACGGCTGCGCAGGAGGTGGCGCTCGCAAAGCGGGTGGAGCGTGGCGACTTGGACGCCAAGCAGCGGATGATCCAGTCGAACCTCCGGCTCGTGGTCTCGATCGCCAAGAACTACCGCAACCAGGGCCTCCCGTTCCTCGATCTGATCCAGGAGGGAACACTCGGCCTGATCAGGGCTGTCGAGAAGTTCGACTGGCGGCGCGGCTTCAAGTTCTCCACCTACGCGACCTGGTGGATTCGCCAGGCGGTGGCCCGTGCGCTCGCGGACAAGGCGCGAACGATCCGGATGCCGGTTCACGTCGTCGAGCGGCTGCAGAAGATGAACCGCGCCGAGCGCACGCTCTGGACCGCGCTCGGACGTGAGCCGACACTGGCCGAGGTTGCGGAGGAGGCCAACCTGACCCTGCAGCAGGTCATCGAGGTCAGGGCCGCAGCAAAGGCGTCGACGAGCCTCGATGCCCCGATCGGTGATGCCGAGGACGCGGTCCTCGGCGACTTCGTCGCCGGTACGGGGCCGCTGCCCGAGGAGGAGGTCGAGCTGGCGCTCCGCAGTCAGGCCCTGCAGGCTGCGCTCGGCTCCCTGCCCGAGCGAGAACGCGAGGTCGTCACGATGCGGTACGGCCTCGGCGGCACGGAGCCGAGAACGCTCGAGCAGATCGGTCGGAGCCTCGGCCTGACGCGGGAACGCGTGCGCCAGATCGAGCTGGACTCGCTCCGACGCCTGGCCAGCCAGAGCGAGATGCAAGCAGTGCATTCCTAGGCGGCCTGACGGCCGACAAGGAATGCGCTAGTTGCGTAGGTAGAGCTCGAGTGCGGGTGCGACGGAGCGGAGCTCGCGAAGGGCGCGCGTCTCGAGCTGGCGGACACGCTCCCGGGTGATTCCGAGCAGCACCCCCACCTCTTCGAGCGTCTTCGGCCGCTCCCCGTCGAGGCCGAACCGCTCGCTCAGAACGCGCTGCTGCCGCTCGTTCAGGCGTCCCATCGCGATCGCGAGCTCGGTCGAACGAAGCTTCTCGGAGGTTACGGTGTCCGGCTCGAGGGCGTTGACATCCTCGATCAGATCGCTCATCACGCTCTCGCCGTCGCCGACCGGCGTGTCGAGCGAGACGTGATCCTGGACGAGCTCGAGCAGGCTCTCGACCTTCGCCGGGGTAAAGCCCGCCTCGACGGCGATCTCCTCCACGGAGGGGTCGCGGTTGAGCTTCTGGCCCAGGGTGCGCCGGGCGCGGGTGACGCGGCGAACCTGATCGGCGACGTGGACGGGGAGCCGGATCGTGCGACCCTGTTCGGCCAGCGCCCGAGAGATCGCCTGGCGGATCCACCAGGTTGCGTACGTCGAGAGCTTGTATCCCAGCGTGTAGTCGAACTTCTCGACCGCCCTGATCAGACCGAGGTTGCCCTCCTGGATCAGATCGAGCAGAGGTACGCCGGCGCGGGTGTAGTTGCGCGTGATCGACATCACGAGCCGTAGGTTGCACTCGATCAGGCGGCTCTTCGCCTCCTCGTCGCCCTCGTCCTTGCGCCGGGCGAGCTCACGCTCCTCGGCGTGCGTCAGGAGACGCCCTTTGCCGATCTGGCGCACGTAGAGCTTCAGCGGATCCTGGGTCGCCGCCGGGGTCGAGTCGTCGCCCTGGTAGTCGTACAGGGGCTCTGCCAGATTGCCTTCCACAGGGCGGGTATCGGCGCCCCGCGTCCCCCGCTTGAGGCATTTCTTCGTCCAGGGCGTTCGCGGCGGGCAGGAATCGCCAAACCGACTGCGTACAGAACCCTGATCTTCTGCCGATACCGTTTCGTAGGCATGTCCGATCGAGGTGATCGAATCCCCTGATGTGTGGAATTGCCGGTTATAGCCTCGACCCCGAGTCGGGGATCGATCGCACCCTCGCGGCCCAGGCGCTCCTGGCCGGGATCGCCGAGCGTGGCGCCGACGCGGTCGGCTACGCCCATCGAAGCTCGGGCCTGCCAGGGGTCACGATTCACAAGCAGCGCTCGGGCGCGACCGCGCTGCTCGACGAGATCGAGCTCGCCGCGACCGTGACGGACACGCTCGTCCACGTGCGCGACTACACGAAGGGCCACCCCCGGGTGCTGGCGAACAACCATCCGATCCGGCACGGCGCGATCGTCGGCGTTCACAACGGGATCATCGTCAACGACGAGGAGATCTTCGCCGACCACGGATTCGAGCGGGCGGAGTCCGAGATGACCGTGGACTCCGAGGCGATCTTCGCTCTCATGCACGCTTCAGGCTCCGACCGTGGTTCTCTGGAGCTGGTGCGCGGGGCGATGGCGACTGCCTGGATCGACGAGCGGCAGCTTCGCGGCATCCACCTCGCCCGCGGCATCGGGAGGCCGCTCTGGATCGGGCGGGCGCGGCGGGAGCTGTTCTTCGCTTCCACGAAGGCCGCGCTCGAGGTCGTGGAGCAGGCGCTGCGACTGACGCTTCGCAAGCATGAGGTCGCCGAGGGTCGTCTGCTGCGGATCGAGGGCGGGCGCATTCAGGCGCACGCGCGATTCCGGGTCGACCGAACCTATCGCGAGGACAGCGTCCTACCCACCGTGCGCGCGCCGCACGAGGGCGTGGCTTGTCTCGCGAAGCTCGCGACGCTCGCCGCCTAGGAGAGTCCCTTGACCGAACCGTCCGGCCCCACCGTCGCGCCCTCAGCCCGGAGTCGCTCGCGCACGAGGAACTGGAACGCAGCCCACGGGCCTTGGTCGATCTCGACCAGCCGGTAGACCTGCCATTCCGACAGCAACGACGGGTCCGCTGCCCGAGCCTGCTTCCAGTCGGTCATCTTCGGGAGCCTTCCCAGGCTGAGGGCGACCGCACACCCCTGCCCGACCGCGCGCTCGAGTCGCTCCTCGCCCACGGGAACGTCGAAGCCGGCCTCACGCAGGGCTGCGCTGAGCGACCCAAACGTGTGCCAGATCAGTGACTTCGACGCCACCCGGCGGCGGTTGGCGTCGAGATCCCTCGCGGTGGGCGTACGCCCGAGCTCTCGGCCGAGCTCGCGAAGCTGGTCGAGCAGCTCCTCGCGGCTGATGAAGCGCCGCGGCGTCAGCCCAGCCGCCCGCTTGGCAGCGTTCCACGTGCCGAAGTGCTCGATCACGGTCTGCGGGTGAACGTCTGCTTGCGCGTCCGCTGCGAACTCGCGCATCGTCGGCGAGCGCCCCAGACGCTCTGCGCTTGCACGCAGCTGCTCGAGGATCTGCTCGTCGGAGTAGCGTCGTCTGATGCCCGCGCGAAACTCTGCGAGCGCCGCCTCGTCGATGCCCGCAAGGGCCGGATGAGGCCGCCGGGGCCTGGCCATATGCAATAACTGTAGAGCATTCTGCGAAATGTGCAAGTGGGCCAGAGTGGGCGCGTCCAGTGGGGCCGGGGTAGGCTCGACGTCGATGGGTGCCCGCCTCACTGCCGAGACTGCCGCCGCCCGCCTCGTGGGCCGGCTCTCTCGCGCCGCCGGACGCGGCGGCGGCACGACGCTGCCGGGAAAGCTGCTCTGGAAGGTCGATCCGGGTGCCGTCGATGCGCTCGCCGCGCGACTACCGGCCGGCGCTGCGGTCATCTCGGCAACGAACGGGAAGACGACGACGAGCGCGATGCTGGCCCGGATCCTCGTACCTCGATACCGGCTTGCCTGGAACAACTCCGGGGCCAACCTCGCCTCCGGCATCGCCTCGACGCTGCTCGCGGCGGGTGACGCAGACCTTGGCCTGCTTGAGGTCGACGAGTTTGCCCTCCCGGAGGTGATGCGGCGGGTGCACCCGCGCGTGGTCTCGCTCGGGAACCTGTTTCGGGATCAGCTCGACCGTTATGGCGAGCTCGAGCACATCGCCGAGCGCTGGCGTCTCGCGGTTGCCTCACTCCCCCCCACCTCGACCCTCGTGGTCAACGGCGACGACCCGCTCGTCGCAGAACTGGCGACGGGGCGGCAGCAAGCGCTTCGTTTCGGGGTCGACGATCCGCGCCTGGCACGGCCCTCGCTGCAGCACGCTGCCGACTCGAAGTACTGCGTTCGCTGTGGAGCGCCCTACGGGTATGCCGCCGCCTACGTCGGTCACCTCGGCGATTACCGGTGCCCGAACTGCGGCCACTCCCGGCCCGAGCTCGACGTGGTCGCCCGCGCGATCGACCTGCACACGCTGGACGGGTCTGCGTTCGACCTCGTCACACCTGCCGGGCGTGTGCGCGTCCGTCTCCCCTTGCCCGGCCTCTACAACGTCTACAACGCTCTCGCCGCCGCGTCTGCGGCGCTCGCGCTCGATTCCTCGCTCGACGAGATTGTCGCGGGTCTCGGCGCGTTCACCGCTGCTTTCGGTCGCTACGAGCGGATCGAGGCGGGCGACCGCCGCATCCTGATGCTGCTGATCAAGAACCCGGCCGGCGCCAACGAGGCGGTGCGAACGCTAGAGGAGGGCGGGATCCCGAGGACGCTGGTGGTCGCGCTGAACGACCGGATTGCGGACGGGCGCGACGTGTCGTGGATCTGGGACGTCGACTTCGAGCCGCTCTTCGATCGCGTCGACACGATCGTCGTCAGCGGCGAGCGGGCCGCCGAGCTGGCGCTGCGGTTCACCTACGGGGGCCTGCCAGAGTCGCGGCTGGAAGTGATCCCGGATCTGCGGGAGGCGCTCGACCGCGGTCTGGCGCTCGTACAGACCGGCGGAGAGCTCGGCGTCCTACCCACCTATACCGCGATGCTCGAGCTCCGCTCGATCGCCGTCGCGCGCGGGCTTGTGCGCCCGTACTGGGAGGAGACGGCATAAGGATCCTCGTCGCCCACCTCTACCCCGACTACCTCAACATCTATGCCGATCGGGGCAACATCGCCGTGCTCGAGCGTCGTGCCGCGCTCCGCGGGCACGAGCTGGCGCTGACCGGCGTCGCGCCCGGCGATCCTCTCGATCCGCCGGCCTTCGACCTCCTCTACATCGGCGGTGGCCAGGACCGCGAGCAGGCGCTGATCGCGCCGGACCTGGCCCGTCGGGGCGAGGAGCTCGGCGCGGCGGTCGCCGGCGGGACGGCGTTGCTCGCCGTGTGTGGCGGCTATCAGCTGCTCGGGCGGGGCTACCGTGGGCGCGACGGCTCTTGGCTTTCAGGCGCCGGGGTCTTCCCTCTCGAGACCGTTGCCGGTGAGAGGCGCTTGATCGGAGACGTGCTGCTCGAGGTCGACCTCGGAGCGGAGGGCTCGACGACCGTGGCCGGGTTCGAGAACCACGCGGGGCGGACGCTGCTCGATCCTGATGCGACCCCGCTCGGCCGTGTCCTCGCAGGGCACGGGAACGACGGCGCGTCGGGGTTCGAGGGGTGCCGAGTCGGTGCTGCGATCGGCACCTACCTCCACGGCCCGCTGCTGCCCCGTAACCCCGCGCTCGCCGACTGGCTGCTCTCGCGAGCCCTGGAGCATGCAGGCGGCGACGGCGCGCTGGCACGGCTCCCCGACGAGCTCGAGCGAGTCGCTCATGCGGTGTCGTCCGCACGGGCGCGTGCGCGGGGCGGCCGCTAGAGGTTTGATGCGCATTCGGAGCTCGTGCCGACGAGCCTCGTGCGGATCCGGCTGAGATGCCCGTCGTCGAGGCCGGCCGAGCGAAGGTACCCCTCAGCCCCACCTGCCGTCTCGTCGAGCCAGGAGAGCAGGGCGTGCATCGTCTCGCTGGGCGCTCGCGACACGCGCCGTCGCAACTCGAGCTCCGCCTCGTCCTCGGCCGTGGCGAGCCAGCCGGTGAAGAGCGCGGTCATGTTCTGCTCACTCGCTGCGTAATCGGTCGCGATCGTGTCGTCGGGAACGTCCACGAGGTCGAGGAGCAGCGCGCACACGATGCCGGTCCGATCCTTCCCCGCAAAGCAGTGGACGAGCACGCAGTGGCCGGGATCGGTGTCGGCGATCGCGGCGACTGCAGCGGCTACCTGGTCGAACCGGGTTTCGAGCATGTGGATATACCCGGCCGCGAAGGCGGACGGAAAGTCGTCGGTCTCGCTGACCATCCTGTTGAACGCCCGCTCCCTTTCGCGGTCGAACTGCCCGAAGAGTGAGACCTCGACGATCTCCATCGTCTCGGGGGCCTCCGGCTCGCCGCGTTCCTCGCCCTGAAAGCGGAGGTCGACGAGACGCCTGACACCGTGCGCATGTGCTGCCTGCCAACCCGCCGGCGAGAGCCGACGCACGTTGTCGGCGCGTACCACCGCCCCGTGCCGCGTGCGTGCGCCTGAGGCCGTTTCCAGGCCTCCGAGGTCGCGGATGTTGACACATCCCTCCCAGGCGAGAACGCGCTCTACTGCGCCCACAGTGCCCCCAGGTAGACGCACGGGTCACCGGGCTGGAACTGCCGCAGGAATCGCGCGATCGGCGGGTGCAGAGCGATTCCCTCGAGCTCATCGAGATCGAAGAGGCGGTGGCCGCTGACGGCATCGTCGTGCGAGACGACGTCCGCGAGTGACCCGTCGATCTCACCGGCGAAGACGACGTGAACCACGTGCTTCGACCAGAGGCTTCGCTCGGGTGAGATCGAATCGACGATCACGACCGGGCCCTCCACCGGGATCTCGTCCCCACCCTCGATCAGCCCCGTCTCCTCGGCAAGCTCGCGCTGCAGCGCCTGCGTCAGGGTCTCGCCTCCGCGGACCCCACCGCCGGGAAGCAGCCAGTGCTCGGCGCCGCGCTTCTCGTGGCGGCAGAGCAGGATCCGGCCGTGCCAGCGGAGGATCACCGAGACCCGAATTCGGGGCTCGGGTCTCACCGCACCCCCGAGGAGCCGAAGCCACGCTCGCCCCGCTCGGAGGCGACGAGCGCGGACGTCTCGACGACGACCGGTACCTCGACCGAAACGATGAGTAGCTGGGCGATCCGCATCCCCGGCTCCACCGTGAACTGCTCCTTGCGATCGGTGTTGGCGAGCAGGACCCGCACCTCGCCGCGGTAGCCCGCGTCGATCACGCCCGGCGTGTTGACGATCGTGAGGCCGTGCCGTAGGGCGAGGCCCGAGCGGGGCACGACGAGTCCGGCGTGGCCCGCGGGAATCGCAACCGCCAGGCCCGTGCCAACGAGCGCGCGCTCGCCCGCTGCGATCGTCACGGCCTCGCACGCGGTGAGATCGAGGCCGGCGTCGCCCTCGTGGGCCCGTGTCGGGAGCACCGCATCGTCGCGGAGCCTTGTGAACGCCAGGTCGATCACGTCGTCGCAGCCGACTCGACGTCGTCACCGGCGACGAGATACCGGGCGAAGCGCCGGCTGTCTCGATGGGAGAGCTTTGCCCTGATCATGACCCCTTCACCGGTGTCCCGACGCTCATCGATCGGCGCCCCGAGTCCGTAGAGCGCCGACAGGGCGTGGCCTTCGTCGTAGGGCACGAACAGGCGGACGTCCTCGAAGCGATCTCCGAACAGCAACGCGATGTGCTCCTGCAGGGCTTCGAGCCCCTCGCTGGTCGACGCCGAGACCTGTAGCGCGTCCGGGTAGAAGTTCGCGAGGCGCCTGCGGGTGAGCGGATCGACCCGGTCGATCTTGTTGAGGACGAGCGCTATCGGGAGCTCATCGCCACCGATCTCGGTCAGCACTGCGTTCACGGCAGCCGCCTGCTCGCGCATCCGATCGTCGGACAGCGAGGCGTCGATCACGTGGAGTATCAGGTCGGCGACGAGCGTCTCCTCGAGGGTAGAGGCAAAACCCTGCACGAGCTGGGTGGGCAAGCGGCGGATGAAGCCGACCGTGTCGGTGACGAGGTACCGCTTGCCGTCGTGGTCGAACCCGCGCGTCGTCGGGTCAAGGGTCTCGAAGAGGCGGTTCTCGACCGACACGTCGGCGCCGGTGAGCGCGTTGAGGAGGGTCGACTTGCCGACGTTCGTGTACCCCGCGAGAGCGACGGTCGGGACCTCGGCGCGCGTGCGTTCCTTGCGGCGGACGCCGCGCTGGGCCTGGAGGCCCTTGAGCCGGGCTCGCAGCTGCGTGATCCGGCGACGCGCCATCCGGCGGTCGCTCTCGAGCTGCGACTCACCGGGGCCGCGCGTACCCACGCCGCCGCCGAGCCGCTCGAGGTGCTTCCACATGCCGCGCATCCGCGGGAGGTTGTACTCGAGCTGGGCGAGCTCGACCTGAAGCTTCCCTTCGGCGCTGACGGCGTGCTGCGCGAAGATGTCGAGGATCAGCTGGGTGCGGTCGACGACCCGGGCCGAGAGGGCGTCCTCGAGCGTGCGCTGTTGCGTCGGGTCGAGCTCGTCGTCCACAATCAGCACGTCCGCACCGCACTCGGCATAGAGCGTCTTCAGCTCCTCGAGCTTCCCCTTGCCGACATACGTTCGCTGGTCGGGTCGAGCGCGCTGCTGGACGAGCGACTCCACGGGATCGACGAGCGCCGTCCGGGTCAGCTCGCGCAGCTCTCCCAGCTCGTCCTCGGCGTCGGCGCCCTTCGGCAGCACGGCGAGCAGGAGCCCCTTCTCGGGCTCGAGGCCTGCCGGGGGTTCGGATCGGCGGGTGATGGAGAGAGTATGCCGGTAGGCTCGAGGCATGACAGCGGTCGGTGAGCGCCTTGCGCAGCGGACACTCGAGCTCGTCGACATTCCTTCGGAGAGCCTGCACGAGGCGGCGGTCCGAGCGCACCTGCTTGAGCTCGTCCCCCCCGCCTTCGAGGCAGAGTACGCGGCGGAGGACGCCTTCGTCTTCGCACGGCCCCGGCGGCCGGGGGTGCCGCTCGTGCTCCTCGTCGGCCACTACGACACGGTGCCGGCCCAGGGCAACGTTCCCGGGCGGATCGACGGGGGCGCCGTGCACGGCTGTGGCGCCACCGACATGAAGGGCGGCGTCGCGGTCGCGATCGAGCTCGTGCGCGAGCTGGCGGGGCGCGCCCCCGGCCCGGTCGACGTCGCCCTGCTTCTCTTTGGCAAGGAGGAGCTGCCCGCCCAGTTCAGCCCGCTGCCCGACCTCTTCGAGCGCTCGGCGCTCGCCTCGGCCGCCGACCTTGCGATCCTGCTCGAGCCCACAGATCTGACGATTCAGGCCGGCTGCCTCGGAAACATGAACGCCGAGATCACCTTCGCAGGCATCAGCGGCCATTCCGCTCGTCCCTGGACGGCGGAGAACGCGATCGAGAAGGCGATCGAGGGTCTCGCTCCGATCGCGGCGCTCGACCGGCGTGAGGCGATCGTCGGCGGGCTCCCGTTCTACGAGGTCGTCTCGATCACGCTTCTCGACGCGGGGATCGCTTCGAACGTGATTCCCGACCGTGCCGTTGCCACGCTCAACTTCAGGTACGCGCCTGATCGCACGCCCGAGAGCGCGGCCGACTACCTGCACGCGCTCACCCCGGCGGGCGCCGAGCTCGAGATCACGAGTGACTCGCCGCCCGCATCGGTCGTCACCGACACGCCCCTCGTGCGCGCGCTCCGGGACGCCGGCGACCTGGCCTTCGAGCCGAAGCAGGCATGGACGAACGTAGCGGACTTCACGACGCGGGGCATCGACGCGATCAACTTCGGCCCCGGGGCGACGCGGTACGCCCACCGCCGCGACGAGCTCGTCGAGATCGACGCGCTCGCAGCGGCGTACGAGACACTGCTCGCGTTCCTCGCCGGCTGAGCCTCCGATGCCCGTCTCCCCCATCCTCACCGGCCAGGCGACCTACCCGTTCGTCCGCCTCAACCAGGCTGCAGCGCAGCGCCGCGCCGAGGGGCTCGAGGTGATCGATTTCGGGATGGGCGACCCGCGCGAGCCCACCGACCCGCGGATCATCCAGGCGCTCAGAGAAGGCGTCCGGGAGCGGATGGGATATCCCGCCGCCGTCGGCCTGCCGGAGCTGCGCGAGGCGATTGTCGCGTGGGTGCAGCGGCGATTCGCCGTTGAGCTCGACCCGGCGGCAGAGGTGATCCCGACGCTCGGCTCGAAAGAGGCGATCTTCTCCTTCGCCCAGGTCGTGCTCGACATTGCCGCAGGCAGCGACACCGTGATCGTGACCGAGCCGGGCTATCCCGTCGCTGTCCGAGGCGCCCAGTTTGCCGGCGCTCGGATCGAGGAGCTTCCCCTGCTCGAGGTGAACGGCTGGCTCCCCGACCTCGACGCCGTGCCGGCCGAGACCTGGCGGCGGACGGCCCTCTTCTGGGTCAACTATCCGAACAACCCGACGGGTGCCGTCGCTCCGCGCTCCTTCTACGAGCGGCTGGCGCAGCTCGCTCGCGAACACGACTTCGTGCTTGCCTCCGACGAGGCGTACTCCGAGCTCTGGTTCGGGGCTCCGCCGCCGTCGGCGCTGCAGCTTCCCGACCGGGCCAACGTCGTTGCCTTCAACACCCTGTCGAAGCGCTCGTCGATGACGGGCTATCGCTCGGGGTTCGTGGCCGGCGACCCGGAGCTGATCGCGGCACTGAAACAGTTCCGACCGAACGTGGGCACCGCTCCCCAGGAGTTCGTCCAGCGGGCGTCGGTCGTCGCCTGGGGCGACGAGGAGCACGTTGAACGCGCCCGGGCCGCCTACGGGGGCAAGCGCGCGGTCTTCCTCGATCTCTTCGCGCGCAAGGGTGTGCGGGATGCCGGCGGCCCCTCGACGATGTATCTCTGGGTCGCTGTGCCTGAGGGCGAGAGCTCGGAGGCGTTTGCTACGCGGCTGCTCGATCAGGGCGTAGTTGTCGCTCCCGGTTCCTTCCTCGGCGCGTCGGGTGAAGGGTACGCGCGCTTCGCGCTCGTCCCCACCGACGAGGAGTGCGCCCGGGCCGTCGAGATCCTGGAGCAGGTGCTGTGAGCAGCGCAGGACTGGTTCCGCGAGAATGCGTGTCATGAGCACCGAGCTGAAGCGACAGATCGAGGAGATGTGGGAGTCCGGGACGCTCGACCCCACGATCGTCGAGGAGGCGATCGGGCTCCTCGACGCAGGTCAGGTTCGCGTTGCCGAGCCGACCACCGACGGCTGGCAGGTCAACGAGTGGGTCAAGAAGGCGATCCTGCTCTACTTCCGCATCCGCAAGGTCGAGCCGATGCACGTCGGCGGTCTCCATTTCCTCGACAAGATCCCCGTCAAGTCCGATTACGCCGACCGCGGCGTTCGCGTCGTGCCTCCCGGCGTGGCGCGCTATGGCTCGTTCCTCTCGGAGGGCTGTGTTCTGATGCCCGGCTACGTGAACATCGGCGCCTGGGTCGGCCCTCGCACGATGGTCGACACCTGGGCCACCGTCGGCTCCTGTGCGCAGATCGGGGCCGACGTGCACCTCGCGGGCGGCGTCGGCATCGGTGGTGTGCTGGAGCCGCCCCAGGCGGCGCCTGTGATTGTCGAGGACGGCGCCTTCATCGGCTCGCGCGCGGTGATCGTGGAGGGAGTGCGGATCGGCGCCGGTGCTGTGATCGCGCCGAACATCGTCCTGTCGGCCTCGATTCCGATTATCGACGTGACGGGCTCCGAGCCGGTCGAGTACCGCGGTGAGGTGCCGGCGCGCGCGGTCGTCCTCCCGGGCGTGCGGCAGAAGGAGTTCCCGGCCGGGGCATATGGGCTGAACTGCGCGCTGATCGTGGGCGAGCGCAGCGCCTCCACGGATCTGAAGACGTCGTTGAACGACGTGCTGCGCGAGTTCGAGATCGCCGTCTGAGCCTGTAGCCCAGACGACGGGCTGGAGCTGTCGCCTCCGCTTGCTGTGACGGTGGCTGCCGCCTGTCGCGTGCGCGGTGTCCGGAGAGCTTCAGCCGGACGCCTGAACTAGAGGTCGGTCTCACCCGAGGCGAGGCGGACGGCGGGGCCGACGAGCGATGCCCGGCCTTCGGCGAAGCGCACGGAGAGGTCGCCGCCGGGGAGGTGCACCGTCACTGGGCTGTCGCACCAGCCGCGGGCGATCGCCACGGCGGCCGCCGCGACTGAGGACGACCCGGACGAGCTCGTCTCCCCCGCCCCGCGCTCCCAGACGAGCACCGTAAGATCGTGCCGCCCGTCGACCCGCACGACCTGGACATTCGTGCGGCCGGGGAAGCGGTCGTGGGTCTCGAGGAGCGGCCCGAGGCGCAGAAGATCGTCGCGCGTCGGCGTGTCGAGCCGAACCACGGCGTGCGGATTTCCCACCGAGGCGGTCGTCAGCTCGGTACCCGCCACGACCTCCGGCTCGCCGACCCGCACCTCCCCCACGTCCATGTCGGCATCGACGTCGCCCAGCATCGTCGCCGCGACGACGCGGCCTGCCGTCTCGATCGTGACCTCGGTGGCGCCGGTCTCGGCGGCGAGCCAGCGCGCCGCGATCCGAACGCCGTTCCCCGACATCTCGGCCGTCGACCCGTCGGGGTTCCAGATCGTCACGACCGCGCTCGTTCCGGCGCGCTCGGTGACCTCGAGCACGCCGTCAGAGCCGATCCCCACCTCGGTCGAACAGAGCAGCCGGACGCGCTCCGGGGTGAGCTCACCGGCCCCGGGCTGCTCGACGACGAGGTAGCTGTTGCCGAGCGCGTGCCACTTCGAGAATCGCATGGCGGGAGCCTAGCCGGGTGCGCGTGCAGACCAGGCGTCATGCACCAAGCCCTGATCGGCGTCCTCGGGCTGGCAGCTCCTGCACTGCTACCCGGCTTTCGGCCCGCGGCTCGAGCGGCACGTCACGATGCTGCGGGATGGCGATCCGGTCCCCGGAGGGACCGACTGGGTGCTCGCGAGTCGCGGCCGTGCCGGCCGCTTCGGTGCGAGCTGGCGGCGAGCGGTTCCTCTGACGGGTGGGTGATCCTCCGACGCAGCGTGGGCTGCGGAAGCTGGGGCTAGAAGCCGGCGGTCGCTGCGATGTCGGCCGCGACCGCGGCCGGGCTCCGGGTTGCGTCGATCGCGACGAGCCCGGGAATCCGGCGCATCCACTTGCGCTGGTAGGCGGCATAGCGACGCGTGCGCGCGACGATGCGTTCCTGTGCCTCGGCCTGCGGCAGGGTCGCGATCTCGTCGAGGCCGAGCGCCTTCGACGCCGTGGCCGCGACGCCCCCCGCGAGAGCGACTCGCACCTCGTCGACCACGCCGGCTGCGAACATGGCGTCGGTGCGTGCGACGATTCGCCGCTCCAGCTCCTGCAGTGGCACCTCGAGCCCCACGATCAGCGTGGGATGCCGTGTGGCGCTCGCCCAGAGGCGGTCCTCGTGCGGCACGAGCGTCTCCCCTGCCTCGGCGAGCTCGAGCGCCCGTACGAGCCGCCGAGTGTCGTTCGCGTGGACTGCGGTCGCGGCCCGCGGGTCGAGGGCCGTGAGGCGCTCGTGCGCGGCCTTCGCATCGAGCCGAGCCTCGGCCAGAATGCGCTCTCGCACCCCCGCCGCCGGGGGCGGGGGCACATCGAGGTCAGCCAGCGCCGCCCGGAGGTAGAGGCCGGTGCCGCCGCAGACGACCGCTGCACCGTGTCGCACGATCAGGTTGTCGATCGCCGCGTGCGCAAGGCTCGCGTAGGCGCCCACGGACATCTTCTCGCTCACGCTCCGGATCCCGACCAGGGCCGTCGCCCGTGACGGCTGGTTCGTGAGGATCGGCAGCTCGCGGTACACCTGCAGGGCGTCACACGAGACCACTTCTGTCCCGAGCCGGTCCGCGACCTCCTCGGCGACGGCCGTCTTGCCCGAGGCCGTCGGACCGAAGACGGCGATCACCTGGACCATCGAGTGCGCCCGGCTCAGGCGGGCACTGCCGAGGCGACGCGGCCTCGCAGCGTCGTCGAGGTCGAGCCCTCGATCACCACGTCGACGAGGTCTCCTGCGCCTCCCGAGCCGGCGAAGTTGACCGTCGTGTTGCGGCGGGTGCGCCCCCGGAGCAGGGTCGGATCGTTGCGGCTCGGGCCTTCGACGAGTACCTCCTCGACGCGTCCGACGCGCTCCGCGTTTCGCTCAGCCGCGATCCGCTGCACGACCTCGACGAGCC
This sequence comes from Gaiellales bacterium, assembly GCA_038214705.1. Lineage (GTDB taxonomy): Bacteria > Actinomycetota > Thermoleophilia > Gaiellales > Gaiellaceae > Gaiella. Next base: position 50,621 of record JBBQRN010000002.1, on the reverse strand, counting down.
TCTCCAGCCGCTCGTGCTTGACTTCCTCGCGCACCTGGTCGGCCATCTCGGCGGCATCCGTGCCGCGCCGCGGCGAGTAGATAAATGTGTAGGCGGTGTCGTAGCGAACCTCCTCGACCACCGCGAGCGTCTCCTCGAAGTCCTCCTCCGTCTCACCGGGGAAGCCGACGATGATGTCCGTCCCGAGCGCGAGGTCGGGGATCGCCGCCCGGAGCCGATCGGCGAGCACCAGGTACCGCTCGCGCGAGTACGTCCGGCGCATCGCCTTGAGGATGCGCGTCGAGCCCGACTGGAGCGGCAGGTGGATGTGCTCGCAGACGGAATCGCACTCGCCCATCGCCGCGATCACGGGCTCGCGAAAATCCTTCGGGTGCGGGCTCGTGAAGCGGATCCGCGCGATCCCCTCGACCGCGTCGCAGGCGCGCAGCAACTCGCCGAACTCCGTGCGGATGTCCGGGGCCAGGTCACGGCCCCAGGAGTTGACGTTCTGGCCGAGCAGCGTGATCTCTCGCACCCCGTCTGCGGCAAGCTGCGTGACCTCGGCAACGATGTCCCCGGGCCGGCGGCTCTGCTCGCGCCCGCGCACGGCCGGGACAATGCAGTACGAGCAGGTCGAGTTGCAGCCCATCGAGACCTGCACCCAGGCGTGGGCAGCGCGCTCGCGACGTTGCGGTAGGTGGCCTGCGAAATGCTCGTGCGTGCCGAAGCGGCCACGCTCGACGCCCTCGCCCCCCGCTCCCAGCCACTCGCCGAGATGCGGGATCGAGCCGGGGCCAAAGGCTACGTCCACCTGCGGGTAGAGCCCGAAGATCCGCTCCTGCTGGGCCTCTGCGTAACAGCCGCCGACGGCGATCACGAGATCCGGGTTCTCGCGCTTGCGTGCGCCCGCGTCACCGAGATACGCCGACAGTTTCGTGTCGGGCTTCTCCCGGATCGTGCAGGTGTTGAAGACGACGATGTCGGCCTCCTCCTTGGAGGTCGCCTCGCCGAGGCCGATCGACTCGAGCATTCCCTTGATCCGCTCCGAGTCGTGGCTGTTCATCTGGCAGCCGAAGGTCGTCAGGTGATAGCGGCGCACCGGGGAAGTGTAGGCGTGGTGCACTCCCACACGTCGTGTCGCCCTTGATCCCAGAGGCCGGCTGCCCCGGGATCAAGGGCAAGATCGCGCGTTCTAGGTCGCAGCGAGGCCGACCCGCGCGGCCAACTCCTCGTTGCCCTCGAGCGGCACGTCCACCATCTGCTCGCGGGTCTTCGCTCCGAGCCAGTAGAAGAGAAGCCCGGCGAGGAACGCCAACCCGAGCGCGACGCCGGCGATCGCCGTGTACTTGAGCCGGGAGACGTCGGTCGGGAGGTCGGCGTTGTTCAGCAGTTGGCCGTCGAGGAAGCCGGGGAAGATCGCCACGAGCGAGGCGAAGACGGCCCAGAACGTCGTCAAGACCCCGCAGACCCAGACGCCGACCATGCCGCCCGGGACCTTGTAGGGGCGGTTGACATGCGGGTGGCTGTAGCGCAGCTTGATCAGGGCCGGGAAGATCAGGATGTACGACAGAGTGGTAAACGTCAGCACGATCCCGATCATCACGTCGAACGTCGCAGACGCGCTGCCGCCCGCAATCTGTGCTGCGGCAACGAAGATGATCGTCGAGATCACGCCCGAGAGGAAGTTCACGTTCACGGGCGTGCCCAGCTTGGCAGAGAAGCGCCCGAGGATGCGGGGCCCGGCGCCGTCGTAGCAGGCGACGGCCTGGCTGCGATCGGAGCCCATCAGCCACGTGCAGGCGCTCGAGATCAGCGCGATGATGAACCCGGCGGCGGCGATCTTCGTCATCACGCTCGAGGCGCCGCCGTAGACGGTGAAGACCGACCCGACCGCGGTCATGAAGCCGTCGACGCCGGTGATCTCGTTCTTCGGAAGCACGGCGACGATCGCGAGGATCGGCAGGCCGTAGAGCAGGATCGCCGTGATCGCCGCTCGGAGCACGGTGTACGGAACGTCCTTTTGCGGGTCCTTCATCTCGTCGCCTGCCGCGCTCGGTAGTTCGAAGCCGACATAGTTGAAGAACAGCACCGGGACGAGCCCGATGAAGAGTGCGTAGCTCGGCTTGAACTCGCCACCGGCGGGGAAGCTGAGCCCGTTCTTGAACGCGTAGATGATCGTGCTGACCACGAAAAGGCCGAGCACGAAGATGCGGCACCAGGCACCGAGCGTCGGGATCCACTTGCCGATCCCGAACGAGAGGATGGCCGAGTAAACCGAGAACCAGATGTAGCCGAGACCGACTACGTAGAAGAGCCACGAGTTGTCGCTGATCGAGAAGAAGAACTGATCCACGGTCGCGATCGTCAGCAGCGCGAGCGTGGCCCCGATCCAGATCGGGTTGCTGAACCAGTAGAAGACGGCGTTGACAGCAGCCGCGAGCCGACCAAATGCCAGGCGCGTCCAGACGTAGGCGCCGCCCTCCTCGGTGAACGCGGATCCGAGCTCTGCTGTGAGCAGCGCGTAGGGCACGAAGAACGCCACCGCGAGCAAGATCAGCCAGGTGAACCCCTCTGCGCCCTTGGAGGCGACGAGGCCGAGCGTGTCGACGCCGACGATCGTGCAGATCAGGAAGAAGTAGATGTCGAACCGCGTGAAGTGCTTCTGGAGCTTGGCCTTCTCCTCGAGAGCCATCGAGGTCGTGTGATCGATGAACTCGTCCGGCGTAATCGCGCTCACTGTCGCCTCCACTTGGTTACGGTCCAGGACACGGAAACACACATTCGCGCTGTGTTCGTGGCATTCAATGCTCCTGCCTCGCGGAAGTCAACCGGCCTCGGCGGGGATGCGAACCGATCCGAGCCGGTCGACATCGATGAACTTTTCCCGAGCCGCAGCGTTGCGACGGAGTAGCCTCCCCCCATGGACGTCGATCGAGAGTTGACCTTCCTGCGGCGCCACGGCATCACGCGCGCCGTCGTCGTCCGGCTCATCGTCGTGATCGGGATGCTCCTCATTGTCGGAGTCCGGTTCGAGCGCACCCTGATCGCCGTAGGGATTGCCGCGATCTTCCTCGTGGTCGTGCTCCTGCTCGGCCGCGGCGAGGAGTAGATCCAGACCGATTGCTTGACAGCAGCAGCGCCGACTTCGATTATGTGCTTTGCACCACGCCCGTAGTTTCGGGCGACCCTCACGCAGGGAGGCGACATGCGCACCTGAGGCGAAGGTACGAGGTGCAAAAAGGGGGAGGCCCGCTCCGGCGGGCCTCCTGGGGAATGGCCGGCCGGTGGCCAAGCACGCACGTCGGCTCAGGGGCAACGTGGGGCGTCCTTCGTCTCGTCGAAGAGCTCGATCCTACGCAGGTGGACTCCACCCGGGCGGTCTACCTCGTCCGTGAGTGGCGCCGCCGACGCCATCAGGACGCGTTCATCCGGTGCGCCTGGAGCAGGCTGTGCGCCCCCCTCCCCGCCGCCCGAAGAACGGCGAGAGGAGCAAAGGGGTCCATCTGGTTGACGTTCCCGACCGCCTCGCCCCGGTACCGCCTCCGCGAGAAGCGGCAACCGGGGCGAGTGTCCACGCTGCGGGAGCAGGCGTGCTGAAGGGAACCGCGGTCGGCTTCGGCTTCGGCATCTTCGCCGGCACGACCATCAGCATGCGACACCGGAAGTAGTCGGTCGAGCCGTCGCGGCGGATGCCACGACGGCACGTTCGTGCAATCAGGGTGCGCACGGAGTGGGATCCGGGTTGGCCCGGATGCCTCGAACGAGGAGTGTTGCGAGCGTCGGGGTCAGATGGTCGACGTGTCCGAGATCACGATTCATGACTCGACGGCGAATCCCGCGCCGCTCGGGTTGATGGGCTTCGGGTTGACGACGATCCTCCTCAACATCCACAACGCCGGCTACTACGAGCTCAACTCGATGATCCTCGCGATGGGCATCTTCTACGGCGGCGTGGCGCAGGTGATCGCCGGGCTAATCGACTTCCGCAAGGGCAACGAGTTCGGCGCGACTGCGTTCTGCTCGTACGGGCTCTTCTGGTTCTCGCTCGTCGCTCTGATCGTGTTCCCCGGGTGGGGCATGGGAGACACGCCCTCCGATCGCGCGATGGGTTGGTACCTCCTCTCGTGGGGGTTGTTCACGGCGATCATGTTCGTGGGGTCGCTGCGAACGACGCGCGCGCTGCAGGCGGTGTTCGCAGCGCTGACGATCCTGTTCGTCCTGCTCGCGCTTCGCGACTGGACACGAAGCGACACGATCGGTCACATCGCCGGCTGGGAAGGCATCCTGACGGGCCTGCTCGCGGTTTACACGGCCACTGCGCAGATCTGGAACGACCAGTACGGCAGGACGATCCTCCCGCTCGGTCCGGCTCGCCGCTAAGACCCTGGTGTCAGGTCTTGCATTGCAGCATGGGCAACGGGGAGCGGACGACCTGCAACCCCGTACCCCGTCTCCAAGCGAGCGATAGCGGTTTCGGATTGCCGGTGCCACGAATGCGTGCCTCGATCGTCGGACAGATGCAAGCGACGACACCCCGTCGGGTGCCGCCGCCGCAGTAGGCGCCGGACTCGAGGGGAAAGAGTCGCCAGCGCCGGACACAATCATCCCCCGCACGGCGACCAAGCACAACGTCACCCTCGGGGGGTATTGCCGAACCTCGGAACGGCGCCCGACTCAAACTCGTCGACCGGCCGGGTTAGGATTGCGACCGGGTGAGCGACTGCCTCGGCTGTACCTCGATCGTCTTGGCGACCGCGCCGGGTGGTTGCATCCACTCGACCGATCAGTGGTTCGCCGACCATTGCGTCGGGCCGCTGGGCGTAGGAACCTGGTGTTAGGTCTTGCATTGCAGCATGGGCAACGGGGAGCGGACGATCTGTAACCCCGTCTCCAAGCGAGCGATGGCGGTCCCAGATTGGCGGCGCCACGAATGCGTGATCGCAAGACCTGACACCATCCCCACCGCGGGCGGACGTCGTGAGTACTCCGCGGCTGAGACCACGGCAGCTAACTAATAACTACACCAAATGCACCTCGAAGCCGCACCTCTGCACACGTCGGTACACATTTCTCGGTCGGGCGGGCATCTGTTTCGCCCTTGTCTAGGGTGGTGCAGGGGGGCCGGTCGCCAGGTTGTCGCGCAGGCGCGCGTCCACGAACCAGCGGCCGGCCCCGGACCAGACGAGAAACAGCATCACGGCGAGGAGCGCCGGAGCGAGGCCGAGGTTGATCGCACCACCCTCGACCCGACCGGCGGTGGCGATCGCGCCGACCATGTCGCCGGCCAGCATCCCGGCTGCGAGCCGCGCCACGAGTCCGGCGACGAGAAGCAGCCCCAGCGCGAGCTCGAGCACGCCGATCGCGGGTGCGAAGAGTTCCGGCGCGGGCAGCCCGTACTTCGCGAAGGAGCGCGTCTCGCGCCTGGTTTGTGAACTTGCCGAGCCCGAAGGCGACGAAGATCGCCCCGCTCGCAATACGCAGAAGCGCCGCCTGCGTGGCGACACGCGGCCTGTCGGCGACAAGGCGGGCGGCGAGCATCCGCGTGCCCAGGGAAGCTCTCGAGGAATCGCTCCGGAAGCTGAGCAGCGGCGCACTCCGCGACATCCAGGAAGGCCAAGTGACCGCGTAGCCCCGATCTCTAGATGCGTTCGCCTCCACACGAAAGCCCCACCATTCGCGGGGCTTTCGTGTATCGGGGCGCCGAGATTCGAACTCGGGACCTCTAGTCCCCCAGACTAGCGCGCTAACCAGGCTGCGCCACGCCCCGTGACCGCGTCATCCTAGCGGCAGCGCCGCCGTTCTCAACCGAGCCGCTTGTAGAGCCGGTCGACAAGGTCGGGCATCTGCTCGAGCTTGTCGGTGATCACGCGGATCCGGTACTCGCGGAAGTGCTTTGGCTGGACGCCGAACGCCTCGGCGAGTCGGGCGAGCACCTCGTTCGACGGCACCGGCCGGTTGCCGTGGACGATGTGGTTGAGGTAGCCGGCGGAAAGGTCGGTCTTGTCCGCGAGCGCCCGATAGGTGAGGCCGGTCTCGGTCATCAACCGCTCCATCGTGGGGCCGAGCCCGTCGTCCGAGTACGTGCGTCGTTTTGCCACTTAGAGCTCCTCTATGAAGGAAAGCAGGGTTTCACGCGGGATCCGCTCGTCGGCGCCGGTTGCCCGGATCCGCACGTCGACCGCCCCGTCGTCCAGTGTCTTCTTCCCGACCGTCACCCGGATCGGCACGCCGAGCAGGTCTGCATCGGCGAACTTCTCGCCCGGGCGCTGGGCCCGGTCGTCCAGCAACACCTGGAGGCCGCCCGAGTCGAGCAACTCGGCCGCCTCGACCGCCGGGACGAGTACCTCCTGGGCAGCGCCGTGCAGTGCCAGTACGTGCACGTCGTAGGGCGCGATCGAGCGGGGCCAGACGATGCCATGCTCGTCGTGGCGCTGCTCGACCGAGGCGGCCATGATCCGGCCGGGGCCGATCCCGTAGCTGCCCATCAGGACGGGCTTCTCCTCACCGTTCTCGTCGAGGAATGTCGCGCCGAGGGCCGCGGAGTACTTCGTGCCGAGCTTGAAGATGTGACCGACCTCGATTGCCGTCTGGAAGCCGAGCATACCGCCACACTTTGCACACGCGTCACCCTCCACCGGCTGGCGGATGTCGGCGAAGCGCGCCGTGAAGTCGCGCCCGTGCTCGACGCCGCGCAGGTGCCAGCCGGTCCGGTTCGCTCCCGCCACGAACTGCCCCTCGTGGAGCGCCTCGTCCGCCACGATCTCGCCCTTGAAGCCGATCGGCCCGAGCGACCCCGGGTCGGCGCCGAAGGCGGCGCGGATCTCGTCCTCGGTGGAGGGCCGGAAGGCGCTCCCGAGGGCGGCAGCGAGCTTCGCCTCCTCGAGACGGTCGTCGCCGCGGATCAGGCCGAGGACGACAGTGCCGTCGTCCTTCGTCACGGGCATCGCCTTGGAGGTCGCCGCGGGATCGACGCCGAGGAACGCTGCCAGGTCGTCGATCGTCGTGATCCCCGGCGTCGCCACCTCGGACGGCGCATCCAGGCGGTCGGTAAAGGTCGGAGCACGCGGGACGCCCAACGCGATCTCGAGGTCGGCCGCGTAGTCGCCGTTCGAGCACGTGACGAGGGTATTCTCGCCCGAGCCCGACGGCGCCAGGTAGTCGATCGACTCGCTCCCCCCCATCATCCCCGACTCGGCCTGCACCGCGTACACCTCGAGCTCGCAGCGGTCGAAGATGCGCTCGTAGGCGCGGGCATGTTTCTGGAACCCGACGTCGAGGCCCTCCTCGTCACGGTCGAAGGTGTAGGCGTCCTTCATCACGAACTCGCGCACGCGCAACAGGCCACCCCGCGGTCGGGGCTCGTCGCGACCCTTCGTCTGGAAGTGATAGAGGATCTTCGGGAGGTCGCGGTAGGAGCCGAGCTCGGCGAAGTGGAACGTCACCGTCTCCTCGTGCGTCATCGCGAGCAGGAAGTCACGCCCGGCGCGATCGTTCAACCGGAAGAGCTCGGGGATCCTGTCCCGTCCGGTCCTTTCCCACAGCTCGGCCGGTGTGACGACGGGCATCAGCATCTCCTGGCCGCCGATCGCGTCCATCTCCTCGCGCACGATCTGGACGATCTTCTCGTGCACCCGCCAGCCGGCCGGGAGGAAGCTCCAGAGCCCGGCGCTGACCTGCCTGATCAGACCCGCGCGAACGAGCAGCTTGTGTGAGACGGCCTCGGCGTCCGCGGGATCGTCGCGGAGCGTCGGGAGAAAGAGCTCTGACTGGCGTCGGACCATCCGCGTAGGGTAGTCAACCCGCAGCGTCGGCGGTGCGGTTCGTTGCCCCGCCAGGCAAGAGGACTGGCCGACCTCAGTCGAGCGGGATCAGCGAGGCCTCGGCCATCGCGAGGGCCGCCGGCTTGGCCATCTTCAGGCGCTTCGGCCGCCGCATGCCGCCCGCGATCCAACGGTCGATCTCGTGGAAGAGCTCGTCGATCAGGATGTCCGACGACACCTTCTTCAGCACCCGGCCGTGCGCGTAGAGGAAGCCGACCTCGCGTCCGCCGGCGATCCCGAAGTCGGCATCACCCGCCTCCCCCGGTCCGTTCACGGCGCAGCCCATCACCGCCACCTCGAATGCCTCTGGGTACGCCTTGAGTCGCTCCTCGACGACGACGGCCAGGCTCTCGACCCCGACGTTGTCGCGGCCGCACGACGGGCAGGCGATCATCACCGGGCCGCGCTCGCGCAGTCCGAGCGCCTTCAGGATCTCCCAGGCGACCTCGACCTCCTTGACGGGGTCGGCGGTGAGGGAAACGCGGAACGTGTCGCCGACCCCGTCCGCGAGCAGGGAGCCGATCCCCACGGCGCTCTTGATCGTTCCCGCAAACGGTGTCCCCGCCTCGGTGACGCCGAGGTGCAGAGGGTACGGCACCTTCGCCGAGAGCATCCGGTAGGCGCGAATCATCGTCGGCACGTGCGTTGCCTTGACGGAGATCTTGAAGTCGCGGTAGTCGAGGCGCTCCAGGATGGCGACCTCCTCGAGGGCGGCCTCGACGAGTGCCTCGGCCTGGTCCTGCTGGGCGAGCTCGTGCAGGTGCGCCGGCAGCGAGCCGGAGTTCGCACCGATGCGCATCGCGACGCCGGCCTTCTTGGCCGCCTTGACGACGAGCTCGACCTTGTCCGGACCGCCGATGTTGCCGGGATTGATCCTGACAGCGGCGACACCCGCGTCGATCGCGCGCAGCGCCAGCGAGGCGTTGAAGTGGATGTCGGCGATCACCGGGATCGGCGAGAGCCGGACGATCTTCGCCAGGGCGTCGGCGTCCTCGATCTTCGGCACCGCGCACCGCACGATCTCGCACCCGGCGGAGACGAGTACCGCGATCTGCGCCGTCGTCGCCTCGACGTCATGTGTCTTCGTCAGGGTCATCGACTGGACGACAACCGGCGCGCCGCCACCGATTGCAACCCCGCCGACGCGGATCTGAGCGAGACTTCCCATCCCGACCAAGTGTAGAGACATGCCTGTCGAGCCCCCTCCCACCACCTGGGCCTTTACCCGTCCTCCCGACGACCACCCCCATGACGTCTGGGCAATGGGAGCCGACCTCGAGCCCGGGACGCTGCTCGCCGCCTATCGGACAGGCGTGTTCCCGATGCGGGTGGACGGCGACCTCGTCTGGTGGTCACCGACGAGGCGAGCGGTGATAGGCGTCGACGGGTTCGCACCGTCGCGCTCGCTACGTCGGGCGGCGCGCGGCTACGAGATCCGCCTCGACACGGCGTTCACCGAGGTCATGCGCGGGTGCGCCGACCCCGGACGCCCTCACGGCTGGATCGGCGAGAGCTTCGTCGGGGCCTACGCGCGGCTGCACGAGCTCGGCTGGGCCCATTCGATCGAGGCGTGGGACGACGAGGGGCTCGCCGGCGGGCTCTACGGTGTTGCGACGGGCGGCCTGTTTGCGGCCGAGTCGAAGTTCCACCGGCGCACCAACGCGTCAAAGGCGGCGCTGCTCGGGTTGATCGAGCTGCTGCAGGAGCTCGGTGGCCCACGCCTTCTCGACGCCCAGTGGCAGACGTCGCATCTCGCCTCACTCGGCGTGGAGGAGATCACGCGCGCCGGGTATCACCGCAGTCTCGATGTGGCGCTCGCGCTACCTGAGGCGTTCTAGGGTCATCCGGCACGAAGTAGCCGGCTTCAGGGGTCTTGCGTGCGATCGCGGATCCGCGCGGGCGGATCCGCGATCTTGCGGGACTACGAAAGCCGCCCGATGTCATTCGAGAGGCCGATCACGAAGAGGAGCAGCACGAGCCCGATTCCGACGAACGAGACGCGCTCGTAGGTCTCGCGGCGCACCGTGCGGCCGCCGACGCCCTCGATGATCGCGAACACGATATGGCCGCCGTCGAGCGGCAGCAGGGGCAGGAGGTTGAGCAGCGCGATCGAGAGCGAGATCAGGCCGAGCACCCACAGGAAGCTGTTGGTTCCCTGTTTGGCGGCGTCGGACGAGCCCTGGACGATGCCGACCGGGCTCGAGATGTCGTTCCGTCCCTTGCCGCTCGCGAGATTGCCGAGCGAGCCGACGATGTCTCTCGACACGCGGCCGACCGTCAGCACCGACTCCTTCGCCGCCTGCTGGGGTGGTAACCCGACGCCCCGCAGGATGAAGCCCAGGCGGTAGACCCCGGCATCGAGCTTCGCAGGCCGCGGCCCGAGGGTGAGGATCTTGCCGTCACGACCCACGATGATCCTCAGAGGCTTGCCCCCGGACGTGGAGATCGCCTCCGAGATCGAGCGTCCGGTCATCGGGACGCCGTTGATCGAGATGATGCGGTCACCGCTGCGGAGGTCGAGCGCCGCCGCGGCCGAGTCCGGCCGGACGCCGTCGACCGACGTCGTCGGCTTGCCGCCCGAGGTCATATACAGGCCGGTGAAGAGCACCAGCGCGAAGAGGATGTTGGCGGCCGGCCCGGCGAAGATGACGAGGACGCGCCGCCACGTGTCGGCGCGCCAGTAGGCATCGGGCCCGAGGGCGTCGCCGATATCGGTCATACCCTTCTCGACGCTCCGTGCAGCCTGCTCTGAGAGCGCGGCATCGGCGGCGCGCTCCCCGAAGGTGGCGAGCGCCTCACGGGCGCGGTCGTGGTCGCCGGTGCTGAGGGCGCGACGCAGGCGCTCGGCGGAGCCGGCCAGCTCGGGCGCCTCCTCGACTGCGGCGGCGAAGACCGGATCGACGTCGGAGGCGGCAGGGCGGTGCATCCCGGGGATCTTCACGAACCCCCCGAGCGGGATCGCCCCGATGCCGTACTCGATCCCCTTCCGCGTGCGCTTGATGATCGCAGGGGGAAAGCCGACGTAGAACTTGCGCGGGCGCATCCTGAGCGCCAGTGAGGCGGAGAAGTGACCGAGCTCGTGCACGAACACGAGCAGGCTGAGCCCGAGGATCGAGATGAGGATCGTCATGCCGCCACCAGCCTCCGTCCGGCGGCTCGGCGGGCGTCGCCGTCGGCCGCGACAAGGTCGTCGAGGTCGCGGGCCGGGGTTCCGGCCACGTGCTCGAGCGCGTCAGCAACGGTCTCCGCGATCTCGCCGAAGCCGATCCTGCCGTCGAGGAATGCCGCCACGGCAACCTCGTTGGCCGCGTTGTAGGCGCACGGGAACGTGCCGCCGCGTTCTCCCGCCGCCCGCGCGAGCGGAAGGAGCGGGAACGTCTCCGCGTCGGGAGTCTCGAAGCGGAGCTCGAGCCCGCCCAGCAGATCGAGCGGGGTTGCCTCGACCGGGGCCCGGTCCGGGAAGGTCAGCGCAAACGAGATCGGCACACGCATGTCGGGCATCCCGAGGTGCGCGAGTAGGGCGCCGTCCCGGAAGCGTACGAGCGAATGCACGACAGAGGTCGGATGGACAACCACCTCGATGCGATCGTACGGGATGCCGAACAGCCAGTGTGCCTCGATCAGCTCGAGGCCCTTGTTTGCGAGCGTCGCCGAGTCCACGGAGATCTTTCGTCCCATCGACCAGTTCGGATGAGCAAGCGCCTCGGCAACGGTCACGTGCTCGAGCTCCTCCCGCGTGCGGCCGCGGAACGGGCCACCCGAGGCCGTGAGCACGAGCGATGCGACCGTGTCCGGATCGCGTCCCTCGAGGCACTGGAAGAGGGCGGAGTGCTCGCTGTCGACCGGCAGCAGGAGGCCGCCGCCGCGACGGTGCGCGGCGGTCGCGAGCTCGCCGGCGGCGACGAGGCTCTCCTTGTTGGCGAGGGCGAGCGTCACCCCGCGCCCCAGTGCCCAGAGCGTTGCCTCGACGCCCGCGAAGCCGACGATCGCGTTCAGCACGACGTCCGGCTCGGAGGCATCGAGGAGCGCAGAGGCCGGGCCGCCAACCTGGGTGTGTTTGACGCCCAGACCCGCGGCAAGCTCGTCGAGCGGCTGCGCCCCTGACATGAGGGCGCACAGCTCGAGCTCCGGGTTGGCGGCGACGATCTCGAGCGCCTGACGGCCGATCGAGCCCGTGGCACCGAGTAGGGCGACGCGTGTCATTGATCCAGGGTGCCTGAAACGACCGGCTAGGCGAAGGCGAGGACGACGTAGAAGGCGGCCGGGCCGGCCCAGAGCAGCGAGTCGAGCCGGTCGAGGAACCCACCGTGCCCGGCGAGCACGCGCCCGGAGTCCTTGACTCCGAGGTCGCGCTTGATCGCCGATTCGAAGAGGTCTCCGAGCGTCGCTGCGACGGCGATCGCCGCTCCTAGGGCGATGGCCTCGAGATTGCTCAGGAAGCCCTGGTGGTAGATCGCAAAGAACGCCACCGCCATCGCCGCGACGGTGCCCCCCACGAATCCCTCCCACGACTTTCCGGGCGAGATCCGCGGCGCCATCTTGTGGCGGCCGATCGTGCGCCCCACGAAATAGGCTGCCGTGTCGTCGGCAAAGACCGCGATCAGGACGGTGAACACCGCGAGGCGGCCGTGCTCGGGGATTCCTCGCAACAACATCAGGCACGCCAGGCCGCCGCCCACCCAGAGCACGCCCAGAACCGTCAGCGAGATCGATGCTGTGGCCGACGGCCGCGCGTCGGAGAAGCCGAAAATGACGAACGCGACGAGGATCGTGGCGAAGATGCCGCCGACCATCCACGAGGTCTTCCCGCTCTCGGCGCCGAGCAGCGTAAGCACCAGTCCGACATAGCCGCCGAGCACGATCGGGCGCAGCCCGCGCCCCATCACATACAGCTCGTGGAGCGCGAGCAGGCCGCCGCCGAGCGCCAGCGCGAACAGCCACCAGCCGCCCAGCCAGACGACTCCGAGGACGAGCGGGAGCAGCACGAGTGCCACCACGATGCGTGACCTGAAGGCGCTCATCTGCCGCCGAACCGCCTCTCACGGCCCGCGAAGGTCTCGAGAGCGGCCCGCAGGTCGTCCGCGCCGAAGTCGGGCCAGAGCGTCTCGGAGAACACGAACTCGGCGTACGCCGCCTCCCAGAGCATGAAGTTGGAGATCCGGAACTCTCCGGAGGTGCGGATCAGGAGATCGATCTCGGGCAGCTCCGGTGCCTGCAGGCGAGCCGCGATCGCCGCCTCGTCGACCTGGCCTGCTGCGAGTCCGTCCTCGACGCACCGGCGCGCGGCCTCCACGAGCTCGGCGCGGCCGCCGTAGTCGAACGCGATCCAGAGGTTGAGCGTGTCCCGCTGCGCGGTCGAGACCTCGAGCTCGCCCATTCGCTCGCAGAGGTCTCCGGGAACGCGATCGCGCCGTCCCAGGAAGCGCGTCCTCACACCTTGCTTCGCAAGATCGGGAAGCTCGCGTTCGATCGTCTCCCCGAGGATCTCCATCAGCGTCGCGACCTCGTCGGCAGGGCGGGCCCAGTTCTCGGTCGAGAACGCGTAGACGACGAGGCTCGTGACGCCAAGGTCGATTGCCGCCTCCACGGTGCGCCGGAGGGCGCGCGTCCCCTCGCGGTGGCCGTCCGCAACGGGCCTGTTGTGACCCGCCGCCCAGCGCCCGTTTCCGTCCATGATGATCGCGACGGTGCGTGCCGCGGCCCCCCCCGCCGGCGTCGATGGTGCCTCGATCCTCGGTGCAGTGCTCACAGTCGGATTGGAGGCCCGCTAGACCTCCATGATCTCGGCCTCTTTGTGCTTCAACATGTCGTCGAGCTTCTTGACATGGTCGTCTGTCAGCTTCTGAACCTGGGCCTCGGCGCGACGCTCCTCGTCATCTCCGACCTCGCCGTTCTTCACGAGCTCCTCGAGGTGCTTCATCACGTCGCGTCGGACGTTTCGGATAGCGACCTTGCCCTCCTCGGCGTAGCGCCGCACGACCTTCACGAGCTCCCTGCGCCGCTCCTCCGTGAGCGCTGGGATCGGCAGCCGGATGACCTTGCCGTCGTTGGACGGGGTCAGCCCGAGGTCGGACTCCATGATCGCCTTCTCGATCGCTTTGATCTGCGTCGAGTCGTAGGCCTGGATCGAGAGCAGGCGAGCCTCGGGGGCCGAGATCGTGGCCATGTTGTTGAGCGGAGTCGGCGTGCCGTAGTAGTCGATCGTGATCCGATCGAGCAGGCCGGCCGAGGCCCGGCCCGTGCGCACGCTGTTGAACTCCGTGCGTGTCGCGTCGATCGACTTGTCCATGCGGAGCACGCAGTCACTGAGAAAGTCTTCGATTGCCGTCAACTCAGGCCTCCTTCGGAGTCGTCACGATCGTGCCGATCCGCTCCCCGGCGGCGACGCGGACGATGTTGCCCTCCGCGAGCTCGAAGACGTGAATCGGCACCTGGTTGTCCATGCACAGGGAGAGCGCTGTCGTGTCCATCACCCGCAGGCCGCGCTCGATCGCTTCGAGGTGGGTGATCTCGGGTAGGAAGCTGGCGGTCGGATCGGTGCGCGGGTCGCCGTCGTAGACGCCCTGGACACCGTTCTTCGCCATCAGGATCGCTTCGGCGCCGATCTCGAGCGCCCGCAGCGCTGCGGCCGTATCGGTCGTGAAGAACGGGTTGCCGGTGCCGGCGGCGAAGAGCACGACCCGCCCCTTCTCGAGGTGCCGCATCGCCCGACGCCTGATGTAGGGCTCTGCCACCTCCGAGACTGCGATCGCGGACTGCACGCGCGTCTGGACGCCGAGCTTCTCGAGCGCGTCCTGGAGCGCCAGGGCGTTCAGGAGAGTCGCGAGCATGCCGGCGTAGTCGGCCGTCGCCCGATCCATGCCGTCGGCTGCCGCCGCCATGCCGCGGTAGAAGTTGCCTCCCCCGACGACGATTGCGAGCTCCGTGCCACGGCTCCGCACCTCGGCTACCTCGCGCGCGATCGCCGACACCGTGTGCGGGTCGACGCCGAATTCCCGCTCGCCCATCATGCTCTCGCCGGAGAGCTTCAGGAGGATACGCCGAAACGGCGAGGTCTCGGCCGTTCGGGCAGGAACCGGTTCGACGGGGTCTGCGCTCACGATCCGGCGACCGAGACCCGCTTGAAGCCCTTGAGCGTCGCACCGGCAGCCTCGAGGGTCGCCCCCACCGACTTCGACTGCTCGTGGATCCACGCTTGCTCGAGCAGGACGCCCCCGGGTGAGGCCGCGAAGAAGCGCTTGCCGAGCATGCCGTCGACGATCTTCTCACGTGCGGCCTCCGGCTTCGAGAGAAGCTCGTCGGAGTTGAGGTACACCTGCCGCTCCGCCTCGACGGCCTCAGCAGGCACGTCGTCCTTCGTTGCCCACTCGGGGGCGGCGAAAGAGATGTGCATAGCAAGCTGCCGGGCCAGTGCCGCGTCGCCGCCGGCGAGGTCGACGAGAACACCGATCTTGTGCGCCGGCGGATGGACGTACGAGGCGATGGAGCCGCCGTCGTCATAGCGCTCGGCGCCGACGACGACGATGTTCTCGCCAAGCTTGCCCATCAGCGCGAGGCGCTCCTCGTCGAAGCCCTCAACCGCCTCCGGGCCGCTCTCGTGCACGGCCTTCAGCACCCGCTCGGCGAACGACTGGAACTCCTCGTTTTTGGAGACGGGCTCGGTCTCGCAGCCGACGCCGACGATCGTGCCGACAGAGCCGTCGACGATCGCGCCGACGACGCCCTCGGTGGTGGCACGGTCTGCACGCTTGCCGGCCTGGGCCATCCCCTTCTCGCGCAGCAGGGTTCGTGCCGCGTCGAGATCGCCCTCGGTCTCCTGCAGGGCCCGCTTGCAGTCCATCATGCCCGCGCCCGTGGCCTCACGAAGCTCCTTGACGAGGGCTGCGCTGATCTCGGTCATTCTCTCTCCTCTCAGTGAGCGACGACGCGCGGAAGCGCCTTCGCCTGCTCGATCCAGTCGGTGACCTCGGCCGCGCTCGGCACCCGGCGGACGAGGCTTCGGGCCTCGTTCGTCTCGGTGAGCGCCGTGACGAGGTTCTCGACATTCCGTTGCGCGAGCTCGGGGACGGAGTCGACTCCTGCGGCCTCGAGCAGCTCCGCGAACTCGGGGCCGATCCCGACGACCCGGATCAGGTCGGCATGATTGACCCAGCGGAGCGTCCGCACCGCGTCGATCCCGGTCTTCTCGACGAGGGCGGCCCGGCCTTCCGGCGTCGCTCCTTGCTCGAGCAGGCCTTCGATCGTCGAGATACCGGCAGCGCGGAGCTTCTCCGCGTACGCCGGACCTATGCCCTCGATCTCCTCGATGTCTCCCTTGCCCGACGGGGCAGCTTCCTCGGTCGGAGCGGTCTCCTCCGCCTCCGCAGCAGCCGTGGCCGCTGCGGCGGCTTCGGCCTCTGCAGCCGCAGCAGCAGCAGCTGCCGCCTCGGCCGCCTGGGCCTTCGCCGCGAAGTCACGTTCCGAGAACTTGGCCTGACCGGCGGCGATGCCGTCTGCAAGGGCGCGAACGATCAGCGAGCACGAACGGATCGCGTCGTCGTTGCCGGGGATCACGAACTGGGCCTCGTCCGGATCGCAGTTCGTGTCGACGAGGGCAATCACCGGCAGGTGCAGCCGCTGCGCCTCACGCACCGCGAGCGCCTCCTTCTTGAGGTCGACGATGAAGATGGCGTCGGGCTGGCGCTTCATGTCGGCAACACCACCGAGGTTCGCCTCGAGCTTCTCGAGCTCGGCCTCCATCGTGATCCGCTCCTTCGCCGGCAGCAGCGCGAGCTGTCCGTCGTTCTTGAGGCGCCGGAGGTCGTGGAGGTATGCGATCCGGTCGGAGATCGTGCGCCAGTTGGTCAGCAGGCCGCCGAGCCAGCGGTTGGAGACGAAGGGCATGCCCACCCGGGCCGCCTCGGTTCGCACCGCCTCCTGGGCCTGCTTCTTGGTCCCGACGAACAGGATCGTGCCACCGCGCTCGGCGATGTTGCGCGCGAAGTCGTGTGCATCCTCGATGAGCTGCTGCGTCTGCTGCAGATCGATGATGTAGATACCGCCGCGCTCCGTGAAGATGAATCGCTTCATCTTCGGGTTCCAGCGGCGCGTCTGGTGACCGAAGTGAACTCCAGCCTCCAGTAGCTCCTTCATGGAGACGACTGCCAACGGGACCAGCCCCTTTCAACGTGGTTTCGGATGACGTGCTCCGGCGGGCCGGGACGGAACCGGACTTCGATGGCGAAGTCGCGGCACCACCGCCCGGGCGCTGATCGCCGGGTTGATGGAACGTGAAGGGCCTATGGTAGCCGACGTCCGGCGGCGCCGACCTGCAACGCGGTCAGCTGCGCGCGACCCCCAGAGCCTGCTCGAGGTCCGATGGCAACTCGGACGACACGTCGATCGCGGCGTGCGTGAGCGGGTGATCGAAGGCGAGCCGCCGCGCATGCAGAAACTGGCGCTCCAGGCCGAGGTCGCCGGCGACGCCGTAGACGGGATCGCCACTCACCGGAAGCGCGATCGCCTCCAGATGGACGCGGATCTGGTGTGTGCGCCCCGTCTCGAGCCGGACGTCGAGTAGCGCATGGTGAGTCATCGTCTCGCGCACTTCGAACCACGTCACGGCGTCACGCGGAGTGGGAGTGTCGAGCGAATGCCTGGTCCGGTCGCGACGGTCGCGGCCGATCGGTGCCTCGATACGGCCCGAGCTCGACCGGGGAGCACCACGGACGAGCGCGGCGTAGGTTCGCTCGACCTCCCGGCTGCGGATCATCTCCTGCAGGAGCGCATATGCCTCCTCGGAACGTGCGACGACGAGCAGTCCCGAGGTGTCGCGGTCGAGGCGGTGGACGATGCCCGGCCGGTCGTCGTCCTCGCCGCCCTCCGCCCCGTGTTCGAGCAGGCCCTGGACAAGGGTGCCGCTCCTGGTCGAACCGGCCGGATGCACGACGAGGCCGGCCGGCTTGTCGACGACGAGAAGGTGCTCGTCCTCCCATACGATCGGCACGTCGAGCGTCTCCGCCTGCAGAGTCGTCGCGGCCGGGATCTCGGCGCTGATCTCCTCCCCACCTTCGAGGCGGAAGCTCTTGGCGCGACGCTCACCGTCGACGAGCACGGCCCCCGCAGCGATCAGCCTCTCGACGAGCGCGCGCGATTCGAGCTCGGGGCGCTGCGCGAGCACCCGGTCGAGCCGGGCCCCTGCCTGATCGTCAGGGACGCGAAAGAGGAGCGGTGCCAAGGCGGGGGCTCGTTCGGTCGGCCGCGACGAACGAGGCAAACAGCAGCCCGACGCCCACGACGATGAAGGTGTCGGCAAGGTTGAACGCCGGCCAGTATTTGAAGTCGAGAAAGTCGGTGACGTGGCCGAGACGGACGCGGTCGATCAGATTTGCAATGCTTCCCCCGATCACGAGCCCGAGCGCGACGGGCAGCAGCGGATGCCGCCGAGCCGTCCTCCCGAAGTAGACCAGCATCGCGGCCACCGCCGTCGCCGTCAGCAGGATCACGGCCGTGGTCGAATCGGCGAAGAGCCCGAAGGCGATGCCGGAGTTCTGGACATGGTGGATGCTGAAGGGGCCGATCGATGCCACCTCGTCTCCGATCGGCAGGCGGGCCGCGACCACCCACTTGGTCAGCTGGTCGGCCACGACGGCGGTGAACGCGATCACGCCGAGTGAGAGCCACTGAGCTGAACCGGCACGTACGACACGCTCCGCGCTCGAGATCGGCTGCAGGGCGTTCGTCGACGAGCCGACGCGAACGTCGGGCCGGCGTCGGCGAATGTCTCTGGCCGGCTCGCTCACGCGTGTTCCTGGCGACGCTTGTCCTCGAGGCAGAGCGTCGCGTACGGCACCGCGTCGAGCCGCTCCTCGGGAATCGGGGCACCGCAGACCGCGCAGGTGCCGTAGGTGCCATCCTCGATCCGCCAGAGTGCGTCATCGATCTCGGCAATCACGTTGTCGGCGTTCTCCGCGAGCGACTGGTCGAGCTCGTGATCGAGCAGCTCGGTGGCGTGCTCGGCAAGGTGCCGGTCTCCCGCGGCCGGGGTGAGATCGCCCTCCGCCAGATCGCCTGCCGCGATGTCGGCGGCGGCTCGAAGGATGCGCTCCCTCATGAGCAACAGGTCTGCGCGCTTGCGCGCCAGGTCGATGGTCATCGGACTCTCCCTTCCTGAGCAGCCGTGAGTCGCTGCTCGGCCTCCTCGACGGTCAGCCCGTCGAGCTCGACGATCTTGTTTCGGGAGGTGGCACCACTCACGATCCGGATGCCGGGCCGTTCGATCGCGAGCGACGCCGCGAGCAGGTCGACGACCCCTGCGTTCGCGCGCCCACGCTCGGGAACCGCTGCGACGCGGATCTTCCACGCGTCGCCGTGACGCCCGATGACAACCGAGCGGCCGGCGCCGGGCGAGACTCGAAATTGGAGGCGAATCGGGCGGGTGCCCATGCCCCTAGGATAGTTGCGTCAGCCGGCCAGCTTGCGGATCTCGGTGGATCCCTCTTCGAGGGAGGAATCGAGCGGCGGCGGCAGCTCCACCTTGCTGGTCGCAGTCCAGCCCGGGTTGCCGTACGAGGGCGCGTCTCCGGCATCCCCCTCGGCCGGATCGGACTCCGCCCGCGGGGCGGGAACCTCGTCCACGACCGAGAGCGCCGACCGCAGCAGCGCCTGCACCCGGCGGACGTCGCCCATCAGCTGCTCCTTCTCGGTGATCGCGTCGCGCAGCACCTTGCGCGCCTCGCCGTTTGCCTCGGTCACGATCACGTCTGCCTCGCGACGCGCGGCTTCCTTGAGATCCTGCGAGGCCCGCTCCGCGGAGACAAGCGTCGAGCGCAGCAGTCCCTCCAGCTCCACGTGGCGTGAAACCTCGGTCTCGAGCTCGTCGACGCGCTCCACGAGCTGCGACCGCTCGCGCCAGACCGTCTCGAAGCTGTCGGCGACGTCCTCCATCATCCGGTGCACGGCCGCCTTGCGGTATCCGAAGACGCCTCGCTTGAGCTGGATGTGCCTGATCTCGACCGGTGTAAGTGGCATGACGACTCCCTTTCTGGATTACAACAGGCGCCCGGCGAGCCCCATCAGGAGGCGCTGGGCCACGATGAGCGTGAAGATAGCGACGATCGGCGAGAGATCGAGGGGGCCGAAGCTCGGCAGCAGGCGGCGGAAGATGCGGATATATGGCTCGCAGACGTCATCGAGAAATCGCTGCAAACGATGGAGCGAGTAGGGCATCCGGATCCACGAGGTCAAGACGAACGCAAGGATCAGCAGAATGTAGACGTCGAAGAACACCGAGATGAATCGCTGCACGGAGGTTGCCGTGTCAGCGAGCACGAAAACGACGTCGGCGATGCCCACAGGGGGACTTTCGCCAGAAGCTTGTCGTTCCCTGCGCCGCCGCTGGCACGGCGTCCCAGGGAACGACAAGCGTTAGATGGTGCTCGGGAGGCCATCGTGGGTAGCCGGGCCGCCACCCACATCCAAACGCCCTATCTAGCGGTGGTTTCCTCGAGCAGGCCGTCAGGCCTGGTTGAAGAAACCACCCTTGTCGAGCATGCGGGCTCGCTCTTCCGCGGAGACCTCGACGTTGCGCGGCGTGAGGAGGAAGACCTTGTCCGCAACGCGCTGCATGCTGCCGTTGAGCGCGTATGTGAGCCCGCTCGCGAAGTCGATCAGCCGCTTCGAGAGCTCGTTGTCTGCGCTCTGCAGGTTGAGGATCACGGGAACCGAGTCCTTGAACTTGTCTGCGATCTGCTGGGCGTCGTTGAAGCTGCGCGGGAGCACGAGGTGGACGCTTGCCTTGCCCGTGTCCGCGGATCGAAGCCGCGGAGGCCTTGAAGACGAGCGCGAGGACGACGCCGCAGGAAGGGCGGTCTCGACGCTCGAGCTCTCCGCGCTCCAGCCCGCTGCGTGCGGATCGGGCTCGCGCCGGCGGGGCAGTCGACGCACGTTCTGCCGGGTCGAGCGCGAGCGGTACTCGCGCTCGAGCTCTTCCTGTGTCTCGAGGCCGTCCTCGTCCCACTCCTCGTCCTCGGCGATCCCGAAGTAGACGAGCGTTCTATTCCAGACGTCTGCGAAACCCATGCCGGCGGGGATCCTAGTCGACCGGGAGGACGCATCACTGCCGGAACAGCGTGCTACCGACCCGGATCAGGGTCGCGCCCTCCTCGACGCCGACCCGCCAGTCCTGCGAGGTTCCCATCGAGAGCTCCGTGAGGCCGTGGTCGCGCGCCAGCGAGGCGAGGCGCCGGAAGACGGGGCGGCTTGCCTCCGGATCGTCGCTGAACGGCGGCATCGTCATCAGCCCGCAGAGAAGCGGGTAGCGCTCGCGGTACGCCTCGATCTCGCCTTCACCCACGCCGTGCTTCGACGACTCGCCGGAGAGGTTGACCTCGAGCAGCCAGGGAATAGTGAGCCTGCGGGCTGTCGAGTCGGTATCGACTGCGTGCGCGAGTGAGCAGAGCTCGTTGACGACGCGGGCCTTGTTGGACTGGAGCGCCCCGATGAAGTGCCAGGCGAGCCCCGTGCCGACGAGCGCGTGCTTGCGCTGAAGATCCTGCACGCGGTTCTCGCCGGCCGTGACGACCCCGGCCTCGACGAGGATCTCGATCTCCTCGGCAGGGACGTACTTCGTCGCGGCGACGACGGTGACGTCGCTGCCCGCCCCTGCCACGACGGCCGCGTATGCAGCACGGACGCCTTCGACCGTCATCCCAGATCCCTGCCGGCTCGCTCGAGCAGCCACGCACGGTTGTTGCGCTCCGGCTCGTCGACGACGGCGTCGAGCAGTCCTTGTAGCGCGCGGCCGAGCGCAGGCCCCTCTCCGAACCCGATCGCGATCAGGTCTCCTCCGTCTACGGCGAGGTCGCCGATCCGGTGTGGCTGCGCGCTCTCCTGCTCGACGAGGGCCGCGAGAAGGGCAAGCGTCTCGACGTCCGTCTCGGTTCCGACCTTGGCTGCCAGATCGGCTCCCTTATGCGCGATCAGGTCGCGCGCGAGCGCGAGCCCGTGGCTTGCGAGGAAGCGGCGGGCGAACAGACCGTCGACTTCGACACCGAGCGGGAAGGCGTGCCCCGCCACGATCAGCGATACGTGCTTCGCCACGTCCGTCGGGTAGCGCAGCCGCCGCAGGATGCTGCCTGCGAGCCGCGCTCCCGCCGCCGCGTGGCTTCCCCTGCCTGCCCGCGTCTGCGGCTTGCATAGATCGTGGAGGAGGCAGGCGAGCCTCACCTCGAGCGACAGCCGCCGCTCGGCGGCACACTGGACGACGGCGAAGACGTGCTCGTCGAGCGGGAGTGGCTGCCGGGGCGAGGCGAGGTCGTAGCCGATCGCCGGCTCGAACTCCGGGAGCACGTGCACGAGCACGCCCGTGTCCCGGGCGAGGCGCAGCGCCCGCGCCGGCTCGGCGCCGAGCAGCAGCTTCGAGAGCTCCCCCATTCCGTCGGCCTTGATCCCGCCTCCGATCCGCTCGGCCGAGACGTGTGCCATTCCCGCGGCCGCCGGCCCCATATGGGCCAGCGTCTCCGGTGCCACGTCGAAGCCGAGTTGCGAGACGAAGCGCAGCGCGCGTAGGAGCCGCAGCGGATCGTCGACGAAGCTTGTCGCCGAGACGGTGCGCAGCTCGCCCCGCTCGAGGTCATGACGGCCTCCGAACGGGTCGACGAGCTCGCCGCCGTCCAGCCGGATCGCCATCGCGTTGACGGTGAAGTCGCGCCGGGCCATGTCCTCCTCGAGCCCGATCGAGGGGTCGCTGACGATCTCGAAGTCGCGATGACCGGGGCCTGTCGTCCGCTCCGCCCGCGGCGGCGTCAGCTCGATGCCGGCGGGTGCGAGCGCGCGCACGGTGCGGTTGTTCGGGAACAGCCGCACGCCGACGAGTTGCCCGTGCACCTCCATGTCCTCGACCCGTCCGTGCGGTTCGAGCAACCGCCGCAGCCCGGCCTGGTCGATACCCGGCACGAGGAAGTCCTCGTCGGCGTGCTCCAGGCCGAGCAGCTCGTCCCGCACTGCACCGCCGACGACGTAGGCGTCGATCCCGAGTGAGCGGATGTAGGAGCGGATGGCCGTCGGCATGAGCGTTACGTGTGTGCGATCGCCTCGATCTCGACGAGTGCCCCCGACGGGAGCTTTGCGACCTCGAAGGTCGATCGCGCGGGCGGTCGGTCGCCGACGTGGCGCGCATAGACCTCGTTCATCGCGGCAAAGTCGCCGAGATCCTGGAGAAAGACACTCGTCTTGACGAGGTTCTCGAGCGAGCTGCCCGCCTCGGCGAGGATCGCCGCGAGGTTCCGGAGCACCTGCTCGGTCTGGGTCGCGATATCCCCCTCGACGGCGGTGTCACCGGGCTTGAGCCCCAGCTGGCCGGCCACGAAGACGAGGTCGCCGACGCGAATCGCCTGGTTGTAGGGCGCGCCCTGAAACGGCGCCGGAGCGTTCTCGGTGCGGATCACCGTCTTTCCCATCGATGTCCCTCCTAGGGTCGGATTGCGTCGGCAAGAGCGACGCCGAGCGCTTTGAAGATCGCTTCGAGCACGTGGTCGGTGCTCTCCCCCTCGATCAGGCGAACGTGGAGGGTGAGCCCGGCGGCATCCGCGAGTGACCCGAGGAAGCTGGCCGCGAGATCCGCTCCGATGCCGCCGGCGCCAGCAAGATCGGCGTTCGACGCGACGAGGGCGGTGCCGGACGCCTCGACGACGACCATGGCGAGTGCCTCGGCAGAGGGCATCACGCCACTTCCGTGCGCGCGGGACGGAAGCAGCGGCGCAACCGCCCGGCCGACGGCGGCTCCTGCTGCTGCGACCTCAGCAACCGCCTCGCCGGGATCGACTTCCAGCGAGAGGTCGAGCCGGCCCGCAGCTGCCATTTCGCCGAGCAGGTGGTCGAGCAGCGGCACTCCCGTGGCGACGCTCGCCTGCCCCTCGCCCGGTGCCAGCCTCGCGCCGCTCACAGCTCGGCGCGCTCGATGTCGGCGCCGAGAGCGCGGAGCCGCTCGTCGATGCGCTCGTAGCCGCGGTCGATCTGCCGGATGTTGCCGATCGTCGAGCTCCCGTCCGCGCAGAGTGCCGCGATCACCATCGCCATGCCGGCGCGGATGTCGGGGCTCTCGAGCCGCTGCCCGACGAGCCGGGCAGGCCCGGTGATCACGGCGCGGTGGGGATCGCAGAGGATGATGCGCGCGCCCATCGAAACGAGCTTGTCGACGAAGAATAGGCGGCTCTCGAACATCTTCTCGAAGACGAGAACGGTGCCGGTCGCCTGCGTGGCGGCGACGACGGCGATCGAGGTGAGGTCGGCGGGAAACGCCGGCCAGATGCCGCTCTCGATCTTCGGGATCTGGCCGCCGAGGTCGTCGACGACCTCGAGCCGCTGGCCGGGCCGTACCCGTACGCTCGAAGCCCCGACCTCGAGCTCGATCCCGAGCTTGCGGAAGGCCGGCACGATCGAGATCAGGTCGTCCAGCTCGACGTCCTCGATCGTCAGGTCGCCTCCGGTGACCGCCGCCAGGACGGCGAAGCTTGCGACCTCGACGTGCTCCGAGCCGATGCGGTAGGAACCTCCGCCCAGTCGCTCGACACCGGTGATATGCAGCATGTTGGAGCCGATCCCGGCGATCTCGGCGCCGAGCGAGACGAGGAAGCGGCACAGGTCCTGGACATGGGGCTCGCACGCGGCGTGACCGATCACGGTCTCGCCTTCCGCGAGCACGGCGGCCATGATCGCGTTCTCGGTGCCCATCACCGACGCCTCGTCGAGGAAGAGGCGCTTCCCGACGAGGCCGTCGGTGCGCAGGTCGTAGGCGCCGTTCAGCTCCATCGTCACCCCGAGCTCGGCGAACGCGTGCACGTGGGTATCGAGTCGGCGGCGGCCGATCACATCGCCTCCGGGGGGCGGCACGACGGCCCGACCGAAGCGCGCCAGCAACGGTCCGGCGAGAAGGAACGAGGCGCGGATCTCGCGGCACAGATCGGGATCGAGCTCGGTCTTGGAGACGCCCGAGGCGTCGACCCGAACCTCGTTGGAGCCGGTCCAGTCCGCGTCGGCGCCGAGATCGACGAGCAGCTCGACCATCAGCTCGACGTCACGAATCCTGGGCAGGTTCGTGAGCGTCACCTCGCCGGAGGCGAGCACGGTCGCGGCAAGGATCGGCAGAGCGCCGTTCTTGTTCCCGGACGCGCGGATCGTGCCCGAGAGCGGTCGACCCCCGTTGATGACGAACGACTGCATGAGGCGGGCGCTATCGTACCCGTGCCGTGGACGTGACCCGTGACAATGCGTGGGCGACCCTGACCCGCTACACGAAGAGCGAGTCGCTCCTCCGTCACGCCCTCGCGGTCGAGGCCTCGACGCGCTGGTACGCACGGCACTTCGGCGAGGACGAGGAGCTGTGGGGCTGTACCGCGCTGCTCCACGACTTCGACTACGAGATCCATCCCACTCTCGACAAGCATCCGCAGGACGGTGCCCCGATCCTCCGCGAGGAGGGGTATCCCGAGGTGCTGATCCTGGCCGTGCTGTCGCACGCCGAGCATCTCGCAATCCCCCGCGAGACGCCTCTCCAGAAGACGCTCTTTGCCTGCGACGAGCTCTCCGGCTTCATCCACGCCTGCGGCCTCGTCCGCCCGACCGGGCTCGAGGGCCTGGAGCCGAAGTCGGTGCGCAAGAAGCTCAAGCAGCCGTCATTCGCCGCCGGCGTGCACCGCGATGAGGTCTACGCGGGCGCGGAGCTGCTCGGCCTCGAGCTCGACCAGCACATCACGAACGTGGTCGCGGCTCTGCAGCCCATTGCTGCGGACCTAGGACTGCCCTCCTAGGGGTCAGGCTTCAGCCTGACTCCGGGGCTCATGCCACGGCACGACAACACCCGCCGGCAACCCCTCCTCTGCGACAATCTGCCCCGCGCGACGTAGCGCCTCCCGCTCCTCCTCCGGAACCCAGATGTGCGCCGCCACGGCAAGATCGGCGCCGTCGGCGCCGAGTGCGTTCGCCGAGAAGGAGACGGTCTCCCGTCCGGGGGCATCCCACAGCACGTAGCCGCTGCAGCTCCGGCACAAGGCCCGGCTCGCACCGTGAGTCGAAACCGCAGCCGGCTCCCAGCGCAGCGAGGCCTCGTCCTCGACGTGAAGGTGGTCGCGCCGGACGGCCGAGGCTTGCCAGGGCTCCTCTGCCGCCGCCCGGCACGCCTCGCAGTGGCAGACGATCACGTCGCGCACCGGTCCGGAGATCGTGAATCGCACCTCCCCGCAGGGGCAACTGCCCTCGAGGTTCACGCCGCGAGGGCGGCGACGAGGCGCTCGAGGTCGCGATCGGACGTCCACCAGCCGCAGGAGACGCGAATGAGCCCGGAGCGCGGGATCTCGCGCACGTGCACACCGGCCGCCTGGAGCGACTCCACAAGCACGGCCGGGTCTGACGCTGCCCGAAATGCAACAAGGGTCGAGGGCGCCGGTGGCGTCACGACCTCTACGTGTGGCGCGAGCAGCGCGCGGCACCGCTCGGCGGTCGCGGCGGCACCCGCGAAGGCCCAGTCGGGCCGCGTCTCGAGGGCGGCGAGCAACCCTGCCAGGGCGGCGGCCGAGATCCAGTTCGGGTCGAAGCGCGCGGCGCCCTCTCGAGGCTGGAACTGGCCGTCGGGCTCGTACTCGGTCTGGGCGAAATAGCTCGGCGCCGCGACGCGCAGCCGCTCGGGGTCAGCGACGACCAGCACTCCGGTCGAGTCGGCGCCGCAGAGCCATTTCTGGCCTGAGATCGTGAGGAAGTCGATGCCGGCCACATCGACCGGTACCGCACCCACCGACTGCGCGCCGTCGACGAGGATCGGGACGCCGGTGGCCTCGCGCAGCTCTCGCACGGGCAGAGTCCGCCCCGTCGTCCAGATCACCTGTGACACGGCGAGGAGCTTCGTCCTGGGGGTGACGGCGGCCTGAATCGCGTCAGGATCAGGCACGACCACGACGATCCGTGCACCGCAGGCACCGAGCGGACCGAGCAGGCCGAAGTGCTCGTCCGTCGTCGTGATCACCTCGTCGTCGGGCCCCAGGCCGAGTCCCGCCACAACGATGTTGCAACCGTCTGTCGTGCTCGAGGTGAGGGCGACGTGAAGCGGCTCGGCTCCCACAAACGCGCCGAGCCGGTCGCGCAAGGCGTCGCGGAGATCGAGCACATGCTGGAAGTACGGCGTTCCGCTGCGACCGTCGGCGAACTCCCGTTCGTGAGCGGCCGTCATCGCGTCATGGGTCGCACGGGCGAGTGGCCCGAAGGTACCGGCGTTGAGGTATGCGATTCGCTCCAGCACGGGGAACTGCGCTCGCGCCTGTTCGAAGGTCATCTGATCATTCTGCATGAGCCCGCCTCTACGCTAGGGAGCGTGCGCGTCGTCCTCGCCGATCCTCCCGCCTACACTCCGCCGTACGACCATGCCCTGGCCGCCGCGCTCGCGCGCCACGGGCTCGAGGTTCGGCTGCTCACGTCACGCTTTCGCTATGGCACCGTCCCGGAGCCAAGCGGCTACGTCTTCGACGACGGCCTCTATCGGCTCGCGAGCGGGATCTCGTCGCCACGGCTTCGCCGGGTCGCTCGGGCCGCCGGCCACCCGCGTGCGCTGATACGCCTCGCCCGCTCTGCCGGCGACGTCACCCACCTGCAGTGGATCGCCGCCCCGGAGGCGGACGCGTGGCTCCTGCGCTCTCGTCCGCCGCTCGTGTTCACTGCGCACGACCTCTTGCCGCGCCGCACGGCGCGCCACGTGGGCACCTGGAAGCGCCTCTTCGCACGCTTCGAGCGTGTTGTCACGCACAGCGAGCGAGGCCGGCGCACGCTCGAGGGCTTCGGTGTGCCGGCCGCGAAGCTCCGCGTCATCCCCCACCCGGCCTTCCGCAGCGACCCGGTGCGCGAGGATGACGGCCGCACCGTCCTCGCGCTCGGCGTGATCAGGGAGTACAAGGGCCTGCCGGACACCATCGAGGCGGTGCTCGGCGTTCCCGGCGCCCGCCTACTCGTGGCCGGCGATCCGCGCATCCCGCTCGACGAGCTCCGTCGTGCCGCGGGCGATCGGGCCGAGTGGCGCCTGGGCTACCTCGACGAGGCCGCGATCGGCCGGGCTCTCGGTGCCTCGACCGTGGCGCTCTTCCCCTATCGCGCCGAGCTCGACCAGTCGGGGGCGCTCCTCCAGACCCTGGGCGCCGGAGTCCCGGTCGTGGTCTACGACGTCGGGGGCCTCGGCGAGATCGTGGGCGCGTTCGGGGCCGGGCGCGTGGTCGCGCCCGGCGATGTGGACGGGCTCAAGGCAGCCCTCCGCGAGCTCCTCGACGACGCGGATGCGCTTGCCGAGGCCCGGGAGGGCGCAGCCCGCGCCCGAGCAGCCTTGACCTGGGACAAGGCCGCGGCTGCCCACGCCGCCCTCTACCAGGAGCTCGTGTGATCTTCCGGCGGCGCAGCCGATTCCACGAGCTCGCCGAGCGGCAGCTCGATCTCTTCGCCGAGGACGAGGTAGCGCTCCTGACCGAGGCGCGGGAGGCAGAGACGGCCTGGAACTCGACCACCGCCGACTCGGCAGAGGAGGCCTACGGGGACTACCAGCTCGTCGTCGACGCGATCGCCGACCGGCTGCTCGACATCCGCGAGACCTACGCGCACACGCTCGACGAGGCGGCGGCAGCGGAGTACGCGGCCGAGTTCACGCGGGTTGCGACGCGCCGGTACCGGCGCTACACGAGCCTTCTCGCTGATCTCGACGAACTCTAGTCGTCGAGGGTCGGCTCGCCGGCGGGCCGCGGCTGCAGGAACCGCGCCAGCTTCAGGTGCGTCGAGGCCTCGGCGCTCTTCCCCTGTTTCAAGAGTGTCCGCCCGAGTGCGTAGTGGGCGTACTCGTCGACCGGCGAGAGCTCGACCAGCTTGC
The DNA here is from genome assembly GCA_038214705.1 of Gaiellales bacterium. Classification (GTDB taxonomy): domain Bacteria; phylum Actinomycetota; class Thermoleophilia; order Gaiellales; family Gaiellaceae; genus Gaiella. The sequence continues at coordinate 21,953 of JBBQRN010000002.1, read as the reverse complement.
GAAACTCCCGCTCGGCGCCGCGCCAGTCGGTAATCCGGAAGTACGCGATGCCGAGCGCCTCGCGGATCGAGGCCTTCTCGGGCTCGAGGCGTCGCGCCTTCTCGAGGGGCACGGTCGCCTGGGCAGCCATGCCCTCCCTCAGTCGCGCCCGCCCCAGTTGGTAGAGGTCGTAGGCGTCGCTCACGGCCGTATCGTGCCAGCCGAACGCCAGCTCAGAGCGCCTGGAGCAGCCGCTCGACCTCGTCGAGCACGGCTGCCGCGACCACGGTCTTCGGGGCGCGGGGTACGAGGCGGTCGCCGGCCGCGCTGATCAAGGTGACCTCGTTGTCGGCGCTCTCGAACCCGATGTCGTCCCGTCCGACGTCGTTGTAGACGACGAGATCGACGTTCTTGCCGTCCAGCATCCCGCGCTTGCGCTCGAGCCCCTCCCGGCCATGCTCGGCTCCGAAGGCCACGAGCACCTGTCCGGGACGTCGTGCAGCGCCGAGCGCCGCCGCTACGTCGATCGTCGGATGCAGCTCGAGCGACCACGGAGAGACGTCCTTCGCGCGTTTGCCGGTCAGCGGGGCTCCGGGGCGATAGTCTGCGACGGCGGCCGCCATCACGATCACGTCTGCGTCGGCCCGTGCCAGCGCCTCACGCTCGAGATCTGCGGCTGTCGGCACGGGGACGACCTCGATGCCAGCTGCGGCCGCATCGACGACGTTCGCCGCCAGCAGCGTGACGCGGGCGCCGCGACGGAGTGCCTCCCCCGCGAGCGCGAGCCCCATCCGGCCCGAAGAGCGGTTGCCGATGAACCTGACGGAGTCGATCGGCTCCCTCGTGCCGCCGGCGGTCACGACGACGTGACGGCCGCTGAGCGGCCCGGGCGGCCGGAGCAGGGTCTCGGCGCGTGTGACGATCTCTGCCGGCTCGGCCATCCGGCCGATGCCGACCTCGCCCTCGGCCAACTCGCCGCTGGCCGGGCCGACGATCTCGACGCCGCGCTCGCGCAGGAGCTCGAGGTTCGCCCGGGTCGCCGGGTGCTCCCACATGCGCGTGTTCATCGCAGGGGCGACCAGCACCGGCCCGCCGTGCGCGAGCACTGCCTCCGTGAGGATGTCGTCGGCCAGGCCGTGCGCGAGCCGCGCCATCGTGTGTGCCGTCAGCGGTGCAATGACGACGAGATCGGCACGTTGGAGATGCGGGTACGGACTCCGCTCTGACGACACGCGGGCGAGCGCGTCGAAGGTCTCCGCCGAGACGAAACGCTGGGCGCCGCGGGTCGGCAGTGGGACGACCTCGTGGCCGGAGGAGACGAGCAGGCGGACGACCTCACATGCCTTATAGGCCGCAATGCCGCCGGTGATGCCGAGAAGGATCCGCCCCACGAGCGTAGTGTGCCGGTTGCGGAGTGCGTCGAGTGTGGCGCGGGCGCTACGCGGCGGGATACGCGTAGGCGATCTTCGCCTGCGCGATCTCTTCCATCGCCATTGTCAAGTAGTTCTTCGACCGTGACTCGATCAGCGGTGGCGGCGCCACGTCGAACCCCATGCCCTCACCGAGCTGGTGGTGGTAGCTGTTGATCTGCCGGGCGCGCTTGGCGGCCACGATGACGAGCGCGTAACGCGAGTCCACGTGCTCCAACAGGTCATCGATGCGGGGTTCGATCATTGTTCGACCATGGTAGCTGCGAACTCGAGCTCCTGCTCGACGATCGCCTGCAGCGCGCCGGTTGCTCGCGCGAGGTCGTCGTTGCGCACCGTGTAGCGGAACCGATGTGCCTGCTCGAGCTGGTTGCGGGCGAGCTCGATGCGGTCGCCGATCTCGCCCGTCGATTCGGTAGCTCGCTCCCGGAGCCTTCGCTCGAGCTCCTCGACCGGTGCGGCGATGAAGAGCGTCACGCTGCCCGCAACACTCTCCTGCACCCGCAGCGCGCCGTCGAGCTCGAGCTCGAGCACGCAGACGCGCCCGTCGGCGGCAACCCTCTCCATCTCGGAGCGCAAGGTGCCGTAGCGCTTGCCGGAGACGTACTTCACATGCTCCAGGAAGGCATCGCGTTCGATCCGGGCGACGAACTCGGTCTCGTCGAGGAAGTGGTACTCGATACCGTCTGTCTCTCCGGGACGCTGCGGCCGCGTCGTCGCGGAGATGGCAACCTCGAGCGCCGGCACGCGCTCGACGAGCGCCTTGATCAGGGTGCCCTTCCCTGCTCCGGACGGCCCGGTGATGACGACGACCGGATCAGGCACTTCGGCTCGCCGAAGCGCCTAGCGGTTGAACAGCGACACGAGCTCCGTGCGCTGTCGCTCCGAGAGGCCGCCGACCGTCTTCGACTGACTGATCCGGCACTGGTTCAGAAGCCGGGCTGCCTTGACCCGGCCGAACTTCGGCACGGCCATCAGCATGTCGAAGACCTTGGCCGTCGAGACGTACTCGGGTGGATCGAGCAATACGTCCTCGATCTGCACGGTGCCGTCCTTGAGGTCCTTCTTCAGTTGCGCACGACGAACACGGATGTCGTTCGCTCGCTTGAGGGCTTCCATCCGCTGATCGAGCGAGCGAGCCGGTGCCTGTGCCTGAATCTTCGACGCAACCATGAACGGACGAGTCTAGCAATCCGACAGGCGCGGTCAAGTCGAACTGAAACAAGCCTTTTGCAGGATTTTTTGACGCTAACTATTGGCGATTCCTCGCATTGCGAGCGGATCCGAGGCACCGCGGCCCGCGGCTTCGACCGTCAGCTCCTCACGGATCCGTGTCGCTGCAGCAGGGTCGGCGAAGAGAATGGTGCCAAGCGAGACAACCGATGCGCCCGCTGCGACGAGCTCGAGCGCATCGATTCCCGACTGCACACCCCCCATTCCGACGATCGGAACGTCCACCGCTCGCGCGCACGCCGAGACGCACGCGAGGGCGACCGGCTTGAGAGCAGGCCCGGAGTAGCCGCCGAATCCGCGCGCCAGGATCGGCCTTAGCGTGCGCGGGTCGAGCGCCATCCCGCGCAGCGTGTTGACGAGCGAGAGCCCGTCAGCACCGGCGGCGACCACCGCCCGCGCCGATTCCGCGATGTCCCACGAGGCGGGCGAGAGCTTGGCATACAGCTGCAGCGATGTCCGTGCACGGCAGCCGGCGACGATCTGGGCGGAGGACTCCGGTGCCTCCTCGACGTTCGGGCAAGAGAGGTTGAGCTCGATCGCCTCGATCCCGCTCCTGCCGTCGAGCCGCTCGCAGATGCCGGCGTAGTCGCCGGCCGAGAAGCCACCGACCGACACCCAGACGCGCAACCCCTGGCCAACGAGGGCGGGAAGTGTCGTCTCGAGGAAGGCGTCGATCCCCGGCCCCTGGAGGCCGATCGAGTTGAGCATCCCGGAAGGCGTCTCGGCGATCCGCACGGGGGGATTGCCCTCCCTCGGGAGCGGCGTGATCGTCTTCGTCACGAACGCGTCGAGCGTTGCCGCGACGTCCGGCGCCGCGAGGGCGTCGAGGCAGCCGCTCGCGTTCAGGATCGTGACACTCACGCGGCGCGAAGAACGGGTCCGGCGACACAGAGGCGCTGCAGGCGGCCGTCGAGCTCGATGACGCAGCCGTAGCAGGCGCCGTAGCCGCACGCCATCGGCGCCTCCCAGGCGAGTTGGGCTGCCGGCACCAGCCCGCGCACCGCCTCGAGCATCGGCTCGGGCCCGCATGCGAGCACGTCGACCGGGACGTCGGGGAGAAGCGCTGTGACGAAGGTGGGCTCGAGCACGACCTCCGCCCCGGGCAACAGCGCCGCCGCCTCGGCGTGGTGCACCGAGCGGAACCCGAGGATCGCCGGAGCTCCGCCGAGTGCCTGCGCCGCGTACGGCAGCGGCGCGATCCCGATGCCTCCGCCGACGAGGAGCGGCCTGGCAACCGAGAGGTCGAAGCCGTTGCCGAGCGGACCGAGCACATGCAGCGAATCGTCGGGGCCGAGCGCGCAGAGCGTCCTCGTCCCCGGCCCGATCGGGTCGATCAGGAAGCAGAGCTCACCGGCTTCGGCGAGGCAGAGCGACATCGGTCGCGGCAGCACATGGCCAGGAGGCAGGAGCATGAAGAACTGCCCCGGCACGCCCGGGTCGACCGGGCCGGCGGCGACGCGGAGCAGTGTGTACGGTCCGACCGGCTCGCTGCCCGTGACCCGCAGCACCGCTGCAGTCATGCGCCGTTGCCGATCCGCTCCTGCAGCGAGAGCGCCGTCTCGGCCCGAGCGTTGGCAATCGCGTGTACCGCAGCAGCCGCGCCCGAGATCGTGGTGATGCACGGCACTCGCGCACCTAGGGCGGCCTCGCGAATCCGGTAGCCGTCGGCGCGCGCCCCGGAGCCCTGGGGTGTGTTGACGATCAGGTCGCAGCGGCCGTCTCTGATCAGGTCGACGACCGTCTGCTCCTCGTCCGCAGCATCGGCGACCTTCGCCACCTCCCCCACCTCGAGTCCTGCCGCACGCAGCGTTAGGGCGGTGCCGATCGTGGCAACGAGCTCGAACCCGAGGCCTGCAAGCGCCGCCGCGATCGGCACGACGCTGGGCTTGTCCGTGTCGTTGACCGAGATGAACGCCGTGCCGCTCGAGGGAAGCGGCCTGCCTGCGGCGCGCTCGGCCTTGGCGAAAGCGGTCGGCAGGTCGGAGGCGCTCGCCATCACCTCGCCGGTCGAGCGCATCTCGGGCCCGAGCACGGGGTCGGCGCCGGGGAACCGGGCAAACGGCAGCACCGCCGCCTTGACGCTCACCTGCAGCGGCCGGGGAACGGGCAGATCCAGCTCGCGCAGCGTCTGGCCGGCGGCGAGCTTGCAGGCGGCCTCGACGAGGTTGATTCCAATCGCCTTGGAGGCGAAGGGGACGGTACGCGAGGCGCGAGGGTTGGCCTCGAGGACGTAGACGGTGGAGTCGGCGATCGCGAGCTGGACGTTGAGCAGCCCCACGACGCCGAGCGCCGGCGCGAGCCGCTTGACGATGTGCTCGACCTCGAGCGCATTCGCGAGCGTCAGTGACTGTGCGGGCAGCACGCAGGAGGAGTCGCCCGAGTGGACGCCGGCCTCCTCGACGTGCTGCATCACCGCCGCGATGTAGACCTCGTCGCCGTCGCAGAGCGCGTCGACGTCGATTTCGACCGCGTTCTCGACGAATCGGTCGAGGAGGACCGACCCGGAGACGGCGGCCATCGCCTCGCGGAGCTGGCCGTCGTCGTAACAGACGCGCATCGCCCTGCCGCCGAGCACATACGAGGGGCGGACGAGCGCGGGGTAGCCGATCTCGGCGGCCGCGGCAAGCGCCTGCTCGGCTCCCTCGACCGTGGCCCAGGGCGGACAGCGGATGCCGAGCTCGTCGGCAAGGGCGCCGAATTGCTCACGGTCCTCCGCGAGGTCGATGGCCGCTAGTGCGGTTCCCATGATCCGGTAGCCGGCCGCCTCGATGTGGCGCGCGAGCCGCAGCGGTGTCTGGCCGCCGAACTGGGTCACGACGCCCTCGGGCTGCTCGCGGTCGAGAACGGCCAGAACCTCCTCGGGCGAGAGCGGCTCGAAGTAGAGGCGGTCGGAGGTGTCGTAGTCGGTCGAGACGGTCTCCGGATTGCAGTTGATCATCACGGCCTCGTAGCCGAGCGCGCGGAACGTCTGGACGGCGTGGACGCAGCAGTAGTCGAACTCGATCCCCTGCCCGATCCGGTTCGGGCCTGAGCCGATGATCACGACGCGCGGCTTCGTCGCTACCGGCAATGCCTCGTCCTCCTCGCCCCAGGTCGAGTAGTAGTAGTTGGATCCCGCCTCGACCTCGCCCGCGCAGGAGTCGACCCGGCGATACGAGGGCCGGATCCCCTTCGCGTAGCGCACGCGGCGCACGTCATCGCCGCTCGTCCCCCACGCCGCCCCGATCGAGTCGTCGCCCCAGCCGGCCCGCTTGGCGCGCAGGATGTCGAGCGAGGCGAGCTCGCGACGGGCGTGCGCGAGCTGCTCCTTGAACCAGGGGTGGACGCCGTCGGGAATGTCGTCAAAGGTTGCCCATGGCGTCGCCGAACCCGGCTCGAGCTCGCGCGAGCCGAAGCCCTTGAGGAAAGCCTCGGTGAACGTGCGCCCGATCCCCATCGCCTCGCCGACCGACTTCATCTGGGTGCCGAGGGTCGCGTCGGCGCCGGGGAACTTCTCGAAGGCGAAGCGCGGGAACTTGACGACGACATAGTCGAGTGTCGGCTCGAAGCTTGCGGGCGTCGTTTTCGTAAGGTCGTTCGGGATCTCGTCCAGGGTGTACCCGACCGCGAGCTTGGCCGCGACCTTCGCGATCGGATAGCCCGTCGCCTTCGACGCCAGCGCCGACGAGCGCGAGACGCGGGGGTTCATCTCGATCACCCGGATCTCGCCGGTCTCGCGGCTGCGAGCGAACTGGATGTTGGAGCCGCCGGTCTCGACGCCGACGGCGCGGATGATCGCGACGGAGGCATCCCGCAGCTCCTGGTAGGCCTCGTCAGAGAGCGTCATCTGGGGTGCCACCGTGACCGAGTCGCCCGTGTGGACGCCCATCGGGTCGAGATTCTCGATCGAGCAGACGATCACGACGTTGTCCTTCATGTCGCGGATCACCTCGAGCTCGAACTCGTCCCAGCCCTTGACCGACTCTTCGACGAGCACCTGCGTGATCGGGCTCTCACGGAGACCCCGCTCGACGATCGCGCGCAGCTCCTCTTCGGTTTCGGCGAAGCCCCCGCCGTGGCCGCCGAGCGTGAAGGCGGGCCGCACGACCGCGGGCGCCGGAATCTCGCCGATCTGGTCGACGGCGGTCACGATCTGCGAGCGCGGCGTCTTCAGTCCGCAGCTCTCGACGGCGTCGCGGAACAGCGACCGGTCCTCGGCCCTGCGGATCACGTCCACCCGTGCGCCGAGCAACTCGACACCGAGCTCGTCGAGGATGCCCGACTCGGAGAGCTCGATCGCCAGATTCAGCGCCGTCTGGCCACCGAGCGTCGGCAGAATCGCGTCGGGCTGCTCCCGGCGGAGCACGTCGGTGACGCCCTGGAGGTCGAGCGGCTCGATATAGGTGCGGTCGGCGAAACCCGGGTCGGTCATGATCGTCGCCGGGTTCGAGTTGACGACGATCGTGCGATAGCCGTCCTCGCGCAGAACCTTGAGCGCCTGGCAGCCCGAGTAGTCGAACTCGCAGGCCTGCCCGATCACGATCGGGCCCGAGCCGATCACGCAGATCGATGTGATGTCGTCCCGGCGTGGCATCAGGCTGCTTGGAGACTCTCGACCCAGCCCTCGAGGATCGGCCAGGCGTCGTGTGTCCCAGGCCCTGCCTCGGGGTGGAACTGCACCGAGCGGGCGTTCATTTCCGGGAAGTCGAATCCCTCCACCGTTCCGTCGTACAGCGAGACGTAGGTCGCCTCCTGAGCGTCGGTCGCGGCCACGGCGAACCCGTGGTTCTGGCTCGTCACGAGCACCCGCCCGGTCGCGCGCTCGAGCACGGGGTGGTTCGCGCCGCGATGGCCGAACGGCAGCTTGTAGGTCTCGTGCCCTGTCGCAAGGCCGAGCAGCTGGTGACCGAGGCAGATTCCGAGCACACTCGTCCTGCCGAGCAGGGCCCTTATCGCCTCCACCTCGGCGACCAGAGGCTCCGGGTCACCGGGGCCGTTCGAGAGGAGGACGCCGTCGAACCCCGCAAGCTCGTCGGAATCGACGTCGTGTGGGAACACCGTCACCGCCGCGCCGGCGCGTTGCAGCCGGCGCATGATCGACGTCTTGGCGCCATAGTCGACGACTGCGACACGCACACGCCCGTCCTCGTTGAAGACTGTCTGTTCCACCGACGAGACGGCCGAGACGAGCGCCTGACCCTCCATCGACGGTTGCTCCCTGATCTGAGCCACCGCTTCGTCGGGAGCGAGTGTGGCGGCGTCGGCGACGACGGCCGATCGCATCGCGCCCGCCTCGCGGATCCGTAACACGAGCTTGCGGGTATCGATGTCCTCGAGCGCAACGATGCCAGCGGCAGAGAGCCAGCCTGCCCAGTCGGCGCCCCCGCAACGGCGCATGAGGACGCCCTTGGCCCACGGCTGGGACGACTCGAGGCGTACGTCGTCGACCCCATAGTTGCCGATCATCGGAGCCGTGAACGTGACGAGCTGGCCCGCGAAGCTGGGGTCGGTGACGGTCTCCTGGTAGCCGGTCATCGCCGTCGTGAACACCGCCTCGCCGAACGCAACGCCCGGCGCCGCCACCGAGCGACCGGGAAAAACGGTGCCGTCCTCGAGCGCGAGGTAGCCGTTGCTCATGCCGCGTGCACCACCCTTCCTGCGGCGACAGTCTTCACGACGGCGCCACGCAGCGTCTCGCCGAGCAGCCACGAGTTCACGGACTTCGAGCAGAACCGCTGCTGCTGGACCTGCCAGGTGGCGTCGAGATCGAGGAGGACGAGGTTGGCTGGGGCGCCGACCGCGATGGTCGGGATCGGCAGCCCGAACGTCCGGGCCGGCCCCGCCGACAGACGCTCGAGCACGAGCCCCAGATCGAGGATTCCCGGCTCGACGAGGTGCGTGTAGAGCGCTGCGAAGGCGGTCTCGAGCCCTGTCACGCCGAAGGGCGCCTCCTCGAACGGCGTCTCCTTCTCATGGCGGGCGTGCGGCGCATGATCGGTCGCGATGCACGCGATCGTGCCGTCCTGCAGGCCCTCGAGAAGCGCCTGGCGGTCGTCTTCGGCCCGCAGCGGCGGATTCATCTTGCGGTTGGTGTCGAGGGTGCGCACGGTTTCGTCGGTCAGGCAGAGATGATGCGGCGACACCTCCGCGCTCACGGCCACGCCCCGCCCCTGGGCGGCCCGCACCGCGGCAACGGATTCCCGCGCCGAGAGATGCATTATATGCAGAGGTCGATGCTCGTAGGCCGCGAGGCTGCAGTCCCGCTCGATCATCACCGACTCGGCGATCGAGGGCCAGCCGGCAAGCCCGAGTGCCGCCGAGACGGCACCCTCGTGCATCTGGCCGTCACGCGAGAGCGTCGGCTCCTCCTCGTGAAGCGAGAGTAGCCTGCCGCTGACGGCGCTGTACTGCAGCGCTCGACGCATCAGACCGGCTGAGACGACGGGTCTCCCGTCGTCGCTGAAGGCCGCGGCCCCGAGCCGGGCGAGCTCGGCCATCTCGGTCAGCTCCTCGCCGCGTAGGCCCTTCGAGATCGAGGCCATGAACCCCGTTGGGATCACTGCCTCCTCCCGTGCCAGCTCGATCAAGGCACCGAGCACCGCCGCAGAGTCGACGACAGGGTCGGTGTTCGGCATCGCCAGGATCGCGCAATAGCCGCCGGCCGCGGCCGCCGCCGTACCCGACGCGATCGTCTCCTCGTTCTCCTGCCCGGGGACGCGGAGATGGACATGTGGATCGACGAACGCAGGTGCGAGCACGAGCCCGCGGGCCGCCTCGACTGCGGGCTCGACTGCACTGATCACCCCATCGGTGATCGTGACGTCGAATGCGCCATCGAGGCTGCTGCCCGGGTCGATCACGCGCGCCCCACGGATCGCGAGGCTGTCGCCCGCTTCTTCGCGCCAGAAGAGCATCACGCCACCTCCAGCGCCGGCCCGACGGCGGTCGGGCCGCCGACGAGCAGGTCGTACAGCACCGCCATCCGGACGACGAGCCCCGAGCGCACCTGCTCGGTGATCAGGGACACATCGGAGTCGGCGACGCGCGGGTCGATCTCGACGCCACGGTTCATCGGCCCCGGGTGCATGACCACCTGGCCGGGCCGCAGCCGCTCCGGCGTCACTCCCCACTCCGCGGCGTACTCCCTCAGCGACGGGACGTAGGCGGCGCCGGCGAGCATCCGCTCCTGCTGCATCCGGAGCACGTAGACAACGTCGGCGGCGCCAATCACACCGATCTCCGAGGTGGTCGAGCACCCCATCGCCTCGATCCCGCGCGGCATCAGGGTCGGTGGGCCGACGAGCGTCGCGTGGGCCCCGACGAGCGCGAGCGCCTGGATCAGCGACCGGGCGACCCGCGAGTGCAGCACGTCGCCGACGATCGCGACGTGAAGGCCCTCGAGATGCCCGAGCGCCTCCTGCATCGTGTAGAGGTCGAGCAGCGCCTGGGTCGGGTGCTGGTGCTTCCCGTCACCGGCGTTGACCACGTGGGCGCGGGTCGCGTCGGCGACGAGTTGCGGCGCGCCGATGTGCGGGTGCCGGATCACGATCACGTCCGGGTCGTAGGCGGCGAGGGTCTGGGCCGTGTCCTTCAGCGACTCTCCCTTGTCGACCGACGAGCCCGACGAGCGCACAGCCATCGTGTCGGCCGAGAGGCGCTTGGCGGCGAGGTCAAAGCTCGAGAGCGTCCGCGTGGACGATTCGTAAAAGAGGTTGACGACGAGTCGCCCGCGCAGCGCGGGCAGCTTCTTGACCTCGCGATCGAGCGAGCGTGCAATCGTCGCAGAGGTGGCGAGCAGGCGCTCGATGCTGCCTGCGTCGAGGTCGGAGATCTCGAGCAAGTGTCGCCTGGGGTTGCGCAGCGGCGCATCTTCGGGGGTCGCCAGGCGGATGTGTGGACTATCAACCATCGGTCTCTGCCTCCGTTCCTGCCTCGAGCACGACGCGGTCTCCGGGGTCGGTCTCCGCGAGTTCCACACGGACGCGCTCCGAGAGCGCGGTGGGCACGTTCTTGCCGACGTAGTCGGGGCGAATCGGGAGCTCGCGGTGGCCCCGGTCGATGAGCACGGCGAGTTGCACGCGGGCCGGGCGGCCGTACTCCATCAGCGCGTCGATCGCAGCCCGGATCGTGCGTCCGGTGAAAAGCACGTCGTCCACGAGCACGACGGTCTTCCCCTCGAGCGGAAACCCGAGCTCCGTGCCGCGGACGACCGGCTGGGCGTGCAACGGGGAGCCGCCGCCGCGCACGAGGACGTCGTCGCGGTGAAAGGTGATGTCCACGGCGCCGAAGTCGACGAGCGTTCCCGACCGCTCGGCGACGAGGGCACGCAGTCGCTGTGCGAGCGGCACGCCGCGCGTGTGGATGCCGACGAGCGCGAGATCGCCGAGCTCGGCATTGCGCTCGATCAGCTCGTGGGCGATCCGCGAGAGCGTGCGCTCGACCGCGGGCTCGTCGAGGAGGATCTTGGCGGCCTTGCGGCCGGACTGCGTCGTCACGGTGCTCCTTTCCGGCCTCGCTGAGCCGGTTTAAAGGGTTGCGGAGCAGTGTAGTGATGACGCCCGACGGCGGCCTGTTCAGTCCGTCGTCCCGACGACGAGCAGCTGATCGAGTCGGCTCACGACGGTGTCTGGTAGCTCACGCTCGGCCCTGGCTGTTCCCTCGGCGATCTCCGCCTCGGACAGCAGGTCGAACGTCGAGATGTGCCGGCCGTAGATTCGCCCGAGCGCCTCGTCCCGTCCGAGCACCGTCTCGGCCGTCAGCCGCCGCATCTCGATCGATCGGAAACCGGCCTCAGTGAGGTCGCGCTCGAGATCGTCCGGCGTCGGGAACCGCGCCTCGTCGATCGGGCGGATCGAGGGGAAGTACGGGTCGAGCCAGTAGGTGACGAAGTGATCGGGGTGAAACGTGCCGATCACGATCCGGCCCTCGGCGCCGAGCACCCGGCACGCCTCCGTGAACGCTTGCGGCCGATCGAGGAGATGGACGACGAGCGACATCGTGACCCGGTCGAACCATCCTTCCCGGAACGGGAGTGCCGTCGCGTCGGCCCGACGGATTCCGACGCCGGCCGGAACGCTCTCGCGGGCGACGGCCACCATCTCCTCGCTCGCGTCCACACCCCAGACCTTCGCGCGCGCTTCCGTCGCGAGTGCCTCCGCCAGTCGACCGGTGCCGCAGCCCACGTCGAGGATGCGGCGGCCCCGGAGGTCGCCGAGCTCGACGAGGGCTGCGAACCGGTCCCACCAGAGCGCATCGGTCGGTCGCAGAGTGTCGTAGACCCGGGCCCGGGCTCCGAAGTCCGGCGTCGGCGTCCCGCTCACGGGTCGGTGGGCGCGGGTCCAGCCGTCCGCGGCTGCCGGGCTCCGCGCGGGACGTGAATCGGCTCCCCTCGCTCGGCGAACGGGATCTCGATCGTGTCGAAGTCGTTCGGTACGACCGTGTTCGGGAACAGCCGGCGGGCCTCGTCCGAGACGTCGCTTGCGAAGTACCGGGCGGAAATGTGTGTCAGCGCAAGCATGCGCACGCCTGCCTCTTGCGCCGCGAGTGCCGCTTCTGCCGCGGTCGAGTGGCCCGTCTCGTGTGCACGCCGCCTCTCGTCGGCACAGAACGTCGCCTCGTGGACGAGCACGTCGACGGCCTCGACGGCCTCCACGATCGAAGCGGCAGGCGCGGTATCACCCGTGAGCGCCAGCGACCGGCCGGGCCTGCCGGGGCCAAGCACCTGTGCGGGTAGCACCGTCTCGCCGCTCGCGAGCGTCACCGCCTCCCCGCGCTGCAACGCCCCGCGCTCCCTTCCCGGGGGTACGCCGAGCGCGTCGGCGACGGCGACGTCGAACCGGCCGGGGCGCTCGTTCTCCGCGAACAGATAGCCGAGCGCCTGCGTCCGATGGTCGACGGCGAAAGGACGGATCTCGTATCCGTCACGCTCGACAACGCTTCCCGGCTCGAGCTCCACGGCCTCGACTGGATACGTGAGGTTGCCGAAGACGCGACGCAAGGTCGAGAGCAGGTCGCGGAGGCCCGCCGGTCCGTAAAGGGTCAGTGGCACGTCGCGACCGCGGAGCGCGAACGTCTTCAGCATGCCGGGCAGGCCGAGGTAGTGGTCGGCGTGGAAGTGCGTGATGAAGACGTGCTCGAGGTCGACGAGGCCGACGTCAGAGCGAAGGAGCTGCCGCTGAGTCCCCTCGCCACAGTCGATCAGGATGCGGTCGCCACCGCGGCGCACGAGCGCCGCAGAGGTTCCGCGCCGGGCCGACGGAGCAGATGCCGACGTCCCGAGAAACACGACGTCGAGGTACACGCGGCGAGTGTAACGTCCTAGGTCAGCGCGAGATCCGTGTAGACCATCTCGCCCTTGAACTTTCGCGCGACGGGGTCCCACGGGAAAAAGATCGCGTTGCGCCATTCGAGCCGCTCGCCGGTCGGCTCGTGGTCGAGCCAGCGCGCCTCGTGCGTGGCCGTCACGATCGCCTCCTCGCAGACACCCTGGGGGCCGATGACGATGTAGTCGAGGTCGAAGTGGATGTCGGGGAACGCGGTCAGGAGCTCGGTGTAGAACCGTGCCGCGCCCTCATGTCTCTCCCAGCGGGCGCCTGTCCCCGCAACCGTGTAGACGCAATCCTCGGTGAGGGTCGAGATCAGGCCGGGAAGGTCGCGGTTGTCCTCGGCGATCGAGTGGACCTTCCAGAGCTCGCGGATCTCCGCCACCTCGGCGGGATCGACGGGACGGCGGAGGAGATCGAGAATGCGATCGGTAGCCATGGCTTCCCCTTTGCGGTCATTCGGCCGGATGCCCGGCCCGTGACCCGATCCTACGGGCACGGCGGCGGCTAGGGAAGCCGCAGCGTCATGCCGGGCGCGATCGTGGTGCCCGAGAGGTGGTTCCGCTCCCGGAGCTTCCAGACGCCCTCGCGGGGATCGCCCCCGTAGGAGGCCGCAGCGATCGACCAGAGCGTGTCCCCCGCGTTCACGCGGTAGGCGCGCTCCGGCCCGCCGGCGCCCGAGTCCCGGACGAACAGGGCCCACGCGACGACTGCGACGAGGCTGACGAGAAGAATGCGACCGAACATGTGTTCGCCATAATGAACGAACATGTGTTCGTTGTCAAGGGGTCAGCGCAGAGTTCGTGAGAACGTGCTGACGCGCTTGCTGCTCGCCCCCGCCACGAGTCGCACTGCGACCGTCGCGGGAGTGAGCCTGCCCACCCGGATCAGCGCGAACGGGGCCGGGCGCATCGGGCCGGCGCCGATCGTCGCACCCGCGCAGCCCGGGCTCGTCGCGGTGCGCGTTTTCATCGCCTTTGCAGCTGCCAGCGCACCGAGCCGACCGGGCAGCAGGCACGAGACCACCGCCGCCCCCTCGCTCGCAGCCGCCTCGAAGCGGATCACGCGGCGTCCCTCGACCCGCCACGCGGGCGCAACGGCGCCGACGACCCTTCTGGCGGGGTACCACGAGGTCGGCAGTCCGGCGCAACCGCCGCCGGCGGCGATCGCCGCTTCGACCGTGGCCGAGGCGGCACGCGGAGTGCCGTCGACGCGACGGAGAGCCGACTGGAATCCCGTACCCCTGGGCCTGTCGTCGTAGAATCCGAAGATGTTGACCTCGGCGACGTGCGGGTCACAGTTGGCGCGCCGCACGATCTCGCCATAGATCGCGGCCTGGGTGGCCTCACTCGTCACATTGACGTTCTCGGTGCCCGAGTAGCCGGTCTCGAGGGTCGTGTCGACCTGCCAGCCGACCTCGTCGAGTGAGATCTTCAGCCCGTTCACGGTCGTCGGTTGGGGCGTCTCGCGGAACGCGTCCCAGAGCGCCTGCTTGATCCGGTCGACATTCGCAAAGCCAGCGTTCGGCCACGGATACCCACGGTCGAGAGGATCGGTCGCCTGGTTGGGATAGGGATGGAAGCTCAGCCCGTCCATCAAGGGAAGCGTGCGCCCGCTTCTGCGATACCAGGCGCCGAGCGCCGCCAGGAACCGTACCGGTGAGGTCGAAACGTTGCTCGCTGCGTCGGGGCGGTCGTTGCCCCGGGGTGAGAGGCCGAGGCCGACGACGCGGATCATCGGATTGACGGCCTTGAGTGCGTCGTATCCGGCCGCGAGGTAGCGCCCCGCGATCGCGGCCGACGCATTGCGGCCGTCCCGGCGGAACTGCGGACGGACGAACGCCGGCTGGTTCGGCTCGTTCATGACGACGTACTGCTTCACCGACGGGTAGCGGGTCGCGAGCAGCGTCAACCACTGCGCGAAGGCCTTGGGCGTTGCGGTGCCGTCCTCCAGGAGACTCGGCGGGTACGGGTAGACGGCGAGCGTCACCCGCAGGCCCGCCAGCTGGGCCACGGGGATGGCGCCGTCCAGCGACACCAGGTCGGCGATCGCGGTGGGATCGCTCGGGAGGAAGCGCACCGTCAGCACGGACTGCTTGAGACCCATCTCCGCCATCTGGCCGAAGACCACCGCCCCGGCGTCAGCCGCGTACTTGCCCGTTTCGTCGTTGGCGCCGATGTCGGCGGCCGAGCCGATCGTCGTCGGTACGAGCGCCGCCACGAGGGCGGCCACTGCCACAGTTCTCCGCAAGAATCTCCCGTTCGCCGTCTACCGCTCCTGCGCGCGGGATAGTAGCGCCCGGGCCGCTACAACGCCAGGTGCGCCGCGAGCGCGTCGAACAGGCGTTCCGGCCCGTAGCGCACCGGGTCGTCGACGACGAGACCGGTCTCGGCAGCCGCGGCGGCGATTGCCTCGCGCGCCCCGACATCGTCGACGGCTCGCGTGTTGAGGGCGATGCAGGCGACCGAAGCGCGGCGGCGGGTCAGCGACAGCCGCTCGTGCAGCTCCACGAGCTCCGGGAGTGGCGCCAGTGGATACCCCGGATACCCCTCGATCTCGGTCGCGCCCGCGTAGTGACAGAGCACGAGCGCATGCGGGGCCGAGCCGTGGATCAGGCCGACCGTGACGCCGGAGTACGCCGGGTGGAGGATCGCGCCCTGCCCCTCGACGAGGAGGAGGTCTCCCCCGCGCCTGCTCGCCTCGACGACAAGCCACTCCGCCGCGCCGGCAATGAAATCCGCGACGACAGCGTCGACCGAGAGCCCCCAGCCGGCGATCGCGATTCCCGTCTGCCCCGTCGGGACGAAGCGCGACGAGATCCCGCGCGCCTTCGCCTCGCGCGCGAGCTCGAGCGACACTGTCATCTTTCCGATCGCGCAATCGGATCCGACCGTCAGCACGATCTTGCCGGGAACCTCGAGGTTGGCACCCGTGGGAACGTCGAGGCCCGAAGGAGGCTGCCTGAGGTCGGTCAGGGTGACGCCGTGCTGGGCGGCGAGCGGCGCCAACTCTGGATCGTCGGCGATGAACTCGTGGAGGCCGTTCTCGATCGAGAGCCCCGCTTCGATGCATTCGACGAGGATCGCGCGCCAGGCGGGCGGGAAGCGGCCGCCCTGGGTGGCGACGCCGACGAGAGCAGCCGTCGGCTCGAGCGGAAGCGCATCTGCGACCCGGCCGACGACGGGCACGCCCGACTCCTCGGCGCCGACCCGGGATGAATCGAGGATTGCAACGACCTCCTCGCGGCGATACCGCAAGACACCGCGCATCGTCTTGGCGTAGTGCGGGTCGCCCGAGTAGTCCTCGGCGAGGATCAGGAGGCGCCTCGTCGAGCGTTCAGCCGACACCGAGGCCCGGCTCCGCCGATGGGACCTGAACTCCGTCGACGAATGCCACGCCCGGGTAGGGATCCACGGCCAGCAGAAGGTTTCCGTCGAGGTCGACGTGATCGCACAGCGGCGCGACAACGCACGCCGGAGCGATGCCGAGGCCGGACTCGACCATGCAGCCGAGCATCACCCCGAGCCCGAGGGCGCGGGCCGCGTGGGCCATCCTGATTCCCTCGCGGATCCCGCCTGACTTCGCGAGCTTGATGTTGATCCCGTGGGCGATCTCCGCACACCGGGCGACATCGGCGAGCGTGTGACAGTCCTCGTCGACATAGATCGGGACGGGCGAGCGGTCACGCAGGGTCTCGCCGCCCTCCGCCCCGGCGGGGAGAGGCTGCTCGACGTACGCAACGCCGAGCGCCGCGAGCTGCGGGATCGCATCGAGCGCCTCCTCGAGCGACCACCACTCGTTGACGTCCACCTGGAGCGGCAGGTCGGTAACGGCGCGCACGGCCGCCACCCGCTCCACGTCGAGTCCGTCGCCGCCGCCGAGCTTGAGCTTGAGGCGTCGGAACCGGCCGGCGACCTGCTCGGCGCGACGCGCCATGTCGTCGGGGTCGCCGAGCCAGATCGTCCACGAGGTCGGCGGCCCGACCCGCGGCAGGCCGAGAAGTCGCCAGACGGGGATGCCGAGGATCTTCCCCTGCAGATCGTGCAGGGCTGCGTCGAGCGCCGCCTTGGCTGCGTTCTCGCCGGGAATCTCTGCCAGGCGCTCTCCGATCTGCTCGAGTGCGAACGGATCGTCGCCGAGAAGGCTGCCGTGCTCCTCGATGAACGCGCGGGCGGACTCGGGCGTCTCGTCGTAGCGCTCGATCGGCGTCGCCTCGCCTCGGCCGACCGCTCCTGCGTGGCGCAGCTCGACCTGGACGACGTCCACCCAGTCGCTCGATTCGCGCGCGATCACGAACGTGTCCGCGAGCTCGAGACGCGTGCTGTGGGTGGTGATTTCCATCGCCGAACCCTACTTCGTCGGCGTGGGCTGCGCCGTAGTGTGCGGCGTCCGGCGCGGCGTCCCTCATGCAGGTGAGCGAGGGTCGCGAAAACGGCGCCGATAGGACATCTGTGGGCTCAGCTGCCGCCTCACGGCTTGCCCGCTCCCGCCGAGTGGCCCGGGGGCGTGAACCCCTGTAGTGAGTGTCGTTCCGTTGAGTGAGCCGGCCACCCGGCGGCGGATCGGCGACATCCTCCTGGAGCTGGGCTTCGCGACCGCGCCCGAGCTCGCCGACGCGTCGCTCGAGCACGATCGGACAGGTGAGCCGCTCGGCCAGATACTCGTCGCCAGAGGGGTGATCACGCGACTCGAGCTCGCAAGCGCCCTGGCCGAGCAATGGTCCGACCCGAGCGCGTCGATCCCGATGAACCCGAAGGCGAAGGTGGCTGCTGCCGTGGCCCCGCCACCCCACGACGAGGCGGAATACGCGGCGAGGCTTCAGGACGCAGTCGCCGACCTGGCCCGGCGAGTCCAGGAGTCCAAGACTCCCGACGAGACCGACACGCGCCTGATCGAGACCTCGCAACGGATCGAGGCGACGGTTGCCCGGAGCCAGCGGATCGAGGCGACCGTCGCGACCCTGGCCGAGAGCCTCGAGGGCGTCACCGTCGGCGTCGAAGAGGCGTTCCAGGGCCTGCAGGCAGGAGCTGCAGAACTCGCCGAGGAGGTGCGTCGGATCGAGAGCTCCGTGGCGGATCTCGCAGCGCGCCCCGTCGAGGTACCGCGGCCTGATCCTGCGATTGTCGCGCAGATCGAGGAGTTGCACACCGCTGTCGCGGACCTGGTTGCCCGGCCCCGGACCGACGACGAGCTGCGGGCCACGGTGGAGCAGCTCGCCTCCCGGCTCGAGACCCTGGCGGACGGTGCTGCGCTCGACGATCTGAGGGGAGCTCTGCGCGAGCTCGAGGGGCGGGCGCCGGGAGATCCCGAGCTCGAGTGCCGGCTCGATCGGGTCGAAGCACGCGTGACGGCCACGGCCGCACAGGAAGAGCTCGAGAGCCACGGGCGAGTCGTCGCCGAGCTCCGCGAGATGGTCGCTGCGCTCCAGGAGCGCCCCGCCGGCGAGCCGTCGCTCGACGCGCGGTTGGCCGACCTGGAGGTCCGCCTCGGTTCGTCTGCCGAGGCTCGTTCGGTCGACGAGCTCGCCGCCCGGCTCGACGGCATCGCCGAGAGGGACACGCGGGTCGCCGCGCGGGTCGAGGATCTCGAGTCCCGGCTCGCCGCCGAGGCAGCGCAAGTCGCCTCGCTGGCCGCGTCTATTCCGGCGGACGATGGTCTCTCCGACCGCGTCTCGTTGCTGGCGGCCCGGCTCGACGATCTGACGCAGTCCGTGGCCGGGCTGGACGCAGATCTCGAGATCGAGGAGCTCACACAGGGCCTGGCGGCACTTCGTCAGGATGTCGCAGGCGTCGCGGCTGCGCCCGTCGTCGATTCGGTGCTCGCCGACCGCGTCGCGGCTCTCGACGCCAGGGTCGAGGAGGTCGCGGCGGCGGGTCATGATCAGGGCTCGCTGGCAACTAGACTGGAGCGCGTCGAGGATGCGATCGAGGCCGGGCTCGAGTCGAGCGTCGACGAGGACCTCGCGGCGCGTGTGTTCTCCCTCTCGGAGCGGCTCGAGCAGCTGTCGTCCGGGAGCGTCTCGCAGGAGGCGATCGCGATCACGCTCGAGTCACTCGAGGAGCGCGTCGAGGCCGTCTCCGTGCCCGCGACGGACGAGGCTCTGACCGGCCGGGTCGCGGCGCTCGCAGCCGACGTCGAGGGCCTGGCCGGAAGCCGGAGCGAGCAGGACGCGGCTTCGCCAAGGCTCGAGGCGATCGAAGGACGGCTGCAGGCCGATCTCGACGCCATCGAGGTGATCGGCCGCGCCGTTGATCGGATCCGCGAGGAGCTCGATGACCGGCCGGCGGAGGCACCGGCCGACTCGCGTGAGCTCATCGAAAGGATCGGTGGCCTGGAGGAGAAGCTGGCGGCGCTCGCGGTCGAGAGCCGCCCCGAGCCCATCGATCCGGCGCCTTTCGCGGACGCTCTCCGCGGCGAGCTCGACCGGTCCCTGGCAGAGCTTCGCGCGGAGATGGCCGCCGCCGCGCCTGCGGAGCCTCCCCCGTCGCCCGAGCTGGTGGAGCGACTAGCCGGTCTGGAAGCGAGGCTCACGTCGCTCGCGGCACTCGAGGGTCGCCTCGACGAGGTCGCCGCGACCGTTGCCGCGAACCGTGACAGCACGGCCGAAGGAGCACGCACTGCCTTGATCCCGGAGGATCTCGAGAACCGCCTCGCCGAGCTGCGGGCGGCAGTCACGGTGGCCGCACAGCCCGCGGTCGACACGGCCACCCTTCGGATGGATCTGGAGCGCCGCATCGCCGACCTAGCAGCGCTGGTCAACGCCCAGAAGGGCGGCTCGGAGGGCGACACTGCGATGCTGCGCCTGGATCTCGAGAGCCGGCTGACGGATCTCGCCGCGTCGGTGGAGCAGCGCCTCGCAGCTCAGCCTGCAGCCGGCGCCGCCGCACCGGACGCCGAGATGGAGCGCGTGCTGATGGCGATCGAGCGCGTCGGCCTCCATCTGGGCGAGCACGACCGCGCCCTGGCAGATCTCGGTCGGCTGCGCGGGATCGGGCAGAAGCTCGACGAGCTCTCGAGCCGCATCGACGGTGCCGCGAGCGGCGGCGGCCGGCGCACAGCGGATGTGCCTGGGGCGCAGCGGGAGATCATGTCACCGGACACCGTCGCGCCCGACGATCTCGTCCGCCGCCTCCAAGCGGCCGAGGCGTCCACGGGGGCGAACCACGACCGGCTGATGACGCACCTGGAGCGGATCACGCAGTCGATCGACAAGCGGCTGCAGCAGCTCGAAGCGCGCGACGCGAACGGGTAGAGCCGGCCCGGCCTCGATCTCGACGGTCCTGCAGTCGGCTACGTGCTCGGTCGCTCCGAGCCGGAGAGCGAGCACCGTCGCTGTGCCTACACCAAGAGGCGAACCCACGAAGCTGTCAACATGCACCCACCCTCCGGTACGAAGGGATATGACCACGCAGACCAACGCATGAGTGGGTTTCCCGCGACTATACGCTCGGGTCGATGGAGAGGATGTAGCTCGATGTCGACTCCACCGTTCGACTCGATCACATACAAGCAGACGACGAAGGCGCAGTGGCAGGAGACGGCGGCAGCGTGGCATCGCTGGGGGCCGACGCTCGAGAGCTGGTTCGGTGAGGCTACGGAGCTCATGCTCGACCTCGCCGGGGTGATCGAGGGCGCGCGCGTCCTCGACGTCGCAGCGAGAGCCGGCGGCCAGACGATCGCGGCAGCGCGCCGCGTCGGCGACCGTGGCGCCGTTCTCGCGACTGACATCTCGTCGAACATCCTCGAGCACGCCGCCCACGAGGCGCGCGCCGCGGGGCTCTCGAACGTCACCACGCGAACGATGGACGGCGAGAACCTCGAAATCGAGGACGAGTCGTTCGACGCGGTCGTCTCGCGTGTCGGGCTCATCTACTTCCCCGACCGGCAGCGGGCGCTCGGCGAGATGCGCCGCGCATTGCGCGACGGTGGCCGCGTCTCGGCGATCGTGTACTCGACCCCGGAGCGCAACCCGTTCTTCTCGATACCGGTATCCGTCATCTGTCGCGCCGCGGGTCTCGCCGCGCCCGCGCCCGGGATGCCCGGCCCGTTCAGCCTGGGCCAGCCCGGCGCCCTGGCAAACGCGTATCAGTCAGCCGGTCTCGGCGGCATCGAGGTGAAGACGGTCGACGCTCCGCTGCGCTTCGCGACCGCCGCCGAGTGCGTCAGCTTCGAGCGAGAGTCGTTCGGTGCGCTCCACGCCATGCTCGGCGGCGTCTCCGAGCAAGCACGTGAGGAGGTATGGGCAGAGATCGAGGAGGAGCTGGGTCAGTTCGAGGGCCCGGACGGATTCGTAGGGCCGTGCGAACTCGTCGTTGGAGCAGCCACGAAGTAGCTCTCAACGCCGCCGGCGAAGCAGAAATCCGAACGAAGCAGGAATCTGAAGGTGAGAGGATGGCCTCGCCTGCGCCGGTGATCGGAACGGCGCATGACGATCACGGTTCTGCCCCCGCGCCTCACTCTGGCTGCGGCGCGGACGTCGGAATGACGCAAAAGTCCACCTGTGTAGCCTTGGACAGGTGATCATCTCCGACTCGTTCGTCGTCGCGGACTGGACCGATCCGGGGACACACCCAGGGCGGCCGATCGCCGGCCTGCACCTACATCGGTCGGACGACGAAGCGTGGATCGTGCTCGAAGGGCGACTCGGCTTCCGTCTCGGAGATGACCATCGCGAGGTTGCTTCCGGAGACTCGCTGCTCGTCGGCCGCGGAACTCCTCACTCGTACTGGAACCCCGACAGCACGCCGTCCCGCTACCTCGTGGTGATGACGCCTCGTATCTTCGCGCTGATCGAGGAACTCCACTCTGGAAGACGCACAGACTTCGCAGAGATCTTCGAAGAGCATGACTCCGAGCTACTGACGTAACGATCGCTTGCGCCAGACCGTATGGAGTGCCGGTGCCTCGCTGCGTAAGTTGGCGCGGGTTGCCGTCGCGGTTGGCGCGGCGGTAGAGCCGCTGTTACGAGGAGGCACCGGTGATGAGCGAAGGTAGTTGGGTCGGTCTTGATGTG
>JBBQRN010000001.1:0-204658 GCA_038214705.1 Gaiellales bacterium | reverse complement strand
CACGAGGGTGTCGAGGTCGGCGCGCACGTAGGCCTCCTGGTCGACGGAGCATTGACACCGCCGACCTTCGACACCCTCGAATCTGGTCCCTGCTACCTGACAGTCACGGCAACCGCCGTGATTTACCGATCAACCATCTAGGCGCGGGACTCTAGACGCGCGGGGCCACGACGACGAACGAGCTCTTCCCGATCAGCTGGCCGTAGACCGCGGCTGCCCGATCGCCGACTCCCGGCCACACGTACCAGGTGTACCGATCAGGGCTGAGCTTGCGCGACCGCTTGTCGTATGTCCAGGTCTGCGTGAGCTGGAGACGTGAAATCGCCGGCCAGGCCGAGAGCACCTTGACGCCGTTGCGGTAGAGCTGAACGTTGTAGTACCGCGCAGCGGGAACGCGGGCCCAGCGCAGGAGTGGCGGCGCGACGATGCGTGCATCCGGCCTGGGGTTCACAAGCAGTGGCGCAACCGGGGTTGCCGTGACCACCGTCGCCGCCGACGTATTCCCGGCCTTGTCGAGTGCGACGAGCACGTACCGATAGACGATGCCGTTCTGGAGCCCCCGGTTCGTGAATGCCGTCCCAAGACCCTGGTAGACGGTCGTCGACGCCTTCTCGCCGACTATCGATCGCGTGATTCGGATCGAAGCAAGATCCTTTGCGGTCGGCCTCGCCCAGGTGAGCACGATCGTCCGGTCGCCGGCTCTGGCGGTCACGCGTTGCACGGGGCTGGGCGGTGTGAGAACGATGGTAGGCGAGACGCCTGAGACGTTCGGCGGGGAGGCGATGGTGAAGGTGGGGCCGGCGTCGCTGCCGCCGGGGGTGGTGACGGAGACGGGGCCGCGGGTGGCTCCGCCGGGCACGGTGGCGGTGATCTGGGTTGGCGTGTTCACGGTGAAGCTGGCCGCGGTGCCGTTGAACGTGACAGCGATCGCGCCGGTCAGGTCGGTGCCGGTGATCGTGACCGACGTGCCGATCGGTGCGCTCGTGGGTGTGTAGCCGCTCACGGACGGCGGCGCGGTCACCGTGAACGTCGAGTTGGCGTCGATGCCGTCGGGGGTGGTGACGGAGACGGGGCCGCTGGTAGCTCCGCCGGGCACAGTGGCGGTGATCTGGGTTGGCATGTTCACGGTGAAGCCGGCGGCGGTGCCGTTGAACGTGACAGCGATCGCGCCGGTCAGGTCCGTGCCGGTGATCGTGACCGACGTGCCGATCTTCCCGATGGTCGGCGAGACGCCTGTGACGATCGGCGGGCCCGCACTGGCAAGCGGAACACCGACGAGCGCAAGAGCCGCCAGCACTGGAATCGCCCAGCGCCTCGCATGCTTCATGGACTGCCTCCGAGACCAAAGCCGATGAGCAACCCGACGGCGGTTGCGATGCCGATGCAGGCGAGCGGTAGTCGCGAGCGGACGAGGACATTGCCGGCGCGCGGGCTGACGGCGTAGGCGGCGCGTGCCGGCGCGATCGCGAGCATCAACAGGGCAAGGGCGACGGCGAAGAGCGCCTTGCCGACTGCAGACGTACCGTTCCCGCCGCTTCCCGACGGTGTGATCACTCGGGCGTGTGCTGCGGCGAGCGCAGCTCTCTCTCTTGCCTGCGTCGCCGCGGCGGTGCGAACCTCGGTCGTCCGTGCGGCGGCCGCCACGACCCGCGCACGCCTCGCCTCCGCGAGGGCACGCGCCTTGCGGGTCCGGGCCTCTGCGCGTTGCTTCGCAGCCCGGGCCGCCGAGGCATCCGTCGCCGAGGAACTCGACGTCGAAGGGGTGGGCGGCGACGACGAACTACCCGAACTGGACGACGACGTGCCCGACGAGCTCGATCTCCCGGACGACGTCGGTTTCGAGGTCGGGGCTGCTGTCGGCTTCGGCGCGACCTTCACGACCGGCGCGGCATCGGGAGCAGGGTCCGGCGCGGGGTCGGCCGCCCGACTTGCGGGCGCGGCCGTCAACGCGCCGAGAACACCGGCGAGCAGGAGCACGGCGCGCAACGCGGGCACGATCGATGCAACCCTGCCCAATCCCTTCTCCCTCTCCATGCTCCCTGTCCTTCGCGTTCGGTCGTCCAAGAGCCCCCGGCCTGGTCTCAGCGTATGAACGATAGCTCCACTCGGAGTAGTTGGGAGGGGAATTGGTGGCTGTTCGGCGGCCGTGCCTGATCGACCGGAGGGCGGGAGTGCGGCCGGTGAAGCCGTCATCACGCGTCTCGCACGGCCCACGATTTCGCTCCCGCTCGTCGCGCGACGACGCCGGTGGACTCGGAGGGGGTGGCGCGGTCAGCGCCGCGCGGTGACGAGCACGAGCGTCCGAGGGAACGCCAGCCGGTCGCCGTCGCGGTAAGGGGTGAACCTAGTCTCGATCTCGCGGATGAGTACGTCTCGCTCGTCGTCAGAGAGGCCCGCCCGGACCCGGCCGAAGTGGCCGTTCTCGTCGGCCAACTGCTGCCAGTACGCGGCCGCGTCGGGCGCTGTCCGGAGCTCGTGGAGGCGAATCGCTTCGACATCGCGGAAGCCGGCCGCACCGTGAACGGCCGCGGCCTCCGCCGGGTCGCCGAGCTTGCCGAACGCCCGCGCGAAAGCGGCTCGCTCGACACCGAGCACGGCGCCGATCGCCTCACGCGGCACCCCGAACCAAGGGTTCTCGGCCGGCGAGGCCCAGAGCACGGTGACGATCCGGCCGCCAGGCTCGAGCACGCGCCGCAACTCTTGCAGCGTCGTCACCGGGTTGCCGGCGGCCATCAGGGCAAGCCTGCTCGTGACGACGTCGAAGGCCCCGTCATCGAAGGGGAGCGCGGCGTTGAAGTCGCCCTCGAGCAGCGTCAGCTCGACGCCTGTCTCGTCCGCCCGGCGGCGTCCCTGCTCGAGCTGTCCGGCGTTCGTGTCGATTCCCGTCACCTCGGCTCCCGCCTGCGCGAGCGCAACCGTCAGGCGGCCGCTACCGCACCCGACGTCGAGCACCCGTCGAGCTCCGGCGACGGCGGCCACGATCTCGGCAGCGCCGAACGGGGCTGTTACGACCGAAAGCTCGGCTCCCTGTTCGGGGTCAGTCATGGAAGCACCTTAGAAGTCAGGCGCGTCCGCTGGGATGGGTGACTGTCAACACCGCGGTGCCTGGAATAGACTCGCCCCTCATGTCCGAGGCGATACGCGAGAACGCGATCACGCTCAAAGGGGTCAGCAAGCGGTTCGGAAGTCACACCGCCGTCCACGTGCTCGACCTCGAAATCCGCGACGGCGAGTTCTTCTCGCTGCTCGGCCCCTCGGGGTGCGGCAAGACGACGACGCTCCGGATGATTGCCGGATTCGAGATCCCCGACACTGGTCGCATTCTGTTGCACGGTGACGACGTCACCGACACGGAGCCCAACAGGCGTCGCGTCAACATGGTGTTCCAGCAGTACGCGCTCTTTCCCCACATGTCGATCTACGACAACGTGGCGTTCGGGCTGAAGATGAACCATGTCCCCGGCGGCGAGCACCGCGGGCGGATCGAGACCATGCTGGAGATCGTCGAGCTCCAAGGGTACGAGCGCCGGCGGCCGCGCCAGCTTTCCGGCGGCCAGCAGCAGCGGGTGGCGCTGGCGCGAGCTCTCGTCAACACCCCCGCTGCCCTGCTCCTCGACGAGCCGCTCGGCGCGCTCGACGTCAAGCTGCGGCGCACCATGCAATCGGAGCTGAAGCGGATCCAGCGAGAGCTCGGGACGACGTTCGTCTACGTGACGCACGATCAGGAGGAGGCGCTTGCGATGTCCGACCGGATTGCCGTCATGAACGGCGGTCGCGTAGAGCAGATCGGGAGCCCCCGCGAGATCTACGACCACCCGGCAACGCCGTTCGTCGCCGACTTCATCGGCTCGCTGAATGCCGTCGAGCTGGTCGTGGCCGAGCTCGTCGGCGGTCTGGCCGTTGGACGGTACGCAGAGGGCGAGCGGATCGTCGTCGCTGCTGAAGCCGGGATGCGAGTCGGCGACGTAGTCCGGGTCGCCGTGCGGCCCGAGCGCATCCGCATCGACCCCGGTGCCGCCGGGCCACCCGACGACGGATCACGCCTCGGGGGAACCATCGGCGAGGTCGTCTACCTCGGCATGTTCACCCAGTTCAAGATCGAGACGGCGGCCGGCACGATCCTGTGCCACCGCCTGGCCGATGAGGACCTGTCGCAGTACACGGTCGACAGCAATGTCGTGCTGACGTGGCCGGTCGACCAGACGGCGGTTCTCGCCGGACCGCCTTCTGACTCGACCTAGTTCGGCTCGATCTCTCCTAGCCGCCCCTCGGCATGGCGGCGGCCAAGCTCGGCCCCGACGACGACGATCAGCGACACCGTCATCACGACCACCGCGACGGCGATCACCTCCGGGAGCCTGCTCGGGAACCGCAGCGCGCCGTAGAGGTAGATCGGGAACGTCGTCTGTGAGCCCGCCACGAACGACGCGACGGCGTATTCGTCGAAGGAGACCGTGAGCGCGATCAGGAACGCCGAGACGACTGCCGGCAGGATCAGCGGCAGGAGGATGCTGCGGAAGGTGCCCAGGCGGGTCGCTCCGAGATCGCGGGCGGCCTCCTCGAGGCTCGAGTCGATCTGCTCGAGTCGCGGCACGAGGACGAGGATCGTGTACGGGACGCTGAGCACGATGTGGGCGATCGTCAGCGTCACGAACGAGAGCCCGACCCCGACAGAATGGAAGAAGAGGAGCAGCGAGATCCCGAAGACGATGTAGGGGATCACGAGCGGGCTGAGTAGCAACGCCGAGAAGGCGGCCATGCCCCTGAACCGGCGGCGCAGTGCGAGGGAAGCGAGGATCCCGAGGGTGACTGCGCCGGTGCTCGAGAGAACGGCGACGATCGCGCTCGTCCGTAGCGCCGTGTGGAGCTCGCCGTCATGCAGGAACTGGCGGTACCACGCGAGCGTGAAGCCGCTGAGCGGGAAGGTCGGCAAATCCGAGTCGTTGAACGAGAAGATGAGCAGGATCAGGATCGGCGCGTAGAGGAAGACGACGACGAGGAAGAAGAGCACCCGCAGGATCCGCGCCCCGTTCCTGGAGATCGCGACGTCCATCAGCCGGTCGTCACCCGGCCGATCTGCAGGAAGCGCGAGAAGACGAGCGTGAGCCCCGCCACGACGGCGAGGAGGAAGAGTGAGAGCACGGAGCCGGTCTGCCAGTCGAGCCCGCTGCCGAAGAGGTCCGCGATCTGGTTCCCGTACATGTAGCCGGTCACTCCACCGACGAGAGACGGTGTCACGAACTCGCCAACCGTGGGAATGAAGACGAACATGAAGGCGGCTGCGACACCGGGCAGGCTGAGCGGCAACGTGATCTTGCGGAACGCCTGCCATCGGGTGGCTCCAAGGTCGCTCGCAGCCTCGAGCAGCCGCCGGTCGAGGCTCTCGAGCGATACGAAGATAGGCAGCGCCACGAAGGGCAGCCAGACGTAGCCGAGCACGAGCATGACCGCGAACTTGCTGTAGAGCAGCTGGGAGATCGGGTGGTCGGGCGAGCGCAGTCCGGTCCAGAACAGCATGCTGTTCAGGACGCCGTTAGAGCCGAGGATCACCTTCCATGCGAGCACGCGCAAGAGGTAGCTCGTCAGGAACGGCGCGATCAGGACGAGCAGGAGGACGTACTTCCGTTTGGTACCACTGAGCGCAAGGAAGTACGCGAGCGGGTACGCGACCAGCACGACGAGCACCGAGACCGTCAGCGACATGCGGACGGACCGCCAGAAGAGACTGAGATAGACGGAGCCGTGCACGAAGTCGTGCCAGGCTGTAAACGTAACGTGGTGGGCGCCGGGGAAGAGCGAGAGCGCCCCGACACTGTAGGCGCCGACGAAGCAGATCGGGAGGACGAAGAAGACGACGAGCCAGCCGAGGGGCAGGGCGAGGAGGCCCGGCGTCGTCAGGTCACGCCGCCGCCGACGCTTGCTCAGCGCTGGCGGCGGCGTGACCTCCGTGCCCGTCGTCATCTCCTGCCGCCGCCACAGCGGCTCAGGATGCCTTGACTTCGTCCCACAGCTTCGAGTAGAGCGCCCGACGTGGGATGTAGCGGTCGATGTGCGCGAGCGGCTCGCTCACCGCCTTCGGGTTGTCGAGCTGGAGTGCCTTCATCAGCCCGACATCGGCGGGTCGGGCCGTCGTGTTCGCCGCGCCGTAGGCGTAGTTGGTCTCGAGCCACGATCCGGCCTGCTTCGAGCTCCACGCGTCCACGTAGGCGTGTGCCGCCTGGACGCGCGACGAGCCCTTCCCGAGCATGAAGCCACAGACCCACGAGAGCGCGCCCTCCTTCGGCCGCATGTAGGCGACCGGCAGCTTCTTCGCCTTCATCGCCACGTAGTCGGCAGGCCAGGCGTACGCGATCCAGACCTCGCCGGAGGCGAACGCGTTCTGGAGATCCGTCTCGGATGACCAGAACATGCGAACCAGGCTCTTCTTCGACTTGAGCAGATCCTGGGACTTCTTCAACTGGGCGTCGGTCTGGTTGTACGGCGACTTGAAGCCGAGGTAGTACCCGGCGAGGACGAGCTGGTTGAGGTCGTCGAACCACGCGATCTTGCCCTTGTAGCGGTCGTCGAACATCAAGCTCCAGGACTTCTCCTTCGGCGTCACTTTGTCCGTGCGGTAGAGGATCTTGTCGAAGCCCCAGTCGGCCGGAATCCACCACTGCTTGCCGTTGATCTGGCCCGCCTTGACCATGGCCGGATTGAGGTTCTTGAGGTTCTTCAACATCGCGGGCGTCCAGGGCTGCACGAAGCCGCTGTCCGCAAAGTCCTTCACGTACCCGACACATGGGTGCACGACGTCCGGCTTGAGGCCGGCCCGCATCTTCCCGAGCGCGTTCGCCTCGTTCGTCATGAAGGTGAACTTCGGCTTCATGTCGGGGTGCGTTGCAGCGTACTGCTTCCAGAGATCCTTGACCTCGTACCCCGACCAGTCGAGCACCTGGAGGCTCCCGGACTCAGCGGCAGGGCCGAGCCCCGTCAGCCGGGCCGCGCTCGCGCTGCTCGCACCGAGTCCCACGAGGACGCCTGCACCACCTACAACTGCGGCCCTGCGGAGGAACTCCTCACGTGAGATCCCTCGATCCGTGCGTTCGTCTTGCGTCACTCGATCCTCCTAGCCTCGATACCGGTGCGTGCGATTAGACTCCTCGCGCGTCTTCGCGTCAAGCACGTCGATGTCTCAGCGCGTGGCGCGTTCGAGGCGGCGGGCGAGGTTCCCCGTCGTCTTCACGGTCGCCCCGTTGCCGCTGGCGAGTACGGTCAGCGCGTCATGGCCGCGCCTCCACGCGATCAGGTAGGTCGGCCGGTCGGACGGGCAGGCGCATCCCTTCGGTCGGTAGACGAAACCTTCTACGCCGACGTTGGAGGCGGTCAGCGATCGCGACTCTCCGAGCGAATCGGCGGCGTGCGCTCGAAGCCAGCGGAGGTAGCTCGACGCCCCGGCCTCGCTGCCGAAGCGGAGCACTCGCTCGGTGACATGGTTGAAGACGACTGCGCGTCCGAAGAACTCCCGCTCGCTCCCTCCGACGTACCGGCCTCGAGCAAGGATGCCTTGCAGGCCGCGGTGGTCGACTGCCTCGGCCACGAGCACTGTCGGGCCGAGCGGTCGCGACCGGCTCTCGAGGCCCGGTACCGACCCGGCGGGAGGAGTGGGAACCGGCGTTGTGGCGGCGATCCCCGGCGCGATCCAGAGGAGCGCGAGCAGCAGGAGCGGCCAGAGGTGCACGGTGCGGAGTCCGCCCCACGCCGGAGAGAACGGATCCGGGTGACTCATCGCTCGCGCGGCTCCCAGCCGAAGCGCCGCCAGGCGATCAGCGCGCCGACGAGGCCCCAGGCGACGACGATCGCGATGTCCTTCGGATGGCCAAGAAAGGACTGGTCTCTCAGGTAGACGTCCTTCAGCAGCCGGTTCAGGTAGGTCAGCGGCAGGACGTCCGCGATCCAGCGTAGGAGCTCCGGGTAACGGCGGGTCGGGCCGAACGAGCCTGAGAGGAACGCCATCGGCAGCACGATCAGGTTCACCACCGCCGAGGCCCCCTCGGAGGAGCGGATCAGCGCCGTGGCGGCAAAGCCGAGACCGGCGAAGCACGCGACCCCGAGCAGCGCGGCGGCAACCAGCCCGGGCCAGTTCTCCGGCCCCTTCGCTCCGTAGAGCGTCAGGCCGAGCGCGATCGTGACCAGCATCTGCAACACGAAGACGGCGAGCGTCGAGCAGAGCACGGCCACGAGGTAGGTGAGCGTCGGCAGCGGCGTGGCGCGGATTCGCTTCAGTACCCCGCTCTCGCGCCGGATCACGAGCGTGATCGCAAGGCCGGCGAAGGCGGTGTTCGCGCAGCCGTAGCCGATCAGCCCGACGAGGAGCACGTCTGCTGCCCGGAAGCCGTCGATCTTGCCGCTGTAGACCGCGCCGAGGAGGAGGAACAGCATCGGTGGAAAGATGAAGACGAACACCGCCGACTCGCGGTTGCGCCAGAACAGCCGTTGCTGGTTGCGTAGCTCGTGGAGGAGGAGCCTCACGCCGTATCCCCGCCGTCGATCAGGTCGAGGTAGACGTCCTCGAGCGACGGTCGGACGACCTCGAGCGACTCGAGCTCGCGCCCGGCGGCGGCTGCCTCGCCCGTGAGCTGCGCCAGGAGCCGGGTCGGCTCGTCGGTCTCGATCACGACGTTCTCGCCGTTCTCGCGGTAGCGGATCTCGACTCGGGGCGCGATGCCGATCAGCTCTGCGGGCGAGCCGATCTTGACGATCCGCCCGTCGCGGATCACGGCGACGCGGTCTGCGAGCTGCTGCGCCTCGTCGAGATAGTGGGTGGTGAGGAGGATCGTCTTGCCGAGCGCCCGGAGCGCCCGCACGAGCTCCCACGCCGTCCGCCGGGCTGCGGGGTCGAAGCCCGTCGTCGGCTCGTCGAGGAACACCAGCTCGGGGTCACCCACCAGCGCCACGCCGAGGTCGAGCCGCCGCTTCTGCCCGCCCGAGAGCGTCTTCACACGGGCGTCGGCCTTCTCCTCCAATCCGACGAGCCCGATCACCTCGTCGACGTCGCGCGACCGGGCGTAGTACCCGGCGAACATGCGGTGCACCTCGCGGACGGTCAGCGCCGCCGGGAGCTCGGAGGACTGCAACACGACGCCGATCCGCTCGCGCAACGCTGTTCCGCCATGCTCCGGATCCACGCCGAGCACCGTCACCTCGCCGCCGTCACGCTTGCGGTAGCCCTCGAGGATCTCGACCGTCGTCGTCTTGCCGGCGCCGTTCGGCCCGAGCAGGCCGAACACCTCGCCCGGCTCGACCGTGAAGCTGATCCCGGCGACCGCCTCCAGGTCGCCGTAGCTCTTGCGCAGCTCGTGCACCTCGAGCGCGCTCATACCTCGACCTCCAGCTCGACCATTCCGGCGACGGGGAAGCCCGGGTCGCGCCCGAGCGCCGCGTACGCGATCTCGGAGCAATCCGGCTGATGGCCCACCGTGGCGACGGGGCCTCGCTCGCCCGAGGCGGCTTCGACGAGGGCCGCGAGCGTTGCCCCGGGGGCGAGCTCGGCCACGACCCGGACAGGCGCCCCGATCGTGAGGCCGATCTCGGTTGCCGTTTGCTGCGCACGAACGAGCGGGCTCGTCAACACGAGGACCGGCGGCTCGGCACGCCCTGCCAGGAGCTCACCGAGCGCGCGCGCTTGCTCGAGGCCTTCGCCGGTAAGCTCGCGCTGCTCGTCGGGGTCGCCGGCGCTCCCGGAATGGGCCTGCGCGTGCCGGCAGAGGTAGACGAGCATCCCGCTGAGGATAGGCGTAATCGAGCCTTCACCCGCCTGTAAGGCCCGTGTAACAAGTCGCGCGTACAACAGACCATGAGGGTGATGCGACGGGCATCGCCACGGCAAACGAGAAGAGAAACGTGCGTATCGGCAAGAAGAACGTCGCCGGCAAAGGACACTGGCACATCTCCGTGAACGGGAAGCTCAACAATGCCTCGGGCAGCGACCACTCGTCCCTCTCCGAACCGACTCGGTCGAAGGCGATCACCGTGACGGTCGACAAAGAGGTCGTCGGATGAACGATCGCACCATCGGGCGGGCCAGTTTCCTGGGAATCCTGGGAGCCGGAGCGCTCGGACTCTTTTACGCCAGGGACGTTGGCAACGTGCTCGGCCGGGTCGTGCCGCAATCGGTGTCGAGCATCGTGCCGACCTCGGGTTGGCGGATCTACACGGTCGGCAACTCGATGCCGACGTACGACCCTGCCACCTACCGGCTCACGGTCGGCGGACTCGTCGACAAGCCGGCAAGCCTCACGATCGCCGATCTCCAGAAGCTGCCGCGAGCGAACCAGGTCTCGAGCTTCCACTGCGTCACCGGGTGGGTCGTGGACGGGGTCCGCTGGGGCGGCGTCCGGATCGCCGACCTGCTCGACCACGTCGGCGCGGACAGCAGCGCGAAAGCGCTTCGCTTCGTCTCGGCGGAGGACCCGTACGACGACTCGCTGACGATCCAGCAGGCGCTCCTTCCCGACGTGATGCTCGCCTACGAGATGGACGGAGGGCCGCTTTCTCGCCCGCACGGTGCCCCGCTGCGGCTCGTGATGCCGCGCATGTACGGGTACAAGAACGTCAAGTGGGTGAAGCACATCGAGGTGCAGGCTTCGACCCAGGCCGGGTTCTGGGAGCAGCACGGCTACGACGTGGATGCGTGGATCGGGAAGTCCAATGGCTACTTCTCCTGAGCCGGCGCGCGCGCGCCGGATCCAACGGTTCACCCGCACCGAGCGGACGCTGCACTGGATGCACGCGTCGGCCTTCTTCGCCTTGCTCGCGACCGGGCTGATCCTCTACCTGCCGGCGCTCTCGACGCTGGTCAGTCGCCGCAACCTCGTCAAGAACGTCCACATCTGGGTTGCCGTCGCGTGGGCCGTCGCAATCGTCGTGATCATCGTCGTCGGCAATACGAAGCGCCTCGCTGCCGACTGGCGCGAGATCGAGACGATCGACCGTGACGACAGGCGCTGGCTGCGGGGCCGCAAGGTGCCGCAGGGGCGCTTCAACGCGGGCCAGAAGATCAACGCTCTGCTGACGGTCGCCTTCGCACTTCTCTTCGCGCTGTCGGGCTTCTTCCTCTGGCTCGGCGAGCGCGACCACCGCTTTCTCTTCGCGGGCACGGGCACCGTGCACGACGCTCTCACGTTCCTCTCCGTGGTCCTGCTCGTTGGCCACCTCTACCTGGCCCTGATCCATCCCAGCACCCGTCATGCGCTGCGCGGGATGACGACCGGCGAGGTCGACGTGGCGTGGGCGCACAAGCACCACGCGAAGTGGGTGGAGGCCGCCGAGAAGTAGGGTGCCGGGGTGACCACGTTCCGCTACGTCGTCGCCGACGTCTTCACCGACACGCCCCTGACCGGAAACCAGCTCGCCGTCTTCACGGATGCGCGCGGGCTCGACGACTCGATGATGCAGGCGCTGGCGCTCGAGGTCGGGTTCAGCGAGACGGTCTTCGTCTTCCCGCCGGAAGCCGGCGGCAACGTGCGAATCCGGATCTTCACGCCGCACTTCGAGCTTCCGTTCGCCGGCCATCCGACGCTCGGTACGGCCTTCGTGCTCGGGGCACCGCTTCAGCTCGGGGTGATCACGCTCGAGACGGGCCGCGGCAACGTGCCGGTCGTGCTCGAGCGCGACGAGAGCGGCCGCATCGTCTTCGGTCGGATGGAGCAGCCCGTACCCAGCATCGTCCCCGTCGATGACGCCGCCGCCCTGTGCGAGGCCCTCGGCGTCGACGGCTCGGAGCTTCCGATCGAGCTGTACGACAACGGCGCAACCCACATCCTGGTCACCCTCTCCTCCGCGGAGGTCGTTGCCTCGCTGCAGCCGAACCTGCCCGCGATCCTCGACTTCGGCGTCACGGGTGTCAACTGCTTCGGCGGGTCGGACGACGGTTGGACGACCCGCATGTTCTGGGCCGGCGGCGAGGATGCGGCGACCGGCTCGGCCGCCGGGCCGATCGCCTGCCACCTGGCACGTCACGGCCTGATCGCCTGGGGGGCCGAGATCGTGCTCTCGCAGGGAGCATCGATCGGCCGGCCCTCGACGCTCTACGCCCGCGCCGAGGGCGGCGAGGGGCTGATCGACCGGGTCGAGGTCGGCGGTCAGGCGGTCACGGTTGCGCGGGGGGAGTTCCGCCTCTAGCGGCGAGCGCCTGGAACACCGAGTCCAACTCGGCCTCCGGTGGGAGCTTTCCGTCCGGGGACACCTTGTCGACCATCGTCGGGAGGACCTGGGCCACCGCGTCGGCGGCGCTGTCCTCCGAAACTCCCAGCTTGGCGGCGATCTGCGCCAACTCATCGGCGCCGACGGCCTTGCGCACGTCGGCGCCGCTGATCGGCTGGTTCTCGCCGGTGCCGACCCACGAATCGGCCTGCGCGGCGAGTCCGTTCGCGTGCAGGTTGCCGAGCACCTTCTGCAGGCCACCGCCGGCGAGGAGCCCTCCGACGATCGGTACGAGCGAGCCAAGCAGGCCTCCCATCCCGCCGGCCCCCGTCCCGCTCGAGTTGCTGCCGCCGGTGAGAGCGCCAATGATGTCGTCGACCCCCGTTCCACTCCCGCCGCCACCTATCAGGCCGCCGAGGATGTCCCCGAGACCACCGCCGCCGCCGCCGGAGACACCCTTCACCAGATCGTCGAGTCCACCCATCGTCGCTCTCCCTCTGTCGTCGTGAGCACGCAACTCTACGAGAACGCGACGGCTGTGATCCCGATCAGCTCCGGATCGAGCACGCGCCAGAAGCGGCCGCCGTCCGTCGAGCGGAAGAGCCGTGAGTCAGACGCGAACAGGAGGTGGTCGGGATCATCCGAGTGGATCGCTACCGCCGTTCCGGCCGGCAGGCCACCGCCGGCTTCCCGCCACGTCTGTCCCCCGTCGTCGGAGAGGACGAGCGGCGGCCTCCGCGCGACGACCGCGACGATCCGCGAGCCGACCTCGTCGGCCGTGACGAGCAATGGCAGCGACACCACCGGCGTGACCGCCTCCGGCGCGACCTCGTCGACCAGCTCGGCCTCGCCGGTCTCGAGATCGACGAGCACGGCACCGAGCGCGGTTGTTACCAGCGCCTCCATCAGCGGGCAATGATCGTCGACACGAACCGGCTCGCGATCAGCCCCGCCTCGTTCGGGCTCGCGCCGCGCTGGCGCGCCACGGCGTAGGCGAGCAGGAACGAGTCGCCGGCGCCGGTCGGGTCGATCGGCCCCTCGATCGGCACGGCGTCCACCCGGGTCGTGATCTCTTCAGAGATGATCAGCGCTCCCTCGGAGCCGAGCGTGAGGACGATCTCGGGGATCCCGAGCGTTCGCAGCGCGCCCTCGTCGATACCCCCACATAGCGCCTCCGCCTCCTCGTCGTTCAGCTTCAGCGCCGTGATGTGGCCGAGCACCGCCCGGTCGATGGTGCCGTCGCTGCGCAGCGGGCCGACCTCGCTGTGCCGGACGAGTCCCTGAGCGTCGACGATCAGTCGGTGGCCGCGAGCGGTGAGCGCCGTCAGCGTGCGCAGCGGAAAGTCCGCGCGCGTGAGCGCCCCGACGAGCACCCAGGGCGCGTCTTCGATCGCCTCTCCCACCCAGCCGTGCACGTCGGCCGGCGTCCACGGCTCGGCGAGTGCGTCGATGCTCATGATCCGCTGGTCACCCTCGTAGTGGAACAAGAACCGGGTCGTCCGTTCGGCGGGGCGCCAGTGGACGGGGAAGCCGAACTCCTGAAGCGGCGGCACGAGAGCGTCGTAGTCCTCCGGGGCCGAGCGGCAGACGAGCACGACGTCGGCGTCCCGGTCGATCTCACGCAACGCGCGGGCGCAGTACCAGACGGCCCCGCCGGGCCGCTCCGGCGCTCCGGCGACGACGTCGAGCACGAGGTTTCCGACGATCGCCGCGCGAGGCATGCGGCGATGCTAGACGACCTGCGTCAGGCCGCGACGATGGCGAAGCGCTCTAGCCTGCGAGCAGCCGGCGCAACACGTACGGGAGGATCCCGCCGTGGCGGACGTACTCGCGCTCGCGCGGCGTGTCCAGGCGGAGGACGGCGCCGAACGAGACCCCGTCCGCGGTGACCGTGACTTCGCGGGCTTCGCCGTTCTCGGCGCCTGTGACCGAGAACACCTCGCGCCCTGTCAGCCCGAGCGATGCCCGACTCTCGCCGGGGAGGTACTGGAGCGGAAGGATTCCCATCATCAGGAGATTCGAGCGGTGGATGCGCTCATAGCTCTCCGCGATCACGGCCTTGACGCCGAGCAGGTTCGGTCCCTTGGCGGCCCAGTCGCGAGACGAGCCGGAGCCGTACTCCTTGCCAGCCAGCACGATCGTGGGTGTGCCCTCGGCCAGGTAGCGCTCGGCGGCCGCGAAGATCGTCATCTCCTCGCCGTCCGGCAGGTGCGCCGTCCAGGTTCCCTCTGACCCCGGCACGAGCTGGTTTCGGAGGCGCACGTTCGCGAACGTTCCGCGCACCATCACCTCGTGGTTGCCGCGCCGTGAGCCGTACGAGTTGAAATCGGCCCGCTCGATTCCGTGCGCGACGAGGTAGTCGCCGGCGGGTGACTCCAGCTTGATCGAGCCGGCGGGGGAGATGTGGTCGGTGGTGACCGAGTCACCGATCGAGACGAGGCAGCGGGCGCCCCGGACGTCCACGATCGTGCCGGCTGCCGGCGCCATGCCGGCGAAGTACGGGGGCCGGCGGACGTAGGTGGACGACTCCTCCCAGGCGAAGAGCTCGCCCGTCGGGACGGGCAGCTCCCGCCACGCGTCGTCGCCCGTGTAAACGTTGGCGTAGGTCTCGAGAAACATCTTGCGGTCGATCGCCTCGGCCATCGTCTCGTGGATCTCGGTCGGGGAGGGCCAGATGTCCGCGAGCATGACGGGCTCGCCGCTTCGCGGATCGTGGCCGAGCGGCTCGGTCGTGATGTCGATATCCATGCGTCCCGCGAGTGCGTAGGCGACGACGAGCGGTGGCGAGGCCAGGTAGTTCGCCTTCACCTCGGGGTGGACGCGGGCCTCGAAGTTGCGGTTGCCCGAGAGCACAGCACAGGCGACGAGGTCGCCTTGGGCGACGGCGGCAGAAACCTCCTCCGGCAGCGGACCCGAATTGCCGATGCACGTCGTGCAGCCGTAGCCGACGGTATTGAACCCGAGCGCCTCGAGGTACGGCGTCAGTCCCGCCTTCTCGTAGTACTCGGTCACGACTCGCGAGCCCGGCGCGAGACTCGTCTTCACCCACGGCTTGCGGGTGAGGCCCCGCTCGACAGCCTTCTTCGCGAGCAGCCCCGCCCCGATCATGACGGCGGGGTTGGAGGTGTTCGTGCAGGAGGTGATGGCGGCGATCACAACGGCGCCATGGTCGATCTCGACGGTCTGGCCGTCGATCGTCAGCTCGACCGCGGAGCGCCGGGTGGTGGCGGTCAACGTGGCTGCGTCGCTCCCGTCCATCGACTCCTCGCTCGCCTCGTCGACGTCGCCATTCCCTTCGGCGACGCCGAACGACGGCAGCGCGGCCGAGAAGGCGTTGCGCGCCTCTCGCAGCGGGATCCGGTCCTGGGGCCGCCGCGGGCCGGCGATGGACGGTTCGACGGTGGAGAGGTCGAGCTCGACAATCTGCGAGTACGTCGGCTGCTCTTCCGGGTCGTGCCAGAGCCCGTTCTCCCTGCAGTAGGCCTCAACCAGCGCGACATGGTCATCGCTGCGGCCCGTCAGGTGCAGGTAGCGGAGGGTCTCGTCGTCCACCGGGAAGAACCCGCAGGTGGCGCCGTACTCGGGTGACATGTTCCCGAGCGTGGCGCGGTCGGCGAGCGGCAGGCTCGAGACACCATGGCCGAAGTACTCGACGAACTTCCCGACGACGCCGGTCTGGCGCAGGATCTGCGTCACGGTGAGCACGAGATCGGTCGCCGTCGCGCCCTCGGGCAGCGAGCCGTGGAGCCGGAAGCCCACGACCTGGGGCACGAGCATCGAGATCGCCTCGCCGAGCATCGCTGCCTCCGCCTCGATCCCCCCGACCCCCCAGCCAAGGACACCGAGGCCGTTGATCATCGTCGTGTGCGAGTCGGTGCCGACGACCGTGTCGGGGAACGCCTGGCCGTCTCGCTCCTCGACGACCCGGGCGAGGAACTCGAGATTGACCTGGTGGCAGATGCCGGTGTTCGGCGGTACGGCCTTGAAGTTCGCGAATGCGCCCTGGCCCCAGCGGAGGAACGCGTAGCGCTCGCGGTTGCGGTGGAACTCGAGCGCGGAGTTGCGCTCGATCGAGAACCGGGTTGCGAAGTCGTCCACCTGCACCGAGTGGTCGATCACGAGCTCGACGGGGATCAGCGGGTTGATCTTCTGCGGGTCGCCGCCGAGGTCGGCCATCGCGGCGCGCATGGCGGCCAGGTCGACGACTGCAGGTACGCCGGTGAAGTCCTGGAGGAGGACGCGTGAGGGGTTGTAGTTGATCTCGTGCGAGGGCTCCGCGCCGGCATTCCATCCCGCGACCGCTTCGACGTCGTGTGCGGTGACGGTGGCGCCGTCCTCGCGACGCAGGACGTTCTCGAGCAGGATCCGGAGCGTGTACGGCAGCCGCGCGACGTCGTAGCGCTGCTGCAGGGCTCCGATCCGGAACACCTCGAGTGTCCGTCCCCCGACCGACAGGGTGGAGCGCGCGCCGAAGCTGTCCGGGTGGGCCATCGCCTCGATTCTAGTGGTGGCGGGCTTGTCTCCAGCCGGTTCCTCCGCGCCGTCACCAGGGTCACGGGAAGGCGATCGTCCCGGCTGTCGTTAGCATCAGTGCCGAATGGCTACCGATGTGATCCGCGATCTGCTCGACCAGGCCTTCCCCGCGGGGGAGATCGAGGTCGAGGACCGCACCGGCGGCGGCGACCATTTCCAGGTCACCGTTGTTTCGAGCGCGTTTGACGGCCTGCCGCTGATCCAGCAGCACAAGCTGGTCAACGCCGCGCTCGCGGCACCGCTTGCCGACGGCACCATCCACGAGCTTCGCATCCGAACGAAGGGAACCGCATGAGCGCGCTGCAGGAACAGATTCAGCAGGTCATCGACACGGAGCCCGTTACCGTCTTCATCAAGGGGACGCCCGAGGCGCCCGCGTGTGGCAATTCGATGCGTGCCCTGCAGGCGCTCTGGCAGGCCGGTGCGCCGATTGCGGCCGTGGACGTGCTCCCCGACCCTCGGATCCGTCAGGAGTTGACGGCGCTTTCGGAGTGGCCGACGATCCCGCAGGTGTTCGTCAAGGGCGAGCTGATCGGCGGCGCCGATATCACCGAGGAGCTCTTTGCCTCCGGCGAGCTGAAGACGAAGATTGACGAGGCGCTCGGCGTCGAGCACGGCCAGACGGTGAAGACCGTCGAGCTCGCGCTCGAGTAGCCGTCGCCCGGTTCTCAGCCGTCGGCGCGCGGCGACCAGTGGCGAAACGCGCTCTCGACGTGCTCGCGCATGAGATCGGCGGCGCGCGGGCCGTCACGGGCCTCGAAGGCCTCCAGGATCGCCAGGTGCTCCTCGACGTCGTGATCCTGCCAGTCGGCAGAGCGTCGCCGTTGGGCGAGCAGCCTCCTGCCGATGTCGGCGATCCAGAGCGCTTCGAGGAGCTTCGTGAATGCGTTGTTGCGCGTGGCGGCGGCGACGGCGAAGTGAAATGCACGGCTCGCGTCGTGTACCTCGTCGGAGGTACGCGCCGCGACCTCGGCTGCGATCGCGTCCCGCATCGTGCCGAGATCGGCGTCGTTGCGACGCGTGGCCGCGAGCCGCGCGATTTCCGGCTCGAGCGCAAGGCGCGCCTCCAGCCGCTGCCGCACCGCGTCGAGGCCGGCGTCCGCAACAAAGAAGCCGCGATTCACCTCGAAGTCGACGAGCCCGTCGCCCGCGAGCCGGCGTAGCGCCTCGCGCACCGAGCCACGGGAGATCCCGAGCCCGTCTGCCAACTCACCCTGAGCGAGGCGTGACCCGGGCACCAGTGTGCCGGCGACGATCAGCGCCCGGATCTGGTCGTAGGCGAGCCCGACGACAGATCGCACCCGTAGCGGCTGGGCGGGGTGGGGTACGAGAGCAGGATCAGGGATGGTTGACATTCGATGTTCGAACGTTATAACGTGGTCGCAACCCGGGCGCAAGCGAATCTGCGTCCGACATTCCACAGGAGGGTTGTGATCGCATGAGTCAGGCAACCGCGGACGACTCCGAGACCGGGACGCTCGGCAAGAAGAACCTCACCACCATGCATGCGGTCGCCCAGGCGCTCGCGATCGGACCGATGTTCTCCGTCGCCCTCATCCTCGGCGGCGTTTCGAGGCCCGACATCGGCGCCGGCTGGAATGCCACGCTCGCCGTTCTGCTCGCCGGGATCGGCGTGCTCGCGATCGCCTACACGATCTCGCTCTACGCCCGGAAGTACGCCGGCGCCGGTGCCGTCTACGAGTACCTGACGCACGGTGCACACCCTTGGGTCGGTGTCTTCACGGCCGGATTCTTCTTCGTCGGAGCGCTCTTCCTCGGCGGCGGCGGGATCTACCTCGGGCTCAGCGTCCTGATCGACAACTTCTGGAAGGCTCACATCTCGACGAGCGGCCCGGCCTGGTGGATCTGGGGCATGATCGCGCTCGGGATCGTGCTGGTTCTCAACTACTTCGGAGTGCGGCTCGCGATCCGGGCGATGCTCACCTTCGCCGCAATCTCGTTCATCCCGATGCTGATCCTCGCGTTCGTGATCATCGCCAAGGGTGGCGAGAGCGGCAACACGCTGACGATGTTCAACCCGGGAGAGACGTCGCTCTTCGGAATCACCGGCGGCGGTGTGCTCGGCGGCATCTTGCTCGGCATCCTCCTCTTCGTGGGCTTCGAGGCAGCCGCTTCGATCGGGGAGGAGTCGGAGGACCCGCATCGGTCGATTCCCCGCGCGCTGATCGGCACTGTGGCCGTTGCGGCAGGGTTCTTCGTCCTCATGTCCTACGCCTTCTCGATCGGTTACGGCCAGAAGGCCGTCAGCGCGGGCGCCTGGGCCTTTTCGCCGGGACCCGTGAGTGAGATGGGAACCAAGTACGTCGGCTCGTGGTTCGCGACGATCCTCGAGCTCGTCGTCATCCTCGACGCGTTGGCACTCGCGCTGGCGATCTGCGTCGTGATCGGCCGCGGCTTCTTCGCACTCGGTCGCGACGGCCTCCTGCCGGCGTTTTTCGCGAAGACGTCCAAGCGCGACACCCCCTGGGTCGGGAACCTGATGGTCGCGGTCGGCGGCATCGGTCTCACCCTGCTCGTGTTCGCGACGAACTACGCCACGCAGTTCGGCTTCATCGACCCGTCCGGCAAGTTCATCCCCTTCTTCCCGAACGACCAGTTCGCGACGTTCATTCTCTCGGCCACGATCGGATCGTTCGCGATCGAGCTCGTCTATCTCGTGCTCGCGGTCGCCGCCTTTGCGCTGCTTGCTCGTAACGAGGGCAAATGGTGGCAGTACCTGATCGTCGCCGTGGCCGTCGCCACGCCGATCCTCGGCTTCTACGGCGCCCTCAACCCGGCCCCCCACGACAGCTCCAACTACAACTGGGTCGCGGCCGAGTGGACGATCGGGCTGATCGTCCTCGCCGCAGTCTGGTTCGTGATCGTCGTCGTCACCCGGCGCTCCAACGTCGACAACGCTGCCTCGCATGCGGCCGAGCACCACGGCGTCGCGCCGCTCGACGAGACGCTCGGCTTCGAGTCGGCCGGCGATACGACACCGCTGTAGGGGAAGAGACGATGAGCGAGCTCGTCTGGCATGAGATCGGCAAGGCGGAGGAGGCCCCGGTGGGCTTCCTCCGCCGAGTCGAGGTCGAGGGCGCGGGTGTCTGTCTGGGCCGGACGGCTGACGGCTGGGTCGCCTTCCAGGACACCTGCACGCACGAGGAGTGCTCCCTCTCGGACGGCGAGCTCGACGGCGGCGTGATCGTCTGCCCCTGCCATGCGTCGGAGTTCGACCTGCGCACCGGCGACGTCCTGTGCCCGCCGGCGCTCGAGCCGCTCCCGATCTTCGAGGCGCGCGTCGAGGCCGGCGCGCTGCAGGTGCGGCTGGCTCCGCCACCCGAGGCCGCCTTGGCGGTGCACGAGCGCGAGGACCATGTCCCTGAGGCTGTCGCTCGAAGAGCGACGACCGCCGGGCCGTCCGTTGACGGGCTGGTCCTCGACGACGTCGACCTGACCGACCTCTCGGTCTGGGAGGCCGGCGTTCCGTACGAGTGGCTCACTCTCCTGCGCCGCGAGGCGCCGCTCTTCTGGCAGCCCGAGCGAGACGGCAACGGCTTCTGGGTCTTCACCCGGTACGACGACATCGTGCAGATGTCGAAGGACTGGGAGACCTACAGCTCCGAGACCGGCGGTACCTCACTGCAGGACCTGACGCCCGAGGAGGTCGAAGCGCGGAAGTCGATGATCGATACCGATCCGCCCGCCCATACGCGGCTGCGCGCGCTCGTCAACAAGGGCTTCACGCCGCGGGTGATCACCGTGTACGAGGATCGCATCCGCACCCTTGCGCGCGAGATTCTCGCTGAAGCGTTCCGGCGGGACGAGTTCGATTTCGTCGAGGACGTCGCCTCCGAGATCCCGATGTGGGTCTTCTCCGAGATCATGGGGCTCCCGGTCGACGACAGACGCCTGATCATCGAGCTGGGCGACAAGATTCTCGGCAACACAGACCCTGACGTGGTAGGCGAGGAGTTCGTGGAGGAGCGGGCACTCAACGATCCGGAGCTCCGTCTGCTGCCGTTCTCGAGCCCGTTCTCGACCGAGTTGATCGAGTACGGCTGCAAGCTCGGGGAGGCTCGCCGGCATGAGCCGCGCGACGACATCACGACGCGACTCGTCGAGGCCGAGCTCGAGGGGTCGCGCCTTTCCGAGCATGAGTTCGGCCTCTTCTTCATCCTGCTCACGACTGCCGGAAACGAGACGACCCGGCATACGATCAGCCTCGGGCTGCTCGACCTACTCGCCCACCCGGATGAGAAGGACAGGCTGATTGCCGACCCGACGCTCGCGGCGACCGCGGCCGACGAGATCCTCCGGCGGGCCCATCCCGTACACCACTTCAGGCGCACGGCAACCTGCGAGGTAACAGTGCACGGCCGCCGGATCAAGGCCGGCGATAAGGTGACGATGTGGTACGCGTCCGGCAACTACGACGAGGAGAAGTTCGCCGATCCGTACCGACTCGACCTCGGCCGGCAGCCGAACCGGCACCTCACGTTCGGGCTCGGCGGGCCGCATTTCTGCCTTGGCGCGCACCTGGCGAAGCTCGAGGTGAGGATCTGGCTGGAGGAGATGGTCCCCTACCTTGGCCGGCTCGAGCTGGCCGGGCAGCCGACCCGCCTGCGGTCGAACTTCTTCAACGGCATCAAGCGCCTGCCCGTACGGGTGCGCTCCTGACCGACAAGGAGGCAGGAAGTTGACTCAGCACCAGGACGCCGAAGCTGCCGTCCGGACGATGAGCGGACTTGGCGTGCGCGCCGTTCGGCTGCTCTACACCGACTTGCACGGCGTCGCCCGCGGCAAGGACATCCCGATCCGACATTTCGCCGACATGTGCGAGGAAGGGGTCGCGTTCTGCGCTGCCGTGATGGGAACCGATCTCGCCCACACGCCGGTCGTCGGTGGCGAGGAGGGCTACGTCGACCTTGCGATCCGGCCCGATCTCAATACCCTGCGGGCGGTGCCGTGGCTGCCGGAGGTGGCGTGGTGCCTCGGCGAGGCCTGGACCCTCGATGGTCTTGATCATTACCCCTCGTGTCCGAGGGCGCTGCTCCAGCGCGTCGTCGACGCCTACGCGAAGCGGGGTCTGACGCCGGTCGTCGCACCCGAGCTCGAGTTCTTCCTCGCCGAACGGGACCCGGACGCGACGAACGGCCTGCGCCGCTACGTGGACGAGCTCTCGCGCGTCTACACCGTCGGCGCCGTCTCCGACCCGCGCGGAATCGTGCTGGAGATGCTGCTCGCGTGCGACGAGCTCGGCCTCGAGGCGTTTGCCGCCAACCACGAATTCATGAACTCGCAGTACGAGATCAACGTCAAGCACGCGGAGGCCCGCGACGGCGCCGATCGCGCCTTCATGC
Source organism: Gaiellales bacterium (assembly GCA_038214705.1). GTDB lineage: Bacteria > Actinomycetota > Thermoleophilia > Gaiellales > Gaiellaceae > Gaiella. The sequence goes on along the minus strand of JBBQRN010000001.1, from coordinate 182,579 downwards.
TCAAGACGGCCGTGAAGGAGATCGCGGCGCTCGACGGGCTGCTGGCCACGTTCATGGGCCGGCCCTTCGCCGACCAGGGCGGATCGGGCTTTCACGTCCACCTCTCCCTCACCGACGAGCACGGGCACAACGCCTTCGCCGATGACGGTGGGCCCGACGGCCTGAGCCCTTTGGCGGGCCAGTTCATCGCCGGCGTGATCGAGCACGCGCAGGGGCTGCAGGCGCTGCTCGGGCCGACGGTCAACTCCTACAAGCGCATCCTCCCGGACAGCCTGGCTCCGACCCACGCCAACTGGGGTCACGACAATCGCACGGCGTTCTGCCGTGTCCCCAACGAGCGCGGCTCACGGTCGCGGGTCGAGATTCGCACCGCCGACGGTGCGGCCTGCGCGCACCTGATGATCGCCGCCCTCCTGATCGCTGGGCTGGACGGGATCGAGCGCGGCCTGACCCCGCCCGAGCCCGTCGTCGGCGACGCCTACCGGATGGACGATGCCCACGCCGGCTCAGCGCTGCCGTCCGATCTCGGCGCTGCGCTCGACGCGCTCGAGGCCGACTCGTTCCTGGTCGAGCGGCTCGGCTCGACGCTGGCCTCGACGTTCCTGGCGATGAAGCGGTTCGAGGCGGAGCGGTTCCAGAAGGCGGTCGGCGAGCTCGACGTCGAGGTCGTCTCCCAGTGGGAGGTGGACGAGTATGCGTCCCATCTCTAACCCCGAGCGCCGCTGCGTCCGCATCGAGATCGACGGCGAGCCCCGCTGGGGGAGCCACGACGGCAACGAGATCGTCCTCTCCGACGGGGTCCGGACCGCGGAGCCGACGGCGCGCTACCTGGCGCCCGCAAATCCCTCGAAGATTCTTGCCGTGCACCTCACCTACGGCAGCCGCGTGCGTGAGTACGACGCGAAGACGCCGCCGGAGCCCTCCTACTTCATGAAGCCACCCTCGACGCTCAACGGCCATCGGCAGCCGATCCTGATGGCCAGGGGAGCGCGCTATCTCAACTACGAGGGCGAGCTGGCCGTGATCGTGGGGCGGACGATGAAGGGCGTTCCGATCGACAGCGTCCTCGACTACGTCGGCTCGTACACGTGCGCGAACGACGTCGGCATGCACGACTTCCGCCACGCCGACCGAGGCGCGATGCTGCGTGTGAAGGGCCACGACGGCTTCCTCCCGCTCGGGCCCGAGCTCGTGCCGGCCTCGGAGTTCGACCCCACCGACTACACCCTGCGCACCTACCTGAACGGCGAGGTCGTTCAGGAGGCGACCGCCGACGACCTGCTCTTCCCGGTCGCCTATCAGCTCGCGGATCTCTGCCGGCTGATCACCCTCGAGCCCGGTGACGTTGTGCTCACGGGCACGCCGGCCAACTCCCGGCCGATGAAGCCCGGCGATGTCGTCGAGGTCGAGATCTCGGGGATCGGGCGGTTGACGAACACGATCGAGGAATGGGACGTGGACATCACGGGGCCCGGCGAGCAGATGCAGGTCTCGGCGCAGACGCTGCACGTGGCACTTGCGATTCCCGAGGACGAGGCCGAGCGGATGATCGCCGAGGGTCGGGAGCCGTGATCCGGCTCCACCGGCTCGATCACGTCTGCCTGCGGGTCGCAGATCTCGCCGAGGCGTCGGCTCGCTGGCAGCTCCAGTTCGCGCTCGACGAGCGCTCACGCGAGGGCGGGCGGGCGCGGCTCGCCTGCAACGACGAGCCCTACTGTCTCGAGCTCGTGGAGGGAGAGAGCCCGGGCCACGACCATTTCGCCTTCGAGTTGGCGGCGACCTGCTCGCTCGACGACGCGCGCTCACACTTCGCCTCGAAGGACGTCGCGTGGGAGGAGCGGGAGGGATCGCTGTTCGTCTCCGACCCGGACGGCCGCCCCGTCCAGGTGATGCCGTACCGCGCTCCCGTGACGGAGACCGACCGCTGGCCCCAACACGCCCGTCCCTCCACAAGCGTGCATCTCGGCGGTCCACGCAAGCTCGGCCACGTCAACTGCCTCACCCGTGACATCCAGGCGGGGTATCGGTTCTACACCGAGGTGCTCGGGATGGGCCTCTCGGACTGGCTCGGCGAGGCGGGCGTCTGGTTCCACATCAATACCGACCATCACGTGATGGCGCTCGTCGATCTCGGCTACGCCCACTTCCACCACCTCGCTTTCGAGACGGTCGACATCGGGAAGATGCGCGACATGCTCGACCACGTGGCGCGTCACGGGCGCTGGCTCGGGTGGGGGCCGACCCGTCACGGGATCGCCGGCAACATCGCGAGCTACGTGCGCATCGTCGAGGAGGAGTGCTTCGTCGAGCTCTACTGCGACATGGAGCAGATCCAGGCCGACCACGTCCCGCGCGTCTACCCGGACGACCGCTACTCATCGAACACGTGGGGCCCGCTGCCGCCGCGCTCCTACTTCCGCTTCGACGCCGTAGCGATCGAGTACGAGCGGGAGAGCCTCGAGACGCGCGGGCATGTCCTGCCGCCACGCAAGGTTGGCGCCTAGTGCCCGTCACCGGCTACACGATCCCGCGCACTCCGGAGGGGCGCTCCTCGATCGTGCCGTATCCCCCATGGCACTACGTCGGCGACTTCCTCGTCGTCGAGTACTGGGCTGATCCGGAGAAGACGGTCTCGGTGCTGCCAAAGGGTCTCGGACCGCATCCTGACGCGGGGCGCTGCGCCGCCGTGTTCGCCGACTGGCAGTCGTGCTCGGAGGCGGGAGGCGAGCTGCTCGATCCCTCGCGCTCGCAGTACAAGGAGGTCTTCCTCGTCGTCAACGCCCTCCTCGACGGCGCGGAGGTGACGACGTGCCCGTTCATCTGGGTCGATCGCGACTTCGCGCTCACCCGGGGCTGGTTGCAGGGCTTCCCGAAGAAACTCGGCTCGATCTGGGTGACCCGGACGTTCGGCCTCGACAGCCCGGCCGACCCCGGCGTGAAGCCCGGCGCGACCTTCGGCGGCACCTGCGCCGCCTACGAGCGGCGCGTCGTCGAGGCCACCGTGACGCTGGAGCGCCTCTCGGAGACGGGGCCGACCCACAACGACCCGCCGATCGTCAACGTCCGTCACTTCCCACGACTCGAGGCCGGGCGCCACGACGACCCCGCCGTCCACGAGCTTGCGCGCTCGCGCAACCGCGACCGGGTCGTCTCGCCGATCTGGGAGGGGAGCGCGACGCTCGAGCTCTTCGGCGCTTCGCACGAGGAGCACGACTTGCTGGCCCCGGTGCGAATCGGCAAGGGCTTCCGCTTCACGTTCGGCTACACGGTCGATGACCAGGAGATCGTGAAGGACCTGCGCACGTGAGCCGGGCGGCGCTCGTCACCGGTGGGGGCACGGGCATCGGCGCCGCGGTCGCCCGGAGACTCGCAACCGATGGCTACGAGGTGGCCGTCACCGGCCGCCGGGCGGAGCCGATCGAGGCAATCGCCTCCGAGCTCGGCGGCCTCGCCGTCGTCGCGGACACCTCGGTCGCCGCCGACGCAGACCGCGCCGTGGCCGAAACCGTGGCCCGCTTCGGCGGCCTCGACGCTCTCGTGCTCAACGCCGGCATCGGCGGCGAGGGCTCGCTGCTCGAGCTCGCGCCGGCGACGTTCGAGGCGGTGCTGAGCGTCAATCTCACGGGTGCGTTCCTGACGGCCCGCGCAGCGCTTCCGCACCTGCTCGAGCGGCGGGGCGCGATCGTCAGCGTCGCCTCGGTGTCTGCGCTGCGCGCCGCTCCTTCCAGCCTTGCCTACTGCTCCTCCAAGGCCGGGCTGGCGATGCTCACCCAGTGCGTTGCCCTCGACCACGGCGCAGCCGGGGTGCGGGCGAACTGCGTCTGCCCGGGGTGGGTGCGGACGCCGATGGCGGACAGCGAGATGGATGCTCTGGAGCTCGGATCGCGGGAGGAGGCGTACGCACTCGTCACGCGCGACGTGCCCCTGCGACGGCCGAGCACCCCCGAGGAAATCGCCGCCAGCATCGCCTGGCTCCTCTCCGACGACGCCTCGTACGTGAACGGCGCTGTGATCGCGGTCGACGGCGGCCACACCACCGTCGATGTCGCCACGCTCGCCTTCGGGGGCGCCGCTTGAGCACCCGGCTGCATGTCGCAGGCGTCGATGTCTCGCCCGACCACTTCATCGGCGGCGAGCGCGTCGCGAGCGAGCGCACCTTCACCGACGTCTCCCCGATCGACGAGCAGCCGCTCGGTGAGATCGCGCGCGGCGGTCAACATGAGGCAGATCTCGCCGTGGCTGCCGCGACCGAGGCGTCCCCCGCCTGGGCTGCCCTCGGCGCCGCGGGGCGCGCCGTCTACCTCCATCGCCTCGCCGACCTGATCGACGTCAACGTCGAGCCGCTCGCCGCGGTCGAGTGTGCCGACATGGCGATGCTGCTCCGCTCCCTGAAGGCCAGGGTGATCAACCGTGGCGCGCGCAACTACCGCAGCTACGCCGACCTCGCGGTCGCCTACGAGGAGCGCGTCTGGGACTCGAACGGCACCCACAACCGAGTGATCCGGATGCCGAGCGGTCCCGCCGTCGTAATCACTCCCTGGAACGCGCCGTTCATGCTTTCCACCTGGAAGACGGCGCCCGCGCTCGCGGCAGGCTCGACGATGATCCTCAAGCCGGCGGAGTGGTCGCCGCTCTCGTGCTCGCTCCTCGCCGACCTCGTTGCCGAGGCGGGGTTCCCGCCCGGCGTCTTCAACATCGTGCAGGGAATCGGCGAGGAGATCGGCGCCGCGCTCGTGTCGAACCCCGATGTGAGGCGCATCTCGTTCACCGGGTCGCCCGAGACGGCCCGCCACATCGGCGTCGCCGCTGCGCAGAACCTCGTCCCCTTCACCGGCGAGCTCGGTGGTAAAGGCCCTCTCCTCGTGTTCGAGGACTGCGACCTCGAAGCGGCGGCCCGGAAGGCGGCCGGGCAGTTCGACGACGCCGGCCAGGTCTGCCTTGCGGGCACGCGGCTGCTCGTGCAGGAGTCCGTCGCGGAGCCGTTCCTCGAGCTCTTCCACCGGTTCGCGGACGAGCACGTCCTCGGCGACCCGCGCGACGACGCGACCACGGTGACGCCCTTGATCCATCGCGAGCACTTCGAGCGTGTCGCCGGGTTCGTCGAGCGCGCGCGAGAGAACGGCGACGAGGTCGTGCGCGGTGGAGGCCCGGCGGCGCGGGGTGGTCTCTTCTACGAGCCGACGCTCGTCAGGCCGCGCTCGAACGAGAGCGAGATCGTCCAGCGGGAGGTGTTCGGCCCGGTTCTTACGGTCCAGACCTTTTCTGACGAAGACGGAGGCGTGGCGCTCGCGAACTCGACCGCCTACGGCCTCTCGGGCCTCGTCTACACCGGGTCGGCGGAGCGCGCCGAGCGGGTCGGCCGCGCCGTTCGCGCCGGCACCGTGTGGGTCAACACCTTCCTCGTGCGCGACCTGACCGCGCCGTTCGGCGGCATCGGCATCTCGGGCATCGGCCGCGAGGGCGGCGACTTCGCGCTCGACTTCTACTCCGACCTGAAGACCCTCCAGGTCGCCGACGGCACGACGCGATGACGCTTGTGCCGAATCAACACAAAGCCCGGACCACGGGGCTCGTCTGGCACGAACGGATGATGTGGCACGACACCGGGTCAGGCGCCGCCGAGCTCCCTGCCGGGGGCTGGCTCGAGCCCGGCGACCATGCGGAGAGCCCGGCCACCAAGCGCCGGCTCAAGAACCTGATCGACGCGACGGGGCTGAGCGCCGGGCTCGTGCCACTTTCGCCGAGAGAGGCAACGGTCGCCGAGCTCTGTCGCGTCCACACGGCCGCCTACGTCGAACGCATCCGCGAGCTGTCGGCCGGTCGGGGCGGCGACGCGGGTGAGGAGGCGCCGTTCGGAAACGGTTCCTTCGAGATCGCGTGTCTCGCGGCCGGAGGCACGATCACGGCGATCGATGCGGTACTCGAGGGCACGGTCGAGAACGCGTACGCGCTCGTCCGGCCGCCCGGCCATCACGCGATCCCCGAACTGGGGATGGGGTTCTGCCTCTTCGGGAACATCCCGGTCGCAATCCGTCACGCCCAGGCCGAGCGCGGCGTCGGCCGAGTCGCGGTCGTCGACTGGGACGTGCATCACGGCAACGGCACCCAAGCCGTGTTCTGGGAGGACCGGACGGTGCTCGCGATCTCGCTGCACCAGGACGGGCTCTACCCGTCGCGCTCCGGTTCCGTCGGCGAGACGGGTGCGGGCGACGGGCTCGGCGCGACGCTCAATGTCCCGCTGCCGGCCGGCTCCGGAGCCGGAGCCTACCTCGATGCCCTGGACCGGGTCGTCGTACCCGCGTTAGAGGTGTTCGCGCCCGAGCTGATCGTGATCGCCTGCGGGTTCGACGCCGGGGCGCTCGATCCCCTCGGGCGGATGCTCCTTCCCGCCTCCGCGTTTGGCACGATGACAGGTCGCCTACTCGAGGCCGCCGATCGGATCTGTGGCGGACGGCTCGTCGCCTCGCACGAGGGCGGGTACTCGGCAGGTCACGTGCCGTTCTGTGGCCTTGCGGTGATCGAGACGCTGTCGGGCCTCTCGGCGGGGATCGAGGATCCGTTCGCGTACCTCGCCGATGTTCCGGGCCAGGAGATCGCTCCTCATCAGCGCGCGGCGGTCGACGCGGCCGCCGCGGCGCTCGCCGGCATCCCGCGATGAACGACCCGAAGCTCGTGCTCGTCCTGAGCGAGAACTGGACGCTCACCCCACCCCGCGACCTGCGGGCGCTCGTCGACATGGCTGTCGTGGCCGAGGAGGCAGGGTTCGACGCTGTAATGGTGAGCGAGCACATCGTGCTAGGTCCCAGCGCCGGGGCGAACGGGATTATGGGCAACCCGCGCGACTACGCGCTCCCGGGCAATCAGGACTCCGCGATGCCGTGGCCGAGCTCGCTCGTGCTGCTCTCGGCGATCGCCGCCGTGACGACGCGTCTGCGGCTCGCCGCCTGCGCCGTGATCGCTCCCCTTCGCCACCCGCTTCTGCTCGCACGTGAGCTCGGCACGCTCGACCTGCTCAGCGAGGGGCGCCTCGTGGTGCAGCCGACGGTGAGCTGGCACCGCGACGAGTACGAGGCGCTCGGGGTGCCGTTCGAGCAGCGCGGCAGAATGCTCGACGAGCACCTGGCGGCCTGGGCGGGACTCTGGAGTGGTTCGCCCTCGTCGTTCCAGGGCGAGCACTACGCCTACGACGACGTCTATCTCGAGCCGAAGGCGTGGCGGCCCGAGGGGCCGCGCCTGTGGCTCGGCGGTGAGTCGGTTCATCCGCGGTTGCTGCGCCGCATCGTGTCGTATGCCCACGGGTTCCATCCGCTCGGCAGGCCCTCCGAGGAGGACATGGTGAAGCTCCACGACGGGCTTGCCGCGGCGGGTCGCGAGCTCTCGGAGCTCGAGCTCGTCGGAGGAATGAGGGCGGTCTTCCCCGACGACCGCAGTCCGTCTCCGCTCGAGCCGGCCATCGCCTCGATCCCGGCACAGCGGGAGCGAGGCTTCACCACCTTCTGCATCAAGCCGTCCCAGTTCATCGACGACATGGCGCGATACCCCGGGTGGTGCTCCGAGGTCGTCGAGCGCGTCGGCGAGCTCGCGGCATGAAGGTGCAGGTCGCGATCGTCGGCAACGGCGTCGCCGGCACCGCGTGTGCGACCCGCCTCGCAAGGCATGGCGTCGGGCCGCTCCTGATCGGGCGCGGGCTCCCGGTCGACCGGCCGCCGCTCTCCAAGTCGTCCCTCGTCGACGGCGAGTTGCGGCTTCTGTCGGATGAGGCGCGGCTCGCCGAGCGAGGGATCTCCCGTCTCGACGGGCTGGTGCGATCGGCCGACCTCGCGGCCCGGAGGCTCGTCGTGCTGGGCGATCACGGCGAGCTAGCGGTCAAAGCGGATTCGGTCGTGCTCGCGACCGGGCTCGCGTACGGCACACCGCCCGTCCCGGGGCTCGAGCAGGCCTTCGTCAATGCCGATCCGGGGGTGTTCGATCGCCTGGGGCCGCTCCTGACGGCCGGGCCCGTCGAGGTGATCATCGTCGGCGCGGGCCTGATCGGCACCGAGACCGCGGCGACGCTCGCGGCCGGCGGTCATGCCGTCACGCTGGTCGACATGCTGGAGCGACCGCTCGACCGCCTGCACGACCCGCTACCCGATCTCGGAGCGGCGACGCTGGAGGATCTCGGCGTCCGGTTCCTCGGTGAGGTGAAGATCGAGAGCGCGAGCGAGTACGCCCTCGAGACGGCCAACCACGGTACGCTCGAGGCGGACGTGATCCTCGTCGCCGCCGGCGGCGCACCGTTACTGCCGCCTGGACTCGTTCCCGATGAGGTCGAGTTGCCGCTGCCGGTCGACGCCGACATGCTGGTACCGGGGTACGAGCACGTCTACGCCTGCGGCGATCTCGTTCTCGTCCCGCACGGCCGCTTCGGCCCGATGCGCTTTCCGCACTGGGATGCTGCGATCGGGACCGGCGAGCAGGCCGCCGACTCGATCGTGGGTGTGGCCGGCCCGTACGAGCGGCTGCCCTACTGGTGGAGCGACATCGGCCCTCGCCGGCTCGCCGAGGTTGGCTTCGCCGCCGCTGCGGAGTCGTGGGCCGTCGAGGACGGCCTCCACGTCGGCCGAGACGCGGTCGGAACCGTTGTCTGTGCCCTCGTCGTCGACGAGCCGCGCCGGTTACGAGAGGCGCGGGCGCTCGTCCAGGCGGTGGGCACGTGAGCGCGATCGGGGACTGGGCTGCGTCGATCACTGTCGATCAGCTCGATCATGACCCCTACCCGATCTACGCCCGCATGCGGCGTGAGGCCCCCGTCTGCTTCGTCCCCGCTGTCGGTCTCTGGTTCGTGACCCGGTGGGAAGAGGTGGAGTTCGCCGCATCGCATCCGGACGTCTTCGACTCGGCCGTATCGCCCTCGCCGCTCGACCGCGTGATGGGGGGCAAGAGCATTCTCGTGCTCGACGGAGAGCCCCAGAAGAGGCTCCGCGCGATGCTCGACCCATCTCTCCGCCCCCGCGTCGTCGAGGCATCGACTCCGGATCTGATCGAGCCGCTCGTCACAGCGCTGCTCGACGGCCTCGCCGAGCACGGTGAGGCGGAGCTGATGTCCGAGTACTTCGAGCCGATCTCCGTTACCGGTCTCGGGCGCGTGCTAGGCCTCGGGCACCTCGACTCCGACACGTTGCGACGCTGGTTCTACGGCCTGGCGCAGGGCGCGATCAACTTCGAAGACGATCCCGCGCGCTGGGAGGTCGCGGATGCGACCGGCGCGGAGATCGACGGGGAGCTTGCACCCGTGTTGAAACGGATGTGGGACGAGCCCGATGACTCGACGATCTCGGCGATGCTGCAGCGAGCCGAAGGCCCCTACGAGGAGCGCGTCGCCCAGATCCTCCCGACGCTGAAGGTGATCCTGCTCGGCGGCATGCAGGAGCCGGGCCACGCAGCCGGCTCGACCGTGGCAGGCCTGCTCGAGTCGGGTCAGGTTGCTGCTCTTGCGGCCGACCCGGCCGGGCTCGTGCGTGACGCGATCGAGGAAGGGCTCCGCTGGGTCTCGCCGATCGGGACTCAGACGCGCAGAGCCGTTGTGGCAAGCGCGCTTGGCGGGGCAAGCCTTCCGGCAGGTGCGAACCTTGGCGTGCTCGTCTCCTCGGCAAATCGCGACGAGGCCGTGTGGGGCCCGACGGCGGACGACTTCGATCTCTTCCGCCCGAAGCGCAACCACGCCGCGTTCGGCTTCGGCACCCACTTCTGCTCCGGGCACCACTTCTCCCGAGTGCAGATGCGGATCGCGGTGCAGCGGCTGTTCGAGCGCTTTCCGGACCTGCGCGCCGACCCGGAGCGGCCGCCTGTCTTCAGCGGCTGGGAGTTCCGGGCGCCGCGGCACCTTCACGTCAGGTGGGAGCGGTGACGTCCGTCGACCTCGGCCCGGCCGACCTCGCTGACGGAGACCTTCGGGCTGCAGCCGTCGGCGACCTCCAGTTGGGGCTCGCGCGCGTCGGAGGACGGTACGTCGCCTTCGAGGTGTGGTGCACGCACGAGGAGTGCCCGCTCACGGACGGCTGGCTCGAGGGCGAGGCCGTGCGCTGCGCCTGTCACGGAGCGCTGTTCGACCTGGGAGACGGTCGCGCCCTCGACGGCCCGGCGATCGAGCCGCTTCGCATCTTCGCGGCAACGGTGACTCCCGACGGCCGCATCGAGGCGGTCATCCCTATCCTGCCCGTGTGAGCCTCCGCCTCGACGTCCCCCGTGAGCAGGCCCTGGCGCTCGCCACGGACATCGTCCTGCGGGGCTGGCGGAGCTTCGATCATGCCCGCGCGACAGAGCCCCCGATCGACGACCGGTTGAAGGAGTTGCTCGAAGCGGCGTTGCCCGACGGCCCGACGGGAGCGCTCGAGGTGCTCGAGGATGCCCGTCGGGGCCTCGATGAGTCGATCGCGCAGACCCGGCCCCGCTACTTCGCATTCGTTGCTTCCTCCGGCCTCGAGATCGGCGTCATCGGCGATCTCCTGGCGTCGTGCTTCGACGCCAACCTGGCCGTGTGGGCAGCGGCCGCCACCGAGATCGAAGACCAGGCCGTCCGCTGGGTCGCCGAGTTCCTCGGCTACCCGGCTGCGGCGGGGGCCTTCACGAGCGGAGGGACTGTCTCGAACATGACCGCGCTGGCGGCGGCCAGGGAGCGCGCGCTCCCCGGGTCGCGCCGGAGTGGGCTCAGGGGCTTTTCGGCGACGATCTACTGCTCGGAGGAGGCACATTACTCGATCGAGCGGGCGGCGGAGATCCTCGGCATCGGCTCCGACAACGTCCGCTCCCTTCCGATCGACGCCGACCGGCGACTCGTTCCCGAGCAGGTGGGCGAGGCCATCCGCCGCGACCGCTCCGCCGGGAGAGTCCCCGTCGCCGTCGTCGCCACGGCCGGGACGACGCTCACCGGGGCAGTCGATCCGATCGGCGAGCTTGCCGACGTCTGTGCGGAGGCCGAGGTCTGGCTTCACGTGGACGGCGCCTACGGACTCCCGGCCGCGACGACGCCGTCGGCCGGACACCTCTTCGCCGGACTGGCGCGAGCCGACTCGGTCACGCTCGACGCCCACAAGTGGCTCTTCCTCCCGAAGGCTTGCGGCGTCCTGCTCGTGCGCCGCCGCGAGGATCTCTTCGACGCGTTCTCCCACAACGAGTCCTACATCCCGCACGAGCGGAGCACGGGGCACATGGTCGACATCACGCTCGAGTACTCGCGGCCCTTCCGGGCGCTCAAGCTGTGGCTCGCCTTCAGGGCCCACGGCGCGCAGGCGTTTCGCGACGCGGTCGAGGACAACCTGCGCCAGGCCCGGCTGCTCCACGACCTCGTCCTCGCACACGACAAGCTCGAGCCCTTCTGCGGGCCGCCTCCCCTGTCGATCGTGCCGTTCCGGCTGATCGGGAAGGGCCGCGAGCAGAACGACCGCAATGCCCGTCTGGTGCGCACGCTCCAGGACGACGGCCGGGTCTGGGTTGCTCCAGCGACGGTCGACGGCAAGGTCGGCCTGCGGCCGTGCTTCGTGAACTTCCGCACGACCGACGACGACGTGCGGGCGCTGGTGGATATCGCAGTCGAGCTCGGCGGCTGAGGGCACGTTTCACAGCCGACTCCTCTCGTCGCGCAACACCTACTTAACCCCGTCTAACGAGCCGTTCACGAAGCGGCCCGTATAACTGATGTATGGATTCGGCACCCCCTCCTCTCGCGTGGCCCGAGCCGACCCCGACCCCGACTCCGCCTGCGGCTCCTCCTCCGCCGAAGGAGCCGCGGCGCGGCATCCTCCGACCGTTCGCGCTGCTGGCGACGGCAGCCCTGGTCGGCGGCGCAGCCGCTCTCGGCGGCGCTGCCGCCGTCGGCGCGCTCGACGCCGGCACAACCACGACGGTCGTGCAGGCGTCCGACTCCGGCTCGGGGATTGTCCCGGCAGCAGCCTCGAGCGCCCTCTCGATCAACGAGATCTACAAGCGCACGGGCCCGGGTGTCGTGCAGATCACATCCACGATCCCCTCGTCGACCTCGACGTCGGGGCAGTTCCAGCAGTCCTCCCAGGCGCTCGGGTCGGGCTTCGTGCTCGACACGGAGGGCCACATCGCAACCAACTATCACGTCGTCGAGAACGCGACGACGATCGAGGTTCGCTTCTCGAACGACGACACCCTCAAAGCAACCCTGATCGGCAGCGACCCCTCCACCGACGTTGCCCTGCTCAGGGTGGACGTGTCGCCCGCGGCTCTGACGCCGCTCGTGCTCGGCGACTCCGACCGGCTCGAGGTCGGCGACTCGGTGGTCGCGATCGGCAACCCGTTCGGCCTCGAGAGAACCGTCACAGCGGGCATCGTCAGCGCCCTTCAGCGCGCCGTTCAGGCACCGAATGGCTACTCGATCGATCACATCATCCAGACCGACGCCCCGATCAACCACGGGAACAGCGGCGGGCCGCTACTCGACTCCCGCGGCAGGGTGATCGGGATCAACTCCCAGATCGAGACCGGTGGCTCGGGTGACGGCAACGTCGGGATCGGATTCGCGGTGCCGTCGAACACGGTCAAGTCGGTGATCGCCCAGCTCCTGAAGTCCGGCAAGGTCGAGCACGCCTATCTCGGCGTAACCGCTGCAGAGGTGACGCAACAGCTGAAGGAGGCGTTTGCGCTGCCGGTCGACGCGGGGCTCGCGATTCAGTCCGTCAGCGCCGGCTCCGGCGCCGAGGGTGCAGGACTGAAGCCCGGCACCAAGCAGGTCGTCGTGGCCGGACAGAGCTACCGGCTCGGGGGCGACGTGATCGTCGAGGCCGACGGCACTCCCGTGGCGACGATCGACAAGCTCCGCGACGTGATCGCGGCCCATCTTCCCGGCGACACGATCAAGCTGAAGGTGTTCCGCGGTGACAAGGAACGGATCGTCACCGTCACACTCGGGCGGCAACCGACCACCCCCTCCCAGTAGCCGCTCGCGGTCGGCCGCACCCCCGGCCGACAACCGACACGACGAGGCCCCGGCCCCTTCTTCCGGCCGGGGCCTCGTCGATTTCGGGAGCCCCGCGGCCGCTATCGTGCGGGCGTGGACGGCGAGGAGACGACACCCGAGCGCGGATCCCTGCTCGTGGACGACGACCAGGCAGTCGTTGACGAGGGGCTGTGGGAAGACGACGGCTCGGACGACTACCTCGGCTGGTATTGCGTCCGCACCGACCCGTTCCCGTGCCCCGCTGCGGGTTGCACGTACATAGCCGAGTTCATGACAGCTGCGCACCTCGTGCTCGTGTGGGAGGAGCGCGACGACCCGAATCTTCTCTGGCACGCCCAGCGCGCGGTGGAGGTCGGCCGCAACCCTCGCGTCGTCTCCTACGAGCGGTCGTTCGGCCCGAGCGCCTCGTACTACGCGTGGGAGGCGGCCGGGCGCCCCGTTCACGGCGTGCGCGGCAAGGTCTGAAAGCCCTCCCGGTAGGATCCACCTCGATGGCGACCCGGTCGGAGACACTCCAGGTGACAGGAATCAGGTGTGAGCGGTGCGTCAACCGGCTCGCTGCGGCGCTTCGTGGTCAGGAGGGCCTCGAGCGCGCGAACGCAAACCTGATGGGCCAGGTTTCGCTCGCCTTCGACGACGAGCAAACCACGCGCGAGACGCTCGTCGCGGCGATGGCGAAAGCGGGCTTCCGCGAAATAGAGATGGTGTAGGGGCGGGACGGACGCCTCGCGCACGACCACCACGACGCATCCAGCCGGAATAGCGCACCACTTGTTCACGTTGAACCTTCCGTAACCGCTACGGTTGCCCGGTGGGTGAGGCAGAGCCCGAAGTCGAAGGACGCCGGATCGCGGGAGAGGCCCGCGATCGGGTTCGCTTCGAGGAAGAGGCCCTCGCTCTCGCCGACCAGGTGTACCGTGTCGCACGCAGGCTCGTCGGAACGCGAGAGGAGGCTGAGGATCTTGTTCAGGACACTTACGGTCGTGCATTCAGGAGTTGGCGTTCGTATACGCCGGGAACGAACCTCCGCGCCTGGCTCCTGCGCATCCTCACGAACCTCAACCTCGACCGGGGCCGGAAGGTCCAGCGCACGCCCGACATGCAGCCGATCGAGGAGGGCGACTACTACCTCGCCAACAAGATGGCCGAGTCCGCGGGCGAGCTCGTGCTCGATCAGGATCGCGTCGTCGAGCGGCTCTCGCAGGACTCGATCGTGACCGCGCTCTCGTCCCTCCCCCACGACTTCCGCGATACCGTCGTGCTCGTCGATATCGGCGAGTTCAGCTACGCCGACGCGGCCCAGATCCTCGACGTCCCGATCGGAACCGTCATGTCGCGCCTTCACCGCGGCCGACGGTTGTTGAAGCAGAAGCTCGCCGAGGAGGCGATCTCGTGAGTCACGGTCCGTGCGATGCGTGTGAGGAGCTGCTGCAGGGCTACCTCGACCGTGAGCTCACCGACGCCGAGGTCGTGCGGGCGGAGTCGCATCTCGACGGGTGCGAGTACTGCCGCCGGCGCTACACGTTCGAGGACTCGCTACGGAAGTACGTCAGGACCACGGCGGCCGAGCGCATGCCGATGGGCCTGATGGAAAAGCTCACGCAGCTCCGCTCTGCCGGCGCCTGATCAGCGGTAGCCGGTCAGCGTAGGCGTTCCGGCAGATCTGCCGGGGTATCGACATCGCCCGGATGCCCGAGGTCATCGCACGGGACGAGGCGTGGTTCAGTGCCGCCGAAGCCGGCGTCGGGCACGGTCTCCCAGAGCGCACGGGCGACGAGCAGGGGGTGCCCCCGATCCCCACCGTAGGACGCCGCTACGAGGTCGCCTCCGTTTGTTCGCCACGACTCGATCACGCGATCGACCGCCGTCGGCGCAAGGTCGGGACCGTCGGCGAGCACGACGATCGCCGCCTCGTGGCTCTGGTCGAGCTCGGCCAGCCCGGCCGACAGCGACGCCCCGGGCCCACGCTTCCAGCCGGCGAACGTGACGACCTGTGCGGTCGTCTCGAGCGTGTGGGCGCCGGCGACAACGACGATCTCGTCCACCGAGCTCTGCTCGAGCCGCTCCAGCACCTCGGGCAGCAGAAGCCGCTGCTTCGGCGTGCCGAAGCGCGATGCCTCTCCGGCTGCGAGCACGATGGCCCCGATGCTCATTGCTCGTTCACCGTGACCGAGTTCACGACGACCGTCTGTGTCGGCTTTTCGGTCGTGGGGTCGCCGAGTGCACCGATCTGCTCGACGACGCCGAGGCCGTCCGTGATCTTCCCAACGACCGCGTATTCGGGGGGCAGGCCGGCGTCGTCGCTCGTGACGACGAAGAACTGGCTCCCCGACGTGCCGGGCGCCTCGGTCCCGCTCTTCGCCATCGCGACGACACCCTTCGTGTACGCCGCATCCGAGGCAGGAACGTCGACGGTGTTGTACCCGGGCCCGCCCGTGCCCGTTCCGGTCGGATCGCCACCCTGGATCACGAAGCCCGGAACGATGCGGTGGAAGATGGTGCCGTCGAAGAAGCCTGCCTTCGCAAGCGAGACGAGCGACGCAGACGTGGCCGGTGCCGAGGTGAGGTCGAGAGTGACGGTGAACGAGCCGCAGCTCGTGTCGAACACGAGCTCATAGGTCTTGTCCGGGTCGAGACGCTCCGTCGGAGCCGTGGCGCCACCGTCCTTCTTGGCGGCCGGAGACTCGACCGCTTTGCAACCCGGGGCGGCGCTCGTCGTGTCGGTCCCCGTCGTGTTCTGAGCCGTCGTGTCAGCACCCGAGGATCCGCAGCCGGCGGCCAGGAAGGCAAACCCGAGCAGTGGGATCAGGAGCGCGCGACGCACCGGACGATCCTACCCCGCTTGACGTGGACGGGCAGCGGCCTGTAGTCCTAACGGGATGAGCTTCACGCTCCTTGTCAACGGTGAGCAGCACCAGGTGAGCCCCGCCGGAAGGCGGCTCCTAGCCGTTCTGCGTGATGACCTCGAGCTGCTCGGCACCAAGCTCGCCTGCGGGGAAGGCGCGTGTGGGGCCTGCGCCGTGCTCGTCGACGGGAAACCGGTCAACTCGTGCCTGCTGCTCGCGGACGCGGCCGAGGGGCATGAGATCGTCACGATCGAAGGGCTCTCGAGGGGGCGGGCGGGCGCGTTGCAAGAGGCGTTCGTCGCCGAGGACGCGCTTCAGTGTGGATATTGCACGCCTGGGCAGATCGTCAGCGCGACCGCTCTGCTGGAGCGGACGCCGCAGCCTTCGAGGGAGCAGATCCACGAGGCAATGGCCGGCAACCTCTGCCGCTGTGGCGCCTATCCCAAGATCGAGCGGGCGATCCTGCGCGCGGCCGGCGTTTCGTGACCCGGTTCGTCAAAACTCAGAAGGAGCTCGAGGGGCGGTATGAGGACGTCTGGGTGCTCGTCGACGAGGCCGACGACACCGTGAGCTGGACGCCGGATCAGGAGCTCTCCCTCGTCGGTCACCCGGCGCCGCGTCACGACGGCGCCGCCCGGGCTGCAGGGCGAGTGCGCTACACCGCAGACGTCGTTCTCACGGGCATGCTCCACACCGCGGTGCTCCGCTCACCCGTGGCCCACGGGCGCGTCCGCTCGCTCGACGTGGACGCCGCGT
Source organism: Gaiellales bacterium (assembly GCA_038214705.1). GTDB lineage: Bacteria > Actinomycetota > Thermoleophilia > Gaiellales > Gaiellaceae > Gaiella. The sequence continues at coordinate 166,013 of JBBQRN010000001.1, read as the reverse complement.
GGGCCGTGCCGGGTGTCAGGGCCGTCGTTGGTCCGGAGACCGAGTTGTCCCTGACGACCCGCGCCCCGCTCCTCACGGCCGAGCCCGCGTACGCGGGACAGCCGATTGCCTTGGTTGCGGCTGACACGCTGGAGGCTGCGGTCGAGGGCGTTCGCGCTCTGGGACTCGACCTCGAGGTGCTTCCCCACATGATCGATCCCCAGGACGCGGTCAACGAGCAGCGGTTCACGACCGATCCCAGCGACGTTGCCCGGGGTGATGCCGAGGCGGCGCTCGCTGCGGCGGAGGTGACCATCGAGCTGGAGCTCGAGACTCCCGCGCAGCATCACTCGGCTCTCGAGCCCCACGGCGCGGTTGCCACGTGGGACGGTGACCACCTCACGGCCTGGGTGTCGACCCAGGGGATGTTCTCGGCGCGCGAGGAGCTGGCGAAGGCCTTCGGGCTCCGCACGGACTCGGTCCGGGTGCTGACCGAGTTCGTCGGGGGCGCGTTCGGTGCCAAGCAGGGAGCCGGCTTCGAGGCGCTCGCGGCAGCCGAGCTCGCACGCCTGACCGGCAGACCGGTGCGGGTCGTCAACGATCGGCACGCCGAGCAGCTCGACGGTGGGCGTCGTGCCCTGACACGACAAACGATCCGGCTCGGCGCCGACCGCGACGGGACGCTCCGGGCGATCGACGCCGACGCGGTGGTCTCGATGGGGCAGGGCGGCTGGGTGTTCCCGGTCATGATCCCCGCGCGGACCGTCTATCACTGCGACAACGTCCGGGCGCTCACCTTCCCTGCCAAGACAAACCTGAGGGCACAGCACGCGTTCCGCGCCCCGGGCGTGACCGAGGGAGTGACCGCTCTCGAGCAGGCGATGGACGAGCTCGCTCTGGCGCTCGACATGGATCCGCTCGAGCTGCGGCGGCGAAACCATGCCGAGGTCGACCAGGTCAGCGGCCTCCCCTACTCGAGTAAGCATCTTCTCGCCTGCTACGACCGCGCCGCCGAGCTCGCGGGCTGGGAGGCGCGCGACGAGCTTCGCCTACCGCAGCCCGACGGTCTCCTTCGCGGGATGGGCTGCGCTACCCAGATCTGGTGGGGCGGCGGCGGGCCGCCCGCTCATGCGACGGTGCGCCTCGACGCCGACGGGCACGCACTCGTCGTGACGGGAATCCAGGACATCGGCACCGGCACGCTCACGGGTGCGCGGATCGTCGCCGCCGAGGAGCTCGGCCTGCAGCTCGACCATGTCACGGTCATCGGTGGAGACACGCGCAACAACGTGTACGGCCCGGTCGCGGGGGGCTCGCAGACGACCCCTTCCGTGATGCCCGCCATCCGCTCAGCGGCGGCCAAGGTGCGGAAGACCCTGCTCCAGCTCGCGGGCGACGTGTTCGAGATCGCCGTCGAGGACCTGGAGCTCCGCGACGGCCGCGTGCGCTCGCACGACGGCGCGATCGATGCGGACGTCACCGAGGTGACCGAGAAGCTCGGCGACGCCACGATCGACGCCTCGGGCTCGCGGGGCGTCAACCCGGAGGGATTCGTCGTCAACACATTCGGCTGCCAGATCGCCCAGGTATCGGTCGATCCCGGCATCGGCGAGGTGCGCGTCGAGCGGATCGTCGCGGTGCACGACGTCGGCCGAATCGTCAATCCGCTGACGGCCTCGAGTCAGGTCGAGGGCGGGGTCCTGCAGGGCATGGCGATCGCCCTCTCGGAGGAGCAGGTGATCGATCCCACGACGGGCGTCCCGCTCAACGCCCACCTCGACGACTACAAGATTCCGACGATCGCGGACGTACCGGAGATCGTGATCGACTTCCCGAACGTCGGCGACCTCAACCTGCCGAACGTCGGTGCGAAGGGGCTCGGCGAGCCGCCGATCGTTCCCACCGCGGCCGCCATCGCCAACGCGTTCGCGCATGCCACCGGACGCCGGGCCACCGCGCTGCCCCTGACCCGTGCCCGCGTCATCGAGGTGCTCTCGTGACCGGATACGCGCGCCCGGCCTCGCTCGAGGAGGCACTCGCGATGCTGACGCACACCGGTGCCGCCGTGCTTGCCGGAGGCACGGACATCGCAGGCCAGATCGATCGCGGCATCCGCAGGCCGGAGCTTCTCGTCGATCTTCAGGCGGCCGGCCTCGCGGGCGTCGTCCGTGAGGGGGAAGGCCTCCGCGTCGGAGCGACGACGACGCTCGCGGATCTTGCAGCCTCGGAGCTCGTGGCGCCGTACGCTGCCGTCTCCACGGCCGCCGGCCTGGCCGCCTCGCCGCTTCTTCGCAACCAGGGCACGGTCGGCGGCAACCTCTGCCAGCACACGCGGTGCTGGTACTACCGGGGTCAGGAATGGACGTGCTGGCTCGGCGGCGGCGATACCTGTTTCGCGCAGATCGGAGACCACCGAAAACACAACCTCGAGGAGGGCGACTGCATCTCCGCCCATCCCTCCGATCTCGCCCCGGCTCTGGCAGCGTGCGGTGCGACGGTAGTGCTTCGGTCGCTCGTCGGCGAGCGAGAGTTGCCGTTGCTCGATCTCTACCGGCGGCCGACCGACGACAACCGCTCGCTCGTCGTGGTCACCGAGGGCGAGCTCGTCGTCGCCGTGCGGCTGCCTGCCCCACCCGACGCTTCGGTGTATCTCCGCACGGGAGAGCGGCAGGCGTTCTCGTTCCCGCTCGTCTCCGTCGCAGCCGCGCGCCGCGGTGGCGAGCTCACGCTCGTAGCTGCAGGGGTCTCGAACATCCCACGGGCGATCGACCCCGCTGACCCGCTCGCGGGCCTTCCAGGCCATCCGCAGAGCGCCTGGAAACGGCAGGTGCTGACGACCCTCGCCGAACGCGCCGCTGCCGCTGTCGGCTAGCACGCTGGGCGTGTGGCGGCTAGGAGGCGGTCGTCACCGCGAGGATGTCTGCGGCGTGGACGAGCTGCCGCGCGGGGCGTGCGACCCGCTCTGACTCCTGGCGGTCCTCGATCTCGCCGATCCCCTCCCAGATCTCGCACGCTGCCGAGAGTGCTCGGCGAATCAGGTCGGCATCGGGAACGCTGTCGATATTCGCCTCGTGGGCGGCATTCAAGGCGAGTCCGAGCGCGCCTCCCAGATCCGGCCGGCGCATCCACAGGGTCGGCGTCGCCATCGAGATGTACTGATGGATCCGCGCGAGCGGGAGGCTATGGGTGATCGTCTGCGGTCCCTTCGGTGTGGTCAGGCGTGGGAGCGGCGAGCCGTTCGCGATCGCGGTCGCTGTCTCACCGAGCATCCCGCGCATCTCCGCGTCATCGAACCCTGCGAGCCGCGCGGCGCGGACGGCGAGCAGGAGCGCGTCGGGAAGGCGGCCGTAGGGATAGTCGGTCGCAAACAGGATCTGCTGCGGCGCCACCTGGCGCATCAGGTCGACGAGATCGACGGTGCCCCAGAGGGACGTGTCGAAGAAGACTCCCGGGACGTGCGCGAAATGCCGCGCGAGACCACCCAGGTCGGCGATGCCGGCGTGGGCGATGATCAGCCGTACGTCGGCGTAACGGTCGACGAGCGAGGCGAGATGGTCGCCGATCGGCGGCAGGCCGCGGCCGCCGTGGATCAGGATCGGGACAGACCGCTCGACGGCGACGGCGAACACCGCGTCGAGACGCTCGTCGCCAAGCGAGAACTTCTGGGCCCGGGGGTGAAGCTTGATCCCTCGCGCTCCGAGGTCGAGGCAGCGCGTCGCCTCCTCGATCGGCCGCTCGTCGAGATCGAGCCGGACGAACGGGATGATGCGATCGGGGTGGGCCGCGGCGTAAGCGAGCGTGCGGTCGTTGGCGGCCGTGAACGCCGGCTCCCGGTCCGGCTCGTCGAGGCAGAACGTGAACGACTGTGTGATCCCGACCGAGTCGAACATGGCGAGCATCTCGTCGGGGCGCCCGCGCATTCCGTCGATGTCGTCCCCGAGGTGCGTGTGGGCGTCGAAGAGAACCGCATCGGACGGTAACTCCGCGGCGATCCGGTTGGCGACCTCGTCGAGGATCGCGTGCGCACGTTCGAGGGCGTCCATGGATCGAGTCTACGGACGCCGGACGGCTCTGCGCCGGGCAACACCGAGGTCATCGGCTTTCCGAAGCCGATTCTCAAGAGCGCGTGTGGACTACTGAGCGGCGCGGGCAGCGGTGAGCAATCGTGCCACGAAGAGCTCCTCGCTGATGTTTCCGACCCAGGCGGGCCGGCCGTCAACGACGATCGCGGGCACCGAGACGACGCCGTGGCGCTCGGCCGCCAAGGGAAACTCGGTCGCCTCGACGGCGGCGGCCGACACCCGTAGCGAAGCGAGGGCACAGCGATACGCCAGCAGCACGGCCGGCGGGCAGTGCGGTCAGGTCGGGGTGACGAACACCTCGAGGGCGACATCATGCTCGAGGCCGGCAAGCAGCTCGAGCGATTCGGGCGACAGCGCACTCGCTGCCCGACCGGCCTCCGCGATTGCGACGACGATCGTCGTCAGCTCGTATCCCCAGGGAAGGCCGAGATAGGTCAGGCGACCACCGACCGTAGTCCGCGGCCAGTTCCCGCGCGTCTCGGTCTCCTTGACCGTCAGGTGGACGTGGTCGGAAAGCTCCGCAAGCTGCTGCAGCAGCGCCTGCGTCTCGGCGGCGAAGTCGATCTCGCGACCGCCGGCGATCACCGTCACCGGCGTCTCCTCTGGGCCGAACTCGAGCAACAGCGACACGTCCCGCTCGAGTCCTCCGAGGATCCCCCGGATCGACTCCCGCTCGTGCTCGGCGAGCCGGGTCAAGCGGAGAGCGCAGCCATCTTGTCGCCGAGATAGGCGAGATAGGGCTGCGGGTCGATCACGTCCGACCCGGTGAGGCGGGCAAGCGTCTCCTTCGGAGTCAACTTGCTCCCGTGGGAGTAGAGGTTGTCACGGAGCCAGTCGGAGAGCCCGAGCAGCTCGCCCGCGGCAATCTGGTCGTCGAGGTCGCGGATCGCCTCGCGCACTTTCGCCCAGATCTGCAGTGAGATCACGTTGCCGAGCGCGTAGGTGGGGAAGTAGCCGATTCCGCCGCCCGACCAGTGCACGTCCTGGAGCACGCCGTCGGTGTTGGATGGGACGTCCACGCCGAGGAACTCCTTCATCCGGGCGTTCCAGATCTCTGGTAAGTCCTCGAGCGCCACCGTGCCTGCGATCAGCTCCTGCTCCAACTCGAAGCGGAGGATGATGTGGAGCGAGTAGGTCGTCTCGTCGGCATCGACGCGGATCAGGCCGGGTTCGGCGCGGTTGATCGCCCGCACGAAGTCGTCCAGCTCGACGCCGCCGAGTTGCCCCGGAAAGGCCGCCTGCAATGGTTCATACCAATGAGCCCAGAACGGGCCGCTGCGGCCGACGAGGTTCTCCCAGGTGCGGCTCTGCGACTCGTTGATCGCGAGGGAGGGGGCGCCACTCAGCGGCGTGCGCATCAGCGCGTCGGCGATCCCGTGCGCGTAGAGACCGTGGCCGGCCTCGTGCAGGGTCGACCAGACCGATTCGAGGTCGTCGGGACGGTAACGGGTCGTCAGGCGCACGTCTCGGTTCGAGAACGACGTGCAGAAGGGGTGTGCCGTCGGGTCGAGCCGCCAGGCGCCCTGCTCGAAGCCGAGCGTCCGGAGCACCTGCTCGGCGAAGCGACGCTGCTCATCCGGGTCGAAGGAGCCATGCAGAAACGATGCGTCAACGCGCGGCGCCGAGTGGACGAGCTCGGTCAGGGCCGGCCGGAGCACGGCGAAGACCTCCCGTACCTCGGTCGTCGTCATGCCTGGCTCGTAGTCGTCGAGCAGCGCCGTGTAGGGGTGGTCGGCCGGCTCGAAACAGTCGATGTAGCGGCGCTTCAGCTCGACGTTCGTGCGCAGGTACGGCAGGAATGATTCGAAGTCGCCTGTACGCCGGGCCTCGACCCAGGCGTGGTGACCGCTTGCCGCGGCGCGGGTCATCTCGACGCGCAGCTCGGTGGGAACGCGGCATGCCTTCTGCCAGTCGCGGCGCGTGACGCGAATCAGGCTCGCCTCGTCGGAGTCGTACGCGTGCGACTCCTCGAGCGGGGCAAGGCGGTCGAGCAACCGGCCGATCTCGGGATCGGTGAAGCGCTCGTGAATGATGCGACCGAGCGTGGCGAGCGAGTTGGCGCGCGACTCGGTACCAAGCGCAGGCATCGAGACGCGCTGTTCCCACCCGAGCACACCGGCGGCCCGCGAGAGATCGGCGACTTCGGCCAGCCGCTCCCGCAGTGTCGTGAGGTCGTCCACGACGGGACCATATCGATAGGCTCGGCCCGATGCCCGACGGCCTCCTGATCGGTGATTCTGTCCGCCAGCCGGAGCTGCGGCACGAGGTCGGTGTCGACATCGGCGACCCCTTTCTCTATGCCGAGGTCGACGGGCGGCGCATCGCGATCGTCTGGAGCGTCGAGGGGGACCGGATCGCGGCCGTCGAGCCCACGATCGAGATCGTCCCCGGCGTACGCAGCGCAACGCGCCCGAGGGAGTCCCGCAGCGCGAGGGCTTCAACCATGCCCTCGGTCACGGTGTGTCGGACTCGAGGTGCACGAGGCCCCGGGGGTCGGACGCGTCGGCGACGACCTCGTTGCGGGCGACGTGATCGCGCTCGAGCCGGGGCTCTGCCGGAGGGGCTTCGGCGGTGTCAGGGTCGAGGATCTCGTTCTCGTGACGGAGGAAGGCTGTGAGGTCCTGACCGACTTCCCGACCATGCTCGACCCCGGATCCGGCTGACCCGCCGCGCGATAGGATCGGGGTGTAGCCGATCTGGAGGTTCCGTGCGGTGAGCGACCATACGATCGAGACCCTTTCCGGCGAGACGCGACGGTTCCCGCCGGCGCCCGAGTTCACCGCACAGGCGAACGCCGGTCCCGGAGTCTACGACGAGCCGTTCGAGGCCTTCTGGGAGCGCAACGGGCGCGAGCGCGTGACATGGTTCGAACCGTTCTCCGAGCTGTACCGGTGGGAGTTGCCCGACGCACAGTGGTACCTCGGTGGCAAGCTGAATGTCGCCTACAACTGCGTCGATCGGCACGTCGAGGCCGGCCTCGGCGATCGGGTCGCCTTCCACTGGGAGGGCGAGCCCGTCGACGAGATGCGGACGATCACCTACGCGATGCTGCAACACGACGTCGTGCAGATGGCGAACGCGCTCAAGGAGCTGGGTGTCGTGAAGGGCACCCGCGTCGCGATCTACATGGGCATGATCCCCGAGCTCGCGGTGGCGATGCTCGCCTGCGCCCGGATCGGCGCCCCGCACACGGTCATCTTCGGCGGCTTTTCCGCCGACGCTCTCTCCGACCGGATCAACAACATGGGCTGCGAGGTGCTCGTGACCCAGGACGAAGCCTGGCGGCGTGGCAAGCCGGTGCCCCTGAAGCGGGTTGCGGATGACGCGATGGCCGACGCGCCGGGCATCAAGACCTGTCTCGTGGTGCGGCGCACGGGGAACGAGGTGCCGATGAGCGAGGGTCGCGACCAGTGGTACCACGATCTCGCGCCGTCCCTTCCCGACGATCCTGCTTCCTGTCCCTGCGAGCCGATGGACAGCGAGGACCTGCTGTTCCTGATGTACACATCGGGGACAACCGCCAAGCCGAAGGGGATCGTCCACACGACGGCGGGCTACCTCGTCGGGGTCTCCACGACCCACTCGCTGATCTTCGACATCAAGCCCGAGACCGACGTCTACTGGTGCGCGGCCGACATCGGCTGGATCACGGGTCACAGCTACATCGTCTATGGCCCGCTCTGCAACGCGGCGACCTCGGTGATGTTCGAGGGAACTCCCGACCACCCGAATCACGAGCGCTGGTGGGAGATCGTCGAGCGCTACGGTGTCACGATCCTCTACACGGCTCCGACCGCGATCAGGGCCCACATGAAATGGGGAACGGAGCATGCGGCCGCGCACGACCTCTCGTCGCTGCGGCTGCTCGGCTCCGTCGGCGAGCCGATCAACCCCGAAGCGTGGATGTGGTACCACGAGCACATCGGCGGCGGCCGCTGCCCGATCGTCGACACCTGGTGGCAGACGGAGACGGGCATGATCCTGATCACGCCGCTCCCCGGCGTCACGACGACGAAGCCGGGCTCGGCGACGCGGCCTTTCCCGGGCGTCGAGGCAGCGGTGCTGAGCGAAGAGGGGCAACTGGTGGAGCAGGGCGGCGGCTACCTCGTGCTCGAGCGCAGCTGGCCGGCGATGACGCGCGGAATCTTCGGCGACGATGCTCGCTTCCACGAGACGTACTGGACGAGGTTCCCGGGGCACTACTTCGCAGGCGACGGCGCCCGGATCGACGAAGACGGCGACTTCTGGCTGCTCGGACGGGTCGATGACGTGATGAACGTATCGGGCCACCGGATCTCGACGATCGAGGTCGAGTCGGCACTCGTCGACCACCCGCGGGTTGCGGAGGCAGCTGTCTGCGGTCGCAACGATGCCACCACGGGCCAGGCGATCGTCGCCTACGTGACGCTCAAGGGCACCGAGGGCCCGTCGGTGGAGATGCTCGAGGAGCTCCGCAACCACGTCGCGATGAAGATTGGGGCGATCGCCAAGCCCGCCAACATCGTCTTCACACCGGAGCTCCCGAAGACCCGCTCGGGAAAGATCATGCGTCGGCTCCTGCGCGACGTGGCCGAGAACAGGCCGCTCGGCGATACGACGACCCTCGCCGACCCGTCCGTCGTCAGCGAGCTCGCGGAGCGCGCCGCCGAGGACCCGTCGGACGAGTGACGCCGCCGCCGATGGTCGTGATCCTGAGGGAGGAGCCCGATTCCCCGGACGCCTCCGCGCTCGTCGCCGAGCTGGAGAGTCACCTCGCGGAGCGGTATCCGGACGAGAGCCGGCACGGCTACTCGGTCGAGCGGCTGCTCGAGCAGCGGGTGGCGTTCTTCGTCGCCCGCGTCGACGGTGCGGCGGCCGGCTGCGGCGGCGTGCAGCTCATCGGTACGGACTTCGGCGAGGTGAAGCGGATGTGGGTACGTCCGGCGTATCGTGGCCTCGGCCTCGGCCGGCAGGTCCTCGACCGCCTCGCCAATCACGTCCGCGCGGCCGGGGTGCGCACGCTCCGCCTCGAGACCGGCGTCGACCAGGACGCCGCGATCGCGCTCTACGAGAGCGTCGGGTTCCGGCGGATCCCGCCATTCCCGCCCTACTTCGACGACCCGCTCAGCCTCTGCTTCGAAGCATCTCTGTAGCTGCCACGGCGCGATCGAACGCTGCCAGTGTCCGGCGCACGTCGTCGTCGTCGGTGCGCCAGCACGAGACCGAGACCCTGATCGTCGCCCGTCCGTGCCACATCCCTTGGCTCGGATAGGCCTCGCCCTCCCGCTGGATCGCATCGAGGACGGCCCACGTGCGCTCGTCGCTGTCGAACCGGACGAGAACCTGGTTCAGCACAACCTCGTTCAGGACCTCGCACCCCGGCAGCGTCGCTAGCCCCTCCGCGATCGCCGCCGCGGAGTCGCAGTTCGATTCGATCATCTCCGCGACACCGCGCCGGCCGAGAGAGCGGATCGCCGCCCAGGCAGGGAGCGAGCGGGCGCGCCGGGAGAACTCGGGGCTGTAGCCCATCGGGTCGCGCTCCACGGCGGTGTCGGCGACGGTCAGGTACGGGGCGGCGTACTCCATCGCAGCCGCGTGCATCTCCGGGTGGGCACAGACGGCGATCCCGCAGTCGTACGGGACGTTCAACCACTTGTGCCCGTCGGTCGCCCACGAGTCGGCGGCGGCGTGCCCGTCGAGCAGGTGGGCGAGTCGCGGGCTGGCGGCCGCCCAGAGCCCGAAGGCGCCGTCGACGTGCACCCATGCGCCGTGCGCGTGCGAAAGGGCGTTGATCGTGGCGAGGTCGTCGAACGCTCCCGTGTTGACCTCGCCGGCCTGGGCGCAGACGATCGTCGGCGTGTCTCCCGCGAGTGCCGCCTCGAGGTGCTCGACGCTCATCCGGCCCTGGTCGTCGACCGGCAGGACGACCTCCTGGCTGCTGCCGATCCCGAGCAGGCGCAGCGCGCGCGTAAGCGTCACGTGGCGCTGCCCACCCACGATTACGCGTAGCGGCGGCCCGCCCGCAAGACCACGCTGCCGGAGGTCGTAGCCGATCCGGTCGTACATCGCATGGCGGGCTGCAGCAAGCGAGGTGACGTGCGCCATCTGGCACCCGGTCACGAACGCGAACGACGCGTGGGCCGGAAGGCCGAGCAGGTCGAGAACCCAGCCTCCCGTCACCGCCTCGAGGGCCGAGAGCGCCGGCGTCGGCTGCGCGAGGCCCGTGTTCTGGTCCCAGGCAGAGACGAGCACGTCGGCGGCGAGGGCGGCGGGGAGGCTGCCGCCGATGACGAACCCAAAGAAGCGGCCCGAGCCCATAGCGTTCAGCCCGGGCTCCACAACGGTAGCGAGTTCCTCGAGCAGGGCCGCGGGATCCGTCCCCTCCTCGGGAACGGGCGCCTGGACAGCCCGCAGCATCGTCTGGTAGTCGACCTCTGGCCGCACCGGTCGCGTGTCGAGGGTGTCGATCCAGTCGGCCGCGAGCTCGGCGGCGCGCGCCAGCAGCGCCCGTTCGTCCGTCGGGCTCACGCCTCGAGTAGGCGCTCGAACCGGCCGGGCTCGTCGAAAGGCCCGATCACGGCCAGCTTCAGCTGACCACCGACGACGTCCTCCGCAACGCGCTGGATGTCCTCCGCGGTGACCGCGTCGAGCCCGGCGAGCACTTCTGCGGGCTCCTCCGCACTGCCCTGGAGCACCTCGCGGCGGAGCCCGAACATGATCGTGCCGTGCGGGCTCTCGAGCCCGAGCACAAAGCGGCCCTTGGCGAACGCACGGGCCTTCTCGAGCTCTGCCGCCGGAACAGGCTCTTCGGCGATCCGGCGCAGCTCGGCTGCGACCGTCGACACGGCGTCGTCGATGCGCTGGATGTCGACGCCGGCCTGGGCGTACAGCGAGCCGGCATCGGTATAGCTCGAGTTGGTGCCGAAGACGTAGTAGGCCAGGCCGCGCCGCTCGCGCACCTCGGTGAAGAGCCGCGACGACATGCCACCGCCGAGCACCGTTGCGAGCAACTGCAGCACGTACCGGTCTGGATGTCCGAGCGGATAGCTGCGGGCGCCGAGCACGATGTGCGCCTGATCCGACTGTTTGGTATGTACCTTTACGGAGGCTCCGTCCGTGGGGATCACGACCGACTCGGGTGCGCCGGTCTCCCGCGGCTCGATCGAGCCGAGCAGCTCCTCGAGCCGGTTCTTGAGACCCTCGCCGATGTTGCCTCCGACACCGACGACCATGCGCTCCGGCCGGTACCAGCGATCGATGAACGACGTGAACGTCTCGCGGGTCGCCGCCCGCACCGTCTCCTTGGTTCCGATGATGTCACGGCCGAGCGGCTGGTCGCCGTAGAGCAGAGTCTCGTAGACGCCGCCGACGAAGTCTCGCGGCGTGTCGTAGTACATGTTCATCTCCTCGACGATGACGCCCTTCTCACGGTCGATCTCCTCGGTGTCGAATCGCGAGTTGCGCAGCATGTCGGCGAGCACATCGAGCGCCACGTCGCGGGTGCCGGCTGCGCACTTGACGTAGTAGCCGGTGTACTCCTTGCCCGTGAAGGCGTTGAACTCGCCACCGATGCCGTCGATCTCGGTCGCGATGTCGCGCGCCGTCGGGCGCCGCTCGGTGCCCTTGAAGAACATGTGCTCGGCGAAGTGGGCGATGCCGCCGATGTCGGCCGTCTCGTAGCGTGCGCCGGCCGCGAACATGATGAAGCAGGAGACCGACTGGGCCTGGGGCATCGGCGCCGTCAACACCCGGACGCCGTTCCCGAGTGTGGATCGCTCGAAGGTTGGCATCGTGTCATCGTAGATACGCGACGACGCCGGCCGTGCGAAGATGGCGCCTTCCCCGGACCCGGCATGGAGGTCGGCGTGACCCACGATGAGGCATTGAAGGTTCTCGACAGCGTTATCGGCTCGGCCGTGGGCCCCGTATCCGTCGTCGTGGTCGACACACACGGCGAGGTCGTCGCCTCGGTCGCGATGACCGGTGCGGCCCGTGACACGTATCTGAACGCGCGGCGCAAGGCCTACACTGCCGCCCGTAGCGACGCCTTCACGACGCGGCAGCTGGCAGAGAAGGCCGGTGGCTCGCCGACCGAGCTCGCGAGCTTCGACCCGCAGTTCAGCTTCTTCCTCGGCGGCGTGGCCGCGTTCCGCGGCGGCGTGCGCATCGGCGCGGTCGGGGTGAGCGGGCTTCCCGGCGAGGAGGACGAGGCGCTCGCATTCGCAGCGATTCGGGCCGCCGGGCTCGACGTGCCCTCTGGCGTGTAGCCCGCCCGTGCCCGAGGGCGAGACAGGCCTCGCCCCTACAGGAGTGCACGCAGTCGCGCGCGCTCGGCGGGAACGGTGAAGCCGAGCAGGAGCAGCAGCAGCGGGTACAGGAGGACGAGGCCGACGCAGAGCGGCAGGCCCGCGTCGACCAGCTTCCCGGCCACCGTCAGGACAACCCCGGCGCCGACTGCGGTGAGAACGCGCCGCCACTGGTAGGGAACCGGAAAGAGGCGTTGCGCCCACCAGGCCATACCCGCGAACATCACGGTGTAGGCGGCAACGGTGGCGATGGCTGCCCCCATCATTCCGTAGGGCGGGATCAGCGCGAGGTTGAGCGTCACGTTGACGGCTGCAGCGACGCCGGTGATCACCCAGTTGAACTGGGTGCGTCGCGCCCGGCCGATCCCGATCGAGATCACGATGAAGCCTCCGAACGAGACGGCGGCGAAGGCGAGCGGGCCGACGACTCGTGAGGCACTCGCAAACTTCGGGGCTGCGAGCCACTCGACGATCCAGGGCGAGAGGAGCGTCAGCGCAGTCGCGATCCACGTCGTGACCAAAACGAGGTAGGTGAGCACCCACGCGTACGTCCGTTTCGCCTCCTCGTCGCTCTCGATCGAGTACGCGAACGCCGGCCACGCCATCCGGAACGCGGTCAGGAGCAACACCATGGCGGAGGCGATACGGACGCCGACCGAGTAGAGACCCACCTCCGAGGTGTCCGTGAGCTTGACGAGGAAGAAGCGGTCGCTGAAGTTCGTCACCCAGAGCAGGAGCGCCGACGGGACGAGCGGGAGCCCGAAGTGGTTCATCTGCCGCAGCAAGGGCCGGCTGAGTTGCAACCCGAGCTGTTCTCGCCGGTAGCCGAGCAGGGCCAGGTACACGAGTAGCGTGCCGGTGAAGTTGCCCACGATCACGCCGAGCGGGCCCTCGTCCAGCACGACCACGAGCAGAACCGTGGCGCCCACGGTGACGAAGACGTTCGTCAGGCTCGCGAGCACGAATGCGACCGAGCGCTCCTCGACGCGAAAAAGGTTCGTTAGCTGCGCGTAGTTCATCTGTGCCCAGAGGGCAACGCCGCTCGCACGGACGAGGTTGGCCGCCCCGGCATCACCGAACAGCCACTGTGAAATCGGCTCCGCGAGCGCGACGACGACGACGAGGCCGAGCGTGGCCATCGTCATCGTGAACCAGAACGACGTCCGCAGGACGAGCCGTCGTCCAGCCGCGTCGGAGGCGTCGAAGTAGAAGCGGAAGAACGCCGACGAGATTCCGAACTGGAGCACGATCGTGAGCACCGTGACGAGCGCGATCAGCGTCTCGATCTGGCCGTAGTCGGACGTCGAGAGGTAGCGCGTGTAGAGGGGCAGCAGGAAGACCGCGAGGATCCGCGAGACGAGGCCGCCGAGGCCGTAGATCGCGGAGTGCTTGCCGAGCCGCCTGAGCTGGCCGGAGAGCGCCATCAGAGTCGAGCGTAGAGGTCGAGGAGGCGGTCGGTGATCCGCTCCTGGTCGTGCACGAGCTCGACGTAGGCCCTCGAGGCAGCTCCGAGCCGCCTCCGCTCGCCGGCGTCTGCGACCAGCGGACGCAGTTGCTCACGCAGCGTGTCCGCGGTCGCGGAGACGATTGGGACCTTCGTGCCGAACTCGGCTTCGGTGCGCCGTACGGCCTCCTCGTGCAGGAACGTGACGACCGGCTTGCCGAGCGCCATGCACTCGATCGCGAAGAGGCCATACCAGCCCGCCCGGAGCTGGTCGACGACGATGTCCGCCTCCCGGAAGCGCTCGAAGGCCTCGGTGTGGTGGAGCCCCTCGACGATCTCGAGGTCGGCGTCGAGCCCCTCGACCGCGGCGATCACGTCCTCGGTGCCCTTCTTCCCGCGGGAGGAGGGAGCGTGGAGGATCACCGGCCTGGCACGATCGGAAGGGGGCACCGGCGCGATCGAGGAGAGGTCGATGCCCGGCGGGAGCACCGTCGCCTCCGGCACCCAGCGGATCGCGTCGTAGCTGCCCACGATCTCGGCCCCCGCCTTCTTGCCGTAGGCGAGCTGCTCGGGCGTCTTGCCCCGGATGTCAGAGCCGAGGTAATGCATCACCGACTTCTTGCGGAACAGCTTCAGAAGCGGGAACTGCAACGACTGCGGCACCAGGGTGAGGCCGAAGACGAAGTGGAAGACGTCGGTGTGCGGGAGCAGACTCGTGAGCGCCTTCCACTGTGTCGCCTGCCGACGGGCGAAGCCGCCGGTGCGGTCGAGCGAGATGTCGGCCTCGGGGTGGAGCGTGTAGCGCTCGAAGACGACGAGCTTCGCGTCGATGCCGCGTCGGCGGAGTGCCTGTGCCGTCGTCCATGGCACACCCGCGGTGTTGACCGGGCAGAGGACGACCCGGAGCGGTCGCTTGGTGCTGCCGGTGGGGAGAGAATGGCTCAAACCTGGCGCAATCCTGCCACTGACACGTCACTGCTTCTCCCGTACCGTGCCTGTGCCCGTGCCCCGGGTGGGAGGGGGTTTGGGATGGGCGTCAACCAGGAACCTCGGCTCAGGCGTCCCATTCGATCTGGTCGAAGTAGCGCAGAGCTGTGCGACCGGGCCTGATTCGCGACCGCAGCGCCGCGAGCTCGTCTGCCGAGATCTCGCCGAGCGCGCGCTTGACGCCGAGGTACGGGATGTTCAGATCGTCCTGGTAGACGATCGTCGAGATCCGCGGGTTGATCTCGATCACGTAGTCGCCGACCAGCTGGATGTTGAAGAAGTGCTCGATCTCGAGCTCGGCGACGATCCTGTTCGCCACGTCCATCAGCGCCTCGTCCTCGAGCGTGACGAAGTACATCGCGAGGCCGGCGCGCATCGCCTCGCGCGTCTTCGGATGGCCGAGCAGGATCCGCTCGCCGTCCGCGATCCCGTCGATCGTGCGCTCCCCGCCAGCCGCGAGCTCCATCACGAGGAGGTCGGGGCCACCCTCGGGGGGCAGGAGCTCGACCGCCTCCTCGAGGCGCATCGCGACCGAACCCGGCCGCTCGTTCAGGAGCTGGTGCGCACGGTCGACGGTCGGGTCGAGGATCCGGAAGCCGCGCGAGCCCGAGGAGAAGACCGGCTTGAAGCACACCGGCACGTCGGGGTAGCCGAGCTCGCGCGCGGCTGCCTCCACCTCGGCGGCGCCGTTGACGCGGCGGAACGCCGGGGCCGGAAGCCCGAGCCCGTGCAGGAACTCGTAGGTCTCGGCCTTGTCGTTCGAGCGGAAGATCGTGTCGGGCTTCGAGACTAGGACGGCCACCGGGAAGGTGTCGCGGTGCTCGGCGAGGCCCTCGAGGTCGAAGGACGACTGCGGCAGGACGCAGTGCGCGGCCTCCTCTTCGACGATGGCACGAATCGCGTTGGCGAACCCCGGGTCGGACCCGGCCGGGACGACGTGGAAGGCATCGCATAGGTGCCGGCCGACGGAGCGCTCGGACATGTCGGTGCCGACGAGGCGAACCTCCCGCTCGCCGTTCTCGCGCAGGCCACGGAGGAGCGCCCTTGTTCCCGGGGCACCGGAGGCGGTGACGACGACGGTGATCGGCTTCAGTGCCACGCGCGCCACAGTGTGCCGCTTTTCACGTCAGTTCGATCCGGTCATCGGCGAGCTGCTGCAGCCGCCGCGTCTTCTCGGCCGCGAGCATCGCGCGCATCGTCTGGCCCATCGTCTCGCCCGGGTACGCCCAGATCTCGGGGTGTGTGAGGAGCTGCAGCCACGGAAAGGCGCCCTTGCGCAGTTCGTCGTGCGGGCAGCCGGAACGCCAGTGCTGGTTCGAGTCGGAGCGGTAGGTGGCCGGGTCGAACCAGGGCTCCTGCATCGCGTTGATCCGACCGTCAGGCAACGGCGCCCGCATGTACTCGGGGTCCGGGTTGTGCCAGGCCACGACGGGGTCGAAGCGTTGGTCAAAGGGTGCGTTCGGGTACACGGCGTGCAATGCCACACAGTGTCCGAGCCCGCGCAGGCGTTCGATCGCCCCCGCGCCCTCGCTCGAGTCGAGGTTGTAGAAGACCGACTCCGTCATCAGGAAGTACGTCGCCGTCGCCCCCACCTCGTGCTCCAGTTCCGCGATCCGAACCGCGGCGCCGAGCGCGAGGTCGACGTCGTGGCGCAGGATCACCGAGCCCTCGACTGGTTCGCCCTCGAAATGAGCGAAGCGATAGCCGCCCGCCTGCGCTGCGGCGAGGATTTCGCGGTAGTGCGCGAGGTCGAACGCGCAGCTCACGCCTCCACCTCCACGGTGAGCAGCCGTGCGGCCGCCTCGGCCCGGTCAAGGGCGGTCATGTTGTTGTCGGCGATCGCGATCACGTAGCCGCGCCGGTCGCCGTCGAGCCGGACGGGCCGGATCGTCTCGCCGATCTGGAGGTAGGTATCCGCCTGGACGACGCCCTCGGACGAGAGGACGGGCTCGAGGCTGCCGATCCGGGTCACGCGGCCCGTCGGCAGCGGCCCCGGCTCGGCCGTCAGAAAGCGGATCGCGAGCGGTTGTTGGAAGCGCGCCCGGGCGACTTCGTCGGGGACGGATTCGCCTAGGGCGAAGCGCAGCGCGACGTCGACGAGGTCCACTCCGGTCGCATGGCGCACGAGATCGGCCATCTGGCCACCGGGGATCCGCGCCGCGACCTCGACGACGGCGACCGAGCCGTCCGGGTGCGCGATCAGTTGCGGAAAGGCGATGCCGTCGCGCAGCCCGAGCACCTCGACCGCCCGCGCCGCCACCCGTTCCGAGAGCGCGAGCTGATCGCCGTAGGCCGACGCGGGATAGACGTGGATCCAGCCGACGCCGAAGCCGACGCCCGGCGGTCTCAGCCGGTCGGAGAGTGTCAGGACCTCGGCCGTGCCACCGCGGGCAATCACGATCCCGTTCATCTCGGTGCCGTCGACGAACCCCTCGAGGATGCACTCCTGCTCGGCGGACTCCGCCAGCGCCGCGTGGAGGTGGCGGTCGAGGTCGTCCTCCGACTCGATCTGGAAGACGCCGCGCTGGCCCCCCGAGTCGGCCGGCTTCAGCACTGCCGGCAGCCCCACGGTCGCAAGGGCCTTGCGCCCCTCCGCGAGCGAGCGGACGGCTGCAAACGGAGGCTGCGGCACTCCCTCCTCGGCGAAGGCGCGCCGCATCACGATCTTGTTGCGCATCCGTTGCGCCACGGCGGTTCCGATCGAGGGGAGCCCGAGCCGCTCCGTCACCGCCGCGACGACCGGCACGGCCCGGTCTGCCGAGACCGTGAGCGCGCCGTCGACGGCGTGCCGGCGGGCGACCTCGGTCACCGCATCGACGTCGGTGAAGTCGACGGCCTCGCCGATGTCCGCGACCTGCAGCCCGAGTGCGTCGGCGTTGCGATCGACGGCCACGACACGGATGCCCTGCTCGCGTGCCTGGAGGATGGCACGGCGCTGGTGGCGCCCGGCGCCGACGAAGAGGACGGTCTTCACTCCGGGCGATGCTACTCAGCTACCCGGCGCCCTGCCGGGCTTCGCCGCCGCCGTCGGCGGCAGGAGGAAGGCGACGCGGGCCCATCGCGCGATCTTGCATCCGTCCACCCGGCTCAGCCGTGTCCAGACGGGGCGGCCTTCGTAGACGCCCGTAACGAGCGCCGTCATCGGGCCGCCGTAAAGCTGCGCGCAGAGACCCATCCCACGGGGCGTCGGTGCGAACGCGTCCACCCCGAGTGCGCGCAACTTCAGGCAGGCGGCCGCCGGCTGCGGCATGGTGCCCCGCGGCGGGTCGCAGTGGAGGGTCAGCACCCGTGGCACCGCGGTGTCGCTCGCACGGAAGACGATCCGCAGTTCGATCACGCCGGCGCTTCCCACCTTGTGGCTCTGAGCCACGTACGCGCTCCCGGCCGTGGCGGGGGCGGCGAGAGCGCAGAGAAGGCAGGCGAGGGTGCGGAGGAGCAAGGAATGGGTGCGGGGCGGTGCACGGTGCATTGTCCCTGGAGGATACGCCGGTACACTCGCCGCGTGGCTCTGAGCGGCAAGAGGATCCTGATCACGGGCGGCGCCGGGTTCATCGGGACGACGCTCGCCCGCAGGCTCGTCGACATGAACGAGGTGTTCGCCTTCGACAACCTTCACCGGGACGCTCTCTCCGGCACCGACCTCGGCGAGCACCCGAACTTCCATTTCGTCCAGGGCGACGTGCTCGATCTCCCCGGCCTCACCGAGGCGACGAAGGGCATGACGCATATCGTCCACGCCGCCGGCATCGCGGGCGTCGACACCGTCCTCGCGAGCCCCGTGCGAACGATGCGCGTCAACATGATCGGCACCTACAACGCCCTCGAGGCGGCGCTCGCGACGCGGGACAGCGTCGAGCGGATGGTCGAGTTCTCGACCAGCGAGGTGTTCGGGGCGCACGCCTTCAACGTGGGCGAGGGCCAGGTGACGACGATCGGCTCGGTCGGCGAGGCGCGCTGGACGTACGCCGTCTCGAAGCTCGCCGGCGAGCACATGTCGCACGCCTATCACGCCGAGTTCGGGTTGCCCACCGTTTCGGTGCGACCGTTCAACATCTTCGGACCCGGCCAGATCGGCGGCGGCGCGATCCGAGCCTTCATCGAGGCGGCGCTCGACGGGCGCAACCTGACGATCCACGGCGACGGCTCGCAGATCCGAGCCTGGTGCTATGTCGACGACATGGTGCACGGCACGTTGCTCGGGCTCGAGCACGAGAACGCGGTCGGTGAGAGCTTCAACATCGGCAACGCCCGCTCGGCCGTCACGATCTACGATCTCGCCCGGCGGATCAAGCGCATCGCGGGGGCCACCGGCGAGATCGTCTTCACGCCGCTCGACTACGTCGATGTCGAGCTTCGCATTCCGAACATGGGCAAGGCCCGCGAGTTGCTCGGCTTCGAGGCGGCCGTCGAGCTCGACGAGGGGCTCGAGCGGACGATCGAGTGGTACCGGCACAACCGGCCGTCCGGATCGTGAGCGAGCAGCCGATCCGCCTCGCCCGGCCCGACGTCGGCGAGGCCGAGCTCGCCGCCGTGGCGGCGGTCATTGCGACGGGGATGCTGACGATGGGGCCGAAGGTGGGCGAGCTCGAGTGCGCGCTGGCCGGCGCGTGCGGCACCGCAGACGCCGTCGTCGTCTCGTCGGGGACGGCCGCGCTGCACCTCGCGATGATCGCGCTTCGGATCGGCCCGGGAGACGAGGTGATCGTCCCCGCCTACACCTTCCCCGCCACCGCCAACGCCGTCGAGCTGTGCGGCGGGCGGGCCGTGATCGTCGACGTCGATCCCGACGCGTTCAACCTCGACCTCGCCCAGGTCGCCGCCGCCGTCAGCGAGCGGACGAAAGCAGTGATTGCCGTGCACCTCTTCGGCCGTCCGGTCGCATGGGACGAGCTGCGGGCCGTGGTGCCCGCCGGGGTCGCCCTGGTGGAGGACGCGGCCGGCGCGCTCGGCGCGCGCTACCGGGATCAGCCCTGTGGATCGCTCGGCGTAATGGGCTGTCTCTCGTTCCACCCGCGCAAGATCGTGACGACGGGAGAGGGCGGTGCCGTCACGACCGACGATCCCGGGCTCGCCGACGCGATTCGCCGCTTCCGCCACCACGGGATCGTCACGAACGGCGCCTACGACATCCCGGAGCCGGGCCTCAACTACCGCCTTCCCGACCTCCTCTGCGCGATCGGGATCCCGCAGGTCGAGCGCCTCGAGCAGCTGCTGACAGCACGAGAGCGAGTGGCGGGGTGGTACACCGAGCGGCTCGAGTCACACGTCCTGACGCCGTCAGCGGCCGAAGGCGACCGGCACGGCTGGCAGGCCTACGTCGTCCAGCTCGACCGTCGCGACGAGGCCCTCACGGCATTGCGGGCAGACGGGATCGAGGTGCAGATCGGCACCTATGCGCTCCACCACCTCGGCGCCTATCGCGATCAGGGCCCGTTCCCCGGCGCCGACCGCGCGTTCGCGCGTGCTCTGGCGCTGCCCTTCTCGACGGCGATGACCGAGGCCGAGTGCGACCGCGTCGCCTCGGCGCTCGCCCGGTTCACCTAGGGAGCGAGGCTGAACCCGTCGTCGGCGCTGCCGGCTGGGACGCGCCATCCGACCGGCGGGGCGATGACACGAACGGGAGCGGACGCGTGGGCCTCGCCGGACTCATTCGGCGGAGAAGACTCGACAAACGCCTCTTGTGAGTGAATACTCACTACTATGACGACGACGTCCCATCGCCACACCGCGCAGGAGCGCCGGGTTGCCGTGCTCGACGCGGCCACGGTCGAGTTCGCACGCAAGGGACTCCACGGCGCCTCGACCGACGACATCGCCCGCGCTGCCGGCATCTCCCAGCCCTACCTGTTCCGCCTGTTTGGCACGAAGAAGGAGCTGTACCTGGCGACGGCAGGGCGCACGATCGCCGACCTCTACGAGGTCTTCGCCGAGGCGGCGCGCGGCAAGACCGGCATAGACGCTCTCCACGCGATGGGCGAGGCCTACCAGAGCGTGATGGCCGACCGGGATCGGCTGATGCTGATGCTGAAGTGCTGGGCCTCGTGCGACGACCCGGAGATCTGCGAGGCCGTCCGAAGCGCGTGGCGCGACCTCGTCGACCTTGCCGAGCGTGCCTCCGGCGAGACCCCGGAGGCGGTCAGCACCTTCTTCTCCAAGGGGGCGCTGCTGACGATCCTGATGGGGATGGACGCGTTCACCCGCCCCGAGCCCTGGTCGAACCGCCTCATCGAAGGCTGCCAGGCGGGAATGACCGAGTAGGGAGCACCGTTCTCTTTTTTTAGCCGGATAGTAAGTGACTGATCACAACCAATTCACGAAACGAAAGAAAGGAACGACCGACATGACACAGCGCACGAGGACCCTCTGGACGTTCGCGATCACCTCGATCGCGCTGTTCATGGTCTCCCTCGACAACCTCGTCGTCTCGACGGCGATCCCGGTGATCCGGCTCGACCTGCACGCGTCCCTGGAGAGTCTCTCCTGGACCGTGAACGCCTACACGCTTACGTTCGCTGTCCTGCTCCTGACCGGCGCCGCACTCGGTGACCGCTTCGGGCGGCGGCGGATGTTCGCGATCGGCGTCGCCATCTTCACTGCGGCCTCGGTGGCCGCTGCGCTCGCGCCGAACGTCGAGGTGCTCAACATCGCTCGCGCGATCCAGGGCCTCGGCGGCGCGATCGTGATGCCCCTGACGCTGACGATCCTCTCGGCGGCCGTGCCGCCGGCGAAGCGGGGGCTCGCGCTCGGTGCGTGGGGCGCAATCGGCGGTCTCGCGATCGCCTTCGGACCCGTCGTCGGCGGCGCCGTCGTCCAGGGCTTCTCGTGGCAATACATCTTCTGGCTCAACGTCCCGATCGGGATCATTCTCGTGCCGCTCGCGCTGAGCCGGCTGACCGAGACCCACGGGCCGGCCGGCAAGCTCGACCTGCCCGGCGTCGGGCTGATCAGCGCCGGCATGTTCGGGATCGTCTGGGGCCTGATCCGCGGGAACGAGCAGGGCTGGGCGAGCCCCGAGATCCTGACCGCGCTCGGGCTCGGCGCCGCGTTTGTGGCCGCGTTCGTCCTCTGGGAGCTCAAGGCCCCGTCCCCGATGCTGCCGATGAGGTTCTTCCGCAACCGGGCCTTCTCGCTCGCGAACCTTGCCTCGTTGTTCATGTTCTTCGGGATGTTCGGCTCGATCTTCCTGCTGACCCAGTTCTTCCAGACCGTGCAGGGCTACTCACCGCTCGGCTCGGGCCTGCGGATCCTGCCCTGGACGCTCGCCCCGATGTTCATCGCCCCGTTTGCCGGCGCGATGTCGGACAAGGTCAGCCCCAAGCGGATCCTCTCGATCGGGTTGACCCTGCAGGCGATCGCGCTCGGCTGGATCGCCGCGGTCTCGACGCCGACGACGCCGTACGGGTCGCTCGTCGTCCCGTTCATCCTCGCCGGTGTCGGCATGGCGCTCTTCTTCACGCCGATGGCGAACCTCGTGCTCTCGTCCGTGCGACGGGAGAACGAGGGGAAGGCCTCGGGCGCGAACAACGCGATTCGCGAGCTCGGCGGGGTGTTCGGCGTCGCGGTGCTGGTCTCGGTCTTCTCCCGCTACGGCGGCTACGGGACCGGCCAGACCTTCGTCGACGGGATGACGCCGGCGCTCTGGATCGGCGCGATCGTCGTCGGTCTGGGGGCCGTCGCAGCCTTCGCGATCCCCGCGGTTCGCGGACACCAGGCGACCGAGAGAGAAGACGTCGGGGCCCTCCCCGAAGCAGCCTGAGCGCGGCTCGCTCCGCCTCCGGTCATGACGCGACTGCGTCGTGACCGGAGGCGCTGCTGCTTCTCTTGACATGTGCTGCATCTGATCGCGACCCGCGCCCGCGCGGTCACCCTCGTCTCGGTGGCTGTGTTTGCCGTTGCCTTCGCGATCGGGAGCGGGGTGATCCCTCGCATGGAGGCCGGCGCCGAGCAGTTCGCCGATCCCTCATCCGAGAGCCGTCTTGCGAACCTCGAGGTCGAGCGGAGAACCGGTGTCGAGGCAGGCCCGGGTGTGATCGCGATCGTCGACGGAGGCCCGGCAGTGATCGCGGGGGTGCGGGCCCGGTTCGACCGTGACCCGGCCGTTGCTCGAACGACCGTCGACGCGAACGGCGTCGTACTCGTCTTCCTCCACGCCCACGGTGGCGACTCCTCGAAGGAGGCCGCACGCCGGCTCACGGCGGCGTTCACGAGCGATTCGCGGGTGCGCCTCGGCGGCTCCGCGATCGCGTCCAGGCAGGTCACCGAGGCGATCCAGCGAGACCTCCGCCGGGCCGAGCTGATCGCCTTTCCGCTCGTCTTGCTGTTGTCCTTCTGGGTCTTCCGTGGCCTCGTCGCCTCGTTCCTGCCGCCGCTCGTCGGGGCGGGCGCGATCTCTCTCACGTTCCTCGGGCTCCGGGTCGCCGTCGAGGTGCACTCGCTTTCGGTCTTTGCGCTCAATCTCGTCACCGGCCTCGGCCTCGGGCTCGCGATCGACTACTCGCTCTTCATCGTCTCCCGCTGGCGCGAGGAGGCGGCCCGGCACGGCCACGGGCCTGCCGCGCTTGCTGCGACCATGCGCAGCGCGGGCCGCACCGTCTTCTTCAGCGCCCTCACGGTGGCGGCATCGATGGCCTGCCTGCTCGTCTTCCCGCAGCAGTTCCTCTACTCGATGGGGCTCGGCGGCGTGCTCGTTGCACTCGCGGCAGGACTCGTCGCGCTCGTGCCACTGCCGGCGTTTCTCTACTGGCTTGGCCCGCGAATCGACGCACTCGCTCCGCGGCGGCTGCAGCAGGTGCCGTCGGGTGGTCGCTGGGCACGGCTCGCCTCGTGGGTGATGCGGCGGCCGGGGCGCGTTGCGGCCGGCTCGTCGCTGTTCCTCGTCCTGCTCGCGTTGCCCGCGCTCGGCGTGCACTTCGTCGGCGTCGACTCGACGACGTTGCCCTCCTCGGCGAGCGCGAGGCAGGTCGCGGAGGCACTCGACCGCGAGGGAACGCGTGGACGCTACGCCCCGATCACGGTGCTCACGCACGGAGCACCTACGCGGGCCTCGATCTCCCGGCTCGGCTCGGAGCCGGCCGCCTCCGTCGTCGTGCCGGCCCGGCAGATCGCACCGGGTCTCTGGCGGTTCGATCTCCTGCCACGCGAGAACGGGCTTGCGAGCTCGTCGCAGAGCCTCGTTCGGAGCGCTCGCTCGGAGTTGCCGGGCGCGCGCGTCACCGGCCAGACGGCAGCGTTCGTCGACCAGCAGGCATCGCTCGCCGCGCATCTGCCGTGGGCACTCGGGATCCTGGCGCTGACGACGAGCACCCTGATCTTCCTCTTCACCGGCTCTGTCGTACTGCCGCTCAAATCGCTGCTGATGAACGTCCTCACGCTCGGGGCGTCATTCGGGATCCTCGTGGTCGTGTTCGAGTGGGGCCGCGGGCTTTCGGGGCTCGAGTCGACCCAACCGATCCTGCTCTGCGCCACCGCGTTCGGCCTCTCCACCGACTATGCGATCTTCCTCTACTCGCGGATCAAGGAGGGGCGCGACCGTGGGCTCCACAACCGGGCAGCCGTGGCCGACGGGATGGAGCGAACGGGGCGCGTCGTCACCGCGGCGGCACTGCTCTTCTGCGTCGCGATCGGCACGTTCGCGACCTCGGGGATCTCGTTCATCCAGGAGCTCGGGGTGGGAACTGCGGTCGCCGTCGCGCTCGACGCGACCGTCGTCCGCGGCCTGCTCGTGCCGAGCCTGATGGCGCTGCTCGGGCAGTGGAACTGGTGGGCGCCCGGGCCTCTGCGCCGCCTGCACGCGAGGCTCGCGTTCACGTTCTCGAGCGGCTCCGGAGTCGCCTCGGAGGGACGAGGCGAGTAGGCTCCGGCTCCGATGGACGTGTCGGTGGTGATCACGCTGTACAACGAGGCCGGCTCGCTCGACGAGCTCCATCGCCGCACGATCGGGGCGCTCGAGAGCCTCGGCCGGTCGTTCGAGCTCGTCTACGTCGACGACGGCTCGACCGACGGTACCTTCACCACGCTGGAGCGACTGCACGCGGCCGATCCCCGGGTCGGGGCGATCCGCTTCAAGCGCAACTTCGGCCAGCATCCGGCGATGCACGCCGGGCTCAGCCGTGCGCGGGGCGAGATCGTAATCACGATGGACGGCGACCTGCAGAACCTCCCGGAGGACATCCCGAAGCTCGTCGCCGCGGTCGACTCGGGCTACGACGTGGCCAGCGGCCGGCGCGCGGCACGCAACGATTCGTGGGGACGGACGCTCCCCTCACGGCTGATCAACGGCATGCTGCGGCGCTTCACCCACGTCGACATCTCCGATTTCGGCTGCGCCTTCAACGCCTACCGGCGCGAGGTCGTGACGCCGATGCTCGGCTCGATCGGGCGGCAGAAGTTCACCAAGGCGCTGATTCTCTCGGGCGGCGCGTCTGTGATCGAGGTCGACATCGGCCACGCCGCGCGGCAGGGTGCGTCCCGCTACTCGCCGCTGCGGCTGACACGGCTCGCGCTGCACGTGCTCGCAGGCTTCTGGCCGCAGCCGATCCAGTGGGCCGGGGTCGTGCTCGGCTTCGTCTCGACGCTGGCTGCGCTGATCCTCGGGATCTACGGCGTCGTCTACTGGATCGGCGAGGCGAACTTCCCGGGGCCGCTCTTCCTCGGCGCCGCCGTGATCTTCGCCCTCGGCGTGCAGGGCTTCGTGCTCGCGCTCGTCGGCGAGTACCTGGGGCGGATCCAGCGCGAGGTCGAGGGCCGCCCGCTGTACGCCGTCGAACGCGAACTCGGCGCCGCTACGATCCCCCGACCGTGAAGCGCGTACTCGTCACCGGCGGTGCCGGCTTCATCTCGTCGAACGTGATCCGTTACCTGCTGGCGAGCACGTCGCATGAGGTCGTCTCGCTCGACTCGCTGACCTACGCTGCGAGCCTCGAGAACCTCGCCGACGTGATGAGCCACGAGCGCCTCTCGTTCGTGCACGGCGACATCCGTGACGCGGGGCTGGTGGCCGAGCTCGTCGCAGGGGTTGACGTGATCGTGAACGCGGCCGCCGAGTCCCACGTCGAGAAGTCGATCGAGGAAGGTGCCTCCGAGTTCGTGACGACGAACGTGGAGGGCACGCAGATCCTGCTCGACGCGATCCGGCGCACCCCGGTCGAGCGCTTCATCCTGATCTCCTCGAGCGAGGTCTACGGCACGGCGGAGAGCGACCCGATGGACGAGCGGCACCCGCTCGAGCCTCGCAGCCCCTACGCGGCGACGAAGGCGGGCGGCGACCGGCTCGCGTACAGCTACTTCGTCACCTACGACCTGCCGATCGTGATCGTGAGGCCGTTCAACAACTATGGCCCGCGCCAGCATCCCGAGAAGGTCGTGCCGCGTTTCATCACGCAGGCGCTCTCCGGGCTTCCCCTCACGATCCACGGCGACGGGCACGCGAGCCGCGACTGGCTCTACGTCGACGACCACGCCGAGGCGATCGAGGCGTTGATCGAGACGCCGATCGACGCGCTCGCGGGTGAGGTCGTGAACGTCGCAACCGGGGTGGACATCTCCGTCGCCAACATCGCCGACCTCGTGCTCGACTGCGTCGGCGACAGCACGTCGGCGAAGGTGCACGTGCCGGAGCGGCTCGGCCAGGTCGACCGCCACATCGGCTCGACCGACAAGATGGCGGCGTTGACCCGCTGGCGGGCGCGCACGGACTTCGCCCGGGGTCTCGAGCAGACCGTTGCCTGGTACCGCGAGAACGAGGGCTGGTGGCGGAGCATCCTCGGTCACGAACAGCGCGTCTCCTCGTCCTAGGCGCGGGCGCGGCGCAGCTCGGCCTGCTCGAGGCGGCCGCAGCGCGTGAGCTGACCGTGATCGCCGTCGACCGCGACCCTCTCGCTCCGGGCTTCGCACTCGCCGACGAGCGCGCCGTGCTCTCGTCCGAGGACGAGCAGGGAATCGAGCGTCTCGCCCGCGCCCTCGCGGTTGACGGGATCGTCTCTCCGGGCGCGGACTGGCCTGTGGGGATCGCTGCGCGCGTCGCCGAGCGAGCGGGTCTGCCACATCCGATCGACGGTGCGACAGCCGTGCTCGCCACGACCAAGACGCGGCAACGCGAGCGGTTTACGGCTGCGGGTGTCCGCCAGCCCCGCACGTTCTCGGGGGGCGACCCGGCGATCCCGTACCCGTGCGTCGTCAAGGCGCCCGACCGGCAGGGCCAGCGCGGCCTCACCCTTGTCACGGAGCCGTCGCAGCTCGCCGCCGCGCTGGCCGCTGCCGAGGTCGAGTCGCGGGGTGGAGGCGTTCTGGTCGAGGAGCTGATCGAAGGGCCGGAGCTGACGGTGAACGCCGTCTCGTGCGGAGGAGTCTTCCATCCCCTGACCGTGACCGATCGGCTCCTGGCCGACCCGCCCGCATTCGGGGTCGCGCTCGCGCACGCCTGGCCGAGCGAGCATGCGACGGAAGGTGTCGTCGCGGCCGCCCGGGAGGCAGTTGCGGCTCTGGGGATCACCGACGGGCCGAGCTATACGCAGATTCGCCTTGGCGCCGACGATCAGCCGTATGTCGTCGAGGTCGCCGCGCGACTCGGCGGGGGGCATGATGCCGAATTGTGCCGTGCGGCCCTCGGCATCGACCTGAACGACCTCGCCGTCTCCTTCGCCCTCGGCGGGAAACCTTGTGACACTTTGTTCCAAGGTACGGAACCGGAGGTAGGAGGCGCGTCCATCGTCTTCCTGGTCGCACCGGCCGGAACCCTGCGGGAGGTGGCCGGGATCGCCGAGGCCGAGGCGAGCGACGGCGTCCGCTGGGTGCGAAGCTACCGGCGGCCGGGCTGGCAGTTCAGCCCGTTGCGCCGCGGCGCTGATCGCGCGGGCGCAATCCTCGCGACGGGCGCGGACCGCGAAGAGGCGCTCGCCCGTGCTCGCCGTGCGGCCCAGGCCGTACGCTTCGTGGTCGATGCGCCCTCCCCGTAGCTCCCGGCTCGGCTTCCAGCCTCCTGCGATCGGGGAGGAGGAGATCGCCGCGGTCGTCGAGACGCTGCGGTCGGGCTGGCTGACGACGGGCCCGCGCGCGGCGCTGCTGGAGGAGCGGATGGCCGCCTACCTCGAGGCGAAGCACGTGCTCGCCCTCGCCTCCGGCACCGCAGCCCTGCACCTGGCGCTGCTCGCGGTCGGCGTCCGGCCGGGCGACGAGGTGATCACGACCCCGATCACATGGCCCGCGACGGCCAACGTGATCGAGCATTGCGGCGCCGTTCCGGTCTTTTGCGATGTCCGCGAGAGTGACCTCAACATCGACCCGGCGCTGATTCCGGCTCTCGTCACCGAGCACACGCGCGCGATCATGCCGGTTCATCTGGCAGGCCAGCCGGCCGACCTCGACCCGATCTTCGCGCTCGGCTTGCCCGTCGTCGAGGACGCTGCCCATGCGGCCGAGAGCCGGTATCGGGGCCGCAAGATCGGGGCGCTCTCGGACGCGACCTGCTTCTCGCTGTACGCGACGAAGAACATCGCGGCCGGCGAGGGCGGGCTCGTGGCGACCGACCGTGACGACGTCGCCGAGGCGATCCGGAACATGCGGCTGACGAGGAGGGGTGACGGCTCGCACTACGACCAGGTCAGCCCCGGCTTCAAGGCGAACCTCTCGGATGTGCTCGCCGCGATCGCACTCGTCCAGCTCGACCGGGTCGAGCAACACGCGCGG
This sequence comes from Gaiellales bacterium, assembly GCA_038214705.1. Taxonomy (GTDB): domain Bacteria; phylum Actinomycetota; class Thermoleophilia; order Gaiellales; family Gaiellaceae; genus Gaiella. The sequence continues at coordinate 137,553 of JBBQRN010000001.1, read as the reverse complement.
ATCCGGGAGCGCCAGTTCGCGCTCTACGACGAAGGCCTCGCCGGCCTTCCCGGGATCTCCCCGCTCTCCCGGGATCCGCGCGACACGCACGCCTTCCACCTCTACATCGTCAGGATCGACCCGACGGAGGCGGGGGCGACGCGTGACGCCTACCAGCGAGCGCTGACCGAGGCGCTGATCGCCACGAGCATCCACTTCCTCCCGGTCCACCGGCTGACCTGGTTCCGGGAGCGGTACCCGCGGAGCGTTGGCCTGCCGGTCGCCGAGCGGGCCGGCGACGAGGTGCTCTCGCTACCGCTCTCCCCGGCCCACTCGGACGAGGACATCCTCGACGCGATCGACGCGGTGCGGCGCGTCCACGCGAGGTTCACGGCGTGAGCACCCCGCGTGTCCCCCACCTGTCGCGCCTGAAGCGACCGCTGCGGATCCTGCTCGGCGTCGTGTTCACGACGCTCGCGGTCGCCTACATCCTGCTCAAGATCGATCTCGGCCAGACGTGGGACACCCTGAAGGCGGCCGATCTCTGGTGGTTTGCGCTCGCCGTCACGATCATGCTCGTCACGGTCGTACCGATGGCAATGCGCTGGCAGTGGCTGCTCCGCGCCCAGGGCATCCGCGACCGGCTCGGCTGGCTGACGCGGGCCTACTACGTCTCGTACACGGCCGGTCAGATCCTCCCGACCTCGATCGGGGGCGATGCGGTACGGATCTTCGAGACCGCAAAGCGCCACCCGGGCCGCTCGGGCGACCTCACCGCGATCGTCCTGATCGAGCGAGGGCTCGGCGGCGCCGCGACGGTGCTGCTCGGAGCCGTCGGTTTCGTGCTCGCGATCGGGCATTACAACGTGACCGCCTACCTGTGGCTCGAGGGTGCGTTCGTCTTCGGCACCCTGCTCCTGATCGGGCTCTTCTTCGCGCGCTCGGCGCGGCCCCTGCTCGTCCGGACGCGCCCCCTGCTCGCGCGGATGCGGATCGAGCGGCCGCTGCGCTCCTTCTACGACGGGGTTCACCACTACCGAGGCCACCCTCGCCTGCTCCTCAACGTCTTCGTCTTCACCACGGCGATCCAGGCGGTGCGGATCCTCTCGATCTGGGCCTCCTGCCGGGCGGTCGGGATCGATCTCAGCCCGCGGATCTACTACGTCATGGGGCCACTCTTCTTCCTCGTCCTGCTCGTCCCCTTCACCCTCAACGGCTTCGCCGTTCGCGAGGCCTTCTTCGTCAGCTTCCTCGGCAGCGTCGGGGTCAGCGCGGACGCCGCGTTCGCCGCGGGGTTCCTCTTCTTTCTCGTCACCGTCGTGCTCGCGCTTCCCGGTGCCGCGATCCTCCTCTGGGAGAGCGTGCACGGCGGCGCCAAGCCCTGGGTCGACATGGCCGATGCCGACCATGGCTGAAGTCGAGGCGGTCGTCGTCACCTATAACGGCCTGCCCTGGGTCGAGCAGTGCCTCGCCTCGCTCGCCGGTATCGGCACCGTCGTCGTGGATCACGGTTCGATCGACGGCACCGTCGAACTCGTGACCGAGGAGTTCCCCGATGTCCGGTTGCTGCAGCGCGAGAACCTCGGCCTCGCGGCGGGATGGACGGCGGGGATCGCGGAGACGATCTCCCCCTGGGTGCTGCTGCTCAACGCCGACGCCTGGCTCGTCGGCGACGCGCTGGCGCGCATGGTCGCGGTCGGCGATGCCCACCCTGACGCCGCAGTGGTCGGGCCCCGACTGCTCAACACCGACGGATCGCTGCAGCGCTCCGTTCGCGGCTTCCCCACCGTCTGGCGGCTTGCCACCGAGTACCTCTACCTCCGCAAGCTCGGTCCCCGGACTAGGGCTCTGAACGCCTTCTACGGGGCCGGCTTCGGCCACGACTCCGAACGCGAGGTCGAGTGGCTGATGGGCGCCTGCCTGCTCGTGCGCCGCCGCGCGATCGACCAGGTCGGTCCGCCGGACGCGCGCTACTTCCTCTTCAGCGAGGAGGTGGACTGGTGCTATCGCTTCGCTGACGCGGGCTGGAGCACCGTCTTCACGCCCGACGCGCGTTGCGTCCATGTCGGCGGCGCCTCCCACGGCGGAACGCTCTACCGCGAGAACGTGCGCGGGCATCTTCGCTTCATGCTCCAGAACCGCGGCGAGAAGGAGGCCGAGCGGGCGCGGTTGCTTCTCCGTTTCTCGCTCACGCTCCGGGGCCTCCTCGTCCCGGGGCAGCAGCGGACGATGTCTCGTGACACGGCGCACTGGCTTGGGTCGGGCGACGTCCGCTCCCTGATCGAGCGATGAGCTCGCTCTTCCTGCTCCTGCGGCTCGCGGCGGCGACGGCGCTCGTGCTCGCACCGGGGGCGATCGCAGCCCGCGCGGTCGGCGTGCGCAGCACCTCGGCGACGCTTGCCTGGGGGCTCGGAATCGTCTTCGGGGCGATGGGCGTGGTGTTCCTCGTCCACGCATCGCTGATGCTAGCCCTCGTCCTGCTCGCGGTCGCCGCTCTCGCCGCGGCACCGTTTGCGATCCGGCGCGAGGCCCTGCCGCAGCTCCCTGGACGCGCCGGTGTCTGGGCCGCCGGTGCCGTGCTGGGGCTGCTCCTCTGGCGCGTCGCCGGCGAGATCGGCGGGGATGGGCTCTTCCACCTCGCCCGCGTGCGGAAGCTCATCGAGTTCGGCGGGCTCAGGCTCTCGTCGGTGAACGAGTTCGCCGACGGCGGGCTCCATCCCGGCTACGCGTTCCCGCTCTGGCACGGGTTCCTCGCGCTGATCGCGAAGGTCGCCTTCGCCGACCCCTCTCGGGTCGTTCTCCACGAGCCGACGATCCTCGCGCCGCTTGTCGTGCTCGTTGCCTACGAGGCCGGCTACGCCGTCTTCGGGAAGATGGTTCCCGCAGCCGCGGCGGCGGCCACCACCGTGGCGATCGGGGCGATGGCGGCGGGGCACGGCGGCTCGTTCACGGCGCTCGCCCTGCCCGCAACGGCGGCGCGGCAGCTCCTGGCGCCCGCCGCGCTCGCGCTCGCCCTGATGGCGCTGCGGAAGCCGTCAGCCGGCCTGCTCGTGGGCGCCGGCCTCGCCTCGCTCGTGCTCGCCGTCGTCCACCCGACCTACGCGATCTTCCTCTGGATTCCGTTCGGCGGCTTCCTCGCCGTTCGTTTCGCGTGGCGGCGGGAGGGGATGCGCAACGGAGCTCTCGCCCTGGCCGCCCTTGTCGTCCCCGCCGGCCTGTTTCTCGTCTGGCTGCTCCCGGTCGTGCGGAGCACCGCTTCGGTGAGCCCGACGGCGAGCGAGCGCGCCCGCGCCTTCGAGCAGTACGCCGGGCAGCTGCGAGGCTCGGTCGACCACTTCTCGCTCGCGCCGCACGTGTTCGGCCGCTCCGGGGCTGTCGCCGTGGCGGCTCTGCTCCTCGTACCCCTCACCGCCCTCGCGTCCCGCCGCCGCTGGGCCGCCTACGTCGTCGGCGGCGGGCTCGCGGTCTTCGCGATCACGCTGCTCCCGTGGCTCTTCACCCCGTTCTCGGACGTCGTCTCGCTCTCGCAGTCGCGCCGCCTGGCGGGGTTCTTCCCGTTCGCCTTCGCGCTCGCCGGGGGCATGGGTGTGCTCGCAGCGCTCCTCGGACGGCTCGTCGCGCCCGTCGCGCTCGGGGCCGGGCTGCTGCTCCAGTGGCAGGTTCCCGGCGACTTCGGGTACACGATCGAGCAAGGAGGGCCGGCCTGGGCGACCTGGATCGCAGTCGTGGGAGCGCTCGTCGCGCTCGTGCTGGGCCTCCAGCGGCTGCGCTCGCGGGAGGCGACGGCGGCGCTCGCCTCGGCGCTGCTCTTGCTCCCGACGTTCGTCCATGGGCTCGCGCACTGGTCGGCGTCGACCGACCGCCCACCGAGCCCGCTCACCGCCGGCCTCGTCCACGCGCTCCAGGCCACGGTGCCGCCCGGCGCGATCGTCTACTCCGATCTCGAGTCGAGCTACCGCATCGCCTCCGTCGCGCCGGTCTACATCTGCAACGCGCCGCCCGGGCACGTGGCAGACACGAAGCGCAACCGACCCTACGTGCGTCGCGCGCAGTGGAGGCGGTTCAACCGCACCGGCGAGCTCGGGATCCCGCGGCGCTGCGGGGCAAGGTGGCTGGTGATCGACCGCAAGCGGTTCGACACGCGGCCGGCGCTTCCGGTGGCCTATCGCGACGCGCGGTACGTTCTCTACCGGGTCACGCAATGAGAAGCGACCCGGTCGCGCCGTGAACGATCTGGTCAGAGTCTCCGTTGACAACCGTTATGGAGTCACTACCATGCCGTCTGCTGGTTGAGGCAAGCTTCGTCGCGTGGGAGATCTGTCAAGATTTGTTCCGCTTTGCCGAGGACCAGGGTCAAGAGGCTGCGTGCGGCCATGTACGGACAACCCATGTGGCTCTTCCCGATGAGTTGTGCTTCACGGCAGCCCCACAATGCATCTGGCGGCATATTCCGATGGCAACCGGTCGAGCAAGCGGGAGGTGAGTAGCTGTGTTGGGCGAAATCAACCGGGTTGACTCGGCATCGCTGCCGGCGGAGGCAGGGGCGAAACGTATGCCCGAGTTCACGACTTTCGACGATTCTGGCCGCCTACCGACATCTGCGCAGCTCCTGGTGGCGGATACCGCCTCGACGCACTCCACCCGACTTGTTGCCAAGCGCATCCTCGATATCACCGTGGCGTTGCTCCTTGCTCCCTTCGCGCTCGTGATCGTCGCGCTTGCATCGGCCGTCATCGTGATCGTCGACCGTCACGCTCCGTTCTTCGTCGATCGCAGGGTCGGCCGCATGGGGCGCCAGTTCGGGTGCCTCAAGCTCAGGACGCTCAGGTCCGACCCAGCGCTCTTCGACTCCTACCTGGCGGCGCATCCGGAGGAGGCGTACCTGTACGAGATCGAGCGGAAGCTGGAGCACGACCCGCGGAAGACGTCGGTCGGGAACGTTCTGCGCAAGCTGAGCGTCGACGAGTTGCCACAACTCATCAACGTGCTCGGCGGTCAGATGTCGCTCGTCGGCCCGCGGCCGCTCTCGCCCAGAGAGTTCGACGCGCGCGGATCACTCGGGGAGTCGCTCGAGCAGGTGAAGCCCGGGATCACGGGGCTGTGGCAGGTCTCAGGGCGAAGTGATCTCAGCCACGAAGACCGGGTTGCCCTCGACGACTGGTACGCACGGTTCTGGTCGCTGGGGCTCGACCTCTCGATCATGCTCCACACACCGCTTGCGGTGTTGCGCCACCGCGGCACCGTCTAGGACGGGTTGAGCTCGACGTTTCCTCCGCGATCGTGCGTCTCCCCCGAGGTGTCGTCAGCCCCTGGGGGATCGGCCCCGTAGAATCGATGCGGTGATCAAGAGACCGCTGAGCAGGGCGAGCACGCCGCCGAGCCCGATCAGCCGCGTGTCGCCAGACGCCGTCGCCGGATCGGCCGCAATCGTCGGGATGCTCGTTGGGGCCGCTGAGGTGGAGGCGCTCGGCGTGTGTTTGACCGGCGGAACGACCGCCGCCTTCGGTGCGCCGTACGCGGAAGATGTCGCGATCGCCGAGAGCTGCGCTGCGGTTCCCGCTGAGACGCTGCCGAGACCCGTCACGGCTTGCTTGGACAGCTTGGCAGTCGTCACGTTCTTCCCGGTGCCGACAGCCTGGGCACCGCCGCTCGTCGGGATGGCCTCGACGTACTGCGAGACGGCGGAGTTGCCCGTCGAAGGGTCGTCCGCGTGAGCACCCTCGGCCAGTCCGCCGGCCATGCCGACGGTCAGCAAGGCGAGCAGGAGAGCGCGACGTCCGACATGCATCCCGCCGACAGCGTAGCGCGGTCGGCGTCCCGTAGCCGTCGGCGCCGAGGATCTCTCCCAGCAGCGGCCGCCGTGTGCGGGGTAGCGGCAGTCGTATTCTGGTTGGCTTGGGACAATGGAACGTACGATCCTGTCGGTCGCTACTCCCTCGGCATCGTCGTCTGGTGGGCGATCGCCCTGGGCGTCGCGACCGGTGTGCTCCCTCGCACGAGGCTCTCCCGCTCCGCGAAAACTGTTGCCGCGCTGCTCGCGACGTTCTCGCTGTGGACGCTCGCGAGCGCCACCTGGGCTCCGAGCACAGAGCGCGCATACACGGAGTTCACGCGGTCGAGTCTGATGGTGGGCATCTTCTTGCTCGTGGCGATGACGGTCCGGCCGTCCGAGCTCGGGCGCCTGGCCGACGGGCTCTGCGTCGGCATCGTCGGGGTGGGGCTTGTGGCGTTCGCCAGCAGGCTCGTTCCCGGCCCGTTTCCCGTGCGCGGCATCCCGGAGTTCCTGCCCGGCGCCGTGACGCGCTTGAGCTTCCCGCTCGGATACTGGAACGGCCTGGCGATCTTCCTTGCGCTCGCCGTCCCCCTGCTTCTGAGGTCTGCTACTGAGTGGCGGCATGTGTTGAGCCGAAGCCTCGCCGTCGCGGCGATCGTGCCCGTGCTCTCTGCGATCTACCTCACGTCGAGTCGTGGTGGCGTGGCGGCTGTGGCTGTCGGGGCCGTCGCATTCCTGGCGCTCACGGGTAGGCGCTGGCTGGCGGCGGGCGCGATCGCTGCTGGCTTCCTGGGCGGCTTCCTCGCCGTACGACTTCTGGTCGCCCGACAGGATCTGGTCAACGGCCCGCTAGGCACGCACGCGGTTCACGCGCAAGGGCGGAGCGCCGCTGTCCTGATCGCGGCCGTGAGCCTGTGCGCCGGCGCTGTCTTCGCGGCCGTGGAAAGGCTGTTGAAGGGACGCAGTTCACCGCCGCGGACGGTTGGTTGGGCGGTTGCGGGCGTCGCGGTCATCGTCGTAGCGCTGGGCATCGTCGAGTCACATCCACGAGCCCGGTTCGACGGGTTCAAGGCGCCTCCCGGAGCGATCGCCGGCGACGATTTCGTGAAGGCCCATCTCCTCAGCGTCAACGGCAGCGGCCGCTGGCAGAACTGGGCGGCGGCCATCGACGCATGGCGGACGGAGCCGCTGCACGGCATCGGCGCCGGAGGCTACGAGGAATGGTGGGCGCAGCACGGCTCGATCGCGCTGTTCGTGCGTGACGCCCACTCGCTGTACGCCGAGGCGCTCGGGGAGCTCGGGATCGTCGGCCTGGCGCTCCTGGTCGCGGCGCTCGGCCTCGGCCTTGTCGTAGGCTCCGTCGGAGCCGTGCGTTCCTCTCCGCCTCAGAGACAGGCCAGGGCAGCCTTGCTTGCGGTTGCCGCAGCATTCGCAGTCGCCGCAGCGATCGACTGGATGTGGGAGCTGACGGTCGTTGCAGCGATGGGACTTGCCGCCTTGGCAGGCGCGCAGGCCAAGAGGGATGAGGATCGATCGCAGGCGTCAACAGGCTGGCTGGCGCGGGCCCCCATGCTCGGGATCGCCCTCACCGTCATCGGATCCCAAGCAGTGGCTCTCGGCGCACAGACGTGGCTCGACCAGAGCAGAACCGCGGCATCACAAGGGTCGCTGGCTCACGCCGGTGACCTCGCTCGACGCGCACGTACCATCGAGCCGTGGGCCGCGACCCCGCGATTGCAACTAGCGCTCGTCGCAGAGCAGCGCGCTGATCTCAAGCGAGCTTTGTCCAGCATCAAGTCGGCGAACCGGCGAGATTCGCAGGACTGGAGGTTGTGGTTGATCCGGGCTCGCCTTGAGACAAAGGCTGGCGACCCAAGAGCCGGTGCGCTAAGCCTCGCGAGGGCAGTTGCTCTCAATCCACGGTCTTCGCTCTTTTCTCGTCTCCGAGGAGGAGGTGCTCCGTAGACCGCGACCGGGTAGCCGGAGATTCGCCCGCCCACGCGAGCGAAGGCTCGCCTTCTGCCCAATGCTTTTCGGCGGTTGGATCCGTCGGCACATGAGGCTAGAACCTTTCCGATGCCGGGGCCTCACGAACGCTTCCGCGAGTTCATTAGGCTGCGTCGATGCGACGGCGTCCGAGTCGGAAGGAGACTGTGTGAGCATTTCCGCAGCTTCGGTAATGGGCTCCCGACATCCATGCGTCGCGCGGAACGTCCAACGGTAGTGGTGACAGCGCGCCCGCAAACGATCTGCCGACAGGTGATCAACGCCAACGTCTCTGGCGTGCGCGTCGCGAATCTGATGACCCCACCAAATGTCCCCTAATGCGCATCGCGGTTCACGACTACGCCGGATATGCCTTTCCCGTGGAATTGAGTCGCGAACTCGCACGGCGAGGTCACGACGTCCTGCATCTATACTCATCCGCAATCACCTCGCCACGCGGTCGTGTCTCCAGCCTTCGCGACGATCCGGCCACATTCGCAGTCGAACCAGTAAATCTCGGCGTCAAGATCGACCGCGACAAGCTCTTCGAGCGCCGTCGTCTCGAGGCAGAGCACGGGCGCAGAGTCGTTGCACGATCGAAGGCATTCTGCCCTGACGTTGTGCTTTCGTCCAACGCGCCACTCGAGTCGCAGAAGCAGATCTACAGTTTCTGCAAGCGCGACAGGATTGGTTTCGTCTACTGGGTTCAGGACCTCATTGGGGAGGCTGCAACGCGGCTTCTTCGGCAGCGGTCAGCGGTAGCGCGCCCGGTTGCGTGGTATTACCGGCAACTCGAGCATCGGCTTCTCTGGAGCGCGGATGGGGTGGTCGTGATATCGGCTGACTTCAGGCCATACGTGCCATCGAGTGCAGCTGTCATCGAAAACTGGGCTCCGTTGCGCGACTTGCCTCTACGACCGAAACGGAATCCCTGGTCGGAAGCAAACGGGTTGGCGGCGACGACGAACCTCTTGTACTCCGGCACCCTGGGGATGAAGCACAACCCGGAGATTCTGCTTCGGCTCGCATCTGCCTCCGCCCACGACGCCAATCTCAGGGTGGTCGTTGCGTCAGAAGGGAGCGCTGCCAACTGGATACGTCAACAGCGCGACCTTCGCGGAATGAACAACATCGTCTTGCTCCCATTTCAGCCGTTCGAAGATCTCGCGGACATGTATGCGTCTGCAGACGTCTTGATCGCCATCCTAGAACCCGCGGCGAGCGTCTTCTCCGTCCCATCCAAGGTGCTGTCGTACCTGTGTGCGGGCCGGCCGCTTCTCCTCGTTGTGCCACCCGAGAATCTCGCGGCCCGCATCGTGCGCGAGAGCGGGGCCGGCATCGTGGTGCCGCCGACTGACACGAGGGGGACGGAGCAGGCGCTCGCGTCGCTCGTCTCCGATCCCGTCGCCCGCGCCGAGATGGGCGCACGGGCGAGGGGGTACGCAGAACGGACTTTCGACCTGGCGACCATCGCCGACCGCTTCGAGAACGTTCTGAACAGGGCTCGAGTCGGTGAGGGCCGTCGTCTCGGCTGATACCGCGCTCTGCGACTAACCGAGGCCCTTTCGGTGTCGCGTTTCTCGCCCACGTCCCGGAAGGCGCCACGGTCTGATCGCCCGGCGGCTGCGCTCTTTGCCGGGCCGGGTCGGCAACTCCTTGCCCTCGAGGAGCGCCGCCGGGACGTCGAAGGTGAGCCACGTGGCGAGCTCTCCACCACCAAGCGCGGCGACGGCGCTCGACAAACCCGCCTCTCGGCCGCCGGGGCCGTGCGCATCGCTTGCGACGCAGTGCGCCAACTCGAGCTCGATCAGCCGCCGCGCGCAGTTCGCCGGTCCGCGACCGAGCCGTCCGTCGAGCGAAGCCGCGGTCAGCTGGACGACGGCGCCGGCGCGAACGCAATCGCCAAGGAGCTCTGGCCGGTCTTGAACGTACGCATTTCGCTCCGGATGCGCGATCACGGGAACGACGCCTTCCTGCTGCAGGTGTGCGCACTGGCGGGGAAAGTCCGCCGGCCAGCTCACGTAAGGCGTCTCGAGCAGCAGCAAACCCGGATTGCTCCCCAACCCGAATCGGGCCCGCGTTTCCGCATCGAGGGAGGCGAGCCGCTCCAGCGCGACCTCACCACCGCCGCGCACCTCGATTGCGATTCCCGCGTCTGCGACCGCTCGCCGCAAGACCGCAAGGGCGCGTTCCATTCCGTCCGGCGACGTCGGGAAGTCGTCACGCACGTGTGGCGTGCCGCAGACGATGCTGATGCCGTCGACCGCCATCGACTGCACTAGTGCGAGCGCCTCAGCGACGTCGCGGGCGCCGTCGTCGAGATCGGGAAGCACGTGGCTGTGAAGGTCGATCACCGCACGAGAGTACTCTGACGAGAGGAGGCGACTCCGTTCCGGTGTTGCGCCGAGCCCCCTGCGCCCACGTCACGACGGCCGTAGGATACGCGTGCCTGGCCCCGAGTTCGCCGGTACGATCGTCCTCGCACGTCGCCGTGAGCGCACATGAATAGGAGACGAGACCGCATGGCCGAAGCGAGCTCACAGCAACGAGATTCGTCGCTAGCCGGCTATCTCGGCGTCCTGCGACGCCGCAAATGGATCCTCATCACCTGCGCGATCCTCGTTCCGGCGGCAGCGTTCGGTTTCAGCCTGCTCCAGGCGTCTAAGTACCAGTCGTCGGCGGAGGCGTTCATCAACAAGCAGAACATCGCCTCGGCGCTGACCGGCATCTCCGACACGACGTTGTACATCGACGAGAATCGTGCTGCCGAGACGCAGGTGAACCTTGCATTGCTACCGGTGGTGGCGCAGGAGGCACTGAAGGGAGCAGGCATCACCGACATGAGCGTCGATGATCTGCTGGCGGAATCGACGGTGGCCTCGAAGGGGACGAGCGACATCCTCGAGTTCAAGGTGACGGATCCCAGACCCGCGCGTGCACGTAGGCTCGCGACCGCGTACGTACGCGCATACGCGGCGTACCGGGGTGCGCTCGACACCGGGTCGGTGAGCAGGGCGCGCCTCGAGGTTCAGCGTACGATGGCACAGCTCGAAGCCCAGGGGAAGAAGGGATCTCCGCTTTACGACACGCTGGTCGCGAAGGAACAGCAGCTTGCGACACTGGAGACGCTGAAGACGTCTCGGGTGATCGTGGTGCGCAGGGGCAGCGAGGCAGTGAAGGTGGCGCCGAAACCCGTGCGCAACGCTGTTCTCGGTCTGGTTCTCGGCCTCGTGCTCGGTGTCGGGCTGGCGTTTGCGGTCGACGCACTCGACACGCGGGTCAGGGATGCGAACGAGGTGGCCGAACTGCTCGGGTTGACGATGCTGGCACGGGTGCCACCACCGCCGAAGGATTTTGGGAAGAGCGACCACCTCGTGATGCTCGCGCGCCCGACGGGGGCCGATGCGGAGGCGTTCAGGATGCTGCGCACGAATCTGGAGTTCGCGCGCCTCGAGGGCGAGGACATGCGCACGATCCTGATCACGAGCGCGGTCGAGCGGGAGGGCAAGTCGACCACTGCAGCGAATCTCGCGATCGCCGAGGCCCGCGCGGGCCGGAACGTCGTGCTGGTCGATCTTGACCTGAGGCGTCCCTCCATCGGGCGCTACTTCAAGCTGCTCCACGCTTCCGGGGTCACCGACGTGGCGCTTGGCAAGGTCGCGCTGGACGAGGCGCTAGAGCACGTCGATCTCAGCCTGGGCACAGGTGCAAACGGAAGCGTTGCCCTCCCGGCGTTGAATGGCCGTCCGCAGTCGCCTGGCCGCCTGGACGTGCTCGTGACAGGCCCGCTCCCACCTGATCCGGGGGAGTTTGTCGGCACGAGGAAGCTGGCGGACATCCTTTCGCAGTTGCGAGCCTGCTACGACCTCGTTGTGCTGGATACGCCGCCGATCCTGCTGGTCGGCGATGCGATGACGTTGGCATCGAACGCGGACGGGATACTTCTCGTCACGAAACTCGGAGTCGCGACGCGCCCGATGCTGCGGGATCTCCACCGGATGCTAGGCGCCGTCCCGGTGCCGAAGCTCGGCTACGTCGTCACCGGGTCGACGCGCGGCGAGGGCTACGGTGGCGGGTACGGCGGCAGCTACTACACGAGCGCGGGCGATCGGTCGAAACGACAGACGAATCAGCGGGTGCGCGAGGGGGAGACAGTGACGTGAGCTATAGCGACCCCGGCGGTATCTCCCCCTCGCGAGACGATGCCCAGATAGGCTCAGAGTCGCGACGTTCTCCTAGAGGCGCCCCTCCTCGGTCAGGGATAGCTGTCGGAATTGTGCTGGCAGGTGAAAGCAGTGGCTGACGAGCACCTAAGGGCGAGCGCGCTTTCAATCGGACCGCGCAACACATTGCGTCGAGCCCGTCCAGTCAATGCGCACGTATCTCGCCGAACAACTGTCGTGAGCGAATAGGAGGGTTTCTTGATGTTCTGTGTCCACGTTTCCACGAGAGCGAACCTGGATCGATGCTGGGCCTTTCATTGAAGGATCGCCCCCTCGACATTACTCGTCTCCGAGCCCGCGCGCGGCGCAAGATCGCCAAGATCCTGACTCGCCAGGTAAGCAGCGCTGATTTGATCCGGAACCTACGGCGCCGCGCGTGCACAGCTGAAGCAGTCGCACAGTGGCTTAGCCAGGGTGGTCAGGAGGCGGGCCGTCCTCGCCCAGAATTGCGTGCCCAAGATGATGAGGACGTCCTGCTATGGGGTCTGTTCGGCGGATCGAATAGTGGGTTCTACGTTGAGGCAGGCGCATTCGATGGCTACACGCTGAGCGTAAGTTATCTTTTCGAGTGTGTTGGCTGGACAGGGGTGCTCATCGAGCCCATCCCAGATCGTGCGGCGGCGTGTGCCGAGAGGCGCCCAAACAGCCGGACTGTGCAAGCGGCTCTGTCGGCCGAAGGCGCTTCGCCGGAAGCCACTTTCAATCGCGTCGCATCCGATGAACTCCTCTCGTACCTGAGCCTAACAGAGTCCCATCGAACGCGCCTGCAACGTGAACGAGAACTACGAGTCGAAGCGGTCACGGTGCCAGTTTCCACGCTCGATGCGATTCTGCACGGATATGATGGCGTGATTGACTTCGTCTCACTCGACATCGAGGGCGGAGAACTGGGTGCACTTGCTGGTTTCGATGTTGAGCGCTGGCAGCCACGAGCATTGCTTATTGAAGACAATTCGCTTGGAGCTGATCGCGGCGTCTTCTTACGACTCGAGGCCGCGGGGTATGTCCGGCTCGCAACTATCGGTATCAACAACCTCTATGTGAGGCAGAAGGATCGCGCTCTAGTTCGTCGTTTTCATGAATGGTGGGGGATCAGATGTCCGATTTGGAAACCACGTATTGGTAGTGGTGGCGAGCGGTGAGCAAGAAACTGGCCGTCGGTCATGGAATCCGACCGTGGCTGACAGACAGCGGTTCGCTATTGACCTTCCAGGTGGTCGCCACCGTAGCGGGAACTTTCACATTCTTGCTAATTGCTCGGTCACTTGGTGTTCGGGACTTTGGCGCTTTTGCCGCTATCCTCGGCATTGCACAGGCGGCGTCTCTCTTCCTCGACGCTGGGCTCGGCGCGTTCCTTCTCAGGGAACTATCTCAGACGCTGGGTGAGCAAAGCGATGTCGGCGGACACCTCGTCCCGGTCGCTCTCTTGATTGAACTACGCATGATCGCAGCATTTGTTCCGCTTATTGCTGTTGTGTCATATTTCGTGAGCGGGAAAGCCGAACTCGCTCTTCTGTCAATTGTATTGGTAGTATACGTTGGTCTGTTGGCTTTGGCGACCTCTATTGAGACTCGATTCAGGGCTCAACGCCAAATTGGACGAGTTGGGATCGCATCCCTCGTTGAGAAACTTTCGGCTCTCACATTGATGGTGATTGTCTTGGTCGCAGACACGGGAGGGATTCTTCTGGTCGGGGTAGTTCTTCTTTCTTCGGCTGCTGTGCGCCTTGGAGTTGACGTGTGCGTACTCTCATCCCCGGCGTCGCTGCGCCGGACCACCCCTTCCTCAATGCGAGAGGACGCGCGGCTCTTGAAGAGGGCATCACCGTTCGTGGCGACGTCCGTGATCTTCGTCTTGATCCCACGACTTGCCGTTGTCGCAGTCGCAATAGTCTCGACAACCGCTGCAGCGTATTTCGCGGTGGGCGAGAGACTCGTCAATGCGGCGGTTGTGTACTCTGCCTCGCTGAGTGAAACGCTATACCCTCACATCTCCAACGGAGCCCTCCACGTGCGCCGTGCTCTCGCCATCCAGTTCGGGGTCGGAGCTATCGGGTCCGTTCTGATCGTGCTTCTAGCGCGCCCATTCCTACAGATCGCTTTCGGGACGGCGGATCCGGTGTCGGTGCGCACTGTCCGGATCATGGCGTTATCGATCCCATTTACGTTTCTAGCGGGCGGCTTTATCGTGCAGGCTTACTCGTTGGGGCTTGAAGTTCGAACGTCGGTCTTCTCTCTTGTCGCGACCCTTATCGGAATGCTCGCAATCGTCGTCGGGGCCACTCGGTGGGGCGCAGCTGGTGCGGCAGCGGGATTCGTCGTCCGGCAGGTGCTCGTCTGCGGGTCGCTAGGGCTTCTGATCGTTCGACACAATTCGACTTGCGGTGAACGACCCGCTCCAGGCGGTCAGCCGACGTGAGACCGGATCTAGATCGCGTTCTACCTCGTTCAGGCATGCTCGCAGCGGACGTTCACCTCGGTTGCACCAGTGCTGTCCTTCTCCGACCGACAACATTCGCGCGTCTGATCCCGAACCAACTGTGTCTCATGGGAGAACGACGTCATCGGCGGACTCTGAGTGTGGTGGCCTCGTGAACATCCGGCTCGTGTGTTGGAGCGGTCGCTTCGACGCCGTAGCTCTGGCGCCGGTCCTGGCCGGCATGCTCGCCATTGCCGCCGGATCGCTTCTCGTAGCACACATCGAGGTCGCTATCGCCTTTGGACTCATCCCCGTGGGGGCACTCCTTCTGGTTTCACCTCATGCGCGGCTCGCTGTAGTTACCTTTGGTGCCGTTCTCGCGTTCCAGAGTTCATCAGGCGCGTCGGCTCTCAAGACGGGGTACCTACTTTGCTTTCTCATATCTCTTGCCGGCGCTTCGGCATCTATCTGGAAGAAGGCGGCGGCGCCAACTTCGCTCTCCGAGCGCCGTATCGCCTCAGCTGGCGTCGCCTTCCTGACCTTGGCGATCCTGAGTTTCGTACCAGCTCTCGTCTACGGGACACCCCTAATTGACTGGTCTCGTGATGTCTTCTCATACGTCCTGTTCGGCGCCGCTCCTATCTTTGCGATCGACTACGCCCGACATGTTTCGACGCGTACCTTGACCATCGTCTTCCTCACGTGCGCCGGAATATCAACGGCGTCGTTCTTTGTGTCGTGGATTGCCAGGCGCAATACGAGTGAACTCGGTCTCACAACGCTTGCTTTCTCAAGCTTCCTCCTGTCGGTGGCCCTCATCGCATTTGCGTTCACCAACACACTTTGGCCGGGTGCGCGGCGACTTATTTGGGGGGCGATCGCTTCAACCGCATTCCTGGCGCTCCTTGCAACGGGTACGCGATCAAGCCTCGTCGCGGGTGTTGCTGTCATCGTGGCGGTAGCGCTCGCGCCGACATCTCTCGGGAATCGCCTCATTGGGATAGCGGCCCTCGTCGCGATACTTGCAGGGATCGGAGCCGTCGCTCTCCAGGGGGGATTTGTAGATAGCGCCGTCAATGTGAAGGCGACTGGGGATCGGCTTGGCACGTTTGCTAGCGCCATTGCGGATCCGCGAGCAGACCAGAGCCTCGAACTTCGTCGCGTACAGACAACGGCAGCCATCAGCCTGTTCCGAAGCGCGCCCATCTTCGGCGTCGGTCCGGGGCACCCGATTAAATGGATCGGAACCCGGGGCACCTCGGGAGCGGACTACTTTGTCGATAGCCCTGCTGGGTTCGTTGCGAAGTTCGGCATCCTAGGCCTGGTTGCGCTACTGGTGTTTATTTGGTTCGTTTGTAGGTTTCTTCTAGCGACCCGCGCAAGAGCAACGGCGTCGGGTCTTGCCCTGATCTCCTTCCTCGTCACGACGGGCACGTGGAGCGTTCTTGGAACACCGTTTGATGACAAAGGTACGTCTCTCGCCCTCAGCCTACTGCTTGCACTCACGCTTGCGGAGACTGCTTCCAGTGGGGCTCAGCCGACAGGCATGGACGCGTCGCCGTTCTGCACGACGCAGCATTGAGTCGCAGCGACTGTCCCGCGTCAGCCTGGCTCCTCCTCGCTACGCCTGGTCAGTGCGCCGTGTCGACGAAGGTCGTACGGCTGATCCAAAGATGTAGGTTGGTCACCGTGGGGACCGAAGAGTTCAACGTCCCTCAGGAGGGCGGCCTTGTGTGCGACTTATGGCGGTCATTCGAGTCTGAAAGTCGTGAGGTCATTAGAGGCGCCGTGGCGGCGTTCCCGTTGCCTCGACCAGTCCCACCGGGGTCGACAGGCGGTTGGAGCAAGACCCGGCACGCAGACGCAACCGCGCCAGGATGTCTATAGATGCGGATCTTGCTCTTCGACCGACTCTGCGGCGGGCACCACGAGCGATACCTCGAACGCGTGTCCGCAGCGTTGTCGTCAACGCATGAGGTCGTCGTCGTTGCCCCGGAGGCTGCGCATTGGTCGGTGCGGGACATGGCAGGAGTGGACTTCGTTCCTCTGGAATCGATTGAGCGGCCCTCGCGGACGGCGAGGATTGGTACGCAGCGCCTGTCGACGCGGGAGTCGGTGGTACTCGCCAAGGCTGTGTCTGAGGTCGGGGCCGACCATGCGTTTCATCTCTTTGCCGATAAGGCGCTGCCGAGCTTGGTCGGGCGAACAGTCGGGGCGCCGCTTAGTCTGCTCCTGTTCCGGCCGCGCTTGCACCTCCGTTGTCTTGGAGGGATCCCTCCTTCCCCGGGTGCGTCTCTGAAAGGAGCTGCGTACGAGGTGTGTGTGTGGGCGTGGCGACGCGGGAGAGGTGCCCATGCCGTTCTCACTCTGGATCCCGTGGCCGCAGATTCGTGGCGCCGGCACGCGGGGGCGCCCGCAGTGTTTCTTCCCGAACCGCCCGTCGCAGATGTCGGCCCATTGTATGCTCGGCGCGAGGGTGTCGTGATCTATGGTGCCATCGATGCACGGAAGGGGTTGGCGCGCGCGGTCGATGCTCTCGCCGCCTGCGAGCCGAAGTGCCGACTCGTCATCGCGGGCCTGCCCAATCCCGACTACCTAGTGATCCTCGGCAAGCTTGTTGAGAGGCTTCGCTTGATGGAGGTGGAGGTGGACCTGCACCCGACGAGGATCGAGGATTCCACGGCGCTTGCGCTCCTGGCAGGTGCGCGGGCGGTGCTTCTCCCCTACGTCGGTCACGTCGGAATGTCCCGCGTCCTGCTTGAAGCGGCCGCTGCCGGAACACCAGTAATCGCTCACGATGAGGGGCTCATCGGCTATCTCGTCCGCGAATACGGGCTCGGGATCGCGGTCGACTGCCGTGATCCGATTGCGTTCGGCAGAGCGATCCAAAAGCTTGTGTCCGATGGCGAGGCGTGGTCGAGCTATTCGGGGCAACTCCGCGAGTTCGCCAGCGGGTATTCGGCGGAACGTTTCGCCGCGGCTCTGCGCGAGGTCTTTCCTTGAGGCTTCCACGCGCGAACCGGAACACGCCGAACAGACCTGTCCGCAGGGTCACCTGGCGTTTGCACCAATTTCTGCCACGTTCGATGGAGTATCGGCTTAATTCGACTGACTGCTGCTGTACCCTTACAGCCAGCCAACGCTGTGATATTACGTAGCGAAGGTGCAGCATGCGCCATTGCGACAGGTGAGGCCGAGGATCCCCGTTGACAAACCGGCCCAATCCAATCGACGCTGGTAACTCCGACAGAATCTGGGCCCCGCTCGCGCTTTTCATCTACAAGAGGCCGGAGCATACGCGCCAGATGATCGCGAGCCTCCAAGACTGTGAGGGCTTTGCCCAGAGTCCAATCTATGTCTTCGCGGACGGTCCAAAGCAGCCCGAGGACGTCCCGTCCTGCCGGGAAGCCCGCGCCGAGGCGAGACGACTGCTCGGCCGCGACGCGATATATCTCGAGCGGGACGTAAATATCGGCATCGAGGACTCCCTCATAGCAGGCGTCACCGACCTCTGCGACCGGCACGGCCTGGCCGTGGTTATCGAGGAGGACTTGATCGTGTCACCGCACTTCCTGAAGTTCTTGAATACGGGCCTGCGCCGGTATGAGGACGAACCCCGTGTCATGCAGGTCTGCGGATACATGTACGACGTACCGCAGTTCAACCAGCGCACCGACGCGTTCTTTCTCCCAATGACTAGTTCCTTGGGATGGGCTACCTGGAAGCGAGCCTGGGATCAATTCGATCGCGAGGCAACGAATTGGCGGGTGCGACTTCGTGATGAGCAGGACCGCAAGCGTTTCGATCTTGACGGCCAATTCAACTACTCCAGAATGCTTTCTCGCCACATGAACAGCGGGAATCCCGCTTGGGACATCCGCTGGTACTACTCCGTGTTCTCGGCGGGCGGCTTTGCCCTATTTCCGCCTCGGACGCTTGTATTTCATGCGGGATTTGATGGTACGGGCACGCACGACCGATTTGCCATGCCTGCCCATCAGGCCGCGCTCGAGACCAAGGCGATCTTCGACATGCCAGGGCAGGTGGCGGTAGCGTCAGACGCGGGATTGGTCTTCGAGGCCGCCGGGAAATTTCGGCCGTCATCAACAATGCGCAAGGCGGTAGCCTTGGCCAAGTTTGTAGTTCGCCGCGTAGGTCAGGCAAACGTCGCAGCGCTATGGTCGCGGCCTAGGCGTCGGACGGAGGCGGAGTCGGGGAACCGAGGCGGCGGAACGCCGACCGGGGGGACAGGATGAACGTCGCCCGAGCCGTCGGCAAACATCTGCGACATCGGGCCTTTGAGCGACGGTACTCGTGCCGACTTCACAACGGTGGCGAAATCCTCGCCAAGAACGGGCATCAGTCAGAGAGCATCACGGTCGGACACGGAACCCATATCCGAGGGCAACTGCTCACCTTCGGCCACGGCGGGCGCATCAGCATGGGGGACTACTGCTACGTCGGAGACGGTTCGAAACTCTGGTCGGCCGAGAGGATAACCATCGGAGATCGTGTCCTGATCGGACACAATTCGAGCATCTTCGACTGCGACACCCATCCGCTGAACGCCGTCGAGCGCCATCGTCAGTTCGTCGAGATCATCACGAAGGGGCATCCTTACGAACTCGACCTCCGAGAACAGCCCGTCACGATTGAGGACGATGTCTGGATTGGCTGCAACGTGGTCGTGCTCAAGGGCATCACGATCGGTAGAGGGGCGATCGTCGGCGCCGGTAGCATTGTTACGCACGACGTGCCACCCTTGGTGTTGGTCGCTGGGAACCCCGCTCGCGTCGTCCGGGAGCTGGCTCCGGATGAGCGCTGAGGGCCGAACCTGGGAGGACGCTGTGCTCTGGCTCAAAGCACAGCCGGACAAGGCCGAACTTGTCCGGGCCTGCTTTTTCGATGACCCCGTGGTCGAGGCGGCCGAGCGCTACTACGCCTCCACCGAGTGGGATGCGGTTCGGACGTTGACGGGCACAGCCGGCGGTCGCGCCCTCGACGTCGGGGCCGGCCGCGGAATCTCGTCGTACGCTCTCGCGCGCGACGGCTGGCAGGTGACCGCCGTCGAACCCGATCCCAGCGCCATCGTCGGTAGAGGGGCGATCGAGCAGCTCGCCACCGATTCAGGCCTGTCCATCAATGTGGTCGGGGACTGGGGAGAGACCCTGCCCTTCCCGGATGCCAGCTTCGACCTCGTGTACGGCCGCCAGGTTCTTCATCACGCGCGAGATCTTCCGACTCTTTGTGCGGAGATGGCGCGCGTCCTCAAGTCTGAAGCGACATTCCTCGCAACTCGTGAGCACGTGATCTTCAAGGACTCCGACCTGACGGTCTTCCTGGCAGGCCATCCACTCCACCGGTTCTACGGCAGGGAGAACGCCTACCGTCTCGACGAGTACAAACGGGCCATTGGGAGCGCCGGCATTCGGCTGACATGTGTCCTCAACCCCTGGGCTTCCGCGGTAAATCTCCACCCGCGAACTGCAGGGGATATCGCTGATCTCATCCATGCACGATTTCCTTTTATCCCGGTCTCGGCCCTGACCCCGTCGCTCCTGTGTCGTCTGGGCTGGTTCCTGCGCTCACCGGGAACGAGCTACAGCTTCCTTGGCGTTCGGGACGCCCAATGAGTACGATCCTGGTCACAGGTGCAAATGGTTTCCTGGGCCGGCACGTCTGCCGAGTCGCTGCCAATCTCGATCATCACGTCATCGGCATCGGGCACGGCGACTGGCCAGAGGAGGCCTGGCGTGATTGGGGTCTATCGGTCTGGCACGAACTCGACATCATTCTGGCAAGCCTCGTCGCGCACGTCGGAACGCCCGATGTGCTGGTGCACTGTGCGGGCAGTAGCTCGGTCGGTTTCTCGCTCGAGAGCCCGGCACAGGATTTCGAACGAACCGTGGTTACGACTCGTGACGTGCTCGAGTACCTGCGAACCTGCGCACCCGAGACGGCACTCGTCTACCCGTCCAGCGCCGGGGTCTACGGGCGAGCGTCCGTGTTGCCGATCGCCGAGGAGAGCCCGCTTGCCCCGATATCGCCCTACGGAGTTCACAAGATGATCGCCGAGGATCTGTGCCAGTCGTACGGTCGGACTTTTGGGACGCGCGTGGCGATCGTTCGGATCTTCTCCGCGTATGGTGTCGAACTGCGCAAGCAACTCCTGTGGGACGCCTCCCGCAAGGCACTCGCAGGCGATTTCCGCTTTGCAGGGAGCGGGCAGGAAACGCGCGACTGGGTGAACGTTGAGGACGTCGCCAGGCTGCTGCTCGTTGCGGGCGACCACGCCGCGTCCGACTCACCCATCGTGAATGGTGCTTCGGGTAGGGAGGTCGAAAACCGATCGATCCTGGAGGTACTTTTCGAGGCCCTCGGCGTCAACAAAGATCCTGAGTTCACCGGGACTGCTCGGCCCGGAGACCCCGAGCGTTACGCCGGCGATCCTTCCCGCGCGTCGGGTTGGGGTTGGGCCCCCCGGCGGCCGTTGAAGGAGGGGGTTCGCGAGTACGCACGGTGGTTCCGCGAGATCGCACGTTGATCCGAGTCGGGCTTCCACTGGGTGGTCACTGGCTGGGTGGTGTCAACTACTATCGGAATCTGCTGAACGCGATCTTTGCCTTGCCGGATCGGCAGATCGAGCCCGTGCTAATGCTCGGAGAGCGAGCCGCCGGCGACATCCTGAGTGGGTTTCCCTCCGTCGAGGTCATTCGAAGCCGCCTGTTCGACAGGCGCACCCCACGCTGGATTCGATCCAAGCTCTGGCAACAGGCGTTCGCCGCGGATCCGTTCCTTGAACGTCTTCTCCGCTCGCATCGGATTGCCGTACTTTCCCACTCAGAGGTTCTAGGAAGGCGCTCCACCATCCCCGCCATCTGCTGGATCGTGGACTTCCAGCATCGGCAGCTTCCCGAGTTCTTCACGGCATCCGAGCGCATGTATCGCGATCGCAACTTCAGCCTTCAATGCGACCATGCGACCCGGATTCTCCTGAGCTCTCTCGACGCCCAGCGAGCCGTTGCGATGTTCCGACCGTCCTGCGTTAAGAAGTCGCGCGTCCTCCAATTTGTCGCTCAGCCCTGTCTCGGTAGCAAGCCCACGGGTCTACCGGCGCTCCAGGAGCGCTACGGTTTCTCCGGGCCTTACTTCCATGTCCCGAACCAGTTCTGGTATCACAAGAATCATCGGCTCATCCTCGGCGCGCTGGCGAGGCTAAAGAGGAGCGGCGACCCGCCGCTCGTGATCGCTACCGGTGCGACCGAGGACTACAGGCGGCCTCAGTATTTCGACCGACTCATGCTCCAGGCAGAAAAGCTAGGGGTGTCGGACTCCTTCCGTGTATTGGGCGTAATCCCGCGAGACGATCTCGTTGGCCTGATGGTCAACGCCGTCGCTCTGATCAACCCGTCGCGGTCGGAGGGGTGGAGTACCAGCGTGGAGGAGGCGAAGTCGCTCGGGAAGCGCATCGTTCTCTCTGATCTCAGCGTTCATCGCGAGCAGTCGCCTCGGGACGGAATCTACGTCGACGCGGACGATTCGTTAGGTCTCGCCAACGCGTTGCAGTTGGTCTCGGCGACGTACGATCCTGAGGCCGAACGATTGCGCTCTGAGCGCGCCCGGCGCGAGCTACCGGGACGCGTTCGAGATTTCGCGCGGACATACCAGGAGATTGTTCTAGAGGTGACCCGTGGCTCTGAGTTGAGCAGCTGAGAACCAAGTCCTCAAGAGCCGCCAACGGACAACTGCAGTGCGCCTGTTTGGTGGAGTCGGACTACAGCACAAGAGAGTGACAACGGATGCCGACGTACGTCGCTAGAACCGAACAGGCCTCCTCATTGAGTAGAGCGACGTGAGGCCTGCTGCGCGTCATAGGCGAGATGCTCGGCATGTCGGAGGGGCCGTACCCCGTCCGACGCGTGGCATGCGTGTCAATTGCGGCGTCTGGACGCACCATCCGTACGCCTTCAGTGGGCCGAAGTACACCCGGCGGTGAGTTTCAGGGCAGGCCCTTGCTAGGAGGCGGCGCGGCCTACGGTCATGCTGACTACCGCGCTGTGCTTCAGCCGCTTGTCGGGTGCGGGAGACTGGGACACGACCTTCCCGACGAACGTCTTCTTCGTCACGCGCCGCTTCACTTCCCCCACCTTGCAGCCCGCCTTCACGATCGCGAGCTTCGCCTTCGGCAACGTCTTGCCACGGAGCGCAGGCACAACGCACGGCTTCGGCTGCTCCGCGTACGGGTTGCTGGGATCGGCCCCTACGGCGGCGAAACCAGGAGAGGCCGAAACGAACAATGTGGCGATGGCAAGCGTCAGAGCGAACGGTCGGCGGAGCACGAGGTTATCGTAACCTGCATGGGCAATGGGTGCGCCGGCTCCTTCCATCCGCGCTCCAACCGAAGTACAGGTCACCTTCCATGGCCTCTTGGGCGAAGGAGCCTTCCATTCGCGCTTTCGTCAGCACGAGCCGAACGCGCATAGCGGCAGGTCTGGCGGCTGAATCAGGCTGAACGGCACCGAGGCTTCGTCTGTGGATCCCGTGGCCCCGATTCGTGCGCGCAGCGGTGCGGTACTCGAACGCGGTCTGACCGTTCCGGCAAAGATCCCTCGCTTCCCCGCGACCGCGGAGCCGACGATGACCCAACGACTGCCGACCTCCTGCTCGACGGCGAGCGGCAAGGCGTTGGAGTCCGGTGTCCTGCCCCAGAACGAGACGGTGCCGTCCTTCCGGGTAAAGGCGACGAACGGGAACCGGAAGGCCTCGAGTGACAGCTTGGGTGGATCCTTTTGCATGCTCAATGGGTTGCGCTCGTAGAGGCCGCACTGGCAGAACCCCCCTCCCGGATCGAAGGAGTCGTCGCGGAGGTTGAACCAAGTGACCATGCTGACGCCGCTCTGCCACATCCGGTAGAGCGCCTCCGAGACCCACCTGGCATGCAGGCGAGCCGGCACCCCTTTCGGGTCGCCGGGTTGCGAGTCCCAGCTGAACTCGTCCACCCAGAAGCGCACCTTCTGCTTGCTGACGACGTGTTGGGCCCGCACGGCGGCATCGAGTAGCCGCTTCATCTCCGGCAGGTCGCCGAGCGACGCGTCGTCGGGGTTTGCGGCGGAATGGGTGGGGCCGCCGGACGTATACGGGTGATGCGCCCAGATATCGAACTGGGTCTTCCGCGCACACGTCGGACGCGGGTGGTCGTCGGCCGACATGCACAGGAGCTCACGCATGAACCGCAACGGACCGACGCCGACGTAGCTCCCGTTGTCGACAGTGAACGGCGAAAGCCCGCCGGCGATCACCGCGTTTCTCCCGTGCGCCGCGTGAACGGCCTTGTAGAAGACGTTGGTCATCGCTCGATACCAGGACGCCGAGACGACGCGGCCGGCTTCGAGCTGCGGTCTGAGGTACGAGCTCAGGTTCGGCTCGTTCCAGAGCTCCCAGTACCTCACCCATGGCAGGCCGGATGTCCGGCCGCTGTACCGTTCGGTCATCGCGGCCGTGAAGGCAGCCAGGGCTGTCAAGGACGGCCGGATCGTTCCCTTGCCGGGCTCCGACGACGACGTCCGACCCCAGGCCCACTGCGGGGCACCGACAATGTCGACGATCGGTGTCATCTTGCTCGCGCGCGTGTGTGCAACGGTGGCGTCGAGAACGCTCCAGTCGTAGACCGGATTGGCTGGGTCGCGGGCGTCCGACCCTGGCGCCGGCTGCTTGCTCGCTATCTGACTCCAGGCGGCGCCGATGCGAATGAAGCTCGCGCGCGCCGCCCGCGCCCGAGTAAAGGCGAGGTCGGCGTTGGGCCCGACGAAATCCGGCGTCGCGACGAAGCCGGTATCGAGCGGGCCGGTCGCGGGTGCGGCCTGCGCCGCCAATCCCGCAACGGCGATGGCGGCGGCGATCGAGAACAGACGTCTCATCTCGGACGATCGTACCCCGCCGGCTGTGGGCGTTCTGTAAGCGGTGCAGCTTCGATGGGGGCGCGCTCGTAGGCGGTGGGCTGTCCGCGAGTACCATCGCCCCGATGAAGGTCCTGCTCGTCAGCTTCTACTTTCCCCCTGCCGGCGGCGGAGGAGTGCAGCGTCCGCTCAAGCTTGCGCAGTACCTGCCGGCTCTCGGGATCGAGACCCATGTGCTCGCCCCCGACGACCCGCAATGGATCCACCGCGACGAGGCGCTGCGCGTGCCGACCCAGGCGTGGGTTCACCGGGCCCGCTACCTCGGGCCGAGCGGCCGCAAGCCCGCCGAAGAGCTCCACGGCAAGCAAGGCCTTGAGCGGATGACGACGCAGGCGCGTCTGTTCGGCCGCCGCGCGCTCGTGCCGGACGAGAACGTGCCATGGAACCTGACCGCGATCCCTGCCGCGATCCGGCTCGTGCGCAAGCACGACATCGACGTCGTGATCACGACGTCGCCCCCGAACTCGATCCACCTCGTCGGCGCCGCGGTCAAGCGGGCGACCGGGGCGCGCTGGGTCGCCGACCTGCGTGACTCGCCGATCGCCCACGTCCATCGCCGCTCCGAGAGCGCCGCTGTGCGTGCGAAGGAGAAGGTCGACGGCGGCGTCGCCAGGCTCGTGGCCCGGTCGGCCGACGCGATCGTCTGTGTCGCTGACTTCATTGCCGACGAGGTGCGGTCGCTCGAGCCGCGCGGCCGGATCGTCACGATCCCGAACGGCTCCGACTTCGACGACTTCGAGGGACTCGCCTACACGCCCGGCGAGCGGCTGCGGCTGACCCACACGGGCAGCTTCTTCGGCAAGCGCGACCCGCGCCCCTTCCTGCAGGCGTTCCACGACTCGGGGATCGATGCGGTCGCCCGCTTCCTCGGCGACTTCCGGAGCTCTGACCGCGAATGGGCCGAGCAGCTCGACCTCGGCGACCGGTTGGAGCTGATCCCGTACGCTCCCCGCTCCGAGTCCCTGGCGCTGCAACGGGACTCGGAGGCGCTGCTGCTGCTGATCCCGGACGCCGGCGGTCGTGGTAAGGGCGTGCTCTCGGGCAAGGTGTTCGAGTACATCGCGTCTGGCCGGCCGATCCTCGCGGCCGTGCCGCCGGACGGAGCAGCCGCCGACCTGATTCGCGAGACCGGCGCGGGCATCGTCGCCCCGCCCGACGACGTCGATGCGCTCCGCGAGGCGCTGCTCGAGCTCGAGGGCCGCTTCCGCACCGACGGCCTCCCGGACGTGCCGCTCTCCGAGGAGTGGCGCCAGCGGCTCGCGCGCTCCACCCGCGTCGAGGAGACCGCCGAGCTGCTGAGGTCGCTCTCGTGACGAGGCGCCAGCCGTTCGTCGACGCCCTCTTCTTCGCGACCGTGTTCACCGTCACGTTCGCGAAGATCCACTGGGCCGTCGGCGGCGACCTCGCGCTCTCCGACGTCTTGACGTTTCTGTTCCTGATCGCCTTCGCGATCAGCCGGCTCGATCACCTCGACGGACGGTTTCCGCGTTCGGCGGCGGTCGTGTTCGCCTTCTTCCTCGCCTTCCTCGCCGTCTACCTGCTCGGCTTCTTCAACCTCGAGACGGCCGCCGCGCTGGCCCAGTGGGCGAAGGGGATGTTCAAGTTCGTTCTTCACTTCCTCTTCCTCTTTGCGGCCGTCGCGCTCGTCGCCCGGCGCAGCGAGCGCTTCTACTGGTGGGCGCTGACCGTCTTCTGCGGTGGGATCGCGTTCAACGCGCTCTACGGCCTGCTCCAGCTCGGCGTCGCCCAGGGGACCGGCGGCAACCTCGACGCCCAGGTGCTCTCTCCGCTGACCGGCGGGGCGAGCCAGATCAACATCTACGGTGCGATTCAGGGCGCAAACGTCTACCGGCCGAACGCCCTTACAGGCGATCCGAACCACCTCGGGATCGAGCTCGTGATCCCGCTGCTCGTGCTACTCCCGATCTACCTGCGCCTCGAGCGTGGGCACCGCTTGCGCACCCCGTTGATGCTGGTGCTGATGTTCCTCTTCGTGATGGAGCTCGCGACGCTGTCGCGCAGCGGCATCCTCGGCCTCCTCTGCGGCCTGCTCGTGCTCGCCGTCCCGTACCGGCACCTCCTCGTCCGGAGACAGTTCCTGCTCCCGCTCGCCGGCATCGGTCTCGCGCTGCTCCTCTTCGTCGCGCAGCGGCAGGACTTCTTCCAGACCGTGCTCAAGTCGCGGGTCGACACGAGCGGCAAGGGAACCTCCACGCACTTCGCGGTGTACGACTTCATCCCTCAGGTGCTCTCGCAGCACCCGCTGTTCGGCCTCGGGCTGAACAACTTCTCGGTCTACTACCAGTTCGTCACCGGTCGCGACAACTTCGGGCCACACTCGTTCTACGTGGCGCTGTTCGTGGAGACGGGGATCGTCGGCGCGGTGCTCTTCCTCGGCTTCCTCGGATACCTCTTCAACCGCCTCGCGGTCGGCCGCTCGATGGGCAGAGCCCTCGCGGCAGCCGGCGATGCGGTTTCGACGCACGTCCGCCCGCTCGAGTGGGGGCTGACGGCTGCCCTCGTGGGGACAATGGCCGCGAACTTCTTCTACCTCACGATGAGCTTCTACTACTTCTTCGTCTTCGCAATGCTCGCGATCGTGCCACCGGCCGTCTTCGGCCGCCGGCTCCGCCGCGCGTGAGGGTCTGCGTCCTCACGACGTCGTACCCGCGTCACCCCGGCGAGACCGCCGGGAGGTTCGTCGCGGACGCCGTTACGCGGCTCCGCGAGGCGGGCATCGAGGTAGACGTCGTCTCGCCGCAGTCGTTCCGCCACTTCGGGATCGCCTACGGCGACGGGATCGCGAACAACCTTCGCGCGGCACCCTGGCGGCTGCTGCTGCTGCCGTTCTTCTTCCTCTCGTTCGCGCGTGCTGCGCGCCAGGGCGCGGCGGCCGCCGACGTGGTGCACGCCCACTGGCTTCCCTCCGGCGTCGCCGGCCTCGCCACCGGCAAGCCGCTCGTCCTCCAGGCCTGGGGCTCGGACGTCGAGCTGGCGCGGCGGCTCCCGTGGCTCTTCCGGCCGCTCCTGCGGCGGGCCCGGCTCGTCGTCTGCGCCTCGACCTCGCTGGCAGCGGACGTCCGCGCCCTCGGCGCCCGCGAGGTACGGGTGATTCCGAGCGGGGTTGGGATCCCCGCGGCGGTCGGCGTCTCCGAGGAGCCGCCGCACGTGCTCTACGTCGGCCGGCTCTCGGAGGAAAAGGGCATCCGCGAGCTCGCCGAGGCGGCGGCCGAACTGCCGCTGGTCGTCGTGGGCGACGGGCCGCTACGCGACCTCTTGCCGCAGGCTGTCGGCTTCGTCTCTCACGACGGGCTCGGGCGTTACTACGAGCGGGCGGCCGTCGTCGTCGTGCCGTCGAGGCGTGAGGGGTACGGCGTCGTCGCGCGCGAGGCGATGGCCTACGGCCGTGCAGTCGTGACGACCGGCGTCGGTGGTCTCGCCGACGCAATCGAGGACGGAGTCACCGGGCTCGTCGTTGCCCCCGGGGACGTCGCCGGCCTGCGCGCGGCGCTCGAGCGCTTGCTCGCCGATCCCGGCCTGCGCGGGCAACTCGGTGCGGCGGCGCGGGTCACGGCGGCATCGTTCGGCTGGCCGGCGGCGACCGCCGCCACGATCGTCGCCTATCGCGAAGCGTCCCGCTAGCCGCTAGCCGCTAGCCGCTTGGGGGCGCCGGGAACGCTGCGCAGGCAGCCTGCGCCCCAAGCGCCTCTACGGGATTCAGGAGCCGCAGCGGCTTTCTTGTCCGCCAGAGCGCGAGCGCGCTGCCCCGCCTCGAATCCACCAGGCCGACGCCCTGGGCCGGGAGCAACGCAACCCTGACCCCCGCGATTCTCACGCGGACGTCCGCGACCACGTAGTCTGGACGGAGTGGGGTCCCCCTGCGGGTAACGACGCCGTCCTCCCGAATCCCGAGCTCAGCCGACGCAAGGCCCCGGTCGGGGTTGTCCGCAAGGAGGTGCCCGACCGAGTCGGCGCGAGAGTTGAAGTACTCGGTGTAGACCGCCAACTTGCCCAGGTTGGACTCCGTCGTACCTGCCGGGCAACGACTCTCGTCGCTGCCGACCCAGAGGATCGTGGCGCTCGCCCCGGCTGGGAGAGATCGGTCTATCCACGTGTACAGCGGCGTGAAAGAGCGGTCCTGGTCGGAGCGCCGGTCACTGGCTGCCGCTACGCCGAGGGTCACGACGAGGACGCTCACGATCAACGGCCACGTCGATCGTAGGCGGACGACGATGACGGCGCCGACTGTCACGGCCACGACCATCACGGCGGACGCCGAGAGTCCGGCGCGCGGGATCCTCGCCCAGAGGCGGAAGCTCAGGTCGTCGATCGTGTGGATGCTGATGACCCCGCCCGGCATCAGGATCGCCAGGACGATCAGCCCGACGGTAACGGCGGCAGTCAGGGGCCAGGGCCGCGGGAATCCCGAAGCCGCCCAGGCGAGCGCGCATGCGATCACGAGCGGTGCGACGAAGAAGAGGCTGCGCTCGTGCGGGATGCCCTGCCCGTACGGACTCACCGAGAGCACCGCAACGGTCAGCAAGAGCCACAGCGTCGCCGAGACCGCCGCCGCTGCGAACGCCTGCTCTCCCGGCGCGGCCTGACGGCGGAGCAGCGTGGCAGCGCCGAGCGGAGCCGCAATCACCACGAGGACGCCGAGCCCGAGGGTCATCGAGGTGACGCTCGCCGCCACCCAGAGCAGCAGGCCATGCGGATGCCAGGCGTCGGCGAACAGGACGTTGTAGGAACCGAGCGGCTGCCAGACCCCCGCGATCTGGAGGGCCAAGGCCACGATGCCGGCTCCAACGTAGAGCACCCACGTCGGGACGAACGCACGGACGACGCCGCGGAGGTCGCCTCGGGACAGTCCGAACAGGACGACGGCGGAGACAACCCCGGCGGCAAGCGCCGCCGCCTGCGTTCGCGTCTCGTACGCGATCACGAGCGTTGTGGCGAGCACGAGCTGACGAGACTTCGAGGGGTGCTCCAGGGCACGAACGAGCACGAGCACAAAGAGGAGGAACGCCGGGTAGAAGGCCGCCTCCGTCATCACAAACCGCGCATAGACGAGCCATGGCAGGACGACGCTGAGCGTCGCGACTGTGAGTGAGAGTTGGTGGGAGAGCACTCGGCGCGCGAGCAGGAAGGCCGGGATTGCGGCGCTGACGATCAGGGCGGCATTGACCAGCTGGATCAACCGATAGGCGTCGACATCGTTCCCGGTAACGAGGTATGCAACCGAATCGATCATCGGCGTCACGAGCCCGTAGCCACCGTGAAGCACGGTGCCATGCTCCGCAATTCCGCGCGCCGTGGACGCGTAGATCAGCTCATCGGCAAAGATTCGTGGGACAGCCGTTGCGCGACCGAGCGCGTACCACGCGACTCCGGCAAGGGCCGCGATGAGCCCGACCGCGAGAGGCCACGGCACCGTCTCGATCTCTGCCTCGAGCCGGCTTGTGAGGCTCCCCACCGACGCCTGGGCCGGGCCGGACTGTTGCTCGGGGCGGCGGCGCGAGCGCACGGCCACGAGCAGACCGAGCGCGGCAACGACCCCGGCGAGCACGAGCACGTTGGCGGGCGTCGCGAGCTCGAAGCCTTTGCGGATCGTGGCGGCGATCTGGTCGGCGGCGAAGACGCCGAGCAGGAGCACGAGCACGATGAGAGCCCCGGCGATCGCCGTCGCCGATCGAGCCTGGGCCGGCATCCCCCTCACGTCCCCGCTTCGCACCGCTACGCGGACGCCGCAGCGACGACGAATCCCTTCGAGGCAAGGAGCGAACGATAGAGACAGTCGATGTCCTCGACGAGCCGCGGCACGCGGTAGCGGGCCAGCGTTCGCTGCTGCCCGGCCATGCCCATTCGCTCCCGGAGCTCCGGGTCGCGTGCCAGCCGCGCGAGCCGCTCGGCCGCTGCGCCCACGTCTCCGAACGGAACGAGGAACCCCGAGATTCCCTCCTCGACGACGTCGCGGGTGCCGCCGACGTCGGTCGCGACGACCGGGCGGCCCGCCGCGAGCGTCTCGATCGCGCTCACCGGCGTCCCCTCACTGCGCGAGGGAAGCAGGAGCACGTCGAAGGCGTTGAACCACGGGCCGACGTCCTTCTGGAAGCCGACGAAGTGGACGCCCTCGACCAGGCCGAGCGACTGTGCCTGCTCCTCCAGGCCGGCGCGCTCGGGGCCGTCGCCGATCATGATCAGGGCCGCATCGACGCCGAGATCCCGCAACCGCCGCAGCCCCCGGAGCACGTCTCCCGGCTGCTTGACGGACGACATCCGGGCCACCCAGCCGATGCAGAAGCGATCGGCGGAGATGCCGAGCGAGGACCGCAGCGACGGTCCGTCGGCGGCGCCTGCCATCCGCTCCGAAAGCTCGATCCCGAGCCGGACGACCGCGAACTTTGCGGCGGGCGCGACACCCACTTCGACGAGCTCATCGCGCACCTCCGTGCTCACTGCCACGAGCACATCCGCCTCGCGTGCGAGCCGCCGCTCGACGGCGCGGAAGAGCCGCGTCCGGGCGGGGTCGAACTCCCCTTTCAGCATGTGACCGTGGAACGTGTGGACGACGACGGGCGGGCGAGCCGAGCCGGCGAGCCGTGCGGCCGTACGGCCGACCGTGCCGGCCTTGGCGGTATGGGTGTGGAGGATGTGAGGCCGGACGCGGACGATGATGTTGCGCAGGTGTGACACCGCCATGAGATCGCGTCCGGGCGAGATCTCGCGCTGCAGGCCCCGGACGGGGGTCACCTCGAGCCCTCGTTCCTCGGCGACGAACGCCATCGACGCCTCGCCCTCGGAGATCGTGCCTGCGGCGAGCGTCGTCGCGTAGCCACGCGAGGCGAGCCCTTCGCCGAGGTACGAAACGTGCAGTGACGGCCCGCCCACGTTGAGCCGGGCGATCACCCGCAGGATACGGATCGGGTCGTCGACATCTCCGAGCACGATCGGAAACGGTACAGGCCCGGCGGCCCGGGACGTACACTGCGCCCGTGCCCGTGCTGAAGACGGTGTTCTGGGCCTCGTTCGGTGCACTTGCGTGGACCCACGTCGCCTACCCGGCCGCGGCAGAGCTCGCGGCCCGCCTGCGCACCCGCCCGGTGCGCAGGGACGAGGATGCCGAGCCCACGGTGGCCGTGATCGTTGCCGCGCACAACGAGGAGACCGTGATCGAACGGCGCATCGAGAACCTGCTCACGCTCGACTACCCGGCCGACCGGCTCGAGATCGTCGTCACCTCCGACGCGTCCGCCGACGCGACGAACGCCCTCGTCGAGGCGATCGCCGCCCGCGAGCCGCGCGTCCGGCTGATCGACTGCGAGCGCGGCGGCAAGGTGGCGGCTCAGGACCGGGCAGTGCGCGAGACGACGGGTGACGTGGTCGCCTTCTCGGATGCCAACGCGACCTGGGCGCCCGACGCGCTGCGGCAGCTCGTGGCCAACCTGGCCGACCCGGATGTGGCCTACGCCTGTGGGCAGCTTCGCCTCGAGGCCGCGGACGGCAGC
The DNA here is from genome assembly GCA_038214705.1 of Gaiellales bacterium. Taxonomy (GTDB): domain Bacteria; phylum Actinomycetota; class Thermoleophilia; order Gaiellales; family Gaiellaceae; genus Gaiella. The sequence goes on along the minus strand of JBBQRN010000001.1, from coordinate 105,712 downwards.
AACCGCGAAGGCCTCTACTGGCGCTACGAGATGAAGGTGCGCGAGGCGGAGTCGCGACTTGGCTCGATCACCGGCGGCAACGGCTCGATCTACGCGCTCAACCGGGACGACTACGTCGAGGTCGACCCGCGCTGGGGCCACGACCTCTCGTTCCCCTACCGGATGGTGCAGGCCGGCCGGCGGGCGGTGTACGAGCCTCGCGCTCACGCCTTCGAGAAGCCGACGCCGTCGAACGAGACCGAGTATCGGCGCAAGGTGCGGATGTTCGAGCACTGCTGGGAGATCACCCTGCGCGGGTCGATGTTCCGGCAACTGCCACCCGGCTACCTCGTCGAGATCGTCTCCCACCGCCTCCTCCGCTACGGCAGCGGCATCCTCCACCTCGCCCTGCTCGCCTCGAGCGTCGCGCTCGTCGCCGACGGCTGGGCCTACGGGATCGTGCTCGCCGGGCAGGTGGCGCTGCTTGCCGCGGCCGCGGCCGGGATCCCGATCGCGCGCTACTACACGCTCGTCACCTGGGCTACGTTAGTCGCGCTCATGAACTACCTGCGCCACGGCGTGCCTGCGACCTGGGAGGCTCCGGAAGGGACGCGATGAACCGCGCCCTCGACATCCTCGCGGCCGGCTTCGGGCTCGCGCTCACGAGCCCGCTTCTTGCCGTCTCGGCCGTCGCGGTCAAGCTCGAGGACGGCGGCCCCGTTTTCTTTCGGCAGACGCGCGTGGGGAAGGACGGGGTCGACTTCGAGCTCCTCAAGCTCCGCACGATGGTCGTCGACGCCGAGACAAAGGGAGCAGGCTACGCGGTGAGCGCCGGCGACAGCCGCATTACGCGGGTCGGGCGGATCCTGCGCAAGACCTCGATCGACGAGCTACCGCAGCTGTGGAACATCGTGCGCGGCGAGATGAGCCTGATCGGGCCTCGACCGACGCTGCGCTACCAGGTCGAGAAGTACTCCCCACGCCAGCGCAGACGACTCGAGGTGAGGCCCGGTCTGACAGGCTGGGCGCAGATCCACGGCCGCGCCACGTTGCCCTGGGCCGACCGGATCGAGCTCGACGTCTGGTATGTCGAGCACGGGTCGGCGCTGGTCGATCTGAAGATCCTGCTGCGGACACCGCTCGCGCTGTTCGGCGGGACGTACAAGGGAGAGCGGGGTGGCTGGCGGAGTGGCGATGTCAGTTAGAAGCCTGTACGGGAACCTGCCCGATGCGCTGACGACGGTGCTGATCGCCGCCTTTTCGGTGATCGTCGTCTACAACGCCTTCCACTACCCGTCCGTCTCCGGGTACGACGCCGAGGAGCACATCGCGTACGCCCGGACGCTCGTCACCGAATGGCGCATTCCGACGGAGTTGCGGAACTACTACACGCCGCCCGGATTTTTCCTCCTGGCCGGGCCGCTCGTCGAGCTCGGCGGCACGCTCGGACTCTCGGACGTGGCCGACCTCGGCCAGGTGCTCGACGGGGTCATCACGGCCGGAACAGCGGTGCTGCTTGCGGGGTTGTGCGCGATCGTCTTCCCGGGACGGGCGTGGCTGCGTTTCGGTGCCGTCGCGTTCTTCGTCTGCTGCCCGATCGTGCTCAAGACGGCCACGATGTTCCATCCCGAGCCGCTTCTTGCATTTCTCGCCACCTTGGGGCTCGTGCTCTGCGCCCGCATGCTCCAGGAGCACCGCTACAGCCTCGGTGCGGCGGCCGCGTTGGGGGTCGTCGTCGGCGCCGGCCAGCTCGTCCGCTCCGCCGGTATCTGGACGCTCGGAGTCGTCTGCCTGGCCCTGCTCGTGACGGCGATCGCCCGCGCTGAGGATCGTCGGGTCGTGCTGCGGACGCTGATCGTCGTCGGCGCACTCGGGATCTTGTTGCCTCTGCCGTGGTACCTCTACCTCGGCTCGCGGTACGGCGACCCGATCTTTGGGCGCGGGAAGACGTCCACGGGAGCGCCGACGACTCAAGACCTTACACGTCAGCTGGCGGCGGTTCCCTCGCCGGCTCCGCCCGAAACGGACGTCGCCGATCCGTCTCAGCGCCTCTGGTTCTACGTCGATCCGGGGCTGCCGAACGTAATCACCGCCCCGTACCGTGGGGCTCTGAAGCAGGGGTTCTGGCCTCTCCTCTACAGCGATGCCTGGGGTGACTACTTCGGCGTCTGGAAGTGGGGCTCCATCCAGAAGCCGATCTCCAAGCCGATCGAGAACCGCCTCACCGTCCAGGCCGTCGCGGGCATCGGGCCGACCTTTCTTGCAGCGGCGGGGTTCTTCGCGCTCGCCGCCCTCGCGTTGGCTCGACTACGGTCCCGGCCGGAGCTCGTCCTCGTACCCCTGATGTCGTTCGCTGCGGTGGCCGGAACGATCTACTACGCCCACTCCCACCCCTCGGTGGACGGGGACACGGTGAAGGCGCTCTTCCTCCTCCCGGCCGCGCCGACCCTGGCTATTGGGTTCGGGTTCGCGGCGGAGATGCTCGGTCGCCGCTCGCGCCTACTGGGAGCCGTCGTCGGGGTTGTCGTCGCGGTGAGCCTCCTTCTCTCCCTCGCCTTCGGAATCGCATGAGCGCTGCCCCGGACCCGCTCGAGTGGCTCGCGTTGCGGATCGCCCTCGTTGCGGTAGCATCGATTGTCGCCGTCGTTGGGGTCGTGTGGAAGATCCGCGACTCGCGCCTGCCGCCGCCGCCGACACGGCTCGAGCAGACCATCCGCTGTCTCCACGGCGAGAAAGGCCTGGACGTGGTCTCGCCGGCAGGCGATCCTGTCTCCTCGACCGCGGGCGACGGGTCCCTCAAGACGAAGGTCGAGGGCAACGGCGCCGTCGTCTCCCTCGCCTCGTCGGTCGAGCAGGCGAAGAAGATCTTTCGCTACTACCACGCGCTGGGCGGAGACCTCGAGGGCAAGCTCGAGCGTCGCGGCCTCACGGTGTACCTGTGGGAGCGCACGGCGTCGCCGACGCAACGGCAAGGGCTGTACGACTGCGAGTACTGAGGGCGTCTCTTGTTGACGCTCGAGCTCGTCGTGGATTCTCCACCCTTCAAGCGCCGAAGCGCTCGCGGCAATTCGGGAGGCGGCTCGGACGATGTCGGGGCCACCCGTGAACATGGCGACCACGCGATGGCGCTTCTCAACGGGGACATTGGGGCGCTCGACACTCCGGTCGATGTGCTGGAGCGATACGACGCGGTCAGTCACCCGGTTTCCGACGCCACGATGAGGACTCACCGATCCGTCGGAGCCCCGGGTCAAGATCGCTCAGTCCGCACCAGCATCGACGCTCTCGGGATTGTTCAGGCTTGCGCTCGGAGCCGTTAGGCCCAGCGCCATCCGCCCGGACTGGTCGGGCACCGTGCGAACCGGCTGACGACGCAGAGGCAGCCAGTCGATGATCCGCTGACGTTCGTGGACAAGGAGATGCCGCACGTAGTAGGGCCTCATCCGCGAGCGCATCTCCTCGACCGAGATCGTGCGCCCATGCACGCGCTGTCGCAGTTGCGCGCATTCCGCATCACCGACGTCGGACGCCGCGGTGGTCTTCTGCTCGTCGTGGATCCTGAACGCCCCGAGGAACCGGGGCAGGCGCACCATCAACGCACCAGCCTCATGGAATCGCAGCAGAAGATCCCAATCCAGAGCGTAGGCGAAGCTCGGGTCGACGCGGGCGCCGACAGCGTCCCAGATGCGACGGCGCCAGAAGAGCGTCTCCTGCGGCACGTAGTCGGTGAGTGTCAGCACGGCGGCATCGTGCTGCGGCAGGATCCAGGACCCGACCTGGCCGTCGTTCTCATCGATCATGAGACGTTGGCCATAGACGACGTCGACCGTTGGATGGGTGGCGAAATAGCGAGCCACGTAGGCCAGCGTTCCTGGGAGGAGCAGGTCATCCGAGTTCAGCCAGCCCATGATCTCACCGGTCGACCGTTCGAAGCCGCGGTTGATCGCGTCAGCCTGCCCGCCGTCCGGCTCGGATCTCCAGTCGGTCAGCACCGGCGCGTAGCGGCGCAGCACTGCGATCGTCTCGTCGGACGAGCCGCCGTCCTGCACGATGTACTCCAGTGACGGGTAGTTCTGACTGACGACGCTGTAAACCGTTCGCTCGAGAAACCTGCCCTGCCTAAACGACGGCGTAACGATCGAAATCGTTGGAGCCGGCTCTGGTGGGACAGCGAGCCCATACTTCGCAGGCACGAGTAGCGGCTTCGGCGAGTACTGGCGGAGAATCCCGATGCGCGGCTTCATCCACTGTCGAGCACGCCTCACGAGGTGGAGGTCTCGAAAGTGCGCTTGCGCAGCCGGGCCGCTCATCGGCCGCTCCCGCCAGTTCTTCGATTGGCGTTTCGGCGGTAGCTGCCGGCTCGGGCTCGCCGCCGGCATCCCCTCATCCACGAGGCGTTCGCCGCAATCGCCTGCCGCCTCATCTGCTGGAACCGACTCCCGAACTCATCGTGTGAGGCGCTCCAAGTGCTTCTCAGCGCTCAGGGCGGAAATCGACGCTCTCGAACTCGCTGCGGGACGACGGAACGAACACGATGTCCATCTGCCATAGCGCCCCGTCCGCCCGCCAGAGCAGGTCACACATGTCGATGCAGCTGAAACCACGGTCGGCGAGCCAGCCACAAAGCTCATGGAAGCGAAGCGCCCCCTCGTGCAAACGGAAGTTGTAGGCCTCGATGATCAGGGCGGAGACGCTGGGCAGCGTCCTCGCGGCGCCGGCCAGGATCGGTATCTCGAATCCGTGCGTGTCGAGCTTGATCAGGAACGGCCCCTCCAGTTCCCGCTCACTGACCTGCCTGTCGATAGTGGTGGCTGGCACAACGATGTCGTATGCGCCGGTCGGCGCTTCGGAAGCGACGCCGCCCCACGGATCCTCGGCGTGGAAATGGATGTGGCCTTCGCGATTCCCGGCGGCGGCGATGATGTACTCGACACGCGGGTCGGCGGACGCTAATGCGCGAAGGGCCTGCTCGTGTGCCGCCGCCTGCGCCTCAAAGAGCAGGTACTTGTCAGCGTCCAGATGCTCCTGCGCAACCCTGGTCCATCTCCCGTCGGATGCGCCCACGTCGACGACCGTCTTGACCTCAGTGGTTGCCCCGAGTCGGGCGAGCACGTCACTCATTTCGCGGGGGGTGTTGGGTTCCATTGCTCGGACGACCTTCTTGCCCTGAGTGGTTGCCCCGAATCGGGCGAGCCCGTTGCTCATTTCGCGGGGGTTGTTGAGTTCCGTTGCTCTGACGACCCGTAATCCAATCCGGCCAAGAGCCTTGTTTGCTCCAGATGCGGCGACGTGTTTCATTGTCACAATCGGCAGACTCTATATCGAGACGGCGGGCACATGCCCGTGCGGCACAGAGCAGAGGTCGAGGTCGGTCTCACCTCACTCGTGAGGGAGGCGACCGCGTCAGCTACATCTCTCCGAGCATGACGACGCCAGTCGTTCTGCCTCTTGCGAGGGTGCGCTATCAGTCTGCGAAGAACATGCCGGAGCGCCGCAGTTCGCGCTGCACGAGGTTCTCCGAGATCGATCGGAGCGTCCAGCTTCAGCGACCGTATCGGGGGTCTACACGGCTCTGTCGAGCTTTGTGCCGGCGGTTGCTGTCGGCTCGGGCTCGCTGGCGACATCCCCTTCGGCCGATCCCTCGATGCGAAATCCCTGGCCAGGGCCTCCGTGGATGAGGCACAGTCGCTCTCGGGGTCGCGGTACGCCGAGGAGGTCCATCAGTGCGTGCCCCGCGAGACGCCGAACTCGCCGGGGCAGCACACGTGTGAGCGTCCGTCGCAGAAATGGCTTGTCGCCGGCACCCGGTGGTATGCCGCCGTGAGCCAAGAATACTCCGCGCGCCTCTTCGACGTAGCCCTCGAGATCGATCTGCGACTTCTGATTACCATGCCGGCGAAAGGCGGCGAGTGGGACGGCGACCGCGAAGAGCTCTGCACCCGCGCGGTGGAAGCGTGCCCAGAGGTCGAAGTCCACAGCGAGTCTCAACGATTCGTCAAGTTGGCCGCCTGCCCGCTCCCAGAGCGAACGCCGCCAGTACGTCGCCTCCTGCTCGATGATTCCGGCCGCGGGCCATCCGGCGAGAGGAAGAAGCTCGCCGCGAAAGAACGCCTCCTGGCCATATGCGTCCAGGTAGTAGGACTGGACCGGCCTGCCCCGCTCGTCGCACTCCATGGGAAACAGAGTTGTCAGCCATTCGATCTGAGGAAACGTCGCAAACACCTCCCCGATGATCGAGAGCGACCACGGCATCAGAAGGTCGTCCGAGCCCAACCAACCCATGACCTCGCCGGATGTGTGGGCGAACCCCTTGTTGACAGCCTCCCACGCGCCGCCGTCCGGTTCCGAGACCCACCAAGCGAGTTCGCCCGTGCGCCCCGCGATGAGCTCCGCGCTGCCGTCCGTCGACCCACCGTCGACCACGACGTATTCCAACTTCGGGTAGCCCTGGCCGAGTACGGACTCCATCGTCTCCGCCAAATAGTCCTTGCGGTTGAACGATGGAGTGACGATGCTGATCGTTGGGAGTGACACAAGCGGATCCACTTTGTCACCTTATTCATTCGGCTTACTCTCGACTCGACTAGCTCTCAGGCAGGATGAACTTACGCTCACCGCAGGGCGGGCGCGGGCCACGAACCTCGTCGCCGCTTGTCGCTATCGGCGAGTCGCCGAGCGCGTGCTCGTCGGCCTCCAAGGAGCCTGAACGGTCAAGACGGGGTTCCAACCGGGTGGACGATCTCGTCGTAACGGCTCAGTACGGCTTCCGGCTCGCCGATCGCCCTGATGCGGCCGTCGTGGAGCAGCATTGTCCGATCACAGTGATCCCGGATAGCACCGTGATCGTGGGAGACGAACACGATCGTCTTGCCTTCCGCTCGGATCGCCGCCAGCGTCTCGAAGCACTTCGCCTGGAATTCCTGGTCGCCGACGGCGAGCACCTCGTCGAGCATGAGGATGTCGAAGTCCACCTGGATCGCGATCGAGTACGCGAGTCGCACCTGCATGCCGGACGAGAAGTTCTTCAGCTTCTGGTCGATGAACCGCTCGAGCCCCGCGAAGGCGACGATCTCGTCGAAGCGTTCCCTGACCTCACGCCGGGTCAGCCCGAGCAGGGTCCCGTTGATGCGGATGTTGTCACGTGCCGTCAGTTCCATGTTGAATCCAACCCCGAGCTCGATGAAGGGCGAGAGCCTGCCGTCAACGCGCACCGTGCCCGCGTTCTGTCGGTAGATCCCTGCGAGCACCTTCAGGAGTGTGCTCTTGCCGCTGCCGTTCGGCCCGATGATCCCGAAGAACTCGCCTTTCTCCACCGTGAACGTAATGCCCTGGAGGGCCTGCTGCCGCTCGACCGTGGTCCGGCGCATCGGATGCAGGAAATACTCCTTGAAGGTCGTCTGCTGCTCGTGGGGAAGCCGGAACTCCTTCTCGACGCCGTCGACGTCGATCGCAATCTCTGAAGGGCTCATACCCGCTCCGCGAACCAGGGCTGCTGACGCCGGAAGTAGAGGTAGCCGACGACGAGCGTCGCGACAGCGATGCTGATCGGAATCAAGCGCCCGAACGTCCCAAACGCGTCGGTTGCGGTGATCCGGTTTGTCGCCAGGTCGGGGTAGAGGACGATCGCACGGATGTCCTGGAGCACCTGGGTGAACGGATTCAGGAACACGATCCGCCGGCCCCAGGGTGGCAGGTAGCCGACGGGATAGAGGATCGGCGAGGCGTAGAAGAACAGCGTCAGGAACAGCTCCCAGACCTGCAGGAGATCGCGAAGCCGGACGAAAACGGCCGACAGGAGCAGGCCCATCCCTAGCGTGAACACGTAGAGCTCGAGCAGCAGAAACGGGATCAGGAGCCAGTTCAGTTGCGGTGTGAGCTGTTTGTACGCGATGAAGACGCCGACGACCGTTAGGTTGATGAGCAGTGTCATCAAGGCTGTCAGCGTCGCTGCTGCCGGAATGATCAGGCGCGGGAACAGGAGCTTTCGGATCATCGACTCGCGGGCCACGATCGAGATCAGGGCAAGGATCGTCGCGTCGCTGAAAAAACCGAAGAGCACGATCCCGATCAGCAACGAGACGCTGTAGTACGGCGACAGTGTCCCGAGGTGGAAGACGCGCCCGAAGACGAGATACAGCATCGTGAACAGGGCGAGCGGCTTGACGACCGACCAGACGTACCCGAGCCCTGAGCCCGCGTACTTGAGCTTGAACTCTGCCGACGCGATCACGGAGAGCACACGCAGGTGCTGTGCGAGGACGGGGCGCCGTGACGCAGGAGCGGGGCTCGGCGTGGTGCTCGACACGCTCGTCAGCTGCCGTGGCGTGGGGCGACAACGCGCCGAGCGAGCACCGCCACAAGACTCGGTCGCAGCCGTTCTGGCACTTGGTGAGAAGGGCTGCGCACGTGCTGAACGTTAGCGCCCTTCCCCGACGGCCGTCCCCTCTCCGGTTGTGGACGTGCCGGGAGGCCCGAAAGCCTTGATGGCGTACGCTGCCCACGCGTGCTGACGTTGTTCTCGATTCCAAAGCCGTTCGTCGGTGAGACGGCGGAGATCCAGCTCAACGCCGTGCGCAGCTGGGTCGCCACAAGCTCTGACGTACAGATAATCCTCGTAGGCGACGAAGCCCGAGTGGCAGAAGCGGCGCACGAATGCGACGTCGAGCACATTCCGACGGTTGCTCGCAACGAACACGGCACGCCCCTGCTCGATGACGCGTTCGCGCAGGTCGATCGCGTGGCTCGCTACCCGCTGCGCTGCTTCGTGAACACCGACATCATCCTGCTCGACGACTTCCTGCCGGCCGTCGCGAGAGCCGTCAACTGGAAGAACCAGTTCCTGATGATCGGCCAGACGGTCGAGCTCGATCGATTGACATCCGCCCAGCGTGCCGATATGGGCCGGCTGCGCTCCAGCGCGCTCGCAACCGGCGTCGAGCGCGGCGCAGCGGCGCTCGACTACTTCGTCTACCCCGCCGGGCTGTTCGGCGAGCTGCCTCCCTTCCTCGTCGGTCGTGCGTGCTTCGACAACTGGCTCGTCTGGCGCGGACGGCAGGCGGGAGCGGTGATCGACGCCAGCCGCGCGGTGCTGGCCATTCACCAGGAGCACGGGTACGCGCACCTCGCAGGGGGCAAGGACGAGGCCTACTACGGCGAGGAAGCAGCCCACAACCTCGAACTCGCGGGCGGGAGGAGCCATGTGTACACGATTTACGATGCGAGCCACAGGATGCGCGCAGATGGGACCGTCGTTCGCAACTTCGGCGCGATCCTCCGAGGACGCGAAACCTTGAGGAGGAGTCGAGCGAAGTTCCACGTCGTGGCAGCAAGCCGAATTCGACCGGCGCGCTAGGGTCGAGGCGTGCGCGTCGGGATCAGCCTTCTCACACTCGCGCCAGGGCACGGCGGAGGGTCGGAGACGTACGCGAGGTCACTCTGCAGCGCCCTGGCGCGCGTCGGCACCCACGAGTACCGGGTGTTCACATCCGACCTCGCTCCCGACGCCGGCGGCCCGCTCCCGACCGGTGTCATCGGTTCATACCGGTCGGGCCGAAGCTCCCGGACGCGGCTCTACGCACTTGTCACAGCCGGCAGGTCACGTCGGCTTCGCGCCGAGTTGAGGTTGGACGAGCTTCACGGCCTCCACTTCCCGTTGACCGCGATGGTTCCGCAAGTGCGGAGGCCTCCGGCCGTGGTGACGGTCCACGATGTCCAGCACCTCGTCATGCCGCAGTTCTTCTCCCGTGCAACGCGGCTCTACCGACGCTTCGCGTACGAAGGAAGCGCGCGTCGAGCCCGGGTCGTCATAGCGATCAGCGAGCACGTGCGCGAAACGCTGCTCGCGCGAGTCGGGCTGTCCCCGGAGAACGTCGTCGTCGTTCATTCCGGGGTCGACCATCATCGGTTCACGCCACCCCCGTTGCCCCGCCGCGAGCCGTTCCTCCTCTACCCATCCTTCCCGTGGCCCCACAAGAACCACGCCCTGCTGCTCGAGGCGTTCGCGCTCCTGCGACGCCGGCATCCCGACCTTCGGCTGGTGCTGACCGGGGGCTCGCACACCGCGTATGCCCCCGCGGACGGCGTGGACGCCCCCGGCTTCGTCTCTGCGGATCAGCTCGTCGAGCTTTACCGCACCGCCTCGGCGATGGTCTTCCCGAGCCTGTACGAGGGGTTCGGGCAGCCGCTGCTCGAGGCGATGGCCTGCGGGTGCCCCGTGGCCGCCGCCGACGCAGCAGCGATCCCGGAGGTCTGCGGGGGCGCTGCGCGCCTGTTCGACCCGACCCGGCCCGAGGCCATCGCCGAGGCGGTAGAGGAGGTTCTGGCTCGACCTGCGCCATGGGAGGCTCGCGGCCTCGCCCGGGCGCAGGCGTTCTCGTGGGACAACACCGCCCGCGCTACCGACGACGTCTACGCTCGTCTCCTGTCGTGACTCATCCCCCTGTCACCCCGGTCCGCGTGGTCGCCGTCGTGCCGGAGCCGACGCCGTACAGGGCGCCGCTGTTCGACCTCATCGCGGGGCGAGCCGACGTCGCGCTCTCCGTCGTGTACGCGGACGCAGCGATCGCGGGGAACCGCTGGCGGATCGACCTGCATCATCCCCATGTGATCCTCCGCGGCGTTCGCGTTCCCGGCGCCGCCCGCGTCCTTCGCCACGACTACCCCGTGACGCCCGGGATCTTTCGCGCTCTCGAACGTCGGCATCCCGACGTGCTCGTCATCACGGGCTGGAGCACGTTCGCCTCGCAGGCGGCGATTGCGTGGAGCCGCTTGCGGCGAGTTCCCTTCGTGCTGCAGGTCGAGAGTCACGACATCGGTCCGAGATCCAGCTGGCGGCGGGCCGTCAAGGGGGCCGTGGTGCCCCGCGTCGTAAAGCGCGCCGCGAGCGTGCTCGTCACGGGCACCCTCGCCCGACAGTCGGTGGTCGCGCGTGGAGCGGATCCACGGAGCGTGCGGATCTTCGCGAACACGGTCGACACGGACCGGTTCGGGGCCGAGGCGGCTACGGCGCGCCGCGAACGTGGTGCGGTGAGGGCACGGCTCGGTCTCGAGCCCGGCGATTTCGCCGTGCTCTCTGTGGCCCGGCTGGCCCCGGAGAAGGGTCTCGACACGCTCATCCGGGCGGCGGCCCAGGCTGCCAGGCCGGCCTTGCGCGTCGTGCTGGCCGGGGAAGGGCCCGAACGCGCCGCGCTCGAGAATCTGGCGCGCTCGCTCGAAGTCCGAGCGACGTTCCTCGGGAACGTTCCGTGGGACGAGCTCCCTGCGGCGTACGCGGCCGCCGACGTCTTCGCGCTCCTCTCGCGACACGAGCCGTGGGCGGTCGTCGTCAACGAGGCTGCCGCGTGCGGCCTCCCGCTCCTCCTCTCGGATCAGGTCGGGGCGGCGCACGACCTGCTCGAGGACCGGGCGAACGGCTTTCTCGTCCCGGCCGGGGATCCCGCCGCGGCGGCACGCGCGCTGGCGAGGTTGCTCGACGACGACGCGTTTCGCGCGGCGGCCGGAAGCCGCTCGCAGCAGATCGCGTCCGGCTGGGGATACGGCCCGAGCGAGGAGGCGTTCGTCGCCGCGGTTCACGCGGCGGCGGGTCAGCGTCGGCCGGGCGGGTCCGGGTCGTAACGACGGAGCATGTCGAGAACGGGCGACTCGACTCTCGCCTGGTCGCCGGGACGTGCGAGCCCCCAGGCCACGCGGTACGTCGGAGCCAGCACCCCACCGGCGTATCGCTCCGGGAAGGCGTCTCCTGCAAACGTGATCCGGGTCGAGATCGCGATCGCGACGAGGCCGAGCAGCGCGAACAGGGTGGCGTAACCGATCGCGGCCGCACGCCACCGCCGGGCCAGAAGGGCGCCGTAACCGAGCAGGAACGGGAAGATCGGCAGCATGAATCGCAGCGCATCCGACGGCCAGATGTAGAGAAGCAGGAGCGACCCGATCACCCATCCGTCCACTGGGCCCAGGCTCCGCCGCCGCATGACCACGACCGCGGCGATCGCGCACAGCGCGGCTGCCCCGATCACGACGACGAAACGCGCGACCGCATCCAGCTTGGACTGCGGCACGTTCGCAATTGAAGCGCCAACCAACACGAGGAGGTCGTGCCCTTCGCGGCCGGCGGACGTGAGCAGGCCGGGTTTCCAGCCGCCGGTGAGCTCGTCGAGGTAGCGTGGCGTCGTCGCAACGACCAGGGCCGCGGCAGCGACGACGACGAGCGAGGCGCCGAGTCTGGAGCGGGCTGTCGTGAATGCGAGGACGACGGCAGGAGCGAGAGCGATTCCGGCCGTTCGCACGGAGCAGGCGGCGCCCGCCAGCAGGATCGCGCCGACGAGCACGGTCTTCTGTCCGCGGCGCGCGGCGATCGTCAGCAGCGCGAGCGAAGCTGCGGCCAGCCCGAAGAAGACGGCCTCGGAGAGCGGGATCACCGCATGCTTCACAAGCGACGACGAGAGCAGCGTCATGACACAGATGACACCCGTGCCCGTTGCGCCGAGGTCGAGACCTCGGCGCAGGACGACCCAGAGCGACGCGATCGCAAGGGCGATGAAGGCAAGGTTGAGGGCAACGATGCCCCGGGACGTCCCCAGCCCGGCGACGTCCAGTCCGGCGACGAGGATCGGATAGCCCACCGGGAACGCCGGAACGCCGGCCGGATGCGCGCCGTGGCCGTCGGCGATCGACGCCGCGATCTGGAGGTACGAGGCCGAGTCGGTGTCCAGCCGCAGCGGCCCGGCGAGCTGGGCGACGTAGACGATCGTCAGGAAGACCAGCGCGACAGGGATTGTGCGCGAAAGGGCTGCTGTGCTCGGGATCCGCACGGAGCGGCCAATCCTACGTCGTCCTGCTACGGGGCCGGGGTGCGTCTACCGACGCTTCGGCGCCGACGCGGGGCAGACCAGTTAGCCTTGCCGCGTGTCTCCCGCAGGCCCAGCACGCACGCGCCTCCTCGTGCTCAACCAGTACTACTGGCCCGGCGTCGAGGCCACCGCCCACCTTCTGACCGACCTCTGCGAGGGCCTCGCCGAGACGTACGACGTCGACGTGATTACGGGCGTGCCCCGCGATCACGAAGGCGATCCCCGCACCCTGCAGCGCAGGGGCGTCTCGATCCGTCGCGTCCGGTCGACGGCATACGACCGGACGGGGATCGTCGCTCGTGCGGTCAACTACGTCACCTACCTCGGGAGCGCGCTTGTCCGTGGCCTCTCGACGAAGCCACCGGCCGTCGTCCTGTGCATGACGGATCCACCGATGGTGGGGGCTATCGGCCTCGCTCTCTCGCGGCGATTCCGCGTTCCTCTGGTCGTCGTCTGCCAGGACGTTTTCCCGGAGACAGCGGTCAAGCTGGGCCGCATCACGAATCCGCTTGCCGTGGGGATTCTGCGCGGCATCGTCGGCTCGTACCTGCGGCGCGCCGATCGCGTGGTCTCGATCGGCGAGACCATGAGCAGACGACTCGTGGCCAAGGGCACCCCGCCTGGCCGCGTCGTCGTGATTCCGAACTGGGTCGACGTCGACGAGATCACGCCGCAGCCGCGGGAAAACCAATGGGCCCGGGACAACGGCCTCAACGATCGCTTCGTCGTCATGCACTCGGGGAACATCGGCCACGCGCAGAGCCTGGACACCCTCGTGCGCGCCGCCGTCCTCGTGCAGGATCTCGATCGGGTCGAGATCGTGATCATCGGGTTCGGCGCCCGCTACGCCGCCACGTTCCAACTGGCCAGTGACCTCGGCGCGACGAACGTCAGGTTCCTTCCCTATCAGTCGCGGACCGTCCTGGCGGAGTCGCTCTCGGCCGCAGATATCCATTACCTCGGGCTCGCCGGTGGTCTCGCAGGATACGTCGTGCCCAGCCGGATGAACGGGATCCTCGCGGCGGGTCGGCCGGTGATCGTCTCCGCCGATCCCGACAGCGAGCCTGCCCGTCTCGTGGAGACCGTGGGGTGCGGGGTCGCCGTCCCGCCAGACGACCCGGCGGCGGTCGCCGATGCGATCCGGTCAGCGTATGCGGGGCGTGCTGACCTCGCAGCGCGTGGCGCCGCAGGCCGGAACTGGATCGAGCTCCACCGCGACCGGGAGACCGCGATCGGCCGGTACCGATCGCTGTTCGAGGACCTTGTCAGCGCCCGGAGCCGGTAGGTCGTGATCGCACGGTACGGTCGCGGCGCCGTCCTGGTCATCGGCATTCTCGGGATGATCGCCGCGTGGAACGTGGTGCGCTACCCGCCGGGCCTCGGGTACGACGCCGACGGCCATATCGTCTACGCAGAGAACATCCTCGCGGGGCGGGGATTTCCGGACCACGAGGGCGAGTACTACACGCCACCCGGCTTCTACACGGTTGCGGCGGGTGCGATCTGGCTCGGGCGGCAGGTCGCGCTCGGCCAACCGCTCCGAGTCGTCCAGCTGGTCAACGCGGCTCTCCTGCTCGCGACGGCTCTCCTCCTGCTCGAGCTCGGGCGAGCCGTCTTCCCGGGGCGGCGGCGACTTCACCTCGCTGCGCTCGGGCTCTTCGCCTTCGGGATGCTGGCGCCTCGATCGGCGGCGATGTTCCACCCCGAGACGATGTCGATGTTCTTCTGCACGCTGGCCCTGGTGCTCGCTGCTCACATGATCGTGGGGCGCAGGTGGCGGTGGCCGCTCGCCCTGGCGCTTGGAGCGGCCCTGGGCGCCGGTCAGCTCGTTCGTGCCTTTTCGTTGTGGACATTCGCCGTCGTTCTCCTGGCGCTCATGGTCACGGCGGTGATGCGTCGGGCCGAGCGGCGCCGGGTTGTCGTTTGCCTTTTCGTGATCGCGCTCGCAACCGGGGTCGTGGCCGGACCCTGGTACGCCTACCAGTCGAGTCGCTATTCCAACCCGATCTTCGACCGCCCGCAGGTGGACAAGCCGCTCTGGGAGCGCCGTCCGGTGTCGTTCTACCTCGATCCGCGGCCGGCGGCGCTCTTCGGGTCCCCCACCGCGCCGCACCTCAACAACCTCTTCGTCCCGACGCTCTATGCCGAGGCCTGGGGCGACTACTACGGCAATTTCGTCTGGCGCAAAGGCAACGGCCGACCGAGCGCCGGCGAGCGGCGGACACTGAGCGCCCAGATGTTCCTTGCATTCGTCCCGACCCTCCTGATGGTCGGTGGGTGGCTGACGCTCCTCCTCCGCTCGCTCGTCGGGGGCCGTCTGCGCTCCCACCCCGAGCGGTTGCTCGTCGGTCTTCTGCCCCTGGCCGGCGTCGTCGGGATGCTCTACTTCACCGTCAGCTACCCGACGCCGGATGGCGATGTGATCAAGGCGACGTACATGCTGACCACCGTTCCCGCCTGGGCGTTGTGCTTCGGCTACGGCCTCGACTCGATTCTCGACCGCCGCCCGCGGCTGCTGCCCTTGCTCGCAGTGCTTCTCGGGCTGGCGATCCTCTCCGGGATCCACGCCGAGCTGTTCGGTTCGCCTCCGGGCTTTCTCTAATACCCTCTCCGTCCATGACCGTTGTTCTCTTCACCTGCGCCGGGCAGCGCGTCGACATCGTCACGGCCTTCGGCGGGGCGGGGGCGACCACGATCGCCTCGGATCTCGATCCGATGGCTCCCGCGCTCCACTTCGCCGATCGGGCGGAGATCGTCCCGCGCGTCGACGAACCCGGCTACGTGGCCGCGCTGGCGGCGCTCGTCGCCGAACACGACGTTCGCCTCGTGGTCCCGTTGAGCGACCTCGACCAGGAGATCCTTTCCGAGCACGCCGTCGAGCTTGCCCCCGCGCTCGTCCTTGCGCCGCCTCCGACGGTCTGTCGCACGATGGGGGACAAGTGGCTCGCTCATGTGTTCTTCGAGGAGCACGGGATCGCGAGCCCCCGCACGTGGCTGCCCGGCGACGTTCCGGCCGACGCCCGCTATCCGCTACTCGTCAAGGTGCGCGAGGGATTCGGCTCCCGCAACATCTACCAGGCCGAGACGGCCGCCGACCTCGACTTTTTCCTCGCCCATACCCCTGTCGAGTCGATGGTGCAGGAGGTGTGCCGTGGCGAGGAGTTCTCGATCGACGTCTTCTGCGACCTCGATAAGCACTGCCTGAATGCGATCCCGCGCACGATGATCCAGTCGAAGGGGGGCGAGTCGATCAAGGGGCGGTCGCTCAGGGACGAGGAGCTGATCGCACACGGGGCCCGCGTCGCCGAGACGATCGGGATCGTCGGGCCCGCCAACATCCAGTGCTTCCGGGAGCTGGACGGCTCGCTGCCGGTCACGGACGTCAATCCGCGCTTCGGCGGCGGCTTCCCGCTCCCGCTCGCCGCCGGCAGCCGCTACCCCGAGCTCGCGCTGGCCCTGGCTCGCGGTGAGAGCCCGGAGCCGCGCCTCGGCGACTTCCGCGACGGCGTCCTGATGACGCGCTTCTTCTCGGCGGTGTGCCTCGTCGAGGGCGACGACGGCCGTCTCGAGCGTCTCCGGTAGAGGAAGGCGGACGCCGTCGGGCCTCCAGGAGTCAGGCGCACGCAGACCCCGACGGCCCGCGGAGCCTCTACAGTTCCGCCGATGCGGTACCTCGTCACCGGCGCGGCCGGATTCATCGGCTCGCACCTTGCGGACTCGCTGCGGGATCAGGGGCATGACGTCGTGGGTCTCGACTCGTTCACCGACTACTACGACGTCGCCTTGAAGGAACAGAACGCAGAGGGTCTCGAGGTGAGGCGCATCGATCTTGCGCGCGACCCGATCGAGCTCGACGGCTTCGACGGGGTCTTCCACCTCGCCGGCCAGCCCGGCGTGCGGAGCTTCGGCGACGTGTTCGAGACGTACCTGGAGCGCAATGTGCTGGCCTCGCAGCGGCTCTTCGAGGTCGCCGCGCGTGACGCCGTCCGCGTCGTCTTCGCGTCGTCATCGTCGATCTACGGCGAGGCCGAGGTCTACCCGACCGCCGAGGACGTGCCACCGCGCCCCGTCTCGCCGTACGGGATCACCAAGCTCACCTGCGAGCACCTCGCCCGGGCGACGGCGAGGAGCTTCGGCCTCGACGTCGTCGTGCTGCGCTACTTCAATGCCTACGGCCCGCGCCAACGGCCGGACATGGCGTTCACGCGGATCGCCATGTGCCTGGCCGAGGGACGCCCGTTCGAGCTCTTCGGCGACGGTGGGCAGTCGCGCAGCTTCACCTACGTCGCCGACGTGGTTCACGCCACGATCCTTGCGATGGAGCGCGGCAACGGCACCTATAACGTCGGCGGCGGCGAGGAAGCCACGATGCGCGAGACGATCACGATCCTCGAACGCCTGGCGGGACGCGAGCTCGAGATCCGCAGCCACCCGGCCGTCCCCGGCGATCAGCGACGGACGAAGGCCGACACCTCGCTCATCCGCAACGCCCTCGGCTGGGAGCCGACGACGATCCTCGCGGACGGCCTCGCCGCCCAGTGGAAGTGGGCCGCTGCTAGGGTCGCGGCGCGATGAGCGAGACCAGACCGCCTGATCCCGACGCCGAGCGGGAGGTCGACCTCCGTTCTGCCTGGTCGCGGATCACCGCACGCTGGTGGCTTCCGGTCGCCGGGCTCGTGATCGGCGCCGTGCTCGGCGTGCTCGTCTCGGTCGGCGGCGGCGAGGTCTTCAAGGCGACCACGCTGCTCTACCTGGGGCAGCCCTTCACGCCGTCCGGGGGCGGCCAGATCCAGAGCCTCGCCACCAACCCGAAGACGGTGAGCCAGATCGTCCACTCCGAGGCGGCGCTGCGGCGCGCGGCGGCCGTGAGCGGGCTCACCCTCGGGCAGCTGCGCGGCAACGTCAGCTCGCAGGCGGTTCTCTCCGCAGGTCAGGTCAAGAACACCTCGCCGCTCGTCGAGGTGACGGTGAACGGCCCCACGGCAGCCAAGGCGCAGCGAGCGGCCCAATCGCTCGCCGGCTCGGTGGTCGACGTCGTCTCGACCTACGTCGACCAGAAGATCACCCTGCTCAACAAGCAGATCGTCTCGAGCAACACGGAGCTGGCCGATATCAACGCCCGTGTCTCTGCTGCGGTGAAGCAGCAGCAGGACGTGATCGCGAACAAGAGCGTCTCGCCGACCGACAAGTTGATCGTGATCAGCTCGATCAACAACACGATCAGCTTCTCGGAGCAGCGCCGCGGCACGGTGCAGCAGGAGCTGTTCCAGAACCAGCAGCTGCTCTCCCTGGCCCAGGATGTCGAGCGGAGCAAGATCGTCCAGCCCGCCGTCGGGAGCCGCACGACGGCCACGAGCCGTCGCAACGCTGCCGCGATCGGCGGCCTGATCGGGCTGTTGCTGGGCGCGCTGGCAGCGTCGGTCGTCGACCCCTTCGTGCAGAGAAGGAACGCCCGGAGCGAGGGCTAGCGGCCCGATGCTCGAGGGCAAGCGTGTCGCCGTCGTCGTGCCCGCCTTCGAGGAGGAGCACCTCGTCGCCGAGACCCTGCGAGGGATCCCCGACTTCGTCGACCGCATCTACGCCGTCGACGACGCGTCGCCGGACGCGACGGCTGCCCGGGCTCGCGAGCTCGGCGACCCGCGCGTCGAGGTGATCGTGCATGCCGAGAACGGTGGTGTCGGAGCGGCGATCATGACCGGGTATCTCCGCGCCCGCGAGGAGCGGATCGACGTGACGTGCGTAATGGCGGCCGACAACCAGATGGATCCCGCCGAGCTCGCGGAGCTGGTCGCCCCGGTCGCGCGGGGTGAGGTCGACTACACCAAGGCGAACCGGCTGATCACGGGTGAGGCATGGACGCTGATCCCTCACTCGCGCTACCTCGGCAACGCCGTGCTGTCGCTGCTGACCAAGATCGCGTCCGGGTACTGGCACGTGGCCGACTCGCAGGCGGGGTACACCGCACTCTCGCTCGCTGCCCTCGACCGGCTCGACCTCGAGCGGATCTACCGCCGCTACGGCTTCCCGAACGACATGCTCGTCCACCTCAACGTCATCTCGGCGAGCGTGCGCGACGTCCCCTCGCGACCGATCTACGGCGTAGGCGAGAAATCGGGAATCCGGATCCGACGGGTCGCACCACGGATCGCCTGGCTCCTCTTCAAGGGCTTCTGGTGGCGGATGAAGGAGAAGTACGTGATTCGCGACTTCCATCCGCTCGTCTTCTTCTACGTGCTCGGCACCCTGATGACGGTGCTCGGTCTCCTGCTCGGGATCACCGTGGCGACGTCGCGGATCTTCTTCGACAACCAGATCACGACCGCGACGATCGTGCTCGTCGCCCTGCTCCTGATCTCCGGCACGCAGTTCACGCTCTTCGGCATGTGGTTCGACCAGGAGTCGAACAAGGAGTTGCGCTGACGGGCGAGCGGCGAGTCGCAGGCGGATGAGATGCCGCAGCGGTTCGTCCCGTAGGCTCTCGCGATGCCGGAATCCGAACGTGAGCAGATGAGCGAGCGGCGCTGGTGGGGCATCATCGGGGCCCTCGTCGGTGTGCGCCTCGCGATCCCGCTTCTGACTCTGGCGTTCTCGGGGCACGGACTGCCCGGCCTGCCGTTCTACCGCTATCAGGCGCGCAACGGCGACTCGTTCGCCTACTACGCCGACGCGCGCGAGTTCATCGCGTCGCTCGGCCGCGTCTCGCCCCCGCTGGTTCTACTCGCGATCGTTCTCGTCGTCGCGTCCGTCGTGGTCGGGGTGCGCTGCTGGCGCGGAGAGCCCCGACGACCGGTGCTCGCGATCCTGCTTCCCGCCGGGGCGCTGTCCTTCGCTCTGACGCTCCCGATCCACCAGATCCGTGTCGAGGGGGGTGGCACGATCGGTTGGCCGATGCTCTGGGCAATCCCGATGTTCCCGATTCGTGCCGTCGGGATCGATCCGACTCCCGACATCGCGTTCGGAATCGGCCTCACACTTACCCTCTGCGCGATAGCGGGTACCATCGTGATGACCGCCTACCTCGGCCTCTACGCGACCGGGCGCCGCTCAATCGGTCTGATAGCCGCCTCCGCTCTCACCATGTGGCCCCTCGTCAGCGGGCAGATCGTGGGGCACTCGGCCTGGGAGAACGGGCAGTGGAACGTCGACGTGGGGTTGCATCTCTATACCGAGCCGCTCTCGACGGCGTTCGTCTTGCTGTCCGTCGTGTTGCTTTTGCGGCCCGCGACTACCTCGGCGGGTGGTGCCGGTGCCGGCCTCGCGATCGGATACGCAACCGTGACGAGGCTCACGAACGGACTCATGGCCGTCCCCTTCACGGTGCTCGTTGCCTGGCGATGGGGTTGGCGCCGGGCCGGCGTCTACGTGCTCGGGGGGCTCCTCTCGCTCCCGCTCGTCGCCGTCTTCTGGCCGAAGGGGTACATCGGCATGTTCGACGGAAAGGCGCCGCGCTCGGTTCATTTCTGGGCCCTGTCGTACGCGGGCGATGCGTGGGGTCATTCGCGGATCTTCACCCCCCGACTGCTGATCCTGCTCGCTCCGCTGTTCATGATCGGATGCGTCGTGATGCGAGACCGCTGGATCCTGGCCGTCGTCCTGACGCCCATCGTCGTCAACGTCGTCGTCTACAGCCTCTACAAATACACCGCGATCCACCCCCGCTTCCTCTACGTCACGTTCCCGTTCCTCTTCGTCCTCGAGGCAGCCGGAGCGGTCGCCGTGGCCGACGAGGTGCGGCGTCGGCGGCGGCCCCAGGGCGAGGTACGCGTTCTGTAAGCATGGGCGGCACCGGCCGCCGAGGCCGGTAGGATCATCGCCGATGCCGACCTCGGTCGTAACCGGAGGTGCCGGGTTTCTCGGCTCCCATCTCTGCGAGGCTCTCCTCTCGAGAGGCCACCGCGTCATCTGTGTGGACAACCTCGAGACGGGATCGCTCGCCAACATCGAGCACCTCGCCGATGCTGCCTTCGTCTTCAAGCCGCACGACCTGACTCAACACGTCGAGATCGACGAGCCGGTCGACTTCGTCTACCACCTCGCGAGCCCGGCCAGCCCGATCGACTACCTCCGGCTGCCGCTACAGACGCTCAAAGTCGGTTCCTACGGGACGCATAACGCTCTCGGGCTCGCAAAGGTCAAGCGGGCCCGCTTCCTACTCGCCTCGACGAGCGAGGTCTACGGCGACCCGCAGGTTCACCCGCAGCCCGAGACCTACTGGGGTCACGTCAACCCGATCGGTCCTCGCGGGGTCTATGACGAGGCGAAGCGCTACGCCGAGGCGCTGACGATGGCCTACCACCGCCAGCAGGGCGTGAACACGGCGATCGTGCGCATTTTCAACACCTTTGGCCCCCGGATGAGACCGCACGACGGTCGAGCGATTCCGACCTTCATCCGGCAGGCGCTGGAGGAGAAGCCGTTGACCGTGTTCGGTAGCGGCTCCCAGACGCGGAGCTTCTGCTTCGTCGACGATCTCGTCCGCGGCCTCATACTCCTCGTCGAATCCGGCGAACACCTGCCGGTCAATATCGGCAACCCGACGGAGATGACCCTGCTCGAGCTTGCCGAGGCAGTCGTCCGGGCGACCGGATCGTCGAGCCCCATCGTGTTCGAGGCACTCCCGGTCGACGACCCCCAGGTGCGCCAGCCCGACATCACCCGAGCGCAGCAGCTCCTTGGCTGGGCGCCCGAGGTCGGGCTCGACGACGGCCTGCGGCGCACTCTCGCCTCACTGCCCGGAAACGCGCGCGTTGGGTAGGGCTCGCGCGATCGTGGCCGCCGCGATCCTCGTCGCGGCCCTCGTTGCCGCGTCAACGGCCGACGCGTCGAAGTTCATCCAGAAGGGGATCTACGACGACGCCCAGATCCTCTACGGCAACCCGGACAAGGTCTTTCCAGCCATGGCGGAGACCGGCACCCAGCTGATCCGCGTCAACCTCTGGTGGGGCGGGCCGAACGGCGTCGCCCGCCGCAGGCCAGCAGACGCAGCCAACCCGGCCGATACGGCTTACGACTGGGCCACCTACGACCGCACCGTCCGCTACGCCTTCGCATATCACATGGCCCTGATCTTCACGGTGATCGGCACCCCGGCCTGGGCCAACGCTTCGAAGGGCTGGAATGAGGCACCATCGAACATCGCGGACCTGCAAGCATTCGTCAGCGCAGCTGCCAAACGATACTCAGGGAATTTCCGGACTACCGACGGGACGCGAGTCGGCCGGGTGGCGAAGTGGATTGCCTGGAACGAGCCCAACAACCCGATTTTCCTGAAGCCGCAGTTCACGCGCGCCGGGAACAAGTGGGTGATCCAGAGCGCCGTCGATTATGCGAAGATCTGCAACGCCGTCGTCAAGGCCGTCAAGGCGGTGAACTCCTCGAGCAAGGTCGCCTGCGGGGCAACCGCGCCGCGCGGCAACAACCAGCCGCGCACCGCGCGTTCGTCGGTCGCTCCGTTGGCCTTCCTCCGGGCGCTGAAGCTCGCGGGCGCAAGGGGATTCGATGCGTACGCCCATCACCCCTACGCCGGCTACCCGACCGAGACTCCGAACACGAAGCCGCCCCCCGGCAAGCGGGGCTCGCCGCCGACGGCGGTGACGCTCGGCAACTTCGACGCCCTCACGAAGGAGCTCTCGCGGCTCTATGGCAACGTGCGGATCTGGGTGACCGAGTACGGGTACCAGACGAACCCGCCCGACGGACAGTTCGGCGTCTCCCGGAAGCTCCAGGCGGAGTACATGAAGCAGGCCTGGGCGAAGCTCGGCGCGAACCCGAAGGTCGACATGATGATCTGGTTCCTCTGGCGTGACGAGGCGCGAGTGGCGGCGGGCTGGCAATCCGGGTTGTTCACGACGTCAGGCGCACGGAAGCCCGCCCGCGAGACGTTCGAGCACCTCGGCCCGGGCGGCTCGTCGATCTAGCTGCTCAGCTGCTCCCCAAGGCCTGTCGCCGCGCCAGGTCGGCCGGGTCGACGAGGTGCCCGTCGCGATCGACGTAGCCCCCGCTGGCCCCGACGATCAGGAGGACGAGGTCGTCGTCACCGGCGTTCGACACCTTTCGTGGCGTCGTCGACCGCACGTGGCAGAGGCCGCCCGGCCCGAGCACGTGCTCCTCACCATCGACCTCGAAGCGGGCCGTGCCCGAGTGGACAAAGTAGAGCTCGTCCTGCGTGTCGTGGAAGTGGAGGAACCCCTCCTGACCCGGCGGGTAGACGACCGCGTTGATGCCGAACGCCTCGACTCCGAGCTCCTTGCGGACCTTCCGGAAACCGTAGCCGTCACCGAGCTCGTCGAGCGAGCTGAAGCGGTACGTCATCCGCTCATCTCCCTGTCGAGGTTTTCCGAAACCATCCCTAGCGCTCGACAGGCTAGCGCCCAGACGCTGCTCCTGCGCATCCGCCGCTCACGGTGTCGGCGTGTCCTCGTGGAGCTCGTCCGGCAGGTCGCCGACTCGCGGTAGTGCAATTGCACCCCCGATCGCGAGCCACATCAGTGCCGTCATCGGCACCCCGGGAACGAGACCGAGCGCCGCCCATTCGAACGCGCCCACGAGGATCGCGATCGTCAGTGCGAGCGCCATCGGAGCCGGCGGAGCCGCGCCCCTCATGCTGCGCGTCAGGGCACGGATGAAGGCCGACCCGACCGAAATGAGGAGGATCGCCAGGCCGACGAGCCCCATGTCTGCTGCTGCCTGTACGTAGGCGTTCTGCACGCCGAAGCGGTGCTCGGCGGAGGGGAATGCCTGGTCGGCAACCTCCGGGAATCGCTGCCTCGCCGAAGCGAGATGGGGCTCGAAGCTTGCGGGTAGCGCGGAGCCCTGCCAGCCGACGCCGGTCAGCGGGTGCGCGCGGAAGATCGCGAGCCCGATGTAGGCGAGCACGGTCCGCTGCGAGTACGTCTCGATTCGCTGGTCAGACGCTTGCGTCTTCTTCCCGAGGAAACCGATGTAGTCGGCAACGTCGCCGCCGCGCAGCAGCAGCGAGCCCAGCGAGATTGCGGCGAGAAGCCCTGCGATCGCGAGCACCCGCCGCAGCGAGCTCGTGCGTCGCACGAACGTGTAGACGAGGGCCACCACCCCTCCGAGCAGGAGCGCGAGCACGGTGGCGAGCGCGCCCGCGATCGCGACGCCGAGCACGCCGCCCGCCGCTGCGACCGAAGCCGGTTTCCGGTACCGGGCCCAGGTTCCCGACGCGATCACGGCAATGGCGATCCCGAGCGCGACCCCCGACAGGGCAGCGAAGTCGTGGTAGCCGAGGAAGGACGGCATCCGCCGGCCCGCCGGTACGTTGTCGAGGTTGCCGAGCAGGCCGATGAGCTGGAGCAGACCGCCGACGGAGGCCGCAGCGGCGACACCGATCAGCGCGAGCCCGACGGCAGCCGCGTCGCTCTTTCTGCGCACGATCAGGGGTACAGCGAGGGCGAGAAGCCCGTATTCGACGAACTTCGCGGCGCTCACGGCGCTGTGTGCGAACGGATAGCCGGTCGCCAGGCTGGGGCCGAGCAGGGTCCAGACGACGACGGCGGCGAGCAGGGCGATCGCCGCGGCGAGGGTGACGCCGCCGCGCCGGAGTGGCTCGAGTCCCTCTCTCCGGGCGGCGTTCACCGCCGCGCCGACGATCAGCAGTGCGGCCAGATCCGACAGCGCGACCGTGATACCCGCGGACCCGCTGCCGTTGACGAGGTTCGGGTTGTAGCGCTCGTGGATACACAGAACCGGAAGGCACACAGCGAGCACGAGTGCCTCGCGCGAGGCCGATCTGGAGCGGAGGGCAGTCATCGGCTGCTCTTATACTGACGGCTCCGATGGCCTCTCGGGTTCTCAGGCGTCGGGCAGTCACCGCTGCCGCGCTCTACGGTGGCGTCGCCTCGGGCATCCTGGGGACGCTGATCGCGGTCCGGGTGCTTGGGCCCGACCAGTTCGGTCTTTTCACGCTCGCGCTCGCCGCCGCTGGGTTCGTCCAGCTCCTCCTCGACACGACCGTCGAGGAGGCGATCGTGAAGTACGGCTTCCGGTACTCCGAGACCGGCGACTGGGGCCGGCTGCGAGGGCTATTCCGCGTCGGGCTGATGGTGAAGTGGGGCGGCGGGCTCGCGGCGACGATCGTGATCCTGGCTCTGGTTCCGTTCGCTGCTGCCGTCTTCGGGCAGCCCGACCTCACCATGCCGCTGCTCGTCGCCGCCTTCATCCCGCTCGCGCAATCGCCGGAAGGTGTCGCCGGCGCCGCGATGATCGTCGCCGGCCGCTACGACCTGCGGGCGATCTTCGGGGGGCTCGTGATGGTGATGCGGCTGATCGGCCTCGCGATCGGGGTGAAGTATGGCGTCACCTGGGCGGTGGTCGGGATCCTTTGCGGCCAGGTGGTCGGCTCCTGCCTCTCCGGCTATGCGGGCCACAGACTCTTCCGACGCAACCCGGCCGCCGCCGTGACGGGCCTGCGTCGCGACGGCCGCGAGCTCGGGCGCTTCGTGCTGACGTCCGGCATAGGCACCTCGCTCGTCTCGATGCGAAACACGCTCGCCCCGCTTGCGCTCGGGATCGTTGCCCCGATCACCCAGGTCGGCTACTACCGGGCCGCCCAGGCGCCGATCACGGGCCTTGAGGCACTCTCGGCGCCCGTGCGGCTGATTCTGCTGACCGAGCAGACGCGCGACGTCGAGGCAGGCCGCATTGCGGAGACCTACCGCTCTCTGCGGCGCTACGTCGTCGGGGCGTCGGCGGTCGCCCTCGCGATCGCCCCGATCGCCTGGATCCTGATGCCGTGGCTCGTGCGGGTCGTTCTCGGCGAGAGCTACGTCTCCGCAACGGATGCCGCCCGGATCCTCCTGCTCGCCGCCTGCGTCCGGCTCGTGCTCGGCTGGACGAAGTCGTTCCCGGTCTCGATCGGCAGGCCCGGACTCAGAATCGTCGCGCACGGCGTCGAGATCCTGACGCTCTTCCCGCTCGTCCTGCTTCTCGGCGCCGAGTGGGGCGCGACCGGCGCTGCGGTCGCGACGCTGATCGCAACGGTCGCCTTCGGGTGTGCGTGGGCCGTGCTCCTTATCCGGCTTCGTCGCGAGCACCGAGCGTCCGGGTTGGTCGACGAAGAGATACTGGTGCCGTGAGAGTTCTCATCGTCTCGGGGATCTGGCCGCCGGATGTCGGGGGACCGGCAAGTCACGCCCCCGACGTGGCGCGCTTTCTGCAGGCGCACGGCCATGCCGTCGAGGTCGTGATCACGGCCGCTGCAGAGCCGACGCCGACGCTGTTTCCGCTGCGCTGGACCTCGCGCCGGCTTCCCGTCGGGGTGCGGCATCTCCACGCGCTCCTGCTCATCGCATGGAGGGCCCGAAGCGCCGACGTCATCTACACGACCGGCATGTTCGG
This sequence comes from Gaiellales bacterium, assembly GCA_038214705.1. Classification (GTDB taxonomy): domain Bacteria; phylum Actinomycetota; class Thermoleophilia; order Gaiellales; family Gaiellaceae; genus Gaiella. The sequence goes on along the minus strand of JBBQRN010000001.1, from coordinate 79,526 downwards.
CCGAAGTGCCCTCGCCGCCCTCGTCGCCCGTCGGCCCTTCGTGATGAAGCTCACCGGCGACCCCGCGTTCGAGCGGCTCCGGGCCCGGGGTGTTGTCGCCGGCGACGTCGACGCGTTCCAGCGTGAGGCGGGCGGCGGCGTCTCGACGCGGGCTCTGCGCCGGTTCCGCGACTGGGTCGTCCATCGCGCCGACCACGTGTTCACCCCGAGCGGGTACCTGCGCGACCTCGTCGTCAGCTGGGGCCTCGAGCCGGGCCGGGTCAGTGTGATGCCAAACCCGGCCCCCGACCGGACTCCGACGCTGAGGCGAGATGAGCTGAGACAGCGGTTCGGTGTCGTCGGGGACACGCTGGCCTTTGCCGGCCGGTTGACGGCGCAGAAGTCTCTCGACGTGATGATCGCGGCGATTGCGGCCTGTCCCGGTGTCACGCTGCTCGTCGCGGGCGACGGGGAGGAGGCGGGTAGCCTCGAAGCCGGCGTCTCGCGTCTGGGCCTCACCGGCCGCGTGAGGTTGCTGGGTCCCGTCTCACGGGACGAGGTGCTGGAGGTCTTCGCGGCCGCCGATGCGTCGATCCTGACGTCGAGTTGGGAGAACTTCCCGCACAGCGTCATCGAGTCGCTCGCAGTGGGGACACCGGTGATCGCCACGCGGGCGGGCGGCGTCGCCGAAGTCGTCCAGGACAGCGTCAACGGGCTCCTCGCCGACGTCGGAGACACCGAAGGCGTCGTCGTCGCGATCCGTCGCTTCTTCGCGGACGACGCGCTGCGTGAGCATCTGCGCGCGAACGCCGCCCCGTCCGTCGAGGCGTACAGCAGCGCCAGGCTCCTCGGCGCCGTCGTCGACCGGCTCGTGCTGGCGGTCGGTTGAAGCCGCGGGTCCTTTTCGTCGCTCGGACGCGCTACGGGTTCCCGCTCAGCGAGACGCTACAGCGGCGCTTCGAGGCGCTCTCCGCCGTGATGGACTGGCGGCAGCTCGGGACCTCGACCACGGGTGAGGCCATCAGGAACGACCTCTTCACCCTCGTTCCCCGCTTCCCGGTCGCCCCCCTCGACGGCATGGCGTTCTATGGGCTCTCGCCCCTGCGCGTGGCGAAGGAGATCCGGGCCTTCCGCCCCGACGTGGTCGTCGTCCAGGGCGCCGAGGACACCGCACTCGCATTCGCCGCCCGCCGACTCGCACGGTCACAGGCCCCCATCGTCTTCGATGTCCACGGCGACTGGCGCAACAACACGCGGGTCTACGGATCGCGGGGGCGCAGGCTGCTCGCCCCTGTTGCTGATGCGCTGGGGAAGGCCGCAGTGCGAAGGGCCGACGGGGTACGGACGGTCTCCAGTTTCACGACCGGCCTCGTTCGTGATCTGGGTGTCGAGCCGACGGCCGTCTTTCCCGCCTACATGGATCTCGCGCCGTTCACGGAGCCCCCGTGCGTCCCCCTGCCGGTGCGCCCCCGAGCGTTGTTCGTTGGTGTCCTCGAGCGGTACAAGGCGCTCGACGTCCTCGCCGCAGCGTGGCCCCGGGTGGCCGCGACCGTTCCCGAGGCCGAGCTGCACCTGGTCGGCCGCGGCACGCTTCAGCCCCTCGTCGAGCGGATGGTGCGGGAGGAGGAAGGACGGGTGCGCTGGACGCCGGAGCTCACGACCCCGGGAGTGGTGGCGGCACTCGACGCTGCGACGCTGCTCGTCCTCCCGTCCCGGCGGGAGGGGATGGGACGGGTGATCATCGAAGCCTTCTGCCGTGGTCGAGCCGTGGTCGGCTCAGACAGTGGTGGCATCCGCGATCTCGTCGAGAACGGCGTCAGCGGAACTCTCGTGCCGGTCGATGATCCCAGCGCCCTGGGCCGTGCGGTGGCAAACATCCTCGCCGATCCCGATCGGGCTACGAGCCTCGGAGCCGGAGCACACGCAGCGTCGGTCGACTGGGTCGCCACCCCGGCCGAGTTTGCGGACCGGATGCTGCTGCTCGTGGAGGCGGTGATCGCAGGGCGCGATTCGTAGACTGGCAGACGGTGCCAGCCTACGAGAACACCAAGCAACGAATCAAGAACGCCTTGGTCTAGGCATGCGACTCGTCTTCGTCACCCAGCGTGTCGATCCGGGAGATCCAGTGCTTGGCGCAACGGTCGCCAAGATCGCGGCGCTCAGCCGCCGGGTCGACGAGGTCGTCGTTCTCGCCGACAGCGCCCTTGAGGGCTCACTGCCGGAGAACTGCGTCGTGCGCACCTTCGCGGCCGGCTCGCGGGCGGGTCGCGGCCTCCGCTTCGAGCGGGCGCTCATTTCAGAGTTCGCGCACCGGCGGCGCCCGACGGCGGTGATCGCGCACATGTGCCCGATCTACGCCGTGCTCGCAGCACCCCTGGCCCGGCCGCTCGGCACCCGGGTGCTGCTCTGGTACGCCCACTGGAACCGGACGAGGATGCTCGAAGCGGCCGTGAGGGCCTCGAACATCGTCATCTCAGTCGACCCCCGGTCGGTTCCCGTCACGTCACCGAAGGTGATCGGCATCGGCCATGGCATCGACGTCTCTGACTTCGCCTGCAGCCCCGCCTCGATGGACGCCACGGTCGAGCTTGTGGCGCTCGGTCGCTATTCGGCGGCAAAAGGGCTCGCTCCGATCGTCCGCGCCGTCGGGCAGGCCCTGGAGAACGGGGTCGATGTCCGGCTTCGCGTCCACGGGACTTCGTCGCCTCCTCAGGAGACGGCGAACCTCGAGCAGCTCAGAGTGCTCGTCGCGACCCTTGGACTCGAGGGCAGGGTCGAGCTCGGAGGCCCGCTTCCGCGCACCGAGATCCCGGGCATCCTGGCCCGCTCGACGGTGCTCGTGAACAACATGCGCCCGGGAGCTCCCGACAAGGTGGTCTACGAAGCCTGCGCCGCCTGTCGCCCCGTGCTCGTCTCGAACCCGCTCTTCGACAACCTGCTCGACGACCTCGAGCCGGCGCTGCGCTTTCCACTCGACGATGTGCCCGCCCTGGCCGCGCGGATTGCCGCCCTGGCCGACCTCGACCCGGCGGCGCGACAGGCGCTCGGCACGACTCTACGGGAGCGCGTGCTCGCCCATCACTCGGTGGACTCGTGGGCCGATGCCGTGGTGGCGCTCGCCGCCGACGCAGCCCCGAGCGCGCCGCGGTAGACCTCGATCGTCCGGTCGGCCATCGCGGCGACCGAGAAGGATGTGCGCGCGCGCACCAGCCCGGCGGCGCCGAACGACCGGCCCCGCTCCGGGTCGCCGAGCAGGAGCTGCAGCGCCTCGGCGAGGCGTGCCGGGTCGTCGGGTGGGACGAGCAGGCCCGTCTCGCCGTCGATCACGATCTCGGGGATCGAGCTGACCTCGCTCGCCACGATCGGAAGCCGCGCCAGCATCGCCTCGAGCAGCACGAGCCCGAAGCCCTCCCACCGTGCCGGGTGAACGAAGATCTCCGAGCGCCCGAGCCAGTCGGCGACGTCCCCGATCCGGCCGGGGAAGTGGACCACGTCTGCGACTCCACGACTGGCCGCGAGCTCCCGTAGCGCCTCCTCCTCGCTGCCGGAGCCGAAGATCACGAGCACCGCAGTCGGAAAGCGCTCGCGCAGTGGGACGAGCGCCTCGATCGCGGTGTCGATGCCCTTCTGCCTCTCGAGCCTCGAGATGGCGAGCAGCACGCGGGCGTCGGGTGCGAGGCCAGGGCCGCCCGTCGGGCCCCATGCCGCCGGCAGGTCGTCGAGCCCGTAGTGCACGACGGATACCTTCTCTGCCGGTAGCCCCACCCGCTCGATGTTGAAACGTGCGAGCGCAGCCGTGATCGCGATGATCCGCGCGGCCCGTCTCGCGCCGAGCCGCTCGACGTGCCGGAAAGGCCCGAGCCGGAAGGGGTCGTCGTTGTGCTTCGTCGAGACCACCGTCGCGCGGCCGGCGGTGATCGCTCCGTAGACGTCGGCGTGGACGAGGTGGGTGTGGACGATGTCCGGTCGGGCGCGCCGGATCTCTCGCCGCAACCTGAAGGCGAGCCGCGGATCGAGATCACGCGGGGCCTGCAGCCGGCGGTACGGCACCCCGAGCTCGTCGAGCTGCGCGTAGAACGGGCCGGGGTCGTCGTCGTCGAGGCCGACGAAGCTCGCGTCGATCCCGCGCTCGCGGAGAGCAGGAAGGAGCGTCAGCAGGTGACGCTCGGAGCCGCCGACGCCGCGTAGGCGGTGAACGTGCACGACCTTCATGTCGGCACCTGGCCTCGACGCCTCGATTTCAGCGCCTCAGCGAGGCGGACGATGCCGAAGGCGGCAGGGATGCAGAGCAAGAAGTGCCACGGCGCGTTGTAGCGCAACGTCCCGGCAAAAGCCATCGCCATCACCGTGCCGTATGCCAGCAGGATCAGCGTCAAGGCAAGGTACCGTCTGGGCAATCGACCGAGCCCTAGCAGCGTCAGCGTGTAGAGGGCGATAAGGTAGACCGGCTCGACGATGCTCCGGGCGAAGCTAGCCGCCGGTCCCAGGGAGTTCCCACCCTCGATCGTCCCGACCGGACGCCAGAGCATCCACACGGCCTGGGCGGCGAGCTTGCCCTTCTCACCGGGCTGGGTTCGCCAGAAGTGCAGCACCTGATGCTGGTAGAAGCGCATCTGTGCGCACTCGTCGACCGTGATCGGGTTGCCCCGGAGCGTCTGATCTGCTGCGAGCTCCGGCCAGGGCGGCGCGCCGGGGAGCTCCGGGACCTGGTCGATCCAGCCGCCGTGGCGGAGGATCTCGAACGTCGCCGGATTGTTCGCCTTCCAGAGGGCGCGCGCGTCCGTCGTGATCGTAGGACAGCCCACGCTGACGTTGTTGCGAACGACCCACGGTGTCACCGTCACCGCTGCGACGACCACAAGGGCCGCCGCAGCCCAGAGACCCCGTCGTCCGGGGGCGATCGTCCAGCTCAAGTACCCGGCGAGCGCGAGCGGCAGAAGGATGAGGCGGGCGTTGCCGAGGATGGCGAGTCCGGCGGCCAGACCGGCGAGGGCAGCAATTCGGATCGAAGCGCGCCGCACGGCAAGGACGACCAACAGAGTGAGCAGAGCCGCAAGGAGCCCGTCGACGATCTCGCGGTTCGGGTGCACGTCGTGCCAGATCAGGTAAGGGTTGAGCGTCGCGAGTAGTGCTGCTCCGGTGCCGATCCCGCGCGTGGCCACGGTGGCGCCGATCGCGTAGACGAGCATTGCGGTTGCGATCGCGACCACGACCTGCGCGACAATGGCGGGCCACCACGCCTGTCCGAAGATCCAGTAGAACGGTGTCAGAAAGAAGCCGTACAGGGGCTGGGTATTGGCGGAGGGACGGCCGGGGATGAACCCGAATGTGCCGCTCTCGACGAAGGTTCGTGCGAAGCGGTTGCTCTTCTCGGTAAGGCCGGCCACGAGCTGCTCGCGTTCGACGGCAACGACGACGAGCCGCGGTACGGCGGCCGCGGTGGCGACGAGAAGCAGTGCCCGGTTGCGACTCATGCCGCCGGGAAGGTGCCATCGTCGGCGTAACGTTGCTGCCAGAGCTCGAGCATGATCAGCGACCAGAGACGCTCGCCGTGATCTGCCCTGGCGCCGACATGGTCGGAGAGGAGCTGTTCGATCGCGCGCGGCTCGAACTGCCCGCGCTTCCGGGCCGCCGTCCCGAGGAGCACGTCGCCGGCGAGGTCGCGTAGCTCCGTGCGGAACCAACGGCCGACGGGCACTCCGAAACCGGCCTTGCCACGCTCGAGGATCGATGCGGGGAGATCGGCGGCGAACGCGCGCCGGAGAGCCACCTTCCCGGCCGATCCCTCGAACCGGAGGTGCGCCGGCAGCCCGAGCGCGAGCTCGGCGAGGTGATGGTCGAGCAGAGGAGCCCGCAGCTCGAGCGAGTTGGCCATCGAGGCGATGTCCGCTTTGAAGAGGAGGTCGTCGGGCAGGTAGGTCTCGACGTCGATCAGCTGCAGACCGGTCATCCCGGGCGCGCGCGGCGGCCCGAGCAGCGCTCCGGCCGTCAGCGGCTCGCCGATCTGCGCCAGCGCCTCCTTGCTCCAGATGCCTCGTCGCAGCTCGGGAGAGAAAATCTCCATCAGCCTGCCGTAGCGTTCTGCCGGGTCGAGCCCGACCGTGTCGAGGAAGCGCGCAGCCCGGAATCCGCGCGACCGCGCCTCGGTGCGTGCCGAGGGAAGCAACCTCAGGGCCCGCGCGCCCGCGCGGGTCACCCCGACGGGAACCCGGCCGAGTCGCTCGGCGAGGGCGTGGGCGCGGTAGCGCTCATAGCCGCCGAACACCTCGTCACCGCCGTCACCCACGAGCGCGACGGTCACGAACCGTCGCGCATGCTCGCTGATCAGGTACGTCGGCAGGGTCGAGCTGTCGCCGAGGGGCTCGTCATAGGCGTCGGCCAGTCGCGGCAGCAGGGCAGCGGCATCCGGCTCGAGCAGGAGCTCCTCGTGGATCGTCCCGAACCGCTCTGCGACGGTACGGGCGTGGGCGCGCTCGTCGTAGCGGGCTTCGGGGAACCCTACCGAGAACGTTCGTACCGGCTCCGAGCTCTGCTGTGCCATCGCGGCGACGACGACGCTCGAGTCGATCCCGCCCGAGAGCAGCGCGCCGAGCGGGACGTCGGCGACCAGGCGCTTGCGGACCGCAGCGAGCACGCCGTCGCGAACGGCCTCGATCCACTCACCGTCCGTGAGCTGCTGCACCCGCGGCGAGAGGCGCCAGTAGCGGCTCACGTTCACGCGGCCGTTCTCGACGACCAGCGTGCACCCCGGCGGCAGGCGCTTGATCCCCTGCAATGCCGTCTGCTCCCCGGGGATGTATCCGAGCGCGAGGTAAGCGTCGAGCCGTGTCAGGTCGACCTGGCGCCCGACCCCGGGAATAGTTAGGAGGGCCTTCAGTTCAGAGGCGAACGCGACCGTGCCGTCGGGAAGCTGCGCCCAGAGCAGGGGCTTTTTTCCGAAGCGGTCGCGGGCCAGGAGGAGGCGGTGCCGGGCGGCATCCCACACGGCCAGCGTGAACATGCCGTCCAGCCGCTCCACGAAGGCGTCACCGTGTTGCTCGTAGAGGTGGGGCAACGCGGGCGTGTCGCCGCTCCCCGACAGCACGTGCCCCTGTCCTTCCAGCTCGGCCCGCAGCTCGTGGTAGTTGTAGATCTCACCGTTGAAGACGACGACGACATCCCCGCGCTCGTTCGAGACCGGCTGATCGCCGGTGACGAGGTCGATCACCCGCAGCCGCCGGTAGCCGAGGACGCAGCGGCCCAGGGGAGCGGTTGCCCCGTGATCGGGCCCACGATGGCGGATGGCAGTGGTGGCGCGGTCGATCAACCCCGGGTCCGGATGCTCCCGGCCCTCCGGCACCACCACTCCGCAGATCCCACACACCGGCCTAACGGTACCGTCGCCCGTCCCGCCACAGGCCGTCATCGGCCGGGGAAGGGCCGATCCGGGGGACTACAATCTCCGGAGCGTGAAATCCGAACCGGTCAGCTCGCCCGAGCGGCCCGCCCCCGTGCAGGTTGCCCCGCTGCGACCAGCCGGCGACGTGCGCTCCTCACGGGTCTACGTCCTCTCGCGAGGCCCCGTCCTCACCGTCGTTCGTCGGGTGCTCAGCATTCTCATGCTCGCCGCCCTCGATCTGCTCGGGCTCGCGCTCGGGATCATGCTCGCCCTCACGGTGCGGACGATCGCCTACGGCAAGCCGGTCTACTGGGAGCTCCTCTGGAGCAACGGGCCCGAGAAGTGGCTGCGCTTCCTGGCGCCGATCACGATCCTCGTCTTCCTCCAGGCAGGGCTCTATGCGGCGCGTGAGCGACGGGCCGGAGCGGGGCGGGTCGTCTCGTCGCTCCTGCTCGTCGCCCTGATCGTTCTCTCCTTCGGCTTCGGCACGGGGTACGACTTCAACACGACAGGTCTGATCCCCACCGCGATCGTCACCTGCGCGCTCACCATCGGTGTCCTTCGCTGGGCCTATGGCTCGGCTGCGCTCGAGCTGATGCGCGTCGCGGGAGTCCGCCGCCGAGTCGTCCTCGCGGGGGACGGGCCGAGCCTGCAGCGGCTGCGCCGTGAGCTCGGTGCCTCCCGGGGCGGCATCCAGTACGACCTCGTCGGCGTCGTCTCGCCGTCGGCAGAGCCGGGGCTCTCGCTACTCGGTACCTCGGTGGCAGACATTCCGGGCGTCCTCGAGCGGGTTCGGCCGGATGAGCTCTTGCTGACCGAGTCGGACTTCGACGAGCGAACCGTGCTCGACGTCGTCGAGCTCGCCCATCGGGCCGGCGTGAAGGTGCGCCTGGCTCCCAACACGACCGAGCTGCTCGTACAGAAAGGCGAGTACGTGCCCGGAACGGGCGTCCCTCTCTTCGAGCTGCGGCCGCCGATCCTGACCGGCTGGGACTGGGTCGTGAAGCGCTCCTTCGACATCGTCGTTGCGATACTCCTGCTCGTCGTCCTGCTCCCGCTCTGGGCGCTCGTCGTCCTTGCGATCAAGCTCGGGTCGCGCGGGCCCGTGCTCTATGTCGATCGGCGGATGGGTGTCGGCGAGCGAGAGTTCGGGATGCTCAAGTTCCGCACCATGGTCGCCGACGCGGCAGCCCAGCAGCAACGGCTCGAGGCGGCCAACGAGGCGACCGGCGCGCTCTTCAAGATCCGCGACGACCCTCGCGTCACGCGGGTGGGCAAGATCCTCCGCCGCCTCTCGATCGACGAGCTGCCCCAGCTCGTCAACGTTGTCCGTGGTCAGATGAGCCTCGTCGGGCCAAGACCGCTGCCGCTGCGCGACTACGAGCTACTCGAAGACTGGCATCGTGCCCGCTACCTGGTGCTGCCCGGGATGACCGGCCTCTGGCAGATCTCGGGTCGCTCGGGGCTCTCCTTCGACGATCTCGTCCGGCTCGACTTCACGTACCTCGAGCACTGGTCGTTGTGGCTCGACATCACGATCATCGTCAAGACGATTCCGGCCGTGATCGCAGGCCGGGGCGCCTACTGAGCCGCTCCTGCCGGCGGCGCCGACAGAACGGCACCCTAGACTTGCAACCGTGAAACCGCCCCGCATCCTCGCCGTCGCCTCGGCGGTCGACCTCGACTTTCGCTACGGCTGCACGCCTGCGTGGTGGCAGCTCTGGAAGGGAATGTACGAGGCTGGTGTCGATCTCGTCGTGACGCCCTACCGAGGGCGCCCGGTCGAGTCGCCCTGGTGGCGGTCGGCACCGAACCCGACCTACCGCGAGGCGGAGTCCTACGCGGCCCTACGCGGCGGGCTGGCGCGCCTGAAGGGCGACCGCTACCTGCGCCGAGACGAGGACGCGCCGGACGAGTCCGGGCTCGACAGGCTCACGCGCGAGACGATCTGGAAGGTGGTGACGCCGCGCTGGCGCCGTCACCTGGAGCGAGTCGTCGAGCGCGAGCGCCCCGACGCAGTCGTCTTCTTCACCGTCCCGATGGCGCACTTCCGCGGCATCCCGACCGCGTTGCGCGAGCGCTTCGGGATCCCCGTCGTCTTCTACGACGGCGACGTGCCGATGAGCCTGCCGGAGTTCGGCGGCATGGACACCGGGTTCAACTACTACCACGGCGCCGATCCGTCGGAGTACGACCTGCTCCTTTCCAACTCGGAGGGCGGCCTGCCGCGCCTGCTCGAGCTCGGTGCGCGCCGAGCCGAAGCTGTCTTCTGGGGGGCCGACCCTGAGTTCTTCGCGCCGCAGCCGGTCGCCAAGGAGATGGACGTCTTCTTCTACGGCTATGGGGACAAGTTTCGCCAGGAGTGGACCTCGGCGATGGTCGGCGAGCCCAGCAGGATCGCGCCCGAGATCGACTTCGCCCTCGGCGGCAGGGACTTCCGTGGCGACACCGGCAACGCGCGGGAGATCGGCGACGTTCCTTTCAACGTCTTCGCCCGCGCGATCTCGTCGGCGCGCATCAACCTCAACGTGACCCGTCGCTCGCACGCAACCGTGCCGCTCTCTTCCACCTGCCGGCCTTTCGAGCTCGCCTCGGCAGGCGCCGCGATCGTCTCGAACCCGCACGATGGGATAGAGCAGTGGTTCGAGCCGGGCAGCGAGATCCTCGTCGTCGAGGACGGGACGCAGGCACTCGCCGCTTACCGGGAGCTGCTCGCCGATCCAGCGGAGGCGGAGGCCATGGGCGCGCGGGCCAGGGAGCGCGTGCTCGACGAGCACACCTACGCCCACCGGGCCCGGCGGGTGCTCGACCTGCTCGGTCTCGCGAGCGGGGTGCCGGTGTGACCGCGGGGCGGATCGTCGCGATCGTGCCGGCCTTCAACGAGGAGGGCGCAATCGGCGGCGTCGTCGATGCGATCCGTGCCGTTAGTCCCGCCTTCGACGTGGTCGTCGTCGACGACGGCTCCCACGACCGGACGAGTGCGATCGCCCGCCGACACGGGGCCGCGGTCGTGAGGCATCCCTACAACATCGGCATCGGCGGCACGGTTCAGACCGGCTTCAAGTACGCCCTCGAACGCGGCTACGAGACGGCGGTGCGCCTCGACGGCGACGGCCAGCACGACGCTGCCGAGCTGCCGAAGCTGCTCGGCCCGATCGAGCGTGGCGACGCCGACATCGTCACCGGCTCCCGCTTCGTCGACGGCAGCGGCGACTACCGCCCACCACTGGCCCGCCGGATCGGGATCGTCTGGTTCGCGAAGATCGTCTCGTTGCTCACCCGCCAGCGAGTGACCGACACGACCTCCGGCTTCCAGGCGCTCAACCGCAGGGGAATAGCGCTCTTCGCGGGCGACTACCCGAGCGACTACCCGGAGGTCGAGGCGACGGTGCTCGTCCACAAGCACCGGCTACGGCTCGTCGAGGTGCAGGTCGCGATGCGCGAGCGCGAGACGGGCCAGTCGTCGATCACCTTCGTGCGCTCGATCTACTACGTGTTCAAGGTGACGCTGGCTCTGTTCGTGGCGATGCTGCGGAAGGTCGCGGTCTCGCAGGAGGAGGTGGCCGGCCCGTGACCCCGGTGAAGGTCTCGATCGCGGCCGCGATCGCCTCGGTGATCCTGATCCTGATCGTTCTGGAGCTGATTCGCGGCCGACGGTTGAAGGAGCGCTATGCGCTCCTCTGGCTCGTCACCGGGATCGTCCTCCTCGTGCTCTCTGCCTGGCGGGAGGGCCTGACGACGATCGCTGGCTGGCTCGGTGTCTCGACCTACCCTCCGGCGGTCCTGTTCGCTATCGCGACGCTGTTCATCATCGTCGTGCTCCTCCACTACTCGACCGTGCTCTCGCAGCTCGACGACCAGAACACCCTGCTCGCCCAGCGGCTCGCGCTGCTCGAGGAGCGCGTCCTGCACGCCGACGACCAGGCGGAGGGCTCGGAGGCCTAGCTCGGCGTTTGGGCCTTGTACCACGCCACAGTGCGCGCGATCCCCTCGCGCAGCGGAACCTTCGCCTCGAAGCCGAGGAGCTCTTTCGCCCGAGTCGAGTCGAGCGACCGCCTGGGCTGGCCGTTTGGCATCGAAGTGTCCCACTCGATCTCACCGTCGAAGCCGACGGCATCGGCCACGAGCTCGGCCGTCTCGCGGATCGACGTCTCAACGCCGGTGCCGAGGTTGACCGGGTCGCCGCCGTCGTAGCGCTCAGCGGCGAGAAGGAGGCCCTCGACGCAATCGTCGACGTAGAGGTACTCCCGGGTCGGCGTTCCGTCTCCCCAGAGCACGACCCGATCGGGCGACTCGATCATCTTGCGGATCAGTGCGGGGATCACGTGCGAGCTCTGCAGGTCGAAGTTGTCGCGAGGCCCGTAGAGGTTCGTCGGCAGCACGAACACGCTGTCCAGGCCATATTGCTCGCGATACGCCTGGGCGCCGACGAGGACGGCCTTCTTCGCGACGCCGTAAGGAGCGTTGGTCTCCTCTGGGTAGCCGTTCCAGAGCTCCGCCTCTTGAAACGGCACCGGTGTGAACTTGGGGTAGGCGCACACGGTGCCCGCGATCACGAGCTTGGCTGTCCCGTGCAGGCGCGCCTGCTCGAGCACGTGCGCCCCCATTATCAGGTTCGCGTACCAGTAGCGCCCCGGGTTGGCGCGGTTCGCGCCGATGCCGCCGACCTCGGCCGCGAGGTGGAAGACGAGCTCGGGCTGGACGGCGTCGAAGAGCCGGGCCGTCGCGGCCATGTCCGTCAAGTCCGTCTCGGAGCGGCGCGCGATCGTGACCTTCCGACCGTCGGCCTCGAGGCGCTCGACGAGGTGCGAGCCCAGAAAACCGCCTCCTCCGGTGACGAGAACGCGCATCGCCAGCAGCGTACTCATTCCCGCCGACACGTGAGTATCGTCGGTCGGGTCGGCGCCTCCCCTCGCCCACGCCGGAAAGCGCTTCTCGCGCACTGCATCAGCGGCGTCCGACAGGAGGTGCGGAGCGTCGTATCGACCGATGCCGATTCATCCTCCAGGCGAACGTCTACGCGGAGCCATCCGGGCTGCCGACCGGCTGCCAGTCGACCCGCCCGATCCAGCGCTCCCGGTTCTCCGCGTACCAGCCGATCGTCTGCAGGACGCCTTCCTCCCATGAGACCTGCGGCATCCACCCTGTCTCCGCCGTCAGCTTCTCGTGGCCGACGCGAAGCGCCATCACGTCGCTCGCCCCGGGTCGGTAGCGCTTCGGCGTCGTCGTGACGCTCCGACCCGCCGGCCAGAAGCCGTGCTCCTCACCGATCCGGAGGATCAGGTCGACCCAGCCTTCCATCGAGATGTTCTCGCCCTGGCCGTAGACGTAGACATCGCCGGGCTTGCCCTGCGCCGCGACAGTGAGGTGCCCGCGCACGCCGTCGGTGCAGAAGCAGAAGTCGCGCAGCGGCTCGAGGTTGCCGAGCTCGATCGTCTCCCGCGTCAACGCCTGCGTGATGATCGTGCCGGTCACGTAGCGCGGGTTCTGGCGCGGGCCGTAGTTGTTGAACATGCGGGTGACAACCCCCGGCAGCCCGAAGGCGTCGTGGTAGTTCATCGTCAGGAAGTCGGCCGCGACCTTCGCCGTCGCGTAGATCGACTTCGGGTTGATCGGCGAGCGCTCGTGGAGGATCAGGCTGCCCGCCTCGTCGAAGTCGTGATGGTGCGAGACGTCGTCGCGGACGTTGCCGTACTCCTCCGAGGTGCCGGCCGTGTCGAACTTCTCGATCTCGAGCCCCGTGTCGACGATTGACTGGAGCAGGTTGAGCGTGCCGATCGTATTCGCCATCACCGTCTCGTAGGGGCGATGCCACGACTCTCCGACGTGGGCCTGGGCGCCGAGATGGAAGATGTACGGCTTGTCGAGAGCGTCTTTGAGCTCGCGCATCAGGTAGTCGATCGACGTCTTGTCGGTCAGATCGGCGAAGTGCACCTTCAGCCGGTTGCGCTGGTGCCCGATGTTGTTGAGGGCGCCGCTCGAGGTCGCCCGCACGAAGGCGTGGACGTTGGCCCCGAGATCGACGAGAGCGTCCGTCAGATGGGAGCCCATGAAGCCGTCGGCGCCGGTCACGAGCACCGTGCGGCCGCCGTAGATGTCGGCGAAGTCCTCGCGCAGCTTGGCGAGCGAGGACTCGGTCCAACAGGTGTCAGTAGGTGTCACGAATAGTCTTCCGTCGCAGTGGCTGGCAATCATAATGCGCAGGCGAAAAGCGGGTCGCTCCTTACCGGCGCCTTCACCGCGGCGGCGCTCGCCGTGCAGACGGGTCTCGCCGCGGTCGTGGGGATCGTCCTTGCCCGCGAGTTCGGGCGGGGCGCGATCACCGACGGCTTCTTCGCGGCCTACGGCGTCTTCGCGGTGATCGTCCTCGCGGCGGCCGCGATTCGGCTCACGGTTCTCCCGTCCTTCGCCCGGGCGCGCGCCGACCGCCAGCTCGGAGCCGAGGTGACGCGGTTCGCCTTCGCCCTCGCGCTTCTTGCCATGCCCGTCCTCGTCCTCGGGGTCGTGTTCGCCGAGGCGCTGGCGGACGTCCTCACCGGAAACGGGTCGGAGCTCGCCCGCTCGACCGCCGCCGACGCGCTGCCGTGGATGCTCCTGGCAGCGACGATGCATCTGTTCGCAGGTCTCGCCGCGAGCGCTCTGGCAGCGCTCGACGACTACCTCACCGCCGCGAGCGGCTACGCCCTCGGGAGCATTGTCGGGCTCGGCGTGATCCTGTGGCGCGTCCATCCCGACGGCGTTCAGGCGATCTCTTGGGGGATGGCCGTCAACGGGCTGGTTGCGCTCGGCGTCCCGGCCGTGGCCCTGATGCTACGTGCGCGTCGGGAGAAGATGCCGGCCGGCGCGATGAGATCCTCGAGCGGATCGGCCGGATCCCGCCTGGCAACGATGGGAACGGGCGTGGCGCTGCCGCTTGCCCTGCAACTCGTCTACGTCATCTGCCTGCCCTTCGCGGCCCATGAGGGGGAGGGGGCGGTGACCACCTTCGGGTTCGCGTACCTGATCGCCTCGGCGGTCGTCTCGGTGACGGCGTCGTCGCTCTCCCTGGTCACCGCCGTGCCGCTCACCCGCGTCGGTCTCGACCCCGTGAGAACGGCCAGGCACGTCATCTCGTCGTCGTGGCTCGCTCTCGTCGTGGTCGGCGGCGTGGCGGGCATCTTCGGGATCGCCGGCGGACGTCTCGCCGACACCTTCCTCGGCTCGACCTACGGCAGCGACGTCGGCACGGAGCTCGGCCGGCTCGTGCTCCTGTTCTCGCTCTGGGGGATCGCCTCGATCGGAGTTTCGGTTGCGTTCCCGCTGATCTTCGTCGTCGGGCTGGGGCGGACGCTCCCCTGGATTGCCGCTGCGGTCGTGATCCTCCACATCCCGGCGGCATTCGGCTCCGGCCGGCTCTTCGGCCTCGACGGCCTCGTGCTCTCGATGGCTGTCACCACCGCTGTCGTGCTCGTGGCACTCCTGCTCGAGCTCGGCGCCTTGCGGACGACGATGCCCGAGCTCCTGCGCGCAGCGGTCGTCGTCGGGCTGCTCGCGGCCATGGCCTTCCTGCCGCCGGCGCTGCTCCTGCCGGATGCCGCCGCGGCCCTCGTGGGTGCCCTGATCTACGCCGCTCTCGTCGCTGTGATCCGCCCGCCCGGCCTGCGGCGGGCCTGGTTCTACCTTCGGGATCTCCGTTAGCGCGAGCGCAGTCCCTCGGCCTTGTCGAGGGCCC
Source organism: Gaiellales bacterium (assembly GCA_038214705.1). Classification (GTDB taxonomy): domain Bacteria; phylum Actinomycetota; class Thermoleophilia; order Gaiellales; family Gaiellaceae; genus Gaiella. The sequence goes on along the minus strand of JBBQRN010000001.1, from coordinate 64,458 downwards.
AGAGGCCTGCCCGGGTGCTGAAGATGCGCTGGCGCCCCGACGCCACGATACGGCGACCGGGTGGGAGGTACGCGAACCTCATACGGCCATGTGCCGCCTCGGCCCCTGCATCGAAGGCCGGGGGCTCGTCGCTGACCTTGCGCACGAGCGCCGTGCGGAAGCTGACCGCTTCCTCGAGCTCCCAGGCAGGGTTGTCGTGAACGAAGTCGACGATCGCGCCGACCGCGGGCAGGTAGGCGTCGTCGAGTAGGACGAGTCCGCCCACGCGCACGTGCGGGGCGATGAACCACCAGTCGATCACCGGGTACGGGAACCCGTGCGCGCCGTCGATCAGGACGAGATCGAGAGGGCGCGCCTGCCAGGCGGGGAGGACGTCGTGTGACGGGCCGATCCGGAAGGCGACGCGGGAGCTGTCGATCCCTCGTGCCTCGCACGCCTTCCGGGTCCGATCCTCCTCGGCCGGGTCGGGAGTGATCGCCTCGTGGTCGGATCCGGCCGCCGCGACCACGATCGTGCTCGCTCCCGAACCGACCTCTAGCGTCGCCATCTCACCCGTCACGTGCTCCTCCAGCCAGCCGAGCGCAGCCCACGCAAGCCCCCAGTACTCCTCGCCTCCATGCAGCGGCGGCGGGGTCGCGCGGATCGAATCGGTGATCGGCGTGGGCATCGCGCCCATCCTGCCAGAGCATGCTGCGGTACCGTGCCCACGATGTCCGACTCCCTCTCCTCTGTGCCCCGTGCCGGCGAGCGGCGCCGGGCGCTGATCACCGGCATCGGCGGCCAGGACGGTTCGTATCTCTCCGAGCTTCTCCTCGAACGCGGCTACGAGGTCGTCGGCGTCGTCAAGAGGCCGGTCGACGAGCACCCGGCACTGGCGGGGCTGCGCGACCGGATCGCCGTGGTGGAAGCCGACCTGCTCGACCGCTCGTCGCTCGTGCGGGCGTTGCGGGATGTCCAGCCACACGAGGTCTTCAACCTCGCAGCGCCGTCGTTCGTACCGCGCTCGTGGGACGAGCCGGTGCTGACGGCCGAGTTCGCCGCGGTCGGCGTCACCTCGCTGCTCGAGGCAGTGCGCCAGACCGACCCGTCGATCCGCCTCTACCAGGCGTCCTCGAGCGAGATCTTTGGCGATGCTGCGGAGTCGCCACAGACCGAGGAGACCCCGCTGCGCCCGGTCACGCCCTACGGCGTCGCCAAGGCGTACGCCCACTTCATCAGCCACAGCTATCGCCGCCGCTACGGGATGTTTACGTGCTGTGGGATCCTCTACAACCACGAGTCGCCGCGGCGCCCGCTCGACTTCCTGCCGCGCAAGGTGGCCTACTTTGCTGCTGCGATCTCGCTCGGGCTCGAACGGGAGCTCGTACTCGGCGATCTCGACTCGAGGCGCGACTGGGGGTTTGCCGGCGACTACGTCCGCGCGATGTGGCTGATGCTCCAGCAAGACGAGCCCGGCGACTACATCGTCGCGACAGGCGAGAGCCACTCCGTTGAGGAGCTCGTCGAGCGGGCGTTCACCCGCGTCGGACTCGACTGGCACGACCACGTTCGTAGCGACCCGGCGCTGCGGCGCGGCTCTGCCGAGCTCCACCACCTCGTCGGCGATCCGAGCCGCACGAAGGAACGCCTCGGCTGGCAGCCGAGCGTCGACTTCGACGGCCTCGTCGCGCTCCTCGTCGACGCCGAGCTCGAACGCCTCCGCGCTCAGGAGCAGCGGGCGTAGATCCGGTCGTGCGCGCGGGCCGTCTCGTCCCACGTGAAGCCCGCCGCGCGCCGCAGGCCCTTCTCGCTCAGCTCCGCCGACCCGCGCAGGGCCTCGTCGATGCCGGCTGCGATCCCCGCCGGGTCGAGCGGGTCGAACAGGACTGCGGCATCGCCGCACACCTCGGGCAGCGACCCGGCGGCGGCGGCAGCGACCGGGCAGCCGCACGCCATCGCTTCGACCGGGGGAAGGCCGAAACCCTCGTAGAGGCTCGGAAAGACGAGGCACGCCGCCCGGCGGTAGAGATCGACGAGCTCTGTGCCCGAGACGGAGCGCGCCTCCACGCCTGCCGGAAGCGCGGATGGGTCATGACCGACTCCGGTCAGGACGAGCCGCAACTCGGGCCGGCCACGACGGATCTCGGCGAACGCCTGGAACAGTCGCTCATGGTTCTTGTGCAGCCACGGCCGGGCCGGATAGAGGAGGAACGGCTCGCGCTCGACCTCGGGCGCGGGGGAGAAGCGCTCGTGATCGACGCCGAGCCACACGGCATGGACGTGGTCGGGGTCGAGCTGGAGGCGCTCGATCACCCGCTCGCGGACGAACTCGCTGATCACGATCACCTCCGCCGCCCTGGCGGATGCACGGTCGTACGCGAGCTTGCGGAAGAGCCGCTCACCCCGGGAGAAGAGCCCGGGCAGGTCGAGATGCTGAACATCCAGCAGCGTGATCACGTGCGGGGCATCAGGCGGCGGCACGGGGACGGTCAGCGGGTAGTGGACGACATCGACGTCGGCGAGCAACGCGCGCAGTCCGGCCGGCCGGATTGTGGCTGAAGCCATCGCGCGAAGCCGCCCCGCGGTGGTCATCGAGCTCGGGTACCTGTCGGCTACGACCGTCGGAAGCCCGTCGCCCACATCGGCTGCGAGTGGAGGCACGAGAGCGAGGTACTCGTGGGTGCCGACGCGAGCCAGCGAGCGTGAGAGCTCGCGGGCATACGTCTCGCTGCCCCCCGAGATCCCGGGGACAAGCGTGAGCAGGCAGAGGCCGACGCGCATCAGTGGCCGAATATACGCCTCTGATCCAGCCAGAACCGGGGCTAGAATGCTGCGATGCGGAGCCACGACGACGAAAGCGCCACGGCTGAAGGGGTTTCCGCGCCCGAGCCCGTCGATGTGGCGGCGCTCTTCCAGTCTCTCCGGGAAGAGGTGCGCCGGTCAGGAGCCGATCCCGGCGGCGGCCACGGCGACCCTGTCGACCGCCGCGCCGCGCGCGAGGAGGCCGAGCGACTCTGGCCCGTGTCCGCCGACCGCTCGCTGCGGCTGCGGCCCGGCGTCCGCGGCGGGATCGGCACGCCCATCAAGGCGGTGCTGCGCAAAGCTATGCGGTGGTACGTCGAGCCGCTCGCATACGACCAGCGCTCGTTCAACGCCGCGGCGCTTCGCCTGATCGACGACCTCCAGGAGCAGGTCGACCGGCTCGAGTCAGAGGTGACGGCGCTTCGCGACGCGAAGCGCTAGGCCGGCCATGAGGATCGCGGTTGTCAGACCTCAGGTGCCATTCGCGCGTGGGGGTGCCGAGATCTTTGTCGACGCGCTCGTCGACGAGCTGCGCGTACGCGGCCACGAGGCCGATTGCGTCACGATTCCGTTCAAGTGGTACCCGGGTGCCCGCGTCCTGACCCAGGCCTTCCTCTGGCGCCTGCTCGACCTGAGCGAGGCCGACGGCAAGCGGATCGAGATGGTCGTCGCGACCAAGTTCCCTTCCTACCTCGTACGGCATCCCGAGAAGCGCGTCTGGCTCGTCCATCAATTTCGGCAGGCCTATGAACTCGACCGTACCGAGCTCGGCCAGTTCGGCGAGTCGACCGAGGATCGCGCCGTCCGGAGGCAGGTGCAAGGCCTCGACCGGGTCGGGCTCGGCGAGGCGACCCGGCTCTTCGCCACCTCGGCCAACGTTGCCGGCCGGCTCGAGCGGTCGACGGGGCTCGCGGCCGAGGTGATGCCTCATCCGGCCCAGGAGCTCGCCTACCGCAACGACGGCCCCGGAGACTTCGTACTCTCGGTGAACCGCCTCGATCGGGCCAAGCGGATCGACCTCCTCGTCGAGGCTGCGGCGGCCGAGCCTTCGTTGAAGGTCGTCATTGCCGGGGACGGCCCCGACCGGCCGCGGCTCGAGCAACTCGCGCGCGATCGCGGCCTCGGTGGGCGAGTGCGCTTCGCTGGACGCGTCCCTGCCGACGAGCTGGCCGCGCTCTACGCCACCTGCTTCGCCACCTATTACGCACCGGTCGACGAGGACTTCGGCCTTTCGCCGTACGAGTCGTTTCTTTCGGGCAAGCCCGTGATCACTGCAACCGATGCCGGTGGGCCGCTCGAGATCGTGCGTGACGGATCGACGGGGCGCGTCGTCGAGCCGGAGGCCGTCGCCGTTGCGTCGGCTGCGGTCTGGTTGCGTGAGCATCCCGACGAGGCGGCGGCCTTCGGGCAAACCGGCTCCGCGATCGCTGCCGACGTCACCTGGGACCGAGCGATCGGGCGGCTGCTCTCGTGAAGGTCGCGCTCTTTAGCCCGATGCCACCCGAGCGGTCGGGCATCGCCGACTATTCGGCGCTGCTGCTGCCCGCGCTGCGCGAGCGATGCGACGTCGTGGTCGTCAAGCGTGGCGCGAAGAAGCCGCCCCGGGGGACTCGTCTCTGCGTCTATCACGTCGGCAACAACCCCGATGCGCACGGCTGGATCGTCGAGGCGCTTCGGCGCACGCCGGGCGTTGTCGTGCTCCACGACTTCGTCCTCCACCATCTCGTCGCCGGGCTGACGATCGGCCGGCGCGACGGTCACGGGTACCTCGATGCGATGGAGCGAGAGGGGGGCGTTGTCGGCCGACTCCTGGGCCACGCGGTCCTCGACAAGCGCATCCCACCGCTGTGGGAGAACCGGCCGGAGGACTTCCACCTCGCCGGCGAGGTGCTCGGCCTCGCTACCGGACTGATCGTCCACTCGCGCTACGTCCGCGACCGAACCCGGGCGGCCGGCTACGGCGGCCCTATCTGGATCGTGCCACATCCCGCCTTCCCACCTCCCGAGGTTGCTCCCGCGGAGATCGCGGGCGAGCCCCTGTTCGGCAGCTTCGGGAACGTCAACGTGAGTAAGCGCGTGCCTCAGTTGCTGGAGGCGTTCGCCGGCGTGCGGCGCGGTCACCCTTCGACGGGCCTGCTCCTCGTCGGCGCGATGTCTCCCGGCTTCGACCTCGATCGGCGGCTGCAACGGCTCGGCCTCCACAGCGGCGGGCTCGTGCGAGAGGGCTTCGTCGACGAGCAGCGGCTCTGGGAGTTGATGCGAGCCTGCGACGTGCACGTGAACCTCCGCTCTCCGACGATGGGGGAGACGTCGGGCACCGCGATCCGCGCGCTCGCGCTCGGCAAGCCACTCGTCGTCAGCGACGTCGGCTGGTTCTCCGAGCTGCCCGGCGATGTCGCGCTGAAGGTGCCCGTCGATGGCGACGAGGTGGGCGCGCTCGTGGCGGCGCTCACGCTGCTCGCGGAACGGCCCGACGTCCGGGCAGCGATGGGGGCGGCGGCGCTCGACCTCACCCACCGGGTTCACGACCTCGAGCGGGTGGCGGACCTCTACGTGTCGGCATTCGAGCAGGCTGCGGGTGGCGGCTCCGTCGACGACGCCGTCCTGACGGAGGTGAGCGAGGCTGCTGCTGCGGTCGGGATCGCGCCCGGCTCGGTGGAGGAGAGCGACCTTGCCGGGCGGCTCGGCGAGGTCGGACTCGGTGGCTGACCGGCTACGCGGCGCGCCCGCGTGGGCGTGGCTGGTCGTGATCGTCGCCGTCTCGTTCGTCGTCCGAGCGTGGCTCGCGCGCGGGATGCTGGGACCGTTCATCATGGTCGACGAGCTGATCTACTCGGAGATGGCGAAGAGCTTCGCCTCTGACCTCGGCTTTGCCGTCCGAGGGGTCCCGGTGCGTGGCTTCGGAGTGGTCTACCCGGTGATCATCTCCCCCGCGTACGCGCTACTCGACCGGATCCCGGACGTCTACGCGTCGATCAAGACGATCAACAGCCTCGTGATGTCGCTTGCCGCGGTGCCTGCCTATCTGATCGCCCGGCGTGTCGTCGGACTGCGGTCCGCGCTGCTCGCCGCCTTGCTCGCCGTGACCGTCCCATCGATGGTCTACACGGCGACCGTGATGACCGAGAACGCCTACTACCCGGTCTTCTTGCTCGCCACGTTGGCGCTCCTCACCCTCCTCGAGCGGCCGTCGGCGCGGGCCTACGTGGCCTTCTTCGCCGCTCTCGCGCTCGCCTACCTGACCCGCTCCCAGGCCATCGTCGTCGCGTTCGCTGCAGTCAGTTCCCCCATCCTGCTCGGCCTCTTCCAGCGCGGGGCCTTCCGCACGACGGTCTGGGCATACCGCTGGGTGTACGCGATCTTCGGAGGCGGTGCCCTGCTCGCGCTCGCGGCGCAGGTGGCGCGAGGGAAGCCGCTTAGCTCGCTGCTCGGCTCATACGCGATCGTCGGCGAGAGCCACTACGACCTCGGGAACGCCGTTCGCTTCATCCTCTACCACCTTGCCGAGCTCGATCTCTACGTCGGCATCATCCCGGTGGCAGCCACGATCGTCCTCGCCGCCCGCTCCCGCTCGCTCGACCGACCGCTGCAGGTGATGCTCGCTGCCACGGTCGCACTCGTCGCCTGGACCGTGCTCGTCGTCGGCACGTTCGCGTCGAAGTTCGCCGACAGGATCCAGGAGCGGAACACGTTCGCCGTCGCCCCGCTGCTCCTGATCCTCCTGCTCGCCTGGGTCGAACGGGGCGCGCCTCGGCCTCGCGTGGTGACGACCCTCGCAGGGATCGGCTCGGCGTTGCTCGTGCTGGCGATTCCCTTCGATCGGTTCGTGACGACCTCGGCCGTGTCAGACACGTTGATGCTGCTCCCGTGGTGGGCGATCCACGTCCACTTCCATGTCGACCGGCTCGTCTGGCTCGCGTTCCTCTGTGCACTCGCCTTCGCCGCGGCGTTCGTGCTCGTCCCGCGTCGATACGCGCTTGCGTTGCCGCTGATCGTGCTCGCGTACTGGCTCGTCGCCTCTCGGCCGATCTGGTTCGGGCCCTATCCCTACGGGATCAAGCAGGCTGGCGCGGGGGCGCTGTTCCAGGGGATTCGTGGTGCCCCCCGCGACTGGGTCGACCGGGCCGTCCCGGCGGGCTCGAAGGCAGCGGTGCTCTGGACGAACCGCAGCGACCGCTTCACCGTCAATCAGAACGAGTTCTTCAGTCGGCGGGTGGGGCAGATCTACTATACGGTCGCCCCGACGCCTGGCGGACTCGGGGAGCTCCCCGTCACCGTCGATCGACGCACGGGGGCCGTGACGCTCACCGACGGCCGGCCGATCCGGCCCGGCTACCTGCTCACGGACGGTTCGGTGGAGCCGGACGCCATCCCACTCGCAAGGGACCCGCTGCTCGGGATGACCGTGTGGAAGGTGCCGGGAGCGCTCGTGCTCGCGAAGACGACCACGATCGGCCTCTATCCCAACGACACATGGTCGGGCCCGACGGTGACGTGGCTGCGGGAGCATTGCCGCGGCGGGTCTCTCACCGTGTCGCTCTCGGGTGACGCACAGCTGTTCCCCGACGGCAGCACGGTACGGGCTTCGAGCGGGCATTCGGTTCGCGTCGTGCCGAACAGGATCGCGAACCTCAGGGTTCCGCTGGTCGGGCGTAAGGGCCGCTGCGTCGTCCGGTTCGACGTCTCGCCGACCGCGGTGCCCAGCAAGGTGATTCCTAGCAGCACGGATGACCGCGTGCTCGGCGTCCACTTCAACGCGTTCGCGTACCGGCCGTGAAAATCGCTTTCGACGTCAGCCCGCTCTCGCATCAGGCCACAGGCGTCGGTAACTACATCCGTGGCACGCTGGCAGGGCTCGTCGAAGCCTCCGCCGGTGCAGACGAGATCGTCGCCTTCGCCCCGACGAGTCTCCGCGGCCCGGGCCGGATCCGCAGCGCGCTTGCGGGCCTTGACGTCGAGGTGCGAACGTGGCCGCTGCCGGCTTCGCATGCTGTCCGGACGGCCTGGAGCATGGCCGGCCGGCCGGCTGCCGAGCGACTACTCGGCCGCTTCGACGTCCTCCACTTCACCGACTGGATGTATCCCCCGCAACGCGCCGGCCTCCGCTCGACGGCGATCCACGATCTCGTCCCGCTCAGGTTCCCGGAGTGGACGACCGGGCGGACCCGGTCGATGCATGGGCGTAAGTACGAGAACGCAGCGCGGACGTGCGACCTGATCTTCGTCAACTCGGCGTTCACCGGTCGAGACGTGAGCGAGCTACTCCACGTCGCCCCGGCCCGGATCCACATCGCCGCGCCGGGGGTGAAGCCGGTCTTCGTTGCAGAGGGGCCTACGGCCGATCTCGGTGCCCCGTACATCCTCACCGTGGCCACGCTCGAGCCACGCAAGAACCTTCAGGCCCTGGCCGAAGCGCACCGCCTGCTCGACGGCGAGATCCTGCTTGCAGTCGCGGGCGGCGAGGGCTGGGGCGAGCAGCCGCTGCTCGACGACCCGCGCGTGCGCAGGCTCGGATTCGTCTCCGACGACGAGCTGGCAGCCCTCTACCGGGGTGCGGCTGTGGCGGTGTATCCCTCGCGGTTCGAGGGGTTCGGGATGCCGATCGTCGAGGCGATGGCTTGTGCGACACCGGTGGTCGCCTCGTCTGACGCCTCGCTCGACGAGGCGAGTGGCGATGTCGCCTTCCGCGCCGATCCGGACGATCCGGCGGCGATCGCCGCTGCGATCGAGGCGGCGATCGCCTCTGGAGCGACGCGGGCCGAGGCCGGCCGCGCACACGCCGCAACCTTCACCTGGCGCGCAGCCGGCCAGGCGATGCTCTCGGCCTACGAGGCTTCCCGGTGAGGGTCGGCCTCGACACCTCGCCGCTTCACCAGACGGGCGCCGGAACGGCGCGCCACGTCCGCGGCCTGCTCGCCGGGCTCGACGGGCGCCCCGACCTCGAGATCGTCCCGCTCTCTTTCGGTGGCAGCGGCCGCGCGGCGACGGTCGCACGAGACGGCGCCTGGTACCCCGCCGGGATCGCTCACGCGGCGCGGCGGCTCGACGTGCTCCACTGCACGACGATGCGGGTTCCCCTTCGCGCCAGGCCGCCGGTCGTCGCCACCGTGCATGACGTCGCCGTCCTGCGCCAGCCTGGCTCGTTTCCGGTCTGGCACCGAACTACAGGACGGCTTGCGCTCCGGCAGGCGGTCAGAACGGCAGACGCGATCGTGACAGTCTCGTCATCCACCAAGGACGAGCTCGTCGAGCTGCTCGGCCTCTCCCCCGATCGCGTCCGCGTGATCGGCAACGGCGTCGACCCGGTGTTCACGGAGTCCGGCCCGGGAGCTGAAGGCGACTACGTGCTCGCCGTGGCCACGCTCGAGCCACGCAAGAACCTCGCCCGCGCCGTCGAGGCCGCCAGGCTCGCCGGCGTTGAGTTGCGGGTCGCGGGGGCGAAGGGATGGGGAGGGGTGGACGTTCCCGGCTGGGTCGGGCGGCCCGACGACGAGGAGCTTGCGACGCTCTACCGGGGCGCGCGCTGTCTCGTCTTTCCCTCCCTCTACGAGGGCTTCGGGATCCCGATCCTCGAGGCGATGGCCTGCGGCACACCGGTCGTAACGAGCAGAGGTGGGGCGACGGAGGAGGTGGCGGGAGGCGCGGCCGTGCTCGTCGATCCACTCGATCCCTCCGCGATCGCGGCCGGGATCGCGGAGGCTGAGCACCGGAGGAGCGAGCTCGTCGAGCTGGGCGAGGCCCGTGCCCGCGCGTTCACGTGGCAGCGTGTTGCCGACGAGGTCGAGGCGCTCTGGCGGGAGCTCGCATGAGCGCTCCCCTCGTCGTCGTCGACGCCGACGTGCTCGGGCGTAACAGGACGGGCGACGAGACGTACGTCCTCAACTTGCTGCGCGAGCTCCCTGGCCCCGCCGCTGCCGCAGGCCTGCGGATCGGGGCCGTGACGCGCTCGCCCGAACTCGTGCCGGAGGGGATCGAGGCGATTGAGCTCAGCGCCGGCAGCCAGGAGCTTCGCATGGCCTGGGCCCTCCCGCGGCTGCTGCGGCGGGTGGGGGCAGCGCTCGTCCACACCCAGTATGCGCTACCGCTGAGGTCGCCCTGCCCCGCGATCGTCACGATCCACGATCTCTCGTTCGAGCGCGGCGCGGCACTGATGAGCCGCCGCGACCGGTGGATCTTCCGTTTCGTCGTGCCGCGGGCCGCCCGTGGGGCGGCGCGGATCCTGACCGTCTCCGAACGCACGAGGGCGGACATCGCGGAGCTGTACGGCGTGGCCGGGGACGGGGTCGTCGTGACGCCGAACGGCGTCGACCCGGTCTTCTCACCCGGCGAGCCTGGCACGAAGGACTACGTCCTTGCCGTCGGCGCGATCCAACCCCGGAAGAACCAGCTAGCCGCACTGCGCGCCGCACGGGCGGTCGGGCTCCCGCTCGTCGTCGTCGGGCCCGAGAAGGACGCTGCGGTCGCTCGGACCCTGCTCAAGGGAGGAGCCACGCTCCGCGGCTACGTACCGATCGAGGAGCTCATCGCTCTCTACCGGGGGGCCGCGTGTCTCGTCCAGGCCTCGCGCTACGAGGGATTCGGCTTGCCCGTGCTCGAGGCGATGGCGTGCGGTACCCCCGTCGTCACCGTCCCCGACGAGGCGTTGCTGGAAGTCGTCGGCGCGGCGGCCGTCGTGACCGACGAGGCCGGGCTCGCCGACGGGATCCGCCGGGCGATCGCCGGGCGCGACGAGCTCGCGACGGCTGGTCTTGCTCGCGCGAGCCTCTTCTCCTGGCGGCAGACCGCCGAGCGCACGGCCGCGGTCTACCTGGAGGTTCTGCAGCGGTGAGCGTCTCCGCCGTCGTCGTCTCGCACGGCCATGCCGCCGAGCTGGAGGAATCGCTGCCCGCACTCGCCGACCAGGTCGACGAGATCGTCGTCGTCGCGAACCTCCCCGGGTCGGTGGGAGCGGTGCCGGCCGGCGTGCGCGTGATCGAGAACTCGCGCCCGCTGCCGCTCGCGGCGAACGTCAACCTCGGGATTGCGGCCACGAGCGGCGAGTACGTGCTCTTCGCCAACCCTGACTCGGTCGCGCTTGAGGGCGCCGTCACGGCACTCGTTTCCGTAATGGAAGAGCATCCCCACTGCGGGATCGCGGGGCCGCAGCTCCTCTGGCCCGACAGCTCTTGGCAACCTTCCCGGCGGTCCTTCCCGACAGTCGGCGGCACGCTCCTGCGGAGGACGCCGCTCCGCAAGCTCTATCCGCCGTACGAGCGGCAACGCGAGCACTACCTCCTCGACGAACGTCCGACCGAGCCCGTGCAGGCCGACTGGCTGCTCGGCGCCTTCCTGCTCCAACGCCGCTCGATGCTCGACGAGCTCGGCGGCTGGGATGCGGGCTACCGCCACTACGTCGAGGACATCGACCTTTGCTACCGGGCGATGCGCGCCGGCTGGGAGCGCTGGTACGTACCGGCCGCGGTCGTCTCGCACGCCTATGCTGCCGTGATCGACCACACGTTCCTCTCGCGCCACACGCTGTGGCATCTGCGCGGGATGGCGCGGTACGCCCGCAAGCACCCTGAGGCGCTCCTGTGGCGGCGTCCCTAGTACCGCCTCTACGGCTGCGAGACGATCCCGAGCTGCGCCCCGAAGTACCGCCGTTCGAAGTTGCGCGGGTCGAGCGCAACGGGCTGAAACGGGGGCGTCACCGTCACCCTGACGTGGAACGGGCCTCCAGGCGTCGGGATCGGGAAGGTTCGCTCGGAGCAGCTGTCGACGATCCAGCCGGTCTCGGCGGTCCGCTTCCCGAGAATGCCGTCACGTTGCTGGCCGAGAGCGATCCTGCCGACGTCGATCACGACCCGTCCCGGCACCGATGGACCGCAGAATCCCTTGCGCGAGAGCGTGACGAAAACCATCCCGGGTTTCGCCGGAGCGTCATAGCGGTTGTAGTCTGCGCTGACGCTCGGTGCAGGCTTGGTCGTCCCTATCCAGCCGTCGCTGAACACGCCGGCGATCGAGTTGCGCAGGCGAAGCGGTGACGCGATGCGGACGAGCTGGAGCGCCCCCTGTTCGACAACGGTCTCTCCGTCGATCGCGAGGCCCTTGTCGATGACGGCGTACGGGTAGCCCGGGTCGGAGCGTAGCCGGCCGTCGGTTGCAGCAAGGTCGGGAGTGATCGTTGGCCCGGGGCCGGGCGCCGTGCCGTCGAGACTCCAGACCTCGCGCACGTCGCGGTTCCAGAACTCCATCGACCAGACCCCGTTTGGGTCGGCGATCTTCTGCCCGATGTAGACCGCGCCTTGCCCCTTCGTGATCTCGTCGACCCAGCCGAGCGGCCTGGGCAGGCTGCTGTAGAACTGCTGCGAGAACGTGTTGGAGTACGTCGAAGCCGCGAACTCGGCCCGGGCAGACCATCCGATCGAGAGCAGGGCCGCTCCGACGACAATCCAGGCGGCGACGCGACGGTTCCCGATCAGCCGTGGTGCCAACCCAACGAGCACCGACAGGGCGAGCAGCAGGAAGAGCAGCCGCTGGGCGCCGCCGAAGCCGAGTTCGTAGTCGTCGTGGAGCCGGGAGAGGATCGCGAGCCCCGGAGCATCGCCCTCCAGACCGGCGAGAGGCAGCGGCACCGAGTGAATCGCCCACGCCACGAGCGCGGTACTGACCGTGAGCATCGGCACGCGAATCGCCCGCGTCGCGGTGTACAGCGCGAGCCCGACGAAGAGGAGCGGCGTCACGTAGAGGAGGTTCCGCTCCTCCACCCGGGTGTCAAAGATGACGGACTGGTACGCGCCCTTGACCGCCACGTACGCGGTCAGGAGCACTACGGCGGTCGCCAGGACCGACGTGAAGGCGACGAGTTCCCGCGTTCGCGCGAGCGGCGGTGCCCAGACCATCGCGAGGCCGATCACGACGGGAAGCACGCCGAGGCCGATGATCATCGCGCCCCACGCCCAGAGCGCCTGGTCGAGCATCGTGCTCGGCGTGGAGTAGGCGACCCGCACCTCGCCGGCGCCCTGGCGGGCTGCGACGAGGAGGAGCGCCAGGGCGACGAGGGCGGTGGCGGTGATCGCGACCCGCCGCCGCGCCGAGGCCCGGCGGAGGTAGTCCGCCCCCCTCCCGAAGCAGACATATCTGACGGCGAAAGAGCCGATCATGATCGCGGGGATCACAATCAACTCGTCCCGGATCGACTGTGCCACGAAGGCGACGACGACGGCGAGTCCGATATTCCGCCAGGTGGGCTTCACGAGCACCCGCGCCGCGACATAGAACCCGACGGCAGCCGCGAGGTACGCGACCGGCTCCTGCATCACCATTGCCGAGTAGACAAAGAACGACGCGGTGACCGAGCCGATGGCGGCGAGCAAAGCATAGGGGCGGCTCATCAGCATGCGGGCGAGCCCGTAGGTCGGGAACATCGCGGCCGTCATCACGAGGGCGTTGAAGGTCTTGACGCCGCTGTAGGCCGTCTGGAGGTTGTCGATCCACCAGAACGGAGCGATCAGCCACGGAAAGAGACCGAGGCCCCAGTGCTCGACGCCGCGGCGCGCCGGGATGCCGGTCTCGGCGATCGCCCGTGATACCTGGGCGTACTCGACCTCGTCGGAGAAGAGCCACGGCGTGGGGTGCTTCGACCCTTGCCAGACGTACACGCCCGAGACGATGAGGAAGCCGAACAGCAGCGGCCAGATCGTGAGCAGCCGGTCCCCGAGCGTCCCCATCCGGCGCTCCGCCCTCGCGGTGCTCATGAGGCGGCGACGGTGCGACCGTCACGCTTGCGCCGGGTGCGGAACACGCGCAGCCCGGCCCGTTCGGCGAACCGGCCGACGGCGAGGAGGACGAAGCAGAACACCGCGTCGACGGCGAAGATCTTGGCCGGGAATTCCGAAAGCGTTTGGGTGTTGGTCACGAAGAGGTAGGCAGCAAGTTCCGACACGATGACGGCGCCCGCGATCCGCGCCAGGGTCCCGCGCTTCGCGTCGCTCTTTCTCCGCCGGTACAGGCCGAATGCGAACAGGGCGAGGTAGCGGGCAAGCAGCACGGCGGGCAACGACCAGATAAAGATGTGGCGCTGGTACTGGGTTCCGTTGCCCTCGACGACCAGGACGTAGGCGCCGTAGAAGGACGCGACCGTGAGCGCGCCGTCGACGAGGGTCTCGATGAGGAGGTTCGTCCGCCGCGAGAGTCCGCTCTCGCCGGGGGCTGCTGCGACGTCGGAGAGGAATGCGGCGAACTGCAGCAGCAGGGCGAACGTGACGAGGACGCCGATCGTCGTGATTCGGCCGCTGTCCAGCACCGCGTAGGCGAGGCTAGTGGCGCCGATCGCGGCGGAGACTGCGACGAGGAAGAAGACGGCCCGGCGCTCGGAGAGGCCGCGGTAGACGAGCCGGTGCGAGGTGTGGTCGCGGCCGCCCTGGGTGACGGAGCGGCCCGAGCGCAGCCGCAGCGTGGTCACGAGCGTCGTATCGAGGATCGGGACGGCCAGAATCAGGATCGGCAGTGCGACGGTGGCGATAGTCGTCCCTGCCTCCTTGTAGGAGGCCATCAGCCCGAGCGTCGCGAGCGTGAATCCGACCAGCTGGCTGCCCGAGTCGCCCATGAAGATGCGGGCCGAGCCGGAGAGGCGGAGGTTGTAGGGCAGGAATCCGATTAGCGCGAGGGCGAGCGCGGCAGCCATGATGAAGATGTCGCGGTTCGGTGACACGAAAGCGGCCGAGAGGGCGAAGCAGGAAGCGGCGACGACGCCGAGGCTGCCGGCGAGCCCGTCCATGTTGTCCAGCAAGTTGAACGCATTCGTGAGGCCCACGATCCAGAGAAACCCGACCGCCCAGCGGAGCAGGTCGCTCGAGACGAACTCCACCGAGACGGAGTTGTCGAGCACGATCCAGGCCGCCACGAGCTGCGCACCAAGCTTCGCGGCTGGGTGGAGCTGGACGATGTCGTCGAGCAGTCCGAAGAGGAAGACGATCGCACCGCCGAGGAGTGCCACCTCGATCTTGCTCGGCGTGCCTATCGGGCCGATGGCCATCGCGAGCAACACCGCGAGGACCAAGCCGAGGAAGATCCCGATTCCCCCGAACGTCGGGGTCGGGCTCGTGTGCCAGCGATCCGGACGCGGGTCCGCGCCGAAGGCGCGCAACGCCAGTGGCCAGCGCAGGAGGGCGGCGAGGACGAGGAAGGCGATCGGTGCCGCGATGAGCGCGGCAAGCGCATTCACGGCCGGTGGGCTTCGGGCGCGGCGGTCATGGACGGGGACAAGCGTATCCGGCTCGGTGGGCGACACGGTCTCCGCCAACATCCCCCGTACAATCGAGCGGTGTCTGTTTACGCCGACCTGATCCGCTATCGCGAGCTGTTCACGAGCCTGTTCCAGCGCGACCTGCGGGCCAAGTACAAGGGATCGGCTCTCGGGCTCGTCTGGTCGCTCGCACTGCCGGTCACCCTGATGCTCGTCTACCTCGTCGTCTTCTCCGTGTTGTGGCGGGCATCGCCGAGCCAGGTCGACCACTACTGGCTCTTCCTTCTCTGCGGCCTCCCTCCCTGGGTCTTCTTCGCGACCTCGCTCCAGTCCTCGGCGCGGAGCCTGCTCGAGAACGCGAGCCTGATCCGCAAGGTGCGGTTCCCGCGCCAGCTCGTGCCGCTCTCGATCGTCGCGACACAGCTGGTCGCGTTCGTGGTCATGACCGTGATCGTCCTCGTGCTCTCGATGATCGTGCTGCCGGACTCTCGCGCGACGGCCTGGCTCGTGATCCCGATCGCGGCGGTGATCGTCCTTTTCGTCTCGGGGCTCTCTCTGGCGATCGCCTCGGCGAACGCGATCTATCGCGACATCGAGTTCGTCGTCGCGGCGCTGCTCTTGCCGCTCTTCTTCCTGACGCCGATCCTCTACAGCCTCGACAACCTGCCCGTCGCTGCCACCCATCCCTGGCTGATCGACCTGATCCAGTGGGGCAACCCACTGACGCCGGTGATCGAGTGCTTCCGTGCGCCGCTCTTCCTCGGCGAGGTGCCCTCGACGGGCGAGCTCGTCTACCTGCTCGTCGAGACCGTCGCCGCACTCGTGCTCGGGGCCTGGATCTTCACGTCGGCCGACGACCGGATCGCTGCGGAAGTGTGACCGCGATGCGGCCGTCGAAGAGACCGTCGCTTTCCACGTAGGCCGGCAGGCCGAGGTGCTCCGACAGGTCGGCCTCGGGGAGCAGCGAGGGCAGGAGCAGGGGATCGTCGAAACGCGGGTTCCGGCCTCCGGTCGCCGCCCAGGGATCGAGGCTGCGGTCACGCCGTTGGGACACGACCGCGGTCCCGACGGCCGCCCATCCCTCCGCATGGGCATCGAGCAGAATCCGAGACCACTCCGGCGGCGGGATCGCCCCCGCGACGAGGTGGGCGATAGCGGCGGCGTCGGAGTCGACGATCGGCTCCTCCTGCGCGGCAAGCGCGATCGCCGTTGCCTCGTTCGGCCCACCGTGAACCCTGACCTCGAGCCGCCGCTCTGCGATGCGGGGCGCAACGTCGATCGCGATCTCGAGCGGCGAGCAGCCGATCTCCGAAAACCAGAACCGGTGCTCCTCGATCAGCTCGAATGAGAGGCGGTACGGGCCGGGCGGGATCGGCGCCGCAACAGCGAGCTCGATCTCGACCTCCTCGCCCGGCGCCACCGGGTGGGAGAACGGCGTCCGCATGCCGTCCCAGACGATCGGGTTGCCAAGCTGATCGAGCCAATGGAACGCGGCCCGGATGCCGCCATCGCCACGAGAGCGCCACGTCGCGGTGCCGGCGTTTTCGAGCCGCACACGCGCTGTCGAGGTGACGCCGGCGCGCGGTTGCTCGAGCGACCACGCAAGCCAGCGCGTCGCGAGCGGCCCGTGCGGAACGTCATGCTCAGGGGCGCGATTCACGATGAGGGCTACTCTAGTGCGGTGAGCGCTCCGCTTCTCGTGCGCGCCGCGAGGCGCGAGGTGGTCGAGCGGACGCCGGTGTGGTTCATGCGCCAGGCGGGCCGGTCGCTTCCCGAATACCGCGCGATCCGCGAGAAGCACGCGTTCTTCGAGGTCGCCCATACCCCGGAGCTGTGCGCCGAGGTGACGCTGCAGCCGGTCCGGCGCCACGATGTCGACGCGGCCGTGATGTTCGCGGACATCATGACGCCGGTGCTCGGGATGGGCGTCGACGTCCGCCTTGTCGAAGGGGTCGGCCCGGTGATCGACGAGCCGATTCGCACGCTCGCGGACGTGGAGCGGTTGCGAGTCCCGGAACCGGAGGAGGCGTTTGCTCCGGTTCTCGAAGCGGTGCGCCTCGTGAAGGCGGCGCTGCGACCGGATCAGGCAGTGGTGGGATTCTGCGGCGGGCCGTTTACCGTCGCCGGCTATCTCGTGGAGGGAAAACCGAGCCGCGAGTTCGCGGTGACGAAGAGCCTGATGCTGCGCGAGCCCGAGATCTGGCACGCGCTGCTTGAGAAGCTCGCCGCCACGTTTGCCGCCTACGTCGCTGCCAAGGTGGTCTCGGGTGCCGACGTGATCCAGCTGTTCGACTCCTGGGTCGGTGCTCTCTCTCCGGCCCACTATCGGGCCTTCGTCGCGCCCCACTCGGCTCGCGTGCTTGCGGCCGTCGACGTGCCCACGATCCACTTCGGCACCGGCAGCGCGACGCTGCTCGAGGAGATGGCGGCCGCGGGCGGCGACGTGATCGGCCTCGACTGGAGGATCCCGCTGGACGAAGGTTGGGCGAAGGTGCCGAACCGGGCCGTCCAGGGCAACCTCGATCCCGCCGTGCTGCTCGCTCCCTGGCCGGTCGTCGAGGCGGAGGCGCTGGACGTGCTCGCCCGCGCCGGCGGACGCCCCGGCCACATCTTCAACCTAGGCCACGGGGTGTTCCCCTCGGTCGATCCGGACACGCTGACGCGCCTTGCAGCCCTTGTGCGCGAGTGGGCGCCCGCACCCGCAGGAGGGGCACGATGAGCCAGGCAGCGGCTCCCGGCGGTATCTCCGCGGAGGCGGTCTCCCGCCGCTTCCGCGTGCACGCGCGTGAGACGCGCACGCTCAAGGATCTCTTCGTGGCGCGCGGACGCTCGGGTGGTGAGGACGTCTGGGCACTCCGAGATGTCTCGGCCGAGATCCGCCCCGGAGAGGCAGTTGGGCTCGTGGGCCGCAACGGCTCCGGCAAGTCGACGCTCCTCCGGGTGCTGGCCGGGATCATCAAGCCGACCACGGGGAGCGTGCGGGTCGACGGGCGCATCGGCTCGCTGCTCGAGCTCGGCGCGGGCTTCCACCCCGACTTCACCGGTCGCGAGAACGTCTTTCTGAACGGCTCCATTCAGGGTCTCCGTCGGACGGAGATCAGGCAGCGCTTCGACGAGATCGTCGCCTTCGCCGAAATCGAGCACGCGATCGACCGAGCGGTCAGGACCTACTCGAGCGGCATGGCGATGAGGCTCGGCTTCGCGATCGCGGCCTTCCTGCAGGCCGATGTGCTCCTGCTCGACGAGGTGTTCGCGGTCGGTGACGAGAATTTCCAGCGCAAGTGCTTCGGTGTGATTGCTGCGTTCAAGAGCAACGGCGGCACGATCCTCTTCGTCTCCCATGACGCCCAGGCGGTCGAGCGGCTCTGCGAGAGATCGATCCTCCTCTCGCGCGGCGAAAAGATCTACGACGGGCCCACGCACGAGGCGATCGTGCGCTACCGCAGGCTGCTGGCCGACGACCTCGACCCAGCGGAACGTGGCGCAGGGCTCAGCGAGTGGGGAAGCGGTGCGGCCGTGATCGCCGCCGTGCGGCTGCTCGATGAGGACGGCCGGGAACGGGCGCAGTATCTGGCCGGCGAGTCGCTACGGCTCGAGGTCGACCTTCGGGCAGAGGCGACGGTCGCACCGCCGCGCCTCCACGTCGAGCTCCGCGACACGACCGGATTGCTCGTCGCAGAGGAGGCGATCGACACGGCGACCCTCGGTTGGCCGACCGGCCCCGGGACGGTTACCGCGCGCCTCGACGTCGAGCGGCCCCCGCTCGCGTTCGGGCGCTTCCAGGTGCGACTCGGCCTCGTTGGTGCCGATGGCACGACCCTGCACCATCTCGACAATGCCGGCAGGTTCCTCGTCTACCCGGACGGGGAGGAGCGTGGCCTCGTGCACCTCGGAGGAACCTGGCAGGCCGGAGCGAATCAAGAGGTCCGATGAGCTACAAGACCTGCGCCGAGTGGCCCGAGCTGATGGAGCTCGCGCCCGACCTCCAGTTCAAGCACATGTCGGTCGCTGAAGCCCAGTTGCCGTTCGATGTGCTGTCCAAGATCTCCCACGTGTCGCTCGGCGAAGTCGAGATGTGCTGCGATCTCGACCACCATGTCTTCAACGCCGACCACACCGATCCGGAAGTGGTCGAGGCGCTGATCGGCACGCACTGGTTCGAGGTGCACGAGTGGGCCACCTCCGGCCCCGGCGCCTCCTCGCACGCCGCCTAGAGGTTTCGGCCGCGCGTGCGGCTTTCGTGGGGCGGGGGCGCGAACGTAGGCTCTTTGCGTGACCACCGTCGTCGTTCCCTTTCGCGAGGAGGGCAAGAGTCGCCTCCCGGTCGCGCTTCGCTCTGACCTGGCGCTCGCGATGCTGGCCGACGTGCTGGCAGCCGCCACATCGTTCGCGGATCGGGTGAGGCTCGTCACGAGTGACGACGCGGCGCTGCGGATCGCGATCGAACTCGGCGTCCCGCCCGTTGCCGATCTCGGCGGCGGCCAGGGCGCTGCCGTGCTCGCCGGGCTCGTTGGGCTGGAGGGGCACTGCGTCATCGTCAACGCCGACCTCCCGGCGGCGACGCCGGCTGCGCTGGCGGTCCTCGCGACGGCCGGCGCAGCGTTCGTGGCGGCAAAGGACGGAACGACGAACGCTCTCTCGCTCCCCGAGCCCGGGTGGTTCCAGCCCGTCTATGGCCCTGGGAGCGCCGCCCGCTTCGCGGCGGTCGGGCTCGTCCGGGTCTCGGTACCCGAGCTCGAGCAAGACGTCGACACGGTCGCAGACCTGGAGAGCCTGGCCCACTCTGTCGGCCCGCGGACAACGCTTGTGTTGAGTCAACACAAGCTCACTGCGGCGGCGCCCGCGTGAGGATCGTGTGCCTCTCGGGTGGCGTCGGCGGCGCGAAGCTCGTCGCGGGTCTCGATGACGTGCTCGCGCCCGGGGAGCTGACGGTGATCGGGAACGTGGGCGACGACCTCGAGGTGCTCGGCCTCCACGTCTCGCCCGATCTCGACTCGGTCCTCTACGGTCTTGCCGGGCTGAACGACACCGAACGCGGCTGGGGCCGTGCCGGCGAGACCTGGCAGGCACTCGAGTCGGCTCGCACCTGGGGTGGCGAGGCCTGGTTCATGCTGGGCGACCGGGACATCGGGCTTCACCTCGTCCGGTCGCAGGCGCTGCGCGCCGGCGAGCCGCTCTCGGCGGTGACCGCGCGGCTCGCGACTGCTGTCGGCCTCGCAACGCGGTTGCTGCCCGCCACCGACGATCGACTCCGCACGCACCTCGTCACCGCTGCCGGCACGTTCGCATTTCAGGAGTGGTTCGTGGCACGCCGTCATCAGGACGAGGTGGACGCACTCGTCTACGACGGCGCCGACGCTGCGCACCCTGCCCCCGGCGTTCTCGAGGCACTCGCTGCTGCCGACGCGATCGTGATCGCCCCGAGCAACCCTTTCGTCTCGATCCATCCGATTCTCGCTGTACCCGCCATCGCGGACGCGGTTGCAGCCAGAGGAGCCCGCTGCATCGCGGTCAGCCCGTTGATCGGCGGCCTTGCGGTGCGGGGCCCGCTCGACCGGATGATGCAGCGACTCGTCGGCGGGACGACCCCTGCGCATGTGACAGAGTGTTACAAGGGCCTGCTCGGCGCGCTCGTCATCGACAGCGCAGATGCACCCGCCGAAGCGGACGTGGCGATCGTGGTCACCGATACGCTCATGGACGACCGCGCAGCCGCCTGTCGGCTCGCCGAGACGACACTGGAGGCGGCAATGGAGGCTCAGTCATGAAGATCGCCCTGATCGGAGGCACCGGCAGCTTCGGTACGGCACTCGCCGTCCGGCTGCGCGAGGCCGGCTATGCCGTCGTGATCGGGTCGCGTGAAGACGAGCGTGCTCGGGCCGTAGCGACGCCGCTTCGCGTCGAGGGGGCGACGAACGAGGATGCGGCGCGCGGCGCGGACATCGTCGTGCTCACGACCAAGGCGGACGGTGCCGTCGAGACGGCGCGCCACCTGCGCGACGCAATCGGCACGACTCCCTTGCTCTCGGTCGCTGCAGAGCTGTCGTTCACGAAGCAGGGCGTGCTGCCGACACCCGAGGCCACGTCGATCGCGGAGCGAATCCAGGCCGTGATCGACGGTCCCGTGATTGCGGGGCTCCACTCTCTTGCCGCCTCCAATCTGGGTGGTGAGGAGGCCCCGGACGAGGACACGCTCGTCTGCGGCGACGACGCCGATGCCAAGGCGCTCGTGCTCGAGCTGGCCGGCAAGATCACTACGGGTCGTGCGATCGACGCCGGCCCGCTGGCAAGCGCGCGTGCGCTCGAGGGCATGACCGCCGTGATCGTGAACGTCAACAAGCTGTACAAAGCCCACGCGGGCCTGCGCGTGACCGGCGTCCTCTGACCGTGGCCGGCGACTTTGTGTTGAATCAACACAATGTCCGGGCGGCTCCCGTGGTGCAGGTGATCGGCCTTCCGGGGCTGCCGGAGCTCGAGGAGGGCGACGACCTGGCGACCCTGCTTGCCGAGGCGGCCGCACGCGTCGGAGGCCTGGCGGAGGGCGACGTCCTCGTCGTCGCACAGAAGGCGGTTTCCAAGGTCGAAGGGCGCGTTGTCCAGCTTGCCGACATCACGCCGTCGGAGCGCGCCGTCGAGCTGGCGGGAGTCGACGGCGACCCGCGCCACGTCGAGGTGATCCTGAGCGAGTCGGCCGAGGTCGTTCGCTCGCGCCCACCGCTTCTGATCTCGCGGACCCGCCACGGATTCGTGTGCGCCTCCGCCGGTGTCGACGCCTCGAATGCGAAGGGGCCGGGGACGGTGATCCTGCTTCCCGTCGATCCCGACGCCTCGGCAGACGGCCTGCGCCGCAGGATCCTGGAGCTCACAGGGGTCGCGCCGGGCATGATCGTCAGTGACTCCTTCGGGCGGGCCTGGCGCCAGGGGACGACCGACATCGCACTGGGCGTCGCCGGCCTGCAGGCGCTTCGTGACCTTCGCGGTACCCGGGACGCCGCGGGCTACGAGCTGCAGTCGACACTGATCGCGATCGCGGACGAGATAGCGGGCGCTGCCGAGCTCGTGATGGGAAAGGCCAGTGGCGTCCCGGCTGCGATCGTCCGTGGAGCCGGGGCGAATGGGGATGGCCGGGCCGCGGATCTCGTGATGCCCCTCGATCGTGATCTCTTCCGGTAGGCCAGGGTAGACTGCGGGTATGCGAAAGCTTGCCGTCTGGGGAACGCCGACGTCCTCCTCGCACGAGGCCTGGGTCCGATCGATCGCGGAGGAGTTCACGAGGGACGACTTCGTGCTCGTCGCCGATCACGCCGACGCCGACTTCGTCCTCAACATGTTCGACACGACCGACCCGAAGGCGTTCCGGCGCTCGTCGCGAGGGACGTATTCGGCCTCGTTCTACGAGCTCGACGCGGTTCCGGAGGACGTCCTGAGGACGAGCTACCCGAACCTCGTGCGCACGCTGGCGAACGTCGTCGTGTTGCACGTGCCGGGCCAGGGCGTGTGGTTCACGACGATGGAGCGCGGCACCTACAAGATCTCGGACGACCCGGCCGAGGTGTTCGAGCGGCTGGCGCCCCTTGCGAAGTCGAAGCTCGTGATCGACAACGAGTTCACTCCGGACCTCGAGCCAGAGCTCTGGGACGGTGACGAGATCACGGTTGACATCAGCGCTGCCGGGAAGCGGATGGGGGAGCTCGACCTGCTCCCGGCGCCGTTCCCGGTCCACGAGTTCCTCAACGAGCGCGATCTCCGCCACGTGATGCGCCTCTACCAGGTCGGCGGTCTCTCCTACGGCAACCTCTCCGCCCGCAAGGACGCCGATCGCTTCTGGATGAGCGCCTCCGGCGTCGACAAGACCGCCCTCGAGGAGCCCGGGCGCGACATCCTGCTCGTCACCGGCTACGACGAGCCGAATGCGCGGATGCTAATCAGCGTCCCGCCCGGCGTCGAGCCCCGACGTGTCTCGGTCGACGCGATCGAGCACTGGATGATCTATCAGGCCCATCCCGAGGTCGGCGCCATCCTGCACGTCCATGCGTGGATGGAGGGGATCGCCGCTACCGACATCAACTATCCCTGCGGCACGCAGGAGCTCGCTGAGTCCGTCGCCGAGCTGATCGACCGCGAGCCCGATCCGGCCCACGCTGTGATCGGCCTGCGCAACCACGGCATCACCGCCACGGGCGACACTCTGACGGAGATCCTCGACCGCATCCAGTCGAGCATCCTCCGCCAGGTGCCGATGACGTAGGGTCGCAACTCAGTCCCGAGGCGACGCGGTGAACAGCCGCACCAACGAGAGCCCGAGCAGCAGCGGCAGCAGCAGTACGTCGTTCGTCATGCACCAGACGCAGACGGCATCGATCACGAACAGCTGCAGGATCACGAGATAGATGCCGAAGGCGCAGGCGATCGCGGCGAGCGCCACGGTCAATAGCCGGGCGACGTCGGAGTTCCAAATCGTCAGCACGAACGTCGTGATCCACGCCGCGAGCCCGAGGATCGCGATCGGGATTCCGACGAGGACCGCATACCGCGACTCCTGCACCGTCTCGCAACCCCCTCCGGTCGTGCAGATCAGCGCGCCGGGCCGGAAGTGGACGTAGGTGAGGTAGGCGGCGACGCCGATGCCGACGGCCGAGACGAACAGAATCGCGCCCCGGACGAGCCGGTCGGTCATCGGCCGAGAGCTTCGTCCAGGATCGCCGCGAACGACGCTCCGTCATAGGCATCCGACCACACGACCTTCGGCGGGCTCGCGCCGACCTTGACGAAGAACCAGGGATTGCCCTGCCTGGCCGCTGCCGGGGTAAGGCACAAAGCCGGCTCCGAAGTGTGAGTGACGACGCCGAGGTCGCCGAGGTCCACATCGACGAGACCTGTTCTGACGTAGTCGTTCACGATCGTCGGGAACCACTTCGTCATGTGGATCCCGGCGACGAGGTAGGTCCCGGGCGATGCGCCGACCCCCACCACGACGACGAGTACGAGGACGGAAGACACAACGAATGCTCCGCGCCGCTTCGCTGACGGATCATCCCGTGAGCGCCTGGTCGAGAGCGGGACGGAAGACACTTGGATCGAGGGCCGTAGGGCGGAACTCCACCGGGGCGTTGAGGCCCCGCGAGATGTAGAACCACGGGGTTCCCGGCACCTTGAGCGCCTTCGCCTGCGCCTCCGTCGCGACGATCTCTTTCGTCACCGCCGTCGTCTTGGCATCGGCCTTGACCCTGGCTGCATCGAGCCCGGGCACCTGCGCCAGGACCTCGTCGATCCTGGCGTCCGTCACCCAACCGCTGTTCTCCTGACCCTGCTGCGCGTAGAACTCCTCCACGACGTCCCACAGCTTGTTCTGATGGCCTGCGGCGACCGCGATACGGAGCGCCTTCTCAGAGTCGGGGCCGAGGAACGCGAGGCCGCGGAACTCGATCTTGACCCGTCCCGGCTTGACGTACTCGTCCACGATGGCCGGGAACACGTTGTCGGTGTACTTCTTGCAGATCGGGCACTGGAGGTCCTCGAACTGCAGCATCGTCACGGTCGCCTTTGGATCACCGAGAACGGTGCCCTGCTGGTAGATCTCGCTCAGGAGCGACGCAGCGGTCGCGGTCGTGTCTGTCGGCGTCGGCGTCGCCGAGCTCCCGCCGCCGCGCCCGATCAGCAGGCTCCCCGCGATCAGCGCGGCGACGACAAGGGCCACGACGGCTCCGATGAGCACGAACGTTCGGTTGCGACCGCTCTTCGCATTAGGCGGCTTCGGCACCGGAGGCATCGGTGCAATTCTGCCTGCAGTTCAGCGGGAGCGCCGCGGAAACAGGTTGAATCAGCAGGTGGACACCGACGCCAGGCGCCGCGCCCTCGTGAAAGCGGGAATCGCGATCACCTCGGAACTCTCGCTCGAGGCCGTCCTGAAGACGCTCGTGAGGATCGCCGCGGATCTCACCGGCGCCCGCTACTCGGCGCTGGGTGTGATCGACGCCACGGGAGCGGAACTCGAGAGGTTCGTCACCCACGGCGTATCGCCGGAGGGCATAGAAGCGATCGGCGCCGCACCGCGGGGTCTCGGGATTCTCGGCGTCCTCATCTCCGATGCACGGCCGCTCCGCCTCGACGACCTCACCCGGGATCCCCGCGCTGTCGGGTTCCCGCCCAATCATCCCCCGATGCACAGCTTCCTCGGCGTTCCCGTCATGATTCGTGGTGTCGCGTTCGGCAACCTCTACCTGGCCGAGAAGCAGCCCCCCGGGCCGTTCAGTGACGAGGACGAGGAGATCGTCACCCTTCTTGCGACCCAGGCCGCCGTCGCGATCGTGAACGCCGGCAGCGTCAGGCGCGAAGCCCTGCGCCGCGTGGTGCAGGCACAGGAGAGCGAGCGCCGGCGACTCGCACGCGAGCTTCACGACCAGACGGGCCAGGCGCTGACGTCGATCCTGCTCGGCCTCTCCGCGATCGACCAGGCCGATGACGCGGAGGCGGCGAGGGAGGCAACAGCCGACCTTCGCCGGCTCGTCGTGGAGACGCTGCAGGACGTCCGCCGCCTCGCGGTCGAGCTCCGCCCGGCGGCGCTCGACGACTTCGGCCTCGAGCCGGCCGTCCGCCGCCTCGGAGAGACGGTACGTGAGGGGTCCGGGCTCGACGTTCGCGTGGAGGCGAGTCTCGGCGACGAACGTCTCCCCGCCGAGGTCGAGACGGCGCTCTACCGCATCGTGCAGGAGTCGCTGACGAACGTCGTCAAGCATGCGGGAGCCCGGCACGTCGCGATCCTTCTCACGCGCAAGGCGGCGGCAGTGGAGCTGATGATCGAGGACGACGGGCACGGCTTCGACCCGGCTCGAACCTCGCTGGAGAGCTTCGGCCTGGTCGGCATGCGCGAGCGGGTCCAGCTTCTCGACGGCTCTTTCGAGCTCGATGCAGCACCGGGAACCGGCACGACCGTGATCGTGGAGCTGCCGCTCGGGTGACGGCGCTCACAGAACCTAGGCCGCGGCATCGCCTGCGAGGGCCGCGATCGTGCGGCCGAGAACGGGCGCGAACTTGAAGCCGTGCCCGGAGCAGGCCGAGGCGACGACGATCCTGCCATGACGCTCGAGGACGAACGACTCGTCCGCGGTGTTCGTGTAGAGGCACGTCTCGACTCCGATCGGTTCCGGATCGAGCCCGGGGTACCGGCTGGCGGCCCAGCCCGAGACCCACCGCACGATCGCAGGGTCGGGCTCGCCGGTCTCGTCCGGGTCTGCGGGAGGGCCGGCGTGATGGAGGCCGGCCTTGAGCCCTACACCCGGCGCGGGCAACGCATAGGTGATCAGCCCCGAGCGACGGAGGCCGTGCTCCGCGGGATCGGGCACGGTGTCGTCGATCACGGGAGGAAGCGACAGCTCGTCGGGCACGCTGAAATAGGCGACCGTCTCGCGGGTCGGAACCACTCCGAGCTCGATCTCGAGGGTGCCGAGCAGGCCTCGTGCCCAGGCTCCGGCCGACACGACGCAGGCGTGCGCGACGATCTCTTCCGAGTCGCTCCGAACACGGACCGAGCTGTGGCTGCGCTTGATCCCGGTGACGCGCCAGCGCTCGAGGACGATCGCTCCGGCGTCCCGGGCTCCGTCGAGCAGCGCCCGGTAGGCCCTGTCCGCGAGCGTCGTTCCACCGTCCGGCTGGAAGAGCGCTTGCTCCGAGGGCTCGGTGGCGATGGCCCAGCGCTCGGCCACCTCGGCGCCCGAGATGAGCTCGAAAGGGACGCCGCACGATGCAAGAGCGCGCGAGTTCTCGACGGCGATGGGGCCGAAATCGAGGCCGCCGGTGTGGATGATCAGCGGCTCGCCGCACTCGGCTTCGATCTCGC
The DNA here is from genome assembly GCA_038214705.1 of Gaiellales bacterium. Lineage (GTDB taxonomy): Bacteria > Actinomycetota > Thermoleophilia > Gaiellales > Gaiellaceae > Gaiella. The sequence continues at coordinate 37,615 of JBBQRN010000001.1, read as the reverse complement.
GCCAGGCCAGCAAAGCCCCCTGGGCCAGCCGCACGTAGTGCGGATCCGGGTACGAGAGCCGAAAGATCCTCGAGGCACCGTGACTCGACCCCCGCTCGTGCCCCAGCTCGAACTGCTCCACCAGGATCACCTTCCGGCCTGCACGGGCAAGCGCCCTGGCGGCGGCGACGCCGGTGATGCCCGCGCCGACGATCACGATCTCGGTGTCGCGCTCCATCCCGTCGGATCCTACGGGCAGGTCAGGAGCCGAGCGTCCGCGCGGCCTTCGACGCGGCCCGGGCGAGAGCCCGATAGGCTCCTGCGCGTGCCGCCAAATCGCCTCGCTCTTCGGCGTCCTCCGCGCTTCTGACCCCTGCCGCCACGGCCGGATCGAGCCGCTCCCGCCCGAAGGCGAGAAACTGCTCGGTGACGCCGGTGCGACGCGCGAGCTCTCGGATCACCTGGAGCGAGGGGATGCGCTCGCCGCGCTCGACGCGCGAGATGTAGGCGGGGCTGCAGCCGGGGAACGCGAGCTCGCGCTGGCTCAACCCGGCCTCGCTACGGGCGTCGCGGATCCTGATCCCGACTGCCGTGGGGTCGTCGTAGTGAGGTGTGCGAACTCGCTTGAGCACGTCGAGTCGTCTAGAACGTACGCCCGAATTGTAAGGAGAATGTTCGGGTTCAACCCGAGTGGGGCCCGTTGAAGATCACGAGCAACGAGAGCTGCTCGTAGGCGGTGAAGCGATGCTCGGCCTCGGCGGGCACGAACAGCGCCGAGCCCTCCGTGAGCGGAGTGGCGTGCCCGTCGACCTCGAGGACGCCGCTGCCCTCGAGCACGACGTAGACCTCGTCCTCGGCGTGGGGCTGCTGCCGGTCGGGCTCCGGGGCGACGAGCACGTAGACGCCGATCTCGAGACCGGAGGAGCTGTGCACGACCTCGTAGCCTCCGCCTCGTGCAACGAGTGCGAGGCGCGTCGCCTCGACGTCGAACGGATGGGCGGGGGGATACATAGGTTCCATTGTAGACCCCGCGGCATGCGATGCTCCCGGGATGCAGCTCGATCTCGCAGCCCTCTTCGATCCGGGGGAGGGACGCCCCTCCGGCTGGCGCCGGATGCCGGCCGTCGCTCGCGACGCAATGGTCGCGACGAGTCATCCGCTCGCGACGAGAGCCGGCCTGCGGGCGCTCGAGCAGGGTGGCAACGCCGTCGATGCGGCGCTCGCCGCCGCGGCCGTGCTGACCGTGGCCGAGCCGACCGACAACGGTGTCGGCGGCGACGCGTTCGCGCTCGTCTGGGACGGAACCGCCCTGCACGGGCTCAATGGGTCGGGTCGCTCGCCGGCCGAGCTCGGTGGTCGGGAAGCAACCGACGACGGCCCCTGCTCGGTGACCGTTCCCGGCGCCGTGCGTCTCTGGGCCGATCTCGCCGAGCGTTTCGGGTGCTTCGGGCTCGAGCGGGCAGTCGGGGCGGCCGCCGACCTCGCGAGTGAAGGACCGGTCTGCACGGCGCGGATCGCCCACAAGTGGGCGACTGCGCCTCTGGCGCCGTTTTCAGCGCCGCGCTGCGGACAGCGCTACGATCTCCCCGACCTTGCGGGCACGCTGCGGGCGATCGCCGCGGACGGCCCGGACGCGCTCTACTGCGGCCCCGTCGCAGCGGCGATTGCCGCCGCCACGTGGCTCTCCGAGGACGACCTCGCGTCACACGTCTCGGAGTGGGTCGAGCCGCTCCGCCGCAGCTACCGCGGCATCGAGGTCTGCGAGCTACCGCCGAACGGCCAGGGGGCGGCGGCGCTGCTCGCGCTCGCTCTCTATGAAGGCCTGGAGCCGGGAGCCCACTCCGAGATCGAGGCGATGAAGCTCGCTCTCGCCGACACGCGGGCCGCAGTCCACGATGGGCCCTTACCCGGGGACTTCTTCGCCGAGCCAAGACTCGCTGCGCGGCGAGCTCTCGTCCGCCAGGATGTGGCGCTCGACCTGGACGTCGTCCTCCCCCAGGGGGGCACGACGTATCTCTGTGTGGTTGACGGCGACGGGATGGCCGTGTCCCTGATCCAGAGCGTCTACGGCTCGTTCGGCTCCGGCGTCGTGGCACCGGGCACCGGAGTCGTGCTGCAGAACCGGGCGGCGGGCTTCAGCCGGGTCGAGGGCCACCCCAACATGCTCGCCCCCGCCAGGCGGCCGTTCCACACGATCATTCCCGGAATGCTGCTCGAGCAGGGCTCGCTGCTCGGCCCCTTCGGCGTCATGGGTGGGCCGATGCAGCCGCAGGGCCATTTCCAGGTCGTTCGACGCCTCGTCGACGAGGGCGACGACCCCCAGGCCGCGCTCGATGCCCCGCGCTGGCGGGTGGAGGACGGCGTCGTCGTCGAGCTCGAGCCGGGGCTCGCCCACCTCGTACCGTTCCTCCACCGGAAGGGCCATGATGCGAGGGTCGGGTCGATCCAGCACCCGTTCGGGGTCGGCCAGATGATCCTCCGGCACGAGGGATCGCTGATCGGCGGATCGGACGGCCGTGGTGACGGGTACGCCGGCGGCGTGTAGCGAGGTCTCCGGTCACCTTCCACCCGTTGCTGGCGCCGCGCCGGGATACAGTGGTGCCGTGTCGATTCGCGTACTGATCGTCGATGACCACGCCGTCGTCAGGACGGGCCTCAGGCTCCTCCTCGACCGCGAAGACGACATCGAGGTCGTTGCTGAGGCGGGTGACGGCGACGCTGGCGTCCGTGCCGCGCGACTCGAGAAGCCCGATGTCGTCCTGCTCGACGTCGTGATGCCCGGTCGGAGCGGCATCGATGCCTGCGCGGACGTCATCTCGGCTTCCAAGGGTCGGGTGCTGATGCTCTCGATGCAGGACGATCCCTCATACGTGCGCGAGGCCTTCGGAGCCGGTGCGAGCGGGTACATGCTGAAGGAGGCCGCCGACACCGAGCTCGTGCAGGCGGTGCGCGAGGTCGCGAACGGAGGGCGCTACGTCCACCCGACTCTTGGCGCGCGGCTCGCGCAGGCCGAGGTCGAGGAGGCTCGCCGTGCGGCGAGTGACCCACTCTCGGAGCGCGAGCGGGAGGTGCTGCGCCTGCTCGCCCTCGGTCACACCAATCAGGAAATCGCCAAGCGGTTGTTCATCTCGGTGCGGACAGCCGAGACCCACCGGGCGCACATCATGCAGAAGCTCGGCCTCGGAACCAGGGCCGAGCTCGTCCACTACGCGCTCGTCAACGGCCTGCTCGACGAGTCGTGGCGGCCTCGGCCGTCACGACTCGTCGAATCCACTAGCCCAGTCGCAAAGCGACTGGGCTAGTGGGACATCGTCCCGGGTGGATTGCCGACCTTGAGCAGGCCGACCTGGCCCATGTCCACGCTTGCGAAGGCGTGGCTGACGAACGGGTAGAGACCCTCCTCGTCGATCTTGACGTCGAACACGCCTCCGCCGCCGGCCGGCACGTCGACCGTCTGAACACCGTTCAGCGCGTGTGCCGGATTCATGTCGCCGTTGACGTAGGCCGTGTTGAGGATCGTGCCGACGACATGGAACGCGGTCGTCAGGCTAGGCCCGGCGTCGACGACGTAGAAGCGCACCGTGTCGCCGGGGTCGGCAACCAGCGGATGGGCGACGTACTGGCCGGCATAGCCGTTGAACGTCGTCCAGTCCGGCATCACGGCCCGTGCCTTGTTCAGGTCGAACTGCGCCGGCTCCGTGAGGCCGTCGTTCGTCATGTACCACTCGCTCGCAACGAGCACGTAGGACCGGTCGGCCTTCGGCAGCGGCGTCGTCGGGTCGACCACGATCGCGCCATACATGCCGTTCGCGATGTGCATCAGCACCGGCTTCGTGCCGCAGTGGTACATGAAGACGCCGGGATCGCTCGCCTTGAAGCTGAACGTGAACGACTTGCCGGGCATCACGTCGACGAACGCCTTGTTGGGCGCGATCCGGGCCGCGTGGAAGTCGATCGAGTGTGGGATGGCGCCGTCGTTGGTCAGGGTCATCTGGACGGTCTGCCCTTGCCGGGCGTGCACGACGGGGCCGGGCGCGCCGCCCTCGAAGCCCCACGCCGCGTACTTGATCCCGGGTGCGATCTCGATCGTGACGTCCTTCAACACCATGTGTACCTTGACGACGTCGCCCGGGGTGAGCGGGGGCAGAGCCGCAGGATAGGGCTTGTGCGCCATGGCCAGTTCCTTCGCGTTGTCCGGTGCGATGCCGGCAAAGCTCGTTCCCTTGACGGTTGAGCCCCCCATCGCGTCCATGCCCGTCGTCGTCGCTGCCGTTGCCGTGGTGTCGTCGTCGAGCGCCCGATTCCACGCGACCACGGTAGACGTGAAGATCAGCGCCGCCGCGGCGAGAATCGAGCCTCCGAGTAGAACGAGCTTCATGAGAGATCTCCTCCTGTCGACTATTTTCCTTTCAAGTATTGGAAAAAATAGTTGGTGCGACGTCGGGGAAAGCCCGCGATTTCCTAAGGGAATCTGCGTATTGAGTGCAGGCGATCGGTCTGGAATAATAAAAAGATGAATGGAATAATTCTTGGCCACCGGGCGCTCGCCGACCCGAGCCGGGTGCGGCTGCTGGAGCGCCTCCGCGCGGCGGAGCAGCCACAATCGGCCTCCGAGCTCGCGGTGGGGCTCGAGCTTCACCCGAACACGGTTCGCTCTCACCTGCATGTGCTCGAGAAGGCCGGTTTCGTCGTATCGGCCGCGGAGAGCACGAAGCGGCAGGGTCGCCCGCGGCTCCTGTTCACCGCCGTCCCGGAGTCCGCCGAGGCGGAGCACGAGTTGCTTGCCGCTGCGCTCGCCTCGTCCCTCGAGCCGTTACCGGAGGGAGGCGAGCTAGCTCTCGCTGCGGGGCGCGGCTGGGGGCGCGTGCTCGTGGAGCGCCTCGAGCCTGGCGTCAAGGCCGACGAGGCCGTCTGCGTCGAGCGCGTCGCCAGGCTGCTGCGGCTCCGCGGGTTCGCCCCGTCGACGGGTCCGGGGCAGCTCGTGATGCATCGCTGTCCCTTCCGTGAGCTCGCAGAACGCTACCCGCGTGTGGTCTGCGCGCTCCATGCCGGGTTGATCGACGGCGCACTCGAAGAGCTCGGCGCGCCGGTGGCACTCACCGACCTCGAGGCGTGGACGACTCCGTCGACCTGCGTCGCCCAGTTCGGTCAACGGGACTCGACCTAGCTCGAGGCCGCTTCGGAGTGCATCTCGGTGCGAGGCGGCGTGCTCGCCACTCGCTCACCCGGCTCGCGCACCACGAGCACGGGGCAGGGCGCCTGCCGAATGACTGCGTTGGAAACGCTCCCGAGCAGAAGTGCCGCGACGCTGCCGTGGCCGCGTGTTCCCATGGCGATCATGCCCGCGTCGATCTCGCGGGCGTAGGCACAGATCTCGTGCGCCGGGTCACCGGTCGTGAGCCTCGTCGTGACAGGGACCCCGGCGGCGGTTGCTCGCTTGACGGCGTCGGCGAGCGTCGTCTCGGCGTGCGTTCGCTCCGCGTCGAGGATGTCGTTCAGCATCGCCGTGGACGGGTACGCGAGCCCGAAGTCGCCCTGCAGGGCACGCCAGACGGTGATCGCGGCGATTCCGGCGGTCGAGCCGGCCCCGATCTCGATCGCCTCGCCGAGGGCGAGCCCGGCAGCTTCGGAGCCGTCTGTCGCAACCAGGATCACGCGCATGCTCGGCATCCTGCTGCGCCGGGCCTGCTCCGGCATCCGTGGCTGCGACCTTCCCGTTGCGGGATTCCCGCAACCGGTCCGTGGTGAATGACCGATGCTCGCCCTCCGGCTCGGCGCGGAAGATGGCGCTCGTGAGCCACACGGCGGTCATCATCACCGTCGCGTATCTGATCGCGATCGCGATCGGGGGCGCGATCTCGTTCGTGGTGTTCCACTCGACTCTGCGTCCACTCGACGAGGACCGCACCAGGGGCTGGTCGCGTCGCGAGACGACGTGGCTCGTGATCGTGATCATCGTCCTCTTCGCTCTCCTGATGGGGACGATCTTCTACGTCCCCTACGGCGACACGGCCGGTCCGAACGGGCAGGTAGTGCGGGTCACGGGCGTGCAGTACGCGTGGGCGATCGACGCGCCGCAGGGCATCGTCACGGGCCGGCCCGTCACCTTCATCGCGCGCTCGCGTGATGTGGCGCACGGCTTCGGCGTCTACAACCCGAATGGCGTCCTCATCTTCCAGGCCCAGGTGGTCTCCCAGCACGACCAGAAGATCGTCCACACGTTCTCACAACCGGGCGTCTACACCGTGCACTGCCTCGAGTTCTGCGGCTCCGGCCACCACAAGATGTCGACGACCTTCGTCGTCCGGAAGGCGCGAGCGTGATCGACGACCGTTCCCTCGAGATCGCCCGCCGGCTGACGATCCGCTACGTCGTCGCGTCGACCGCGATCCTCGCGGCCTCGGGGCTGCTCGGCGTCGTGCTCCGCTGGAGTCAGGCGGTGCCGCAGGCCCGGGTGGGCGACAACTTCTGGTACGCGCTGATGACCGCCCACGGACTCGGGGCCTTTGTCGGCTGGGCCGGGTTCGCTGTGATGGGCCTCTCGTGGTGGATCCTCGCCGGCGTCGGCTTCCCCGTGCGGGGCTTCGGCCTCGTGATGGGGCGCCTGACCTGGTGGTTGATGGTCCTCGGCGTCTTCGGCGTGATCGTGACCACGGTCTTCATGGGGTTCGGCGCTTCCTGGGTATTCCTCTACCCGCTCCCGTTCTATGGCTCGGGCAACTGGGGCGATTGGGCGACAGGGCTCTTCTCCTTCTCTGTCCTGCTCGCAGGTCTCGCAATTGTCACCTGGTGCTTCGGGATCCTGCACACCGTCACGAATCGTGAGGCATTGCACAGCGTCTCGAGCTCGATCGGCAAGCGTCTCGGGATCTCCTTCGGCTGGGGCTTCCTGATGCCGCGGACGTTCGCGACAAACCCGAAGCCGGTGCCGTACCCCGTGATCCCGCTGGCGGTGATCGGGCTCGACATGATCATCGCGACGCTCCCGCTCGCCGGGCTGCTGATCTGGCAGATCCTCCAGTCGATGCACGTCGTCGGCCCGGCGAACGTGTTGCTCGCGAAGAACATCCTCTGGTGGTTCGGGCACCCCGTCGTCTACCTCCTGCTCTTCCCGGCCGTCGCCGCCTACTACTGGCTGATCCCCCGCTACGCGGGTCGCGACCTGGTGGCCGGGCACGTGATCGCGGTTGCGTGGACCGTGGCCGTAATCGCCAACGTTTTCGTCTGGGCGCACCACCTCTACCTCGACTATCCGAGCGGGACGGCACAGGCGCAGATCAACACGGCCATGCAGCCGATCACCTTCGCGCTCGTGCTCCCGTCGGCGCTCTCCCTCTACAGCCTCGCCTTCACGATCTACCGTTCCCGGTTCCGTTGGACACCCGCGTCGACGGCGCTGTTCTTCGGGCTCGTGGGCTGGTTGCTGGCGGGTCTCTCCGGGGTCGTCAACGCGACGATCGCCCTCGATGTCGCCGTTCACAACACGCTCTGGATCGTCGGCCATTTCCATCACATGGCGATGTTGAACATCGGCCTCCTCATCTTCGGAGCCGTCTACGCGCTGCTTCCCGAGCTCAGCGGCAAGGCGCTCTACAGCGAGCGGCTCGCCTGGGTGCACGTCTGGACGACATTCGTCGCCGGGATGATCTTCTTCGGGCTCTGGCTCGTCCAGGGTCTCGACGGCGCGCCCAGGCGCTGGTCCGTGCTCCCGTCGAACTACGACACCCTGACGCGGATCTCGTTGCCGTTCGCCTTCGTGCTCGCCGCCGCCCAGGTGCTGTTCTTCTGGAACGTCTTCCAGACGCTGCGAGGCAAAGCCGGTCCTGCGACCTTCGACGAGCGTGGCATCCCGGTGCCCGTGAAGTCGAAGGGTGACTGGTCGGTTCACGTGGCCGAGGGGGCGCTCGTTCTGGTCGCGCTCCTGCTCGCCTTCGCCTTCGCGGTCGGCGGGTTCCTCGTCGGTCGCGAGCACGGCAGGGGAGGCGGCTCGACGCCGACCACCTCGACACAGACGACGACCACCGGGGGCGGTGGTGGCGCGCTCGTCGGCGACGCCGCGGCAGGCGCGGCGGTATTCAAGAGCCAGAACTGCGGCGGGTGTCACACGCTTGCGGCAGCGGGCACGACCGGAAACGTCGGTCCCTCCCTCGACGTCCGGAAGCCGTCCGCGGCGCTCGTGATAGACCGGGTCACGAATGGCAAGAACGCGATGCCGCCGTTCACCGAGCTGACCGAGCAGCAGATCGCCGACGTGGCCGCGTACGTGCACGCGTCGACGTCGAAGTAGCAGCCTCGCCGCTCGTCAGCCGTTGAGGGCGCGGAGCGCGTTCAGGATCACCGCGACGTCGATGACCTCCTGGAAGAGCGCGCCCCAGACGGGTGGGAGGTAGCCGAGAGCGGCTACGAGCATGGCTGCGACCGAGAGCCCGAGCCCGAAGACCACGCTCTGACGCGCAATGTACAGCGAGCGGCGGCCGATCAGGATCGCGGTCACGATCCGGTCGGCATTGTCGACGGTGATCACGACGTCGGCCGTCTCCGACGAGATCGTCGCCCCCTTGCCGGCCATCGCGATGCCGACGTCGGCGAGGGCGAGGGCCGGGGCGTCGTTGATCCCGTCACCGACCATGACGACGTTGCGCAGGGCATCCCGACTGCGGATCGCCCGCACCACGTCGAGCTTCTCCTCGGGTGTCTGGTCGGCGTAGACGTGGTCGATGTGGGCGTTCCGGGCCACCTCGGCAGCGATCTCCGGACGGTCGCCGGTGACGAGCGCGACATGGGAGATACCGGCAGCCTGAAGTTGTTGCGCGAGCAGGTCTGCGCCGGGGCGAAGCCGGTCGCCCATCACGATCAGCGCCTGCAGGGTGCCGTCGACCCCCACGAGAACCTTCGCCCGCCCCGCCTCGCCCTCGGCGTCGTGCGCTTGGGCTGTCGCGAGCGCATCGTGGTAGCCCATCGTCTCCAGCCAGGCGCTCGAGCCCACGGCCACCCGGTGCCCGCCCACCTCACCGGTGATCCCCCGCCCGGCGTCCTCTTCGACCCCGGTGGGGACGGTGAGCTCGATCCCGCGCGCTCCTGCTCCTGCGACGAGGCTCTCGGCGAGTACGTGCGTCGACATCTGGTCGAGCGAGGCCGCAAGCCCGAGCGCCTCGTCCGGCCCGAGTGCGCCGAGCGGGATGACGCGTTCGACCTCCGGCTGCCCCAGCGTGAGCGTGCCGGTCTTGTCGAGCAGCACGGTCTTTGCGCCGCCGAGCCGCTCGAGCGCCCCTGCACCCTTGACGATGATCCCAGCCCTTGCGGCCCGCGAGAGCCCGGCAACGAACGCGATCGGTGCGGCGAGAATCAGGGGACACGGCGTGGCGACGACCATCACGGCCAGACCACGTTCCGAGTCTCCCGAAACAGCCCAGGCGAGCCCTGCGACGACGAGAGAGAACGGCAGAAAGTAGGCCGCGTAGCGGTCCGCGAGACGGGTGAACTGGGCCCGGTCGGTCTCGGCGGCGCGGACGAGCCGCACGATCGCGGCGTAGGCGCTGTCGGCGGCGGCTGTGGTGACACCGAGGTCGAATGCGTTGCCGGCGTTCGTGGTTCCCGAGCGCACGTGACCGTGGCGGGCGATCGTGACGGGAAGCGCCTCTCCGGTCAGGGCGGACTCGTCGACCACGGCCTCCGCCGCAGCGACCACGCCGTCCGCAGGCACGACCTCGCCGGCGCGCACCGACACGAGATCGCCCGGCTGGAGCTCTTCGACCCTGACCTCCTCGACCGACCCGTCGACGTAGCGGTGCGCGATCCTCGGAGCCCGTTCGACGAGCAGCCGCAGCTCGCGGCGGGCGCGGCCGGCAGCCCACGACTCGAGCGCAGCCCCTCCCGACATCATCAGCGCGACGATCGCAGCGGCCAGGAACTCGCCGAGCGCCAGTGCCCAGACAATGGCGACGAGCGCGATCGCATCCACGCCGACATCGCCGCGAAGCAGCGCGCGCATGGTCGAGACGACGAGCGGCACGAGCACGATCACGGCCCCTGCCGCCCAGGCGAGGTCGGCAGGGCGCTCGTGCCCCGTCAGCCAGAGCGCGGCTCCGACGAGGATCGCGCCGAGCGCGATCGCAGGCAGGCCTCGGTCGCGCAGCTCCTGCACCTGGGCGGGGAGTTGGGAGTCGCCGTCCATCGGGCGACCCCTCAGGCCTTACGCTGGATCAGATTGGCGGGCATATCGACATCGTGCCCAAGAACGCGGCGGGAGCGCTGGTCAGCCGAGCAGGCGCAAGAGGGTGCCCGCGTCGAGGTCGCCCTGCAGGCGGTGTCGGAGGGGGACATCGGGGTGCACCGAGTAGTGGTTTCGCCGGCCCACCCGGACGCGGTCGACGTATCCCTCGGTCACCAGATCGTTGACGATCGCCTGGACAGCCCGTTCCGTGATCCCGACCTCGACCGCGATCTCCCGGAGCAGTGCGTCCGGGTTGCGCGCAACGCAAAGCAGCACCTGCGCGTGATGCGAGAGGAAGGTCCACGAGCTCATCCCGATGCTCCGGCCGGCCGGCCGGGCGCCCCCCCTCGCGTCCGCAGGAACGATAGCCCGATCGCGCCTGCAAGAACGAGCATGATCACGAGGAGCGACAGCCAGGTGGGGATCTTCCAGACGTCCGTAAGCAGCATCTTCGCACCGACCCACACGAGCACGATCGCCAACCCGTAGGTGAGGTACGCAAACCGGTCCATCATCCCGGCCAACAGGAAGTAGAGCGAGCGCAGGCCGAGCAGCGCGAAGGCGTTCGCCGCAAAAACGATGAAGGCGTCGTCGGTGATCGCGAAGATCGCGGGGATCGAGTCGATCGCGAAGATCAGGTCGGTTGTCGCGAGCACAACGACGACTGCGGCCGTCACGGTTGCCGCCGGCCACGCGCTTCTGAGGAGTCGGAGAACGACGTTCCGCTCGGGATGGACATCCCCGCCGGTGTGTCGAGCGAGCTTCACGCCGGTCGCTACGAGCAGCAGGCCGAACAGGTAGATCGTGAAGTGGAAGGCGTCGAGCAGCGCCGCGCCGGCTGCGATGAAGAGCGCGCGCATGACGAGCGCCATCACGATCCCGATCGACAACAGCCGGCCCTGCTTGCTCGCCGGCACGGCGAACGCCCCGAAGATCAGGGCGAAGACGAAGATGTTGTCGATCGAGAGGCTCCGCTCGATCAGATAGCCGGAGAGGTACTCGCCGGCCGGGCCGGAACCCTGCCAGACACCAATCACGAGGGTGAACGAGATGCCGAGCAGGAGCCAGAAGACACTCCACAGCGCCGAGCTCCGGAACGTGATCCCGCGGCGCCCGAAGAGGAGGAAGTCGGCGGCCAGGAAGCCGAGCACGGCGACGACGAGACCTGCCCAGATCGCGATGTCGCTGCTCATGGCTACCATTATACCTGAAGTATACTTCCGGTGTAGTGATTTACACCCGTGGTTACACCCCCCGGCGAATGGTTGCCTCGAACGGTGTTCACTAGTCTCTTGCGGCATGACAACAGTGACGATCCACAGAGGGACAGGCCTAACCGTGAGGCAGCGTGAGGTGATCGCGCTGATCGCGGCCGGATGCTCGAACGACGAGGTGGGCGAGCGGCTCGGCATCTCGCCCCGGACGGCGAAGGCGCATTCGGACACGTTGCGCTCGAAGCTCGGGGTGAGTCGCCGCCGGCAGATTCCGGTCGCGTTCAGGGTGCTCACGGGTGAGGACCCGCTCTCGGCAAGCCTCGGCGCGCTTCATCGGCGACCGGGGGGCTGACGGCAGGGCGCCCGCGACCCGCGGCCCCGCATCTCGCGGGCGCCCTCTTCCCCCACGAGCGATCCTGTTGTAGCCTGCCTGGTCAACGTCATGTCCGAGCTGCCGAAGCCGACCTTCCGGCCCCGCCGGCTGCTCGAGCGCCCCAGGCTGATCCGGGCGCTCGACCGGTCGCGTTCGCGCGTGCGGATGCTGGTAGCTCCGCCGGGATACGGCAAGACCACTCTCGCGGAACAGTGGGCCGGCCAGGCTCGCCGCGTCGCATGGATCAGGGCGCGCCGCTCCTCGGCCGACGTGGCGGTGCTTGCTCGCCAGATGGCTGCCGCCGCGGCAGAGATCCTGCCGGGCTGTGACCGACGGCTCGGCGACCGGCTCAACGCAACCCCCGACCCGTCGGCGGAGATGCATGTCCTCGTCGACCTGCTCTCGGAAGACATGGCGTCGTGGCCCGAGGACGCGTGGATCGCGGTGGACGACTACCAGCACATCGCCGAGTCGGAGGTCGCCGAGGGGTTCCTCGAGGGGATCGTCCAGCAGTCACCCGTGCAGATCCTGATCTCGACCAGAGATCGTCCTACCTGGGTCTCTACCCGCAGCGTCCTTTACGGCGACGTGCTCGAGATCGGCCAGAGCATGCTCGCGATGAGCGAGGAGGAGGCCGAAGACCTGCTCAGCGGGGCCCGCGAGGGGATGAGCGCGGGCCTGCTCGCCCTCGCAGGTGGCTGGCCGGCGGTGATCGGCCTCGCGAGCCTGACGACCACCGATACCCCCTTGCCCGAAGAGGGCCTCGATCTCCCCGAGCAGCTCTACGAGTTCTTCGCGGACGAGGTCTATCGCGGCCTGGAGCCCGGCGTGCGCCTCGACCTCGGCCTGCTCGCCACGGCTCCGAGCCTCGACCGCGAGCTTGCTGTGGAGCTGCTCGGCGCCGAGCGGGCCGAGCGGGTGTGCGAGGAGGCTCTGGTGCTCGGCATCCTCGAGGAACGCGGCGGCAAGCTCGAGCTCCACCGCCTGGCGGCAGCGTTTCTGGAAGAGCGAGCCCGGCGGACGGCTGGCGCCGAGATTGGAGAGGCGCTGGGAGCTGCTCTCGATGTCTACCTCGCACGTCGCGAATGGGACGCTGCGTTCGACATCCTCGATCGTCGCGGTCTAGTCGGACTCGAATCCCTCGTGGATGTGGCGCTCGACGAACTCTTGAACTCAGCTCGCCTTGCGACCCTGTCTGCGTGGTCAGATCGTGCGCTGGCTCGGAACCTTGATATTCCGATCCTGAGTGTCGCCCGAGCGGAGGTTGATCTACGGCAAGGCCTCCACACGCTCGCTGGCTCGACCGCAATGCAGGTTGCAGCCGAGAAGGGCGTGCCAGCCGAGGTGAGGTTCCGAGCGCTTGAATTGGCCGCTCGAGCATCCCATGTGGGATCCCGCGAGGAGGAAGCCCTTGACCTCTTCCAACGCGCAGCGGCCGTAGCTCCGGACGCGGGCCGGTTGAGGCAGGTGATGTGGGGGCAAGTCATGTGCGCTGCAGCCCTCGAACTCGCCGAAGCGCACGAGTTGATCAAAGCGCTCGAGGGTTCTGCGGTCGGCTACGAGCCGGATCAACTCGTTCGACTGGCGGACAAGCGGCTGTCCCTCGGATTTCGCTTCGGGTACATCCGTCACCTCAATGACGCCCGTCGGGTCGCCGAACTCGTACCCCGGGTACCTGACCCGTTTGTGCGGTGTTCGTTCCGGAGCATGTATTCATGGGCCTTGGCGCTCGGCTGCTTCTACGAAGAAGCCGATCGAGTAGCGGGCCTTCTTCTCGAGGACTCAACCGAGTTTCGTGTTGATGTTGTGATCTCACATGCTCAAGCGATGCGCGGATACGCCCTCTCGGGACTTCGGCGTTTCGCGGAAGCTCACGACCAGTTGCGAAGCGCAGGCCAGGCAGCCCGGCAGTTGAACGACCCATTTGCGGAGCAAAACGCTTACGCTCTAACGGTACGTGTGCTGCTGGCAGAGGGGCGCGTTGCTGAGGCCTGCGCGATAGAGCCTCCCGATGCAGTTCATTCCGTGAAAGGCATGCACGGCGAGGTGCTGGCGACGAGGGCGTTGGCGCTCGCAACCTTAGGAAGACTCGACGAGGCCACGCGGGCCGGGGCCGAAGCGGCCGCGCTGACCAACGGTGTTGAAACGAGGGTGCTGTGGCCTGCCATCCAGGCTGTTGTCGCACTGAAGTCTCGAGGCCCCGATCTTGTCAGGCGCGCTGAGGAACTCGTCGCCGTGGCGTTCGATACTGGTGCGGTCGATCTCTTGGTGTGCACATACAGGGCCAACCCGGACCTCCTCGAGGTCCTGCTGTCTGCGCCCGCGTGCGCCGAACGGACCGTCTATGCCCTCAGCCGAGCCGGAGACCACGATGTGGCCAATGCGCTGGGCCTAATGGTTGAGGGAAGTCTCGACCCGCGATCGGCCTTGTCGGTGCGCGAACGCGAAGTCTACGACCTGGTTTGTGCTGGTCTGCCAAACCGGGAGATTGCCGCGAGGCTCTTCATCAGCGAAGCAACCGCCAAGGTTCACGTTCATCACATCTTTGACAAGCTCGGCGTGAGATCACGTGCCGCACTTGCGATGAATGCCGTTCACGAACGAGTTCGTCAGGCTACTTCGCTGATCGGCGGGATGGACTGAGCGAGGATCTCGAGTTGGCGCGGGCTGATCGGGTGGAAATCCTCGCGCTTGGCCATTCGATAGTCCTCCGTCGCACCCGCCAGGATCGCCTCAAAGGCGGCGACAGCTGTAGTGTCGAACTGGCTTTCCACTGCCTGAGCCATTCGCAGACGGGCGACTCGGCTTGGCATCGCGTCCCTGTACGGTCGGTCTGACGTCATCGCGTTATACGCATCGGCGACCGCGAGAATCTTCGAAAGTTGCGGAATCTCCTCTCCAGGGATGCCGTCCGGATAGCCCTCCCCGTCGATGCGCTCGTGGTGGTGTCGAACAATCAGGGCCACGTCCGCGTAGGTTTCGACTCGTTCCAGAATGCTCTCGCCAATCTCCGAGTGCCGCTGCATTTCCTTACGCTCCTCTAGTGTGAGGGGCCCATTCTTCAAGAGAAGACTCGCTGGAAGGCCTACCTTTCCGATGTCGTGAACCAGGCCGCAGAGGTACGCTCGCTCCTGGGTTTCGTCCAAAAGGCCCATCCGCCGAGCGATGTCTCGAGAATAGACGGCGACGGCTTTGGAATGTCCGGCCGTATACAAATCGCTTTGCTCGAGTGTGGCCACCAGCGCCTCGGCGAATTCGAGGTTGGACCGATTGAGGCTCTCGTTGGCGCCTTTGAGGTCAGATGCGAGGGTGCGCTGTTGAAGGTACATCGCGAACAGACGCTGGGCGGCCAGAGCGGGTGCGATGAACAGAGGGGCTGTCCATGGCGAGATACTCGTGTACGCCATCGTTAGCAAGGCGACGATGGGTGCATAGACGCAAACGGCGGTTCCGAGTAGCGGTATGAGTGCTCGGCCGAGGAATGTCCGATTCCCCCGCAGCCGCGAAGTGACGATTGCAAATCCGAGTTCGAGAGACTCGCCGGCAATTGAGCCCAACAGCGTCGCCAGGATGATCCCGCCGGTTCCATCGGGTCCGTGTGACAAGACGACCATTGCCACTCCACCGGTCGCGGCGCCTACCAGGAAGCGACTGCTCGTGTAGGTCACCCACTTGAGACGCGGCGACCTTCCCGCAGAATGCCGATCGAGCAACTCGCTGTCACCGAGTTCGGATGCAGCGCCGACGATGCCTCCAGCCAACGGCCCAAAGAGGACTGCGGCGAAGAGCATCAGGACAGGCGAGATTGACAGCTCTGTCGTGTCTGTCAGTCGGACGCTGCCGCGTTCGGCGATCGCCGCAGCAATCGAAAGTAGTGCGACGATCCAGATACTCCCGAGCGGAGGCCCGTAGAGAATCAACGCTGCCGCGGTGAGCATCGCCGTGAGGGCCAAGGCCGCTACGTAGATGTGAAGCGGCTTGACGGCCTCGCGGACTACCGCCCTTGCTTTATCACTCGATTGGGGTATACGATTCATTTTGCCGTTAGTCCCCGAAACAAGGAGTAGGTTCGATGCGGAAAGCGTTTCGTATCGTCCTTCGTACCGCTATGTCTGCGGGCGTAAAGGACTGGTAGCCGTCAGATTCTGAGTTCAACACCCCTGGTGGGCATCCCTCTATCGGGGGATTTGATCCAGAGGTCACGAGTTCAGGATCCGACGGGATACCTCAGTGAGCAACACACGCTAGGCAATGAGCCCACGCCGATAGCCAACAGCTACGGCGTGGGCTCTACTTCTTGCCTGGAGCTTCGCGAGCAGATGTCGGACGTGTGACTTCACCGTCTCCTCCGAGAGGAAGAGGCGCTGGCCGATCTCCCGGTTCACGAGACCGTCTGCAACGAGCTGCAGCACCTCGATCTCCCGGGCCGTCGGATCCTGGCCCAGCTCGCGGAGGGCCGGCGGGTTGAACGGGATCACTGCTCCCGGGCGCATGGTGCTACGCCGGGCCGCGGCCGCCTCGAAGCGGCGGCTGTGGTCGCGATAGCGACTCAGGATCTCCTTGCGTTCTGCGGCGTCCACGATGGTCTCATCGGCGCTCTCCGAGTACGTCTTTAGGGCAAGAAGGGCTATTTCGCCCAGAATCACCCACGGTGGGGGATTCTGTGGCGCGACCCGGGCGACCGGCCGTCGGGCCGGGCGATCAGCCGATCCCGACGGCAGCTCAGGGGCGTGCCTAGGCGGCGAGTGAGGCGAGCTCGCGCAGTGCGGCAAGCCGCGACAGCGCCTGCCCCTCGAGCTGGCGCACGCGCTCGCGCGTCAGGTCGAGCTCGTGGCCGATCGCCTCGAGCGTCCAGGGCTCACCCTCGAATCCGAACCGGAGCTCGAGAATCCGCCGCTCCCGCTCGGGCAGCGCATCGAGGGCGCGGCGAACGCCCTGGCGGCGCAACGACTCCTCGGCCTCCTCGAACGGATCGGCAGCCTCGCGGTCGGCGAACAGGTCGCCGAGCTCGCCCTCGTCGTCTGCACCGACCGTCTGGTTCAGCGAGACAGATGCATGTGCCGCTCCGAGCGCCTCGTCAACGTGCTGGATCGGCAGCCCGGTCGCCTCGGCGAGCTCTTGCTTGGTTGCCTCGCGACCCAGCTCGACCTCGAGCCGGCGGGCCGCCCGCGACAGCTTCTGCTGCCGTTCGACGACGTGAACCGGCACCCGGATCGTGCGAGCGTGATTCGCGACGGCGCGCTGCACCGACTGGCGGATCCACCAGGTCGCATAGGTCGAGAACTTGTAGCCACGGCGCCAGTCGAACTTCTCGACGGCCCGGTTGAGGCCGAGTGTTCCCTCCTGGATTAGATCCAGAAACGGCACGCCGAGGCCACGGTAGCCCTTGGCAATCGAGACGACGAGTCGCAGGTTGGACTCGATCATCCGCCGCTTGGCGACGGGGTCACCGCGCTCGATGCGCTTCGCGAGTGTCACCTCGTCGGCTGCGGTGAGGAGCTTGTGGCGTCCGACATCGGCGAGGAACAGCTGCAGCGAGTCGGCCGCGCCCGAGAGCGACTCCGCGGCCCAGACGGCAGCTTCGGCCTCTTCCTTCTTCCGTTCGGCATCGGCGAGCTGCTGCTTCGCCTCGGCGTCGGCCTGCGGTTGGCCCATCTCGAGCCCTATCGTCTCGAGCTCGCGGGTCATCTGCTCGGCTTCCTCGTCGTTCAGCTCGTGCTCGAGCACGAACGCCTCGAGCTCTGTCGGCTCCACCCAGCCGCGCTCCTCGGAGCGCTCGATCAGCGCCTTGACCTGATCGGTTTCGAACAGTTCGGTCAGCTGGTTCTGCGTCAAGGGGGTGTTTCAGTCCTTTCGCGTATCCCGGTGTGCACAATCTTCAATGACTCTATGCAGCTTGCCATGTTTTTCCAGGGCTGGAAGCCCCGAGCAGCTGTCACAAACCCGATGTGGCTGCCACAACGTCACAACGCAGCCTGCGCAGCTGGTATTCCGACGGGCCGACGGGGCGAGTCGACGGCGCACGCTCGGCCGTCGGATCCGTTGCAGTGACGATAAACGATTCGGCGGGAGCGTGTGTCAGCGCTTGGCGGCAGGGCGGCGCGTCTTCTTCGGCGCCGGTCCCTTCGCACGCCGCTCGGCGAGCAGCTCGAGTGCCCGGTCCATCGTCAGGCTCTCCGGCTCGTCGCCGCGCCGCAGGCTGGCGTTCGTCTCGCCGTCGGTCACGTACGGGCCGAATCGCCCGTCCTTGACCACGATCGGCTTCCCCGTGCCCGGGTCCGGGCCCATGTCCTTCAGCGGCGGCTTCGCCTGGCCGCGGCCGCGCCGCTCCTTGGGCTGGGCGAGCAGCGCCGTCGCCTCCTCGACAGTGACCGTGAACAACTGCTCCTCGGCGACCAGCGACCGGGTCTCCGAGCCCTTCTTGATGTATGGGCCGTAGCGGCCGTTCGCGACCTGGATCTCTTCGCCGTCGGGCGCAGTCAGCACCCGTGGCAGCGAGAGCAGCCGAAGCGCGTCCTCGAGCGTGATCGTGTCGAGGGACATCGTCTTGAACAGCGAGCCGGTTCTCGGCTTCTCCGTCGCGCCCTCCTCGAGCACCTCGCTCACGTACGGCCCGTAGCGGCCGTCGCGGGCGACGACCTGGCGGCCCGACTCCGGGTCGTCCCCTAGTGCCCGGTCACCGGAGGGCCTGGCAAGGAGCTCCTCGGCGACCTCGCGGGTCAGCTCGTCGGGTGCCATGTCCTCGGGGACGCTCGCCCGCTCCTCGCCCCGCTGGAGGTACGGCCCGTAGCGGCCGACCCGCAGGACGATCCCGTCGGCGCCCGGGATCTCGATCGAGTTCACGTCGCGCGCGTCGATGTCTTCGAGGTGGTCTGTCACGAGGGCGTGCAGGCCCTCCTCCCCGTCCGTGCCGCGATAGAACCGGGTCAGCCAGTCGACGCGGTTCTCATCGCCCTCGGCGATCCGGTCGAGGTCGTCCTCGAGGCGGGCTGTGAAGTCGTAGTCGACGAGCCGACCGAAATGCTGCTCGAGTAGCTTCGTGACCGAGAACGCGAGGAAGGTCGGCACGAGTGCCGTCCCCTTCTTGAAGACGTAGCCGCGGTCGAGAATCGTGCTCATGATCGAGGCGTAGGTCGAGGGTCGGCCGATGCCGCGATCCTCGAGCGCTTTCACGAGCGAGGCCTCGGTGTAGCGCGCGGGAGGGGCGGTCGAGTGACCGTCCGGCTCGAGTGAGGTGGCGGCGACCTGCTCGCCGACCTGCAGGGCCGGCAGCCGCCGCTCGTCGTCTCCGCTCGTCGCCTCCTCGTCACGGCCTTCCTCGTAGGCGGCGAGGAAGCCGCGGAACGTGATCACCGTGCCGGAGGCGCCGAACTCCGCATCGCGCCCATCTACCGCGGTGGCGCCGAGGCGCAGCGACGCCGTCTGGCCCCGCGCGTCTTCCATCTGCGAGGCGACCGTGCGCTTCCAGACGAGCTCGTAGAGCGCGAGCTCGTCGCGCGAGAGCTCCGACGCCACGTCGGCCGGCAGCCGGAAGGAGTCGCCGGCGGGGCGGATCGCCTCGTGGGCCTCCTGTGCGTTCTTCACCTTCCGCTCGTAGCGTCGCGGCGTCGCGGGGACGAAGTCGGCCCCGTAGAGCTCCGCCGCCTGTCTGCGCGCTGCTGTCAGCGCCGACTCCGACAGCGTCGTCGAGTCGGTGCGCATGTACGTGATGTAGCCGTTCTCGTAGAGCTTCTGGGCGACGCGCATCGTGGTCTGCGACGAGAAGCGCAGCTTGCGGCTCGCCTCCTGCTGCAGCGTGGAGGTCATGAACGGCGGCGCCGGCCTCCGGGTGTACGGCTTCTCCTCGACCGAACGGACGGTGAACACCGCGCCCTCGAGAGATGTGGCGAGCGATCGCGCGCCGTCCTCGTCGAGCGCCAGCAGATCGTCCGACTTCAACTTGCCGTCGTCGCCGAAGTCGCGGCCCTGGGCGACGCGGCGCCCCTCAACGGCGACCAGCCTGGCCTCGAACGCACCGGGATCGAACTCGCCCGCGATGTCCCAGTAGGAGGCCGCAACGAAGAGCATCCGCTCTCGCTCGCGCTCGACCACGAGGCGCGTGGCGACCGACTGCACGCGGCCTGCCGAGAGGCCCTGCATCACTTTCTTCCAGAGGACGGGCGAGACCTCGTAGCCGTAGAGGCGGTCGAGGATGCGGCGTGTCTCCTGGGCATCAACGAGGTTCTGGTCGACCTCACGCGTCTCGCCGAGAGCGCGCTCGATTGCCTCCTTCGTGATCTCGTGGAACACCATCCGCTTGACCGGCACCTTCGGCTTCAGGACCTCGAGGAGATGCCAGGCGATCGCCTCGCCCTCACGGTCCTCATCCGTTGCGAGCAACAGCTCGGTGGCGTTCTTCAGCTCGCGCTTGAGCTCGTCGACCTTCTTCTTCTTGTCGGGGTCGACGACGTAGAGCGGCTGGAACGCGTCATCCACGTTGACGCCGAGCCGGGCCCACGGCTCCTTCTTCGAAGCAGCCGGAATATCGGCGGCGCGGTTGGGCAGATCACGGATGTGGCCGATCGAGGATTCGACGACATAGCCGTTGCCGAGGTAGCCCGCGATGGTCTTTGCCTTGGCAGGAGACTCCACGATGACGAGACGGCGTTCAGCCACGAGTGCCCTTTTCGGGTCGGATGACGGGATCCTTCCCGGCCGACGGCCGGGTGCGCGCGTCACCATAGCGGGGCGGTGGAGAACCGCAAGTGTCCGGAAGGGGCGATACTGGAGCAGTCGATGTCCAGAAATCCCCGACCGAGCCTTCCCTACCTCGTTCTCGGAGGTCTCAGCTACCCCGTCCTCCGTGGGGTCTTCCGCGAGCGCTGGACCGGGCTGGACCGCCTGCCCGCAGAGGGGGGCTACGTGCTCTCCGCGAACCACCTTTCGAACCTCGACCCGTGGCCGCTCGGGATGCCGCTGTTCCCTCACAGGTACCTGCGCTTCATGGCAAAGTCGGAGCTGTTCTGGTTCCCGCTCGGCCCCTTCATTGCCTCCTGCGGTGCGTTCCCCGTGCGACGTGGTGAGAGAGATCAGGACGCTGTCGACACCGCCGTGCAACTCTGCCGGGAGGGGCAAGTCGTCGTGATGTTCCCCGAGGGAACGCGGCGCAAGAAGGGCCTCGCAAAGCGTCGTGAGGCCCGCTGGCATGCCGGCGCGGCGCGGATCGCGCTCGAGGCAGGGGTGCCGCTCGTACCGGCCGGGATCTCCGGCACCGGAAGCCTCACGAGGTTCAGTCCGCTGCGCGTTGCGTTCGGCGATCCTGTGCGGCTCGATGATCTCGCGGCCCTGTCCGTCGATGACGCGGCCCACGCGGCGACCGACCGCCTGCAAGAGGCGATCGGCGAGCTCGAGGCATCGCTTCGATGAAGCCGCTGCTCGTCGTGGACGGCGACTCGTTTGCGCACCGCGCCTTCCACGCCCTGCCACGCTCGATCCGGCGCGCGGACGGTGGACCGGCCAACACCCTCGTCGGGTTCATGTCGATGCTGCTGCGCCTCTGGCAGGCGGAGCGGCCGCGAGCGGTCGCCGTCGCCTGGGACACGCTCGGCGCCCCCACGTACCGCAACGAGCTGCTCCAGACCTACCAGTCCGGTCGCGAGTTCGACCCCGAGATCGTCGAGCAGCTCGACCTCCTGCCGGGGCTCGTGGCCGTCACCGGAATCACGTGCGCCAAGCACGCCGGCTACGAGGCGGACGACTTCCTCGCGGCCGCGGTAGCCCTCGAGCGAGCCCGTGGCGGCTTCACGCTCGTCGCGACCTCCGACCGCGACGCGTTCCAGCTCGCGGCGCCGGACGTCACGATCCTCCAGCCCGTCCGAGGGGTCAGCGAGCTCGCCCGCATCGGCCCGGCCGAGGTGCGCGAGCGCTACGGTGTCGAGCCGTGCCAGGTGCCCGACTTCATCGCGCTCCGTGGCGATCCGTCGGACAAGATTCCCGGTGCTCGCGGCGTTGGCGAGAAGACCGCGGCAACCCTGCTGCAGTCCTACCCCGATCTCGAGTCGATGCTCGCGGCAGGGCGATTCGGAACCGAGGCGACCCAGCTGCGGGGGTTCCTGCAGATCGCGACCCTCGATCCCGGCGCTCCGCTTCCGCCGGTGCCCGACCTCGAGCCGGACTGGCAGGCCGGCGCGGCCGCGGCCGAGGAGCTCGGCGTGGAACGACTGGCCCGGCAGCTGCGGGGGGCCTGACCCTGGAGGTCGTCAGTCACCCGGCGCTCGCGCAGCTTCATCCGACGAGCATCCGCCACCATCCGGAGAGCGAGCAGCGACTTGCTCTATTGCTGGCTGCGTTCAGCCCGGTGATCGAGGGCGAGCCGGCGACCCGGGCGGCGATCGAACGGGCGCACGACGGAGAATACGTCACCCGGATCGAAGAGATCGACGCCGAGGGCTGGCTCGACGCAGACACGCCCTCGGACCCCACGACGTGGGAGGCCGCTCGGCTCGCCGCGGGCTGCGCCGTTCGCGCTGTCGAGGCGCAGGGGTTCGCACTCGTCCGCCCCCCTGGTCACCACGCCCTCCGCAACGCGGCGATGGGCTTCTGCATCTTCGGCAACGTAGTGATCGCCGCGCGTCACGCGCAGGCCGAGCTCGGAGTCGAGCGTGTCGCGATCGTCGACTGGGACGTCCATCACGGCAACGGGACGGAGACACTCGTGCGTGGCGACGGCTCGATCCTGTTCGTCTCTCTCCACCAATGGCCGTTCTACCCCGGCAGCGGCGGGCCGGACACCGGCGACCAGACGATCGTCAATATCCCACTCGCCGCCGGTTCGGGAGACAGGGTCTACGTCGAGGCGTTCCGGAAGATCGTCGAGCCGGCCGTCAGCTCGTTCGAGCCGGACCTCTTGATCGTGTCGGCAGGGTTCGACGCCCACGTTGACGACCCACTCGGGGGGATGGCGGTGACGGCTGACGGCTTCCGCGAGATGGCGGCACGCTGCACCCAGCTCGCGCCCCAGGTCGCTGCCGTGCTCGAAGGTGGCTACAACCTTGAGACCCTGCCGGGGCTCGTCGAGACGACGCTCGCCGGATTCAACTCGTAGCCGGACCAGACCAGAGAAACGGCCGGGGTGCGGCCCGGCCGTCTCAGTGCGGTTTCCACCCCGCTAGTCCCTGGAAGGAACCTGCGTGGCCTCAGTATGCGGCCGCTCCGCGAGCGGCGCATCGCCCCGACGTGACGAATCTCCTCCCCCCTCCTGGGTGAACCGTCGGGGGGAGGAGCCTCAGGATCGAGCGGTGGCGAGCTTCTCGAGCGCGTCGCGTCTCGACGAGACGCCGAGCTTGCGCAGCAGGCTCTTGACGTGCGAGCGGACAGTGTGCTCGGAGATATAGAGCCGGGCCGCGATCTCGTCGGTGCCGAGATGCTCGTCGAGCAGGAGCAGCACCTCGACCTCGCGGGCCGAGAGCTTCTGGGCGACCTCGTCAGGGATGCCACCCATGCGCCCGCCCGCGCGAACGCGGTCGAGCAGCCTGCGTGCGATCGAGCCGGAGAGGGCGGCCTCGCCGTCGGCAACGCCGCGCAGGAAGAGGGCGATCCGCTCCGGCGGCTCGCTCTTCAGCAGGTACCCGGCGGCCCCGAGCCGGATCGCCTCGAGCAGGTTCTCGTCGGTTCCCGACGCCGTCAGGACGACAACCTCGCTCTCGGGTGACGCCTCGCGGATGTGCGGGAGAGCTGTGAGACCGTCCATTCCCGGCATCGTCAGGTCGAGCAGGATCAGCTTGGGGTGAAGGCGGGCAGCCTCCACGATCGCCTCGGCGCCGTCGGATGCCTGACCGACCACGTCGAAGCCGTGCTGTTCGAGCAGAGAGGCCAGCGCCTCTCGCGTGAGGGGGTGATCGTCTGCGATCAAAATTCTCTCCATGAAGCCCTTATCGGCAACACCTGTCCTGCCGAATAGAGGGAAGTGGCAACCAGTCCTTCGGAGAGATATAGCTCGTGGCTGGTTGGCGAGCTCGTGCTCACGAGCTTGCTCGGACTCGGCACGATCCTGCTCGCGCTGAGCGGCCGACTCGACGGCTACGAGCTGCCCAACGCGCGCATCGCGCTCGACACGGCGATCGCCGTCGTCGCGGTGATCGTCGCCACGCTGACGGCCGTGCGCTTCCTGGTCGAGGGCCGGGGCATGGACCTGCTGCTGGCGGCAGGGTTCTTCTCGGTCGGGGCCGGGATGTTCGCCTTCGCCGTTGCACCTGTGCTCGCAGGCCCTCTCGGGCCGACCGAGGCAGTCGCCGCAATCGGGGCAAGCCTCTTCGGCGCGGTGCTGATCGCTATGGCTCCGTTCGTGACGAGGCGACTCGGCAAGCGACGGCGCGTACTCGGCGCAACCGTCGGCGTGGCGGTCGCCGCCCTGATCGGGATCTGGCTCGACGCCCGGCTCCTTCGGCTCGACGTCGGCGTCACCGGCGTCGATGCGACGCGTGCGCCCGCCGTCGTCGTTGCTTACGGGCTGCTGACGGTGCTCTCCCTCGTCGCGGTCGTCGGCTTCGGCTTGCGCTACCGGCGGCACGGGCGCGACCTGGACAGCTGGCTTGCGCTGGGGCTGACGCTCGTCGTATTCGCCGACCTCCACTACGTGCTGGCGCCCACCCGGTCGAGCGACTACGTGCTGCACAGCGACATCCTTCGCATCCTCGCCTTCGCCGTGTTCCTGATCGGCGTCTGGCGGGCAATCGGGCAGGCAGAGTTCGGCCGCGCCGTCGCCGAGGAGCGGGCCCGCGTCGCCCGCGAGATCCACGACGGGCTTGCCCAGTACCTGTTTGCGCTCTCGACGCAGGTCAGCATGCTCGAGTCGGGCGCCGACCTGGAGCAGATCCTGCCGCGACTCAAGTACGCGGTCACGTCGGCCCAGCAGGAAGCGCAGTTCGCCGTGCTCGCGCTGTCGTCGGCCGCCGGTTCGGCGCCGTTCGACGCGGCGCTCCGGCGCTACGTCGACTTCCTCACCGCCGACGGCGCCCTCGACGTCGAGGTGCACATCGACCCCGGTGTGACGCTCGCTCCCGATGAGGAGATCGAGGTCTTCCGGATCGTCCAGGAGGGCCTTGCGAACGCGCGGAGGCACGGCGAGGCCCGCGAGGCGGAGGTCGAGATCACCCAGAAAGGCACCAAGCGTGTCGTGAGGGTCACTGACAACGGGTCCGGCTTCGAGAGCGAGAGTCCCGGCGCCGGACAGGGGCTCAAGAACATGCGCTCGCGAGCTGCCTCGATCGAGGGAATCTTCTCCCTCCGCTCGTCGCCCGGCAAGGGCACGGCGATCGAGGTCGTGCTCCGGCCGGTCTAGCTGCATCTCGGTCGCATCCTGTAACGCCTGGGTGCGAGCGAACACTAGACAGCCATGGGGGGCACGCGGACCGCAGCAGACCCTTGGTGGCCTTCACCGTTCGGCGAAGACGACCAGGTCGGGATGCTGAACCACATCACCGACGCAAAACGCGCTGCGGTCCTCGCCTCCGTTCGCCTGGGACGGGTCTACGACCTCGGACACGTGCTCGACGAGACCGTCCCTGTCTTTCCGGGCCGCTACTTCCGCCAGACACTCGTGACGACGGCGCACCACGCGAACGCCGGACGTGCAGACGAGACGCCGACAGGCGTCGGCGACAACAAGGTCAACTGGATCACCGAGATCGTCTCGGGAACCATGCAGCTCGGGACGCACCTCGACGCACTCAGCCATCTCCAGATCGGCGACCGCGGCTACAACGGCTGGCGCGTCGCAGACATCGCAGAACCGGCGGGCGTGAGCAAGCTCGGCGCCGAGACGATCCCGCAGATCGTCACGAGAGGCTGGCTGGTTGATGTCGCCGCGGCGCGCGACGTCGAGCGGCTCGACCGTGGGGAGGTCATCACGGTCGACGACATCGAGCGCGCGCTCGGAGGCCACCCCGAGCCCGGCGACGCGATCCTCTTCCACACCGGCTGGAGCACTCACTGGGACGATCCCGAGACATACCTCTCCGGTGAGCCAGGCCCCGGTTACGAGGCAGCCGACTGGCTCGTCCAGAACGGCATCGCGCTGACCGGGTGCGACACGTGGAGCTACGGCCCGGTACCCGCCGAGGATCCGCAGCGCCCGTTTGAAGTTCCGCAGCTGCTGAACGTTCGTCATGGTGTCTTCATCGTCGAGAACCTCGACACCGCCGCCCTTGCCGCGGACGGCGTCCGCGAGTTCGCCCTGATCCTCACCCACCCGAAGCTTCGCGGCGCCACCGGCGCCTGGACCTCACCCATCGCCATCGTCTGACGGAGGAATGCAATGAGCGAGCACTACGACGTCGTCATCATCGGAACCGGAGCCGGAGGTGGCACGCTTGTCCATCGGCTCGCTCCGACCGGCCTCAAGATCCTCCTCCTCGAGCGCGGCGGCTATCTCCCGCGCGAGCCCGAGAACTGGGACTCGCAGGAGATCTTCGGCAGGGAGCGCTACGTCACCACCGAGAAGTGGTTCGACAAGAACGGCACGGCGTTCCGGCCGCACGCCCAGTACTTCGTCGGCGGCAACACGAAGGTCTACGGTGCAATCCTCTTCCGCTTGCGGGAGCGCGACTTCGGCGAGGTGCGCCACTACGGTGGCGTCTCGCCCGCCTGGCCGCTCACCTACGACGACCTCGAGCCCTACTACACCGAGGCCGAGAAGCTCTATCTCGTGCACGGGCAGCATGGCGAGGATCCGACCGAGCCACGACGCTCCGGGCCGTTCCCGTATCCGGCCGTCTCGCACGAGACGCGCATCCAGAAGCTGCATGACGACCTGAAGGCCGAGGGCCTTCATCCCTTCCACCTGCCGGTCGGCATCGATCTCGACGAGTCCGACCCCGAGCGGGGCCGCTGCGTCCGCTGCGCGAAGTTCGACGGCTTCCCCTGCCTCACCGATGGCAAGGCCGACGCGCACGTCTGCTGCGTGCGACCGGCCCTCCAGTATCCCAACGTCACGCTGAAGACGCACTCGAAGGTCGTGCGGCTCGACACGGATGCTGCCGGGAGCACGGTCAACGGCGTGGTCGTCGATCGCGACGGTGCCGAGGAGGCCTACACGGGCGACATCGTCGTGGTCTCGTGCGGCGCAGCCAACTCAGCAGCTCTGCTCCTCAGGTCTGCCTCCGAGAAGCACCCGGACGGGCTCGCGAACTCTTCGGACCAGGTGGGCCGGAACTACATGGCGCACATCAACTCGGCCGTGATCGCGCTCTCGCAGACGCCGAACCCGACGAAGTTCCAGAAGACGCTCGGTATCAACGACTACTACTGGGGCGCCGACGATTCGGAACTGCCGCTCGGGCATATTCAGATGCTCGGCAAGTCGGACAAGAACATGCTGCGCGCCGGAGCGCCGTGGTTCGCTCCCGGGCTTGCGCTCGACTACATGGCAAAGCACGCGATCGACTTCTGGCTCACGTCAGAGGATCTGCCACATGCGGACAACCGCGTGACGATCGATCGCAACGGGAACATCCACCTCGCCAAGACGTACTACAACCTCGAGGCACACAAGCGATTGCTCGTCAAGCTGAAGGGTTTGCTCGGCGCGATCGGCTGCCAGGAGCGCGCAATTCCCCGCTGGTCGGTGCTCGACCAGCAGATCCCGCTGGCGGGCATCGCCCACAACTGCGGCACCGTCCGCTTTGGCGACGATCCGAAGACGTCGGTGCTCGATGCCGACTGCAAGGCCCACGATCTGGAGAACCTGTACGTCGTCGACACCAGCTTCTTCCCCTCGTCTTCAGCCGTGAACCCGGCGTTGACGGCGATCGCGAACGCCCTGCGGGTCGGCGATCACCTGATCGAGCGGCTCAACGCCAACGCAACGCCCAGCGGAAAGGAAGAGGTGACGGTCTGATGAGGATCGCAAGCACGCTTGCCCGAACGATCGGTAAGGGCGTCGTCGCCGGTCTCGCCGGCACCGCCGCCATGACCCTCTCGAGCACGATCGAGGCGAAGCTCCGCGGCCGTGCTTTCAGCGACGCGCCGGCCAGGGCAACCGCCAAGGTTCTCGGGATCAAGGAGTTCGAGGACGCGCGCGCAAAGGCGCGGTTCAGTGACCTCTCCCACTGGGGCTACGGCACCGGCTGGGGCATCGCCCGGGCGGTGATGCGCGAGTTCGGGCTCGGCCCGAGACTGGCGACGCCGGCGCATTTCGCAGCGATCTGGGGGAGCGCTGCCGTCATGCTCCCGGCTCTCGAGGTCGCCCCGCCGCTTGTTTTCTGGGGCAAGGACGAGGTCGCGATCGACGTCTTTCACCACCTGGTGTACGTCGGCGCCACCGGGCTCGCCTACGAGCTCCTCGACTGACCCCCCGCGTCTGCGCCGAGCTGGCACCCGCGGCACCCGACCAGCCGGGTCGCGCGAGCTCGCGCGACCCGGGAAGGACGCCTCTCGGAGCTCAATGGGCCGCGCCGGCCGCGAGACCCTCGTCCGCTTCCCACGCCGCGCGAGCCTCGTCCGTGAGCGGATCGAAGTCCGGTTTGATGCGCTGGAAGAGATCGGCCAGATCGGCCCACAGCTGATAGGTGGACGGCCGACCCCAGAACCAGTAGCCGTTGTAGACCTTGTCGATCACGAGGCCGGGAGCGAGGACGAGCGTGATCGGAACGCCGGCGTGATCGTGGTGGGTGTCCGTGTACTCGCGGATGTCGAGCGCCGTCTGCAGCTCGAACTCGTGGTCGGCGAGGTACGTCCAGAAGGCGCCGGTGGCGATCTTCATCTTGTTCGTGTCGTGCTGGTCGTTCGGGAAGACGCTCACCATCTGGGTGAACCCCACGGGACAGAAGTCGTAGAGCTTGACGAGCTCCCGCTGATGCTGGCGCTCGCGCGGGCAGTGCTCGCCGCGGGCCAGCATCAGAACCGTCGCGTTGTCACCCTGCAGCTCCGACAGCCGGTGCATGACGCCCGTGTCGTCTGGGAGCTCGAAGTCGGGAAGTGTCGCTCCTACCTTCAGCATGTTGCTCATTCGGTGTCTCCTCCGTGGCTAGGTTGGGCGGATGCCGGCGATGCCCAGCCGGATCCGGTAGATGCTGGTCAGAGCGGCGACGTAGAGCGTGCGGCCGTCCGCGTCGCCCCACGCGAGGTTGTGCGGATCCTCCGGCAGCTTCAGCAGGCCGAGCCGCTCGCCCTCGGCGGAGAGCACCCAGATGCCCCCCGGGCCGCAGATGTACAGGTTGCCGCTCGCGTCGACCTTGATCCCGTCGAGCGCGTCCTCGCCGGGCGCGTCGGTCATGTCGTAGAAGACGGTGCCGTTCGAGAGCGCCCCGTCCGCGGCGATCTCGTAGCGCATGACGATCTTTCGCTCGAGATCCCAGTTCCCGACGTACAGGACCTGCTCGTCCGGCGAGAACGCGAGCCCGTTCGGGCCGTCGAGCTCGTCGCTCTCCAGCGACACGACGCCGTCGCGCACGCGGTAGACGCCACTGAAGGGAGTCTCTTTCGCCGGGTCGTCGAACACCCCTGGCAGACCGAACGGCGGATCGGTGAAGTAGAGCGTCCCGTCGGAGCGATAGACGAGGTCGTTCGGGCTGTTCAGGCGCATCCCGGCATAGCTGTCCGCGAGCACCGTCGTGTCGCCATGAGGGTTCACACGGACGATTCGGCGGTTGCCGTGCTGACACATCGTCAGCAGGCCGTCCTGCGGGTCGAACGTCAACCCGTTCGAGCCGGGCTGGTGGTAGCGGCCAATGTCGACGCCGGCGTAGCCGCTCTTCGAGCGGAAGACGGTGACCACGCCGGCAGGCGTCCAGCGGTAGATCGCGTTCGTGTTCGGCGAGCTGAAGAGCAGCGCGCCGTCGCGCGTCCACACCGGGCCTTCGGTGAACTCGAAGCCGCCGGCCACCTTCTCGAGCTTCGCATCGGGCGCGACGATCGCGTCGAGACGCGCGTCAGTCCGCTCGACCGCGAGCCGGACCTCGTGGCCGACCGCCGCACGCTCGGCCGCGTAGAAGTCGAGTGTCGCGGTTCGCATCCAGATGTAGTTGTGCGGCGTGGCGGAGATCGGGCCGTTGATACCGAACACCGCGATCTGGAACGTCTGCCCCGGCCGGGCGTCCTGGGTCAGGAGCACCCGGTTCGGAGCGTTGAAGCCGACGACGACCTGCCCGCCGGTGTCGCCGATCGCGTGTGACAGCTCGCCGTTGACCCAGACCTCGGCGTAGTCGTCGACCGTGACCTCGAAGACAACCGACGAGCCCGTCGGGTCGAGGTCTCCGACGACGTCCGGAATCGTGACATGGATGCGATACCAGTTGAAGCACACGCGACCGTTCCCGAGCCGGAGCATCGTGTCCTTCGGTGCCAGGAGCTGCCAGTCCGAGTCGTCGTAGTCGGCACTCTCGGCGTGCGGTAGCACGTCGTAGGTGCGGTTCGGAATATCGCCGGGGCCGAGCGGATCTGCCACGGAGCCGAGCTCGACGAAGTCGATCTCGTCCACGGTCGCGTCCGCGTAGCGCCACTGCCCGCCGACGAGGGCAACGCCCTCGTCGGTCTGGAGGTCGATTACGGAATCCGGTCGGCCGGGGAGGAGCTCGGGCGGCCCCGGAAGCCGCGTCGCGGGCGTTACAGTCGCTGTCGCCATCACGACGCCTCGACCTTCACCACGATGTAGAGGAATGGATCCGAGACGTCGGTGAACTGGTGCGGAACGCCGTTCGGGACGGCGAGAACGTCGCCTTCGGAGAGCGAGTTCGGCGTGCCGCCCTCGATCGTGCGAGCGCGCGTTTCGCCGGCGGCGACCTCACGCGCGTCCACCATCTCGCCGCCCGTCACGACCGTCGCCGTGCCCTGGACGACGTGCATCACATCGACGACGCTCGCATGGCACTCGGCGTCGCCGGGCCCGTTTCGCCGGCCGGCGTCGATCTTGTAGCCGCTCGTGTCGAGCAGCAAGCCGCCGGTCTGGAACTTATCGTCGACCGCCGCGCGGGAGAAGAACACGGCCTCGTCCGCGCTGCCGCCGGCGCCCGCCAGCGCTGCCGCGCCCGCCGCGTCCGCCCCTATCGTCGCGAGCTCCTGGTCCTCGGGGGCGGACGTGGCGCCGCTGACTCCGATCCCGCCGATCACGTGGCCGTTGTAGAGGATCGGCATGCCTCCCTGCAAGGGCACGGCCCGTGCCAGGTGGAGCGCTGACGGCCGGCCGCCAGAGGCCTGATCCTCGAAGTCCTTGCTCGGTCGGCGGTAGATCGCAGCAGTGCGGGCCTTGTCCACCGAGACCTCGGCGCTGGCTACCTGGGCGTCGTCGGGGCGCCAGAGATACACGAGCGCGCCGCCGGCATCGACGACCGCAGCGACGGGCGAGACGCCCCGCTGCCTCGAGACCGCGGCGACCGCATCGGCCGCCAACCGTGCGCCCTCGAACGTGAGCGCGGGAACCTCGACCGTCGAGAACGTTGTCGCGGCGCCTGCAATCGAGCACGCCTCGTCCTGATCGGGCGTCTCGCCGCTCGTGCCGATCGCGCCGACGACCTCGCCGCCGACGACCAGCGGGATGCCGCCGGTCAGGGCCGAGACGCCGTGGAGTGCGAGGGCGCCGAGTCGGCCGTTCGTGACCTGCTCTTCCATCACGCGGCTCGAGCGGACGAAGATCGCCGCGGTGCGGGCCTTGTCCACAGCGACGCGGCTGCTTGCGATCTGCGCATTCTGGGTGCGGCGGAGCTGGATCACCTCGCCCCACGGGTCGACAACGGCGAAGACGACCCGGTGGCCGTTTTCGTTCGCCACCTTCTCGGCGGCGGCGATGACGGCTTCCGCGCCGGCGTCGTCGACGATCCTCCGTGTGCGTACAACAGCCATTCGATCACGCTCCCTTTGCGTCGGTGTTTGTGGGGCCTGACACGTTCAGGACTGCTGCCCAGATCGCCATGTCGGCCGTGATGAAGAGGGTGTTCCGCCGGGCGCCGCCGCCGAAGGCGAAGTTGACGGCGCCCGGCAGCTCGATCTCTCCGATCAGGTCGCCCTGGGGCGAGAAGACCTGCACGCCGTCGAACGACGACGCGTAGACGCGACCCCCGTCGTCGACCTTGATTCCGTCCGGGAAGCCCGGAGCGACGACGGCGAACAACCGGGCGCCGGTGAGACGGCGTCCGTCAGCCGAGATGTCGAACGCGAGGATGTGGTGCGGCAGCTTCGGGTAGAAGCTCCCTGGCTCCTGGTTGGCGCCGCTGTCACCGATGTAGAGCACGGAGTGGTCAGGAGAGAACGCTAGCCCGTTCGGTTTCTCGAAGGAGTCCGCGACGACCGATGTCTGGCCGGTGTGCGGATCGTGGCGGTAGACGTAGTCACCGACGACCGGCTCCGGTTTGAAGCCTTGCAGGTGGCCGTAGCCCGGATCGGTGAACCAGATCGAACCGTCGCCGCGGACGACGACGTCGTTCGGCGAGTTGAAACGCAGCCCCCGCCAGGCATCGACGACCGTCTGGACGTCGCCCGTAGCGCGATCGACTGCGCTGATCTGCCCGTGGCTCGTCGGCGTCCCCTGCTCGCACACGAGTAGGCGACCGTCGCCGCCCAGTGTCATGCCGTTGGCGGCGTTCGCGTTCGCGCGAACCAGTTCCACCGCCCCGGACACGAGCGAGAGCTTCTTGATGTCGACGACCGGGAAGTGCGCCGCGGAAACACGCGTCTTCCGCGGCGCGGTCGTGAAGTAGAGGGCGTCCTCGTCGACGACGTAGACCGGGCCCTCGTGGGCGTCGACGTCGATCATGTGGATGAGCTCGGGCGCGTCGCCGAGCACGGCGTCGAAGGCAGCGTCGTGAGAGCTGAACGCCGCGCTCATCGCGACGCGCCCACAGGTCTCGGCGCCCCGGTTCGTTCGCCAACGTGCGCGCTTCTCTCCATCATGACGAAGGCAGCTTCTGTTCGCTCAGGAAGTGGCTGCGTCGAGCGTCGACGCCAACTCGATGACGTCGGGCTGGGCGATCTCGAGGTAGACCTTGATCGCGTCGTGGTCCTCGGTGAGGGCACGGATCATCTCGTCGTAGCTCTCGAGGCCGTAGATCGGCGTTGTCAGCAGCTGTTCGAGCCAGCCGGGGAAGAGCGCTTCGGCCTTGATCAGGTCGTCGACGCCGGTGCGAAAGTCGTTGGGCGACGCGTTGACCGTGCCGACCATCACCTTGTTGCCGAGCACGAAGCCCTGGTTGATCCTGTCCGAGTTGATCGTCGCCGTCCGGTCGCCACCGGTGATCGAGGCGAGGATCAGGACACCGTTCTTGCCGAGTACCTCCGCTGCTTCCCAGACGATGGGGCTGAACCCCGTCGCATCGAGGATCACGTCGAAGGGGCCGCGTTCGGCGCTGACCTCCGCCAGCGTGACGTCCTGTGACGAGCGGTAGACACCGCCGAGCTGCTCGACGAGCTCCGCATTCCGGTACGGCTTCCGAGGCAGCGAGAACACGGTCAGCTCGAGACCGCGCAGCCGAGCGACGAGCGCCGTCAGGAGACCGACGGTGCCGGATCCGAGCACGCACGCACGCTGGGGCTCCCAGACCTTGAGGCGCCGTTGGATCTCGTAGGCGTGATTGATCCCCTTCTCGGCGACCGTCGTCGGTTCGAGCAGCACGCCGACTTCCTTGAGCGCCGTCGGGAGCGGAAACACGTATTGCGAGTCCTCGACGTAGTACTCCGTCAGATAGCCGTGCAGCAGATTGATTCCGCGCTCGTAGTAGACATCGTCGGTGGTGAAGTCCTGGAGGCCGATCTCCCCGTAGATGGACGAGCCGGGACGCCGGACGCTCGACACGACGATCGTGCCAGGGCGGATCGTGGTGGGGACGTTCGGCCCGACCTCGACCACCTGGCCGATGCTCTCGTGGCCCGTGACGAGGAAGTCGTCTCCCTCGGGAGCGGCGCCGTACTCGGCCGCGTTGATCTCCTTGTCCGTGCCGTCGACGCCGACGCGCAGCACCTTGACGAGGACGCCGCGCCCATCCGCGACATCCGAAACCCTCGGCTTGTCGATGTCTCGCAAGTGGATCGAGTCCGGCGTGCCAGGGTGAACGGCGATCGCTTTCGTTGGAACCTCCAGGGGATTTTCAGGGGCGGCGTTTCGCGCAAGCTTTCGAACGCCTAGTCGCGGCGAACCGGCGATCGTTACAGGCTCAGGCCGGAGAGAGCCAGGGCGCTACGTCTTCTTCGTCTTGCTCCGGCGCGCCTTGCCTATAGAGACCTCGCGCCCGCGGCGGATGATCAGGTCGGCGACGAGCCCCGTCCAGCCGGTCTGATGGGAGGCGCCGAGGCCGGCGCCGGAGTCGCCGTGGAAGTACTCGTGGAACGGAATCAGGTCACGCCACGCCGGGTCGTCTTGCAGCAGCCGGACCTGGCCAAAGACGGGTCGCGTGCCGTCGTCCCGGCGCGCGAACAGGCCTGCGAGCCGGTTCGCGAGCTCGTCAGCCACCTGCGCCAGGCTCATCATCTGGCCGGATCCGGTCGGCATCTCGACCGCGAAGGCGTCGCCGAGGAAGCGGTGATAGACCCGGAGCGTCTCGACGAACAGGTAGTTGATCGGGAACCAGATCGGCCCGCGCCAGTTCGAGTTGCCACCGAAGAGACCGCTCGTCGACTCTCCCGGCTCGTAGTCGAGGATCGCCATGACCCCGTCGACGTCGATTTCGAGCGGGTTGTCGCGATGCCGTGCAGAGAGGGCACGAATTCCGTGGTCCGAGAGGAATTCGGCCGGGTCGAGCATCGTGGCCAGCAAACGCCGCAGCCGCTCCTCGTCGACGATCGAGAGCATTCTCCAACCGGCGTGATCAGGCGAATCGACGTGCTGCGAGACCGCGCTGCCCTCGGGCCGGTTCCTGGTGAACCATTCGACCCGCGACATGAAGTCGGGGAGTCGCGCCATCGTCGCCGGCCCGATCGTGGTCACCGCCGCGAGCGGGAGCAGCCCGACCACGGAGCGCGCCTTCAGTGGCACCACATCGCCGTTGCCGAGGTGGAGGATGTCGTAGTAGAAGCCGTCCTCCTCGTCCCAGAGGCCCTTCTCGTTGAGTGCCGAGGCGATCAGCGCGAAGTGCTCGTAGAACTTGGTGGCGAGATCCTCGTAGGTCTGGTCGTGCTCGGCGAGCAGGACCGCGAGCTCGAGCAGGTTCTGGCAGTACATCGCCATCCACGCCGTGCCGTCGGACTGCTCCAGGCGACCGCTGACCGGCAGCGACGACCGATCGAACGGACCGATGTTGTCGAGGCCGAGAAACCCGCCCTCGAAGAGATTGTTCCCCTGGGAATCCTTCCGGTTCACCCACCAGGTGAAGTTCAGGAGCAGCTTGTGGAAGACGCGCTCGAGAAAGTCGATGTCGCCGTCAGCTGCGATCTCGTGGACACGAAGTGCAGCCCACGCGTGGACGGGCGGGTTGACGTCGCCGAACGCCCACTCGTACGCAGGCAGCTGGCCGTTCGGATGCATGTACCACTCGCGACACATCAACACGAGCTGATCCTTTGCAAACGCCGGATCGACGTGGGCGAGCGCGACGCAGTGGAATGCGAGATCCCAGGCCGCGTACCACGGGTACTCCCACGTGTCCGGCATCGAGATCACATCCATGTTGTTCAGATGTGTCCACTCGTGGTTTCTCCCGTTCTGGCGCGCCTCCGGCGGCGGTGGGCCGGCCGGATCGCCCTCGAGCCAACGGCGGATGTCGTAGTGGTAGAACTGCTTCGACCAGAGCATCCCGGCGAGCGCCTGGCGCGTGATGAGCCTCTCGTCGTCCGAGACACTCCCGGGGATCACCTCCGCGTAGAACTCGTCGGCTTCCTCCGCACGGGCGACGGCGATGGCGTCGAAGTCGTCCAGGCGCACGTCCGGCGCGTCACTCAGCCGCAGCTCGATCGTCGCCGACTCTCCCGCCGCGACTTCGAGGCGATACCGCAACGCGGCCTTCGTTCCCTCGTGATCCGGGTTGACGGTCGCGACGCCATGGACGATGTTGTCGTTGATCCCGTCCTTGGGGAACTGCGTCGAGGACGGCACACCGAACAGGAGCTCGGTATTCGTCTCGTTCTCGCAGAACAGCGCCTCGGGCGAGCCGCTCCCGACGAGGCGGCGGGTGCCGAGCGAGTGATGCTCGGCGACGAGAGCGTCGCCGTCCAGGCGAATCGACGGCTTCCGGTCGTCGATCCCCCACGACCAGGTGTTGCGAAACCACAGCGTCGGCAAGACGTCGATCGTCGCCTTCTCTGTCCCGTTGTTGCGCACCGTGACTCTCAGGAGAACGTCCTCAGGCCCACCCTTCGCGTAGTCGGCGGTGATTTCCCAGTAGCGCCCGTCGTCGAAGATGCCGGTGTCGACGAGCTCGAACTCGGGGTCCAGCTTGCCGCGTGAGCGGTTCTCGTCGAGGAGTCGCGCATAGGGAAACTCGGCCTGCGGGTACATGTAGCGCCATCGCATCCACGAGTGCGTGGGGGTGGAGTCGAGGTACCACCAGTACTCCTTCGCGTCCTCGCCGTGGTTGCCCTGGGGTCCGGTCAGGCCGAAGATCCGCTCCTTGAGGATCGGGTCGTGGCCGTTCCAGAAGGAGAGCGCCAGGCAGAGCGTCTGGCGGTCGTCGCAGATTCCCGCCAGACCGTCCTCGTTCCAGCGGTAGGTTCGCGAACGCGCGTGATCGTGCGGGAACGAGTCCCACGCCTCACCAGTCGCGCTGTAGTCCTCCCGGACGGTTCCCCAGGCGCGCTCACTGAGGTACGGCCCCCAGTGACGCCACGGAGAACGGCCCGCCGGAACCTCGTTCAAACGCTCCCGCTCGATGCTCATGGGATCAGAGTCTTGGTTTCCGGCGTTGCGTTACAGCGTAACGTCACCGGGCGAGGCGACACTGTAGATCCATGCGATTCGGCCCCCAGGTGTGCGGCGATCTCGATGCCGCCTCTACACGCGAGTGGCTCGTCACGGACGGCCTCGGTGGTTTCGCGATGGGCACGGTTGGAGGATTGCGAACCCGTCGCTACCACGGCCTCCTCGTTCCGGCGACCGATCCGCCGGGCGGCAGGATGCTCGCGCTCGCCGCGCTCGACCCGGTGCTCGTCGTCGGTGACGCGCGGATCCGCCTCGCCGTGCACGAGTGGGCGAGCGGCTCGGTCGATCCGCCGGGGAACATCCATCTCGCATCGTTTCGGCTCGAGGAGGGAGTGCCCCGCTGGCGCTGGCAGATCGGCGATGTGATTCTCGAACGCGAGATCGCCGCCGTTCACGGCCGGCCCGCGATGGCGATCGTCCACCGGCTGATCTCCGGATCGGGCGCGGTGCGGCTCGAGCTCGGAGCGCTCGGCACCTGGCGCAGCGCGCACGGCGAGCGGTTTGCCTCCGGCGAGGCGAGTGTCGAGCACCTCGCAGACGGCTACGTCTTCGAAAGCGCCTATCGCGTCCAGGGTCCGGGTTACGCGCCTGCCGGCGAGTGGTATGCGGGTGTCCACTACCGACAGGAGGCAGAACGGGGGCTCAACGCGGGGGAGGATCTCTGGTTCGCGGGAACGTTCTCCGCTGATCTGAAACCCGGAGAGACACTGGCGGTCACCGCGTGGTCCGGTGACCTCGGCGCCGTCTGGCCACCAGGCCCAGAGGTTGTCGCCACCTCTCGCGCCCGAGCACGTGGTCTCATTGTCCAATCCGGCTCGGCCGACGAGATCGATGCGACGCTGACGCTCGCTGCCGATCAGTTCATCGTCGCCGGCCCGACCGTCGTGGCCGGCTACCCGTGGTTCGGCGACTGGTCGCGCGACCTGATGACGTCGTACGAGGGTCTCTACCTCGTGCCCAACCGCTGGGCCGAGGGCCGGGAGGTGCTGCGGGTCGCGGCGGGCACGTTGTCCGAGGGCATGCTC